>JBFMEB010000007.1:0-23922 GCA_040753675.1 Candidatus Omnitrophota bacterium | reverse complement strand
AGACAAGGCATCCGTGCTACACTAAGAAAAGCTCGTGGTCAAGATATATCAGCAGCTTGTGGCCAACTGAGAATTAAAGGGTTTGAAAATGTTAAATAATAAATTTCTCTACTTGCTACTTGCTACTTGCTACTTTTCTTTATTAGTTGGCTGTGCTACAGTTTACACTATTGAGCCAGGGGGCAAAAAATATAATAATGGCTATGTGGTAAAGAGAAACACTATCATTATTCCAGAATTTACAGTTGATAGCCAAAATCAGGCGCCTCTTGATTCAAAAATTGCCACTCGGCGTTTTAAGCGCCGCAAGAAGAAGATATTGTCATTCTATCAACAGATGGGTTATTTCGGCTCAACAGTTTTAGAGGATGCTAAGATGTTTGGCTCATCATTTTGGGCACCTTTTCGTGCGCCAATAGAAGGCGTTAAGTATCATAAGTATGAAACTGATCCAGTTTATCGAGCTAAAATTGATGCTCAGGATGAGCAAGAAGAAAAAAGAGAGCAGGAAATGATACTATCTATCCAGAAAAGGATGCAGGATTATATTGTAAAAGACATGGAATTGGAAAAGAAATAAAAAGAAGAGTATGAATTTTAAGGCAGTAAAAAATTTTCAAAATAGAGGCATTGGTTTAGTTGAATTATTAGTTACCAGCGCCATTGTTTTAATTGCTTTTATTGCATTTTTTTACGGCCTGGTTGCTTGTTTTAGATTAGCAGAGGTTTCCAAAGAGTCGCTTTTAGTGCTGCAGTCAGCTAACGCAAAACTTGAAGAAATTAGGCAGTATAATTTCGCCAATACCTACAATTATTATAATGCTGCTACATTTGAAGTAGCCGCTTTGCCCACTGGCTCAAGCAAGGGCAGCATAGCCATTGATAATACCAATCCCAATCTTTTAAAGGTGTATATTGCAGTTTGTTGGCGCAGTTCCGATGGTAGAATTATTGGCGAAGATAAAAATTTAGATGGCTCACTTTCTCCTGTAGAGGATGTTAATAGCAATAACAAGATAGATTCACCTATATACTTATCTACTTATGTTGCAAGACATTAAACTTATGAACAAGAAAGCCTTAACCTTAACTGAATTCTTAGTAGCCATAGCAGTATTCTTTGTTGTCTTTCTTATTATAATGTTAGCACTCACCTATACGCGTAATTCCATAGAGATGTTTAATATAAGTTCAAGCCTGCAAGAAGAGATGCAGAACGCGCTTAATTTAATTACCGCCGAATTAAGGCAGACTCGCAGTTCAAAAATAACAGCAGGGCCTATAACTGCAGATGGTCTTTGGCACACTACTATTTCATTTGCAATTCCCCTTGATATTGACTCCGACGGAGATATTTTAAATTCTTCGGGTGCTGTTGAATGGTCAAATGATGCTCCAACAAATTGGCTTGTTAATTATTCACTTTCAGGTAATCAATTAATTAGGTCTGCAGGAGATGGCCGCAATCCGGTTTTAGCTAATCATATAGTAGTTCTAAATTTCAGGCGGATGCCTGCGTCGCCTATGGTGATAGAAATTTTTATAACTGCTCGGCAAAATACATTTTTAAACCGGCAAATAGAATTTACCTTAACCAGCAATGCAAAAATGAGGAATTAGATTATGAAAACAAACACTTTTATAAGACCCAAAGGTGCTATCGCGTTGATAGTTGTTTATTCTGTTATTGCTGTATTATTGGTTTTGTTTCTCGCCTTAAGTGGCAAGATAATATTTAACCGGCTGTTTATCTCTCGTAATATTGAAAGGACGCAAGCCCTGCATATTGCAGAGGCAGGTCTGGATTATACCCTAGAACAGTTAAGAGGCAATTATAGTTGGACTCCTGCGCCAGGTGCGATTGCTTTTGAAAACGGCGAATTTAGTATTAGTCTTAATACTGTGGGCGTAAAGAAGCTTATTGTGAGCAGTGGTTATATCCCAACACAGGCAAATTATAGAGAGCGAAGAATATTAGAGGCATGGATGAAAGAGGCAATACCAGCTAATTTTTATGATAATGCGATATATTCATCGGGAGAGGTAGATTTTAATGGCAACGCATATTCGGTGGACGGAAATGTAGTTTATTATTCTGAAATTGAAAACCCTGACAATGTAACTGGAACAGTTACTCAGGATGATACGGCAAACCCACTGGCTATGCTTGACTTTAATGATTTATATAATAAGGCGTTAGCACAAGGTAACGTGTATGATGCACAAAGATTAGAGGATGTAAACAATGGGTTAGATTCTTTTCCTGCTTCTTTTTGGAGGACTCCTCCTGTAGACCCAATGCAGCCTGAGACAGGTATCCCAAATTTTGTTTATATTGAAGGGGACCTAGTATTAAACGGAAATATTGGAACAGTTGGAGGTTTTTTTATAGTTGTGGGAGATGTGTTAAATAATCCTTCGGCAACATTTGATTCAACTATTAACGGCAATGGCCAGATAGACGGCTGTATTTATACGCGGGGAATTTTCCGGGTCAATGGCGGCGGAGGCGGCCTGAATGTTAACGGAGGTGTCTGGTCTGGAGAAGAAGCAGAACTCAACGGCAATGCCACAGTAACCTATAATGCTGATTATATGGCAGCAATAGAGGCCAATATCAGTGCTGACGTTCAGATAATCTCTTGGAGGGAATTGTCGCCTTAATATTTTTGTCTTTCTCAAGTTTTATTTGGCAGGGATAATTTCGAATAACTTTTCTTTGAATATAGACAATCGGCAATTATCATGATGCCAATCTTCGTTAAGATACTCTCCTACCAGTTTTAATTTGTATTGACGGAAAAGTGCTTTTCTAAATTTTTTGTCATCATCGTACACCTCCAGAGCCGTCTCTATTATGAACAGCCGCCTTCCCTCCTGCAAATTTTTATCAACAATACCTTTAAGAAATGCTTTTAATTCCTGTTCATCACAACTAACTGGTCTTGCAATCACATCAATATTACCAAAATAACGCAAGAATAATGCCTCATCAATAGCTATCACCTTTGCTTTTGGCCCAATTTCTTTAGCGATATTTTTTGCAAAATCAACAATCAGAGAATGATTATGTCTGAAATTTAGTATAGGCAGTATAAATAGAAGCATTTCAAAAACAGCAAGTAGCAGAAAGACGTAAGCAACAAAATTTAAAATCAATTTTTTATAAATTGTAAGTTTGTCTATGAAATAGGCTGCAGCAATTATTAGAGGGATAAGGCTAATAATTAAAAAGCGGGGCTCTAAGGTTGAAGTATTAGCGTAGAAATAAAACAGGGGTAGCGACCAGAATATAAGTATAATAGATATCCAGCGCCTTTCTCTTGTTAGCAGAGAAAGTCCAGGTATAGATAGCATTGCTGTTATGGGCGCGAGCGTTCTCAAGCTGAATTTTAATGCCATGAGTATATTTCTTGGCTTAAACCACAAAAATTTACCAAGATTAATGTTTCTGTTAGTCTCAATTATTGACTTAAGTCCCTTAAGCATAATCATTGGCATATAAAATATTATAAGAGGTAACCCGGCGCTAAGTGAAAATTTCCAGTGGTGCTTAAAATCAGTTATAGCCCCATGCCAGCCATTCCAAATCTTTAACAGCGTTGATATGTATATATACAATACTGGACAGATTATTAATATATCTGGCAACCGCGTCGAAGCGCACAGACTTAAGCTTATACCAGAAAGAATTAGATATTTGTCTAACATCTTCTTTGAAAAAAGCAGCATAAAATAAATTGAAGATAAAGCAAAAAATATAGATGCTGGATGGTTGATTGCAAATGTTGATACAGACAGAAATGCCGGCGAGACAGAAAACAGTATGCTGCTAATAAGAGCAGTTTTTTTAGAGAGGATTTCTTTACAAACCAAGAAAAGCATCATTACGGCTAAAGACCCAAAAATAGCGCTCATTAGATTTACTGCTGTGAAATCTGTTAACCCAAAGAGAGATAGAAGTAATTCGCTTATCGATCCTAGGACAACGTTAAAAGGATAACCTGCGCCGTGCTGGTAGTGTAATTTTAGAGTTGAAATAGTGAGTCTGGATTTTATCGCCAGTTCCAGTGCATCAGTATGGTATGGGCCTTTGCTGAGTAGGGATATGCGTAAAGCAAGGCTTAATATAAAAAGTAAAATAGGAATTATAAATTTCTTATTACGCATAAAGATATAGTAGCATATTTAGAGTTTTTGTACAATGCGCAAGGTTTTTGAGTGAATTATGAGCAGGGAGAGACGCGGTTATAAGTAAGTGCCGGGAGAGGGAGTCCCCGCCACACAGCTTTGGCGGGTCCGCCACGTTTTGTGGCGGAGAACTTACCTAATTCTATGGTTAATTGAGATAACTAATTAGTAAAGTAAGAATGCTGGAGGTGGGAGTTAAATTCTATTACCTGTTATTTTTTTATAAATCTTTCAGCAATTTTTCTCTTGCGATTTAGGCAAGGCAGATTAGGTTTGTAATATAGCCAAGAAAGCAACCTTAATGAATCTTTTTTAGAGAATCTTAGATTCCAGATGGGACATTTCCTGTCTTTTTTTAAATAAGAAGTCAAAGCCCCCTTGATATGTAATGCCTTTCTTATATTGGTCTGGATCCACTTGAGATGTTTAACGCTGGCAGAATTGAAACCCGTATATAGTCTATCATAAGTATATCTTTTACCTTTATATTGCATATATCTATCAATGTAAGTAAAGATTGAACCATCGCCATCAAGATGCCCACGAAGGAAATCTCTAAAGTATCTTTTGGGGATATCCATTTTTCCTAAGTAATGAGTTTTATTTGGCATCAGGCCTATCTTTAATAGCCAATTGTAAAATTTTACATTTCCAAATTGCACGTGATAAGATTTATTTTTAAATTTATATGGATTAGATTTTATACAGACTTTATTTTTTAATAAAAGGCATCTCTTAAAAGTTTTTAATAACTGGAGGTCGTTAGAGGTAAAATCTATATGCCTTTTATCCTTAGAGAGAGAACCATCGGAAGTAATCAGACCTATTGCATAGGCGAGTTTTGGACTCCAACTATAGTTAGTATTATGGTTCATTTCTAAAGTGCCGAGGGTGGGATTCGAACCCACATGAGGTTACCCCCAACGGTTTTTGAGACCGCCGCGTCAACCAATTCCGCCACCCCGGCAGTTAATCTATGAGAAGATTCTTAAACACAAAAATAGCTTTTAGAGTTATATGTGCAATCAATCAGTTTCTTTAAATTCCTGTTGGATACATTTTTGATTAAAAAACCAAAGAATCAAACAATGATAGATAATTGAAATAGAATTTTTTATTGGCTCAGGAATATTTGTTTCCAAGTGACCGTTTAAGTAAATAATTTTTGCAAAAATTAATATTTTAGTCAAGATAATACTAAAGGCAAAATATAAAAGTAGTTGCGCTGCCCAGCTTTTTTTAAATAATAAGCCCACCCCGAGAAAGAATGATATTATGCTGGTGGCAAAAACAAAAATTAATACGTTAAACGGCTTGGTTGAGGTATGAAGAAATAGGGAAAAAATAGTAGAAAAAAAAGTAAACCCGCCGATGCAGATTTCGGTTAAGGCAAAGAATTGGATGAGGTTGGGTTTTATTGGGCTCAATTTATCATTTCCTGGTAATGGCAATTATATTGACAGGATAAAACATAGATGTTATAGTTTTAACACGAATTCTCACGAATCAAGATTCGAATTTCCACCAATAATTTTTAGTTTATTCGTGATAATTTTATAAAAATTAGTGCAAATTCGTGTTTTACATGGGGCTGTAGCGCAGTTGGGAGCGCGTCTCAATGGCATTGAGAAGGTCGGGGGTTCAACTCCCCCCAGCTCCACTTCAATTTATTTCTCCCACCATGCCTTTATTTCTTACCAACTTATAATTTCTCTAAAAGCTCAAACCAGAATAACACCCCTAAGTAGGTTTGTCAATTTCTAACAGATACAGAAGCTAAAAGGACTAAGGGGGGGCAGAAGAAGAGACAGAGAGTTTTATTTACAGAATCCTCTTTTCTGGACTATTGCCCATAGGCATACAGCAGTGGTGTGAGTATCGCCAAACCAGCTCCCATCTTGCGATTGGCAATTAAGTATATTTTCTATCCAAACCTTTTTTACCGGATAACCAGCAAAACCAATAAACAATGCTCGTTCAGCATAAGCTAACATAGCTTCACTATCCTTAGATATAATAGATATATCTTCCATTTTATTTTGAATAGCCACCAGTTCATTTACCAAAGTTTGTATTAATGGGGCTAAGGGTTCATTGCTATAACAACCTTTTTTTTTCATTATTGCCAGATAAAAGAGAAGGTGGCTGGAAACAACGCCGCCATCTCTTTTAATCTGCCCTATATCGTGAAGGATATCTTTAAAAGAAAAATTTTGGCAATAATGTGCCTTAATGAGAATTTTATCCATCTCAGTGGCTTTTTCAAGTTCGATAATATTCAGAGGTTCGGGAGTGGGATTGTAAACTCGGTATAAAATTTTCATATCAACAGGTATATCCTCTTCTATTTTTTCTCTCCAAAGTTTATCTAATCGTTTGTCATTGCATACTTCATTTAATTTTTTAATTATGAGAGTTGTCCCGCCCTGGAAACGCACATTGGTGGTTAGAAGAAAATCAATTGCTTTTTGTATTTTTTCCTCTTCTTTAGTACTTTTTTCTTTGGTCGGCTTTTCAATAATAGAGTTTTCTGCTTTTAGCGGTTCTATATTAATAATGGAATAAATAAGAAACAGGCAGGTTATGATTAAAATTGATTTGAAGTTCATTCTAAGTTATTGGAAACGTAATACTGAGTATGTGGGGTTGATAAGTCCAGGCAGGTTGAGTGGTATATAAGTATCGTATGGTGGCGAGTAGCCGGCCTGACTATAAGGATGTAGGTCTGCAATTGTCATATTACCAGATTGATTATTTTTTATAATAACATTGCCAAATATACTTGAGGTTTGGTATGTTGTGCAACAATAATCACAATCTGAGCAGGCAACACATACAAAGCAAGATGAACAACCAGAGCCAGCGAGTGAATTTGCATACATAATACCAAACAACTTCCCATTTGCATCCCAGTCGGTGAGGACGTTAGCGGGAGTAAGAAAATATCCTTTAAATAGGCCGTATCCTGGGGCGACGCCAAATGTAAATAGATTCATTTGGCCGCCAGAATATACTAATGCACCTACCCCATTGACAAGGTCCCCAACCTGATAAGCTCCGCCTACGATTGTAGCCGGAGTAGAAGAGCCCTGATCTATAGTTACCTGTCCTCCAGCTATAAGATAGATTCTTTCTCCTATTATCGCTTTGTTATGTACTTTAATATTACCAGTGGCTATTATATAGCCAGGTGCAGGGGTGCTAGTAATACTCACACTATTATTAATAGTAACATTTCCATTAACAAACACTGTTTGCCCGTTTAAATTAGTATTAGCTGTATAGGTTATACCTGCGAAACCATAAGTAGTTGCTAAATTTATCAAGTTTGTGTAATAGGTAGTTGTAAGCGTAGGTATAGTTGGCCAAGTGCCAGCAGGTTGGTTCTGATTTGCAGTTCCTGAGATTTGGGCAGCCCCGGTAATACTACCTCCGGAATAAGCATTTCCGTGGATACCGTAGTCTGGGGCTGTGAAAGTAGTAGCAATAGTTAAAGGGCCATTTGTGTAAAAATTATTATTTGTAGAGGTGGTATTTCCTACTCTGACACCACTACGCGAGCAACACCTGCAATAACCCGAACCGAAGGTATCTGAGAATTTTAAACTCGTTGCACTAAAATACACATTTCCTTGCAATTGGGTAGAATGTTTTATTCCACTTGCGCCACAAGTGCCCCAGTCTTTTAATAAAATAGCTCCGCTATAGCTATATAATCCCTGATAATTTGTCAGAGTTTGTGCTGTTGTGGGGTTTGAATCAAAATCTTGTCTCATCTCAATGTAAAAATTTCCATAAAGGGGATGTGCAGTGCTTAAAAAACCCATGTAGGATAACGTTGCGGTGCGGCCAGCAAAAGTAGGCACATCTACTCTAATCTGGCCATCTCCCAGAGTATGTGTTTCCTGGGTGACGGGATAATCAAATGCAGTCCTCCAAGGAGAAAGCCTTGTTTCTAAGGCAAAGTCTCTTGCTGCCAGGGCAAGATAAAAAGTCTTGGTTTTGTTTAAATGGGTTATTGCTTCGTCAGTTTGTGTGCTCAGTAAGTTTACTCCTGTTATCCCAAGTATGGTAAAAGCAGCTATTACAAAAATAGCCAGGATAAGGCCGAAACCAGCCTTTAAAGAGAGTTTGCTAATCAGATTATTGAAAAATTGTTTAATCATTTTAGGTACTTATTTCTCCCAAATAAAGTATAGACTAAAAATATAGGCAAAACAAGGTAGCGTCAATTAAAAGGACCGGCAAAATAGGGCCGCACAGAAGTCCTTAAATATAGGACTTTGTTACTTGGATTAGTTGTGCCGGCGTTTTTCCTCAAAGCAACATTGATTTGTATGAGTGCGGTGTTGGCACCTGGATTAGCAGTTATGGTTCCGTCAGAGTTGAAATAATTAAAGAAATCTTTCAAACCGTCACCGTTAGTATCCGGGTTAAGATAAAAGTCAACAAAATATGTTGAAGTAAGAAAAGTATCTTGGAATGGTACAGTTCTTCGTCTCCATATACGGTAATCATAGCTGGGATTGCCGGTATTGCCGTTAGCTGCAATAATTATTACTTGTCCTGCCTTATTTGTGAAGTTTAAACTATCAGTATTAGCTGAGAAGCTTCTGCCAACATTACTAACGCATTCATATCGCAATTCATTTACCAAGCGCATCATTACCAGCCGGCCGATAGTTAATAACTCATCCTGCTCTATCTTATATATCCAGGCATCAATACCTGAAGCAATAACCGGAGCAAAAATACCAGCGAGAATAGCCAATATTGCTGTTACAATACAGAGTTCAATTAGAGAAAAACCCTTGTTAGGCTTAATATATTCTTCTTTAATTTTCATTTGTTAATATTATTGGGTGCTGCCATTATAGGTAGCTAAAGTTGTTAACTGGACTTGTCTATTTTGGAAATTAATATGTCTTACTTTTGCGATTATACGCAGATAGTTTGACATACCACTCGCTAATTCATAAGTGGCATTATTCAGGTTCATACTTACGCCCCCAACAGCAGGATTCATATATTTTGTTTGGACAAAATATTGATAATCTGAAAAAGGAGAAGGGAAATTAACCCATCCGCCAGCAGTATCTTCACCTGCCATATTAAAATAGGGTCTTGATAAAACTCGTTCTATTCTATCCTGCGCCAAGAACGTTGAAACGGTGGTTATCTCTTCCATTGCAGTTGAGCGCATAACATAGTTAAAGCTAGCCAGTATTGGCGGCACTGCGATTGCTAGAATTAGAAGCATAGAGGAAAGCTCTAAAAGCGAGAATCCTTTTCTGTTGCTTATTCTCATCTGTTTTATTTTTTAATGAGTAGACAATTTACGGAACGTTAGTGATGTAAATTGTAGTCACGACGATACGTCGGGACGTCTACGAATTAAACCCCGCCCTTTTGGCAGAAAATTTTTGTTAAAATCACTATATAATAAAATTATTCTCTCGTCAATAACTCTATATACGCCCAAAAGGGCTGGGTAAATTCAGCCAGACAACTTATGTCGGATATGCATCCTCCATAAGTTGTGGTTTCATTTACTGGATTTGCACCCGTCCTGTTTCTTGTTCCACAGTAATAGTGCGGCTTTTACCTTTGTATGTAAGCTTAACTTGCCCGGATTGTAATAAGAAAAAATAATATGGTCTGGCTAAATAAGGCGCTTGATCACCAAAGGCCGGTGTATTTGCAAACTGCAAAAGTTTTCCTGTGTTAGCAAGGATATTTGTAAAACTGGTTCCTGTGCAATCTATATTTACGCCGCTATATTCTCCAGCGCTGAAATCAACCGTATTAATTGTCACCTCAGAGCCAGAAGGGCCCCTTTTAATGGTATAGTAGTTAGAGGCACAAGTATCGAAATATAGCGTCGTAGGAATAAAACTTGCATTGTTGTAATTCGTCAGCACTAAGTTCTGCGCATATCTAATATCTGAGGCAACCTTTCTCGCCGCAGCGTCGAGTTTCATCGTATCATAGCCCTTCATTGAATTAATTGACCCAGACACAGCCAAGATGAGCATAATTACTATAACTACAGCAAGTTCTATGGCGGTAAACCCTTTCTTATAACCTAGCATAATTTCCCTCTTTTCTTAATAATATTAACCTTAATTTAGTCAGCTGTCAAGTTGACTTTACAGTAGGTTTTCTTTCTGCAACCTAAACATTTAATATATTCTTCCAATTGTAATTTGCAATATTTTTCTTGACTAAAAAATTGTTTTCCGCACAGGAAATAATCGCTGCTGTCTTAATGTGAGAGGTCCACTCTTCTCTAATTCGCTTTAGAGAAACAGCATGTTTAGGGGTTATGGTCATCGTGCTCTTGATTTCAAACAGATGTATTTTGCCACCTATTTCAATAACCAAATCTATCTCTAAGCCATCCCGGGAACGAAGATAGTACATAGAAGGTTTTTGGCCAGAATTAAAGAACCTTTTTAAAAAGTCTGAGATAACCATAGTTTCGAACAGATTGCCAAAAGCAGGATTGCCCATTAAGGCCTTAGCATCATGTAGGCCTAAAAGATATGAGCATATGGCCGGGTCATTAAAATATAATTTAGGGCTCTTTACTATGCGCTTTCCTATATTTCTATAATAAGGGTAGAGGAGATAAATCTGACATCCTGTCTCTAAAAAAGAAAGCCATCTCTTTGCTGTAGGTACGCTTATTCCTATATCCCTTGCTATTTCTGAAATATTAAGTATCTGGCCTGTTCTGATTGCGCAAGAGACCAGGAATCTTTCGAATTGGCTAAGATCCCCTATATTTGCCAAATTCCTTACATCTCTTTCTAAATAAGTAGTAATATACGAGCCACACCAGAGTTGCCTATTTACTTCTTTATTTGACGCAATCTCAGGATAAAAACCACGAAGCAAAATTTCATTTAAAGAAAGTTGTTTTTTACTGTTTTTATTGATAGATAGCCAGTTAAGCCAATGTGCGATATCCATGCTATTTGTCGCATTATCGAGACGTTCAGAAATAGAGAATGGCAATAATGAAAGTATAGCAGCTCTTCCAGCTAAAGACTGGCTGATGCCGTGCATAAGCGAGAAATTTTGTGAGCCTGTAAGCAACCACTGTCCTGGCTTGCGATTTTCATCTATTTTTGTTTTTATGTATGATAAAATTTGAGGCAGGTATTGTATCTCGTCTAAAATTACTGGAGGTTTATATTGCTTTAAGAAACCAACAGGGTCTTCTTTTGCCCTTATTCTTACGTCAGGGTCCTCTAAACTTACAAAGGCATGGGTCTTGGAGAAGAGCATCTTAAAAAGGGTTGTTTTTCCTGATTGTCTAGGACCAGTCAAAACAACTGCAGGGAATGTCTTAGTCGCCTTAAGAATCGTTTTTGCTAATACGCGAGCCTTTAGTTTCATGACAATATTTTAACCCTTAATATTTAATATTTCAAGTTAAATTTTAAGTATTATTTTTTTAGACGGGCCTAATTACCTGCCCTTTTCCTAATGTCAAGTTGACTTTTGGATATATTATTGATAGAATTAGATAATTTCAGAAGGCGATGATATGACTTATAATTTTAAGGTAATTGAAGAGAAGTGGCAAAAATACTGGCAGGATAATCAGACTTTTAGGGCTATTCAGAAGTCTGACAAGCCTAAATTTTACTGCCTTGAAATGTTTCCTTATCCTTCAGGAAAACTGCATATGGGCCATGTGCGCAATTATGCGATTGCCGATGTTGTGGCCAGGTATAAATGGATGCGCCAATTTAATGTCTTACATCCAATAGGCTTTGATGCCTTTGGCCAGCCAGCAGAGAACGCTGCCATAAAAAATAAAAGCCAGCCGAGTACTTGGACATATGCATGTATTGATTTGATGCGACAGGAGATGCGCAAACTGGGCTTCTCCTATGACTGGCAACGCGAGGTGGTTACCTGCGATGCTAATTATTATAAATGGAATCAGTGGATATTTTTGAGGATGTTTGAACGAGGCTTAGCATATAAAAAACCAGCCTCTGTGAATTGGTGCTCTAGTTGTGCTACAACATTGGCGAATGAAGAAGTTATTTCAGGCAAATGCTGGCGCTGCGATAATGAGGTAGAACAAAAAGAATTAGAGCAGTGGTTTTTGAAAATTACTGAATATAAGGATAGGCTTTTAGAAGATTTAAAATTATTAAAGGGTTGGCCCCAGCGCGTTATTGCTATGCAAGAAAATTGGATTGGAAAAAGCCAGGGTGTTGAAATTTATTTTAAGATAGAGGGAGTTGATGAGATAATTACTGTTTTTACGACGAGGGTTGATACTATATTCGGAGCCACTTATATTGTACTCGCCCCAGAACACCCGATAATATCAAATATCAAAAATCCCTGCCTTGCCGGCAGGCAGGAAATATCAAATATAAAGGAAGTAGATAAATATATACAAAAAACAAAGAAAGAAAGTAAAGAGGAGCGCACGGATTTGGTAAAAGAAAAAACAGGCGTGCAATTAAAAGGAGTTTTTGCGATTAACCCAGTAAATGGAGACAGGATACCTATATATTTGGCTGATTATGTATTAATGGAATATGGCACAGGCGCGATTATGGCTGTGCCTGCGCACGACCAGCGCGACTTTTTATTTGCGAAAAAATACAAATTATCTATTAAAATTGTTATACGCAATACGCAATACGCAATACGCAATACAGAGGAACTAACTGAAGCTTTTGAAGGCGATGGAATTCAGGTAAATTCAGGTCAATTTGATGGTTTGGATAATAATAAAGCGAAGGTAGAGATCGCAAAATGGATGGAAGAAAAAAAGATTGGCAAAAGAACAACACATTATCGTCTACGGGATTGGCTAATCTCGCGTCAGCGCTATTGGGGTACTCCAATACCCATTATCTATTGCCAAAAGTGTGGCATCGTGCCTGTTGCTGATTCTGACTTGCCAGTCCGGCTGCCTGAAAAAGTAAAATTTTCAGCAAAAGAGTTTGTTGACGTACCTTGCCCGAAATGCAAAGCTAAAGCCCATCGGGATACAGATACAATGGCAACATTTATTGACTCTTCTTGGTATTTTTTGCGTTTTTGCTCTCCTTGTTTTGACAAAGGACCTTTTGAAAAAGAAGAAGTAAAGTATTGGATGCCGATTGACCAATATATTGGCGGCATTGAGCATGCAATCCTACATCTTCTCTACTCACGTTTTTTCACTAAATTCTTAAAAGATTTAGGCTTGGTTGATACAGTTGAGCCTTTTAATCGTCTGCTTACACAAGGTATGGTGCTTAAGGATGGCGCAGTTATGTCTAAATCAAAAGGAAATGTTATTGACCCAGATTCGGTTATTTCCAAATATGGCGCTGATACCTTGCGGCTTTTTATTCTATTCAGTGCTCCGCCTGAAGCAGAGCTTGAATATAATGAGCGAGCAATCGAGGGAAGTTGGAGATTCCTAAATCGGGTGTGGAACTTAGCTACGCAGTTGTCAGATGTCAGTTGTCAGATGTCAGATAAAAAACAGAATATAGAATTACAGAGAATTGTTCATCGGACCATAAAAAAGGTTACCCAGGATTTTGAGGAGTTTAAATTCAACACAGCCATTAGCGCGATAATGGAGCTTGTTAATGAGATATATAAAAAGTTTACAATTAACAGTTTACAGTGTACAGTGTGCAAGGAAGCTGTTAGAGTCGTTGTCCTCTTGCTCTCACCCATTGTTCCGCATATATGCGAAGAGATGTGGCAGATGTTAGGAGAAAAACCGCCAATTTCCACGGCAAATTGGCCTGTTTTTGAGGAGGCATTCATAAAAACAGAAATATTAACGATAATTATCCAGATTGATGGCAAGCTTCGTTCAAAGATTGAGGCAGGCGTGAATATCCCTGACGAGGAAATTAAAAAGATGGCTTTAAACGATGAGAAAATACAAAAATGGATTGCTGGCAAAAGGGTTAAAGAGGTAATATTAGTGAAGCATAAACTGGTAAATGTAGTTACACAATGATAAAAATCAAATATCAAAGATTAAATATCAAAATTACATATCAAAATTCAAAAATTTTAAATTTTACATTGTCATTTTGATTTTTACATTTTAATTTTTGCATTTTATCGGGGGAAAACTTATGTCGTATAAAACTTCAATCTTACGCAATGTGGCAAATCTTTTAATAAATCAGGGCTTTAAACTCTGGGTGCTCATTTTTCTTTTTACTCTAATTGCTTTAAGGATGATTACTATTTTTTATTATCCTAAGACCGATATTATATCCGTAGGCTGGTCGCTGACTATTGCCTTGATTTGTGTCGGATACTTATGGATTGCCGAGTTGCGAGATCGGGCGAGAATCGAAAAGATAAATCGGGAGTTAATAATAACTAAGGACATCCTTAAAGAAAGCGAATTAGAAGCAATCATGGCTTTAATCTTAAGCCAAGAAGCCAAAGACCCTTATTCCTATGGGCATACAAACCGGGTTACAAAGTATTCTGTGGAATTAGCAAAGGAATTGAAATTGTCAAACCATATGATTGACATTATTGAACGCGCAGCAAAATTACACGATATCGGCAAGATTGGTATAAAAGACAGTATCCTGTTCTTCGAGGGAAAATTAAGCGAGAAAGATTATGAGATAATCAAAACTCATCCGGTAAAGAGCGTAAGTATTTTAGAGCCGCTTAAATTCCTGCAGGAAGAAAAAGAGATAATCCTGCATCATCATGAAAGATACGATGGTAAAGGCTATCCTCAAGGCCTGAAGAAAGACCAGATTCCTTTGGGCGCGCGCATTATTGCCATTGCCGATTCATTTGATGCAATGTCTTCAGATAGAATTTATCGCAAAAGACTTTCGAAGGACGTTATTATAAAAGAATTGAAGGAAAACGCAGGCAGCCAATTTGACCCTCATCTGGTTAAGGTATTTTTAAGCATAATTGAACGGTTTTATGTTTAGTCTAACCCGCCAGGAAAAACTCCTGCTTATTTGTTTAGGCGTGGTAATTATCTTAGGAATTTCAATAAATCACGTTCTTAAAACAAGGCCCGGGTTTACTTCATTTTATAATTGTTCTGATATTGATTTAGGAAAAGCAAAATTAAGCATAAACATAAATAAAGCAAGTCAGGATGAACTTATGAGGCTGCCAGGCATAGGGCCTGACCTTGCAGCACGTATTATCCAATACAGAAATGCGCAAGGCAGTTTTAAAGAAAAAGAAGAATTAAAAAATATTAAAGGAATAGGGGAGAAGAAATTTGAGAAGATAAAGGAATATATACAGTTGGAAAATAAACCTTGAAGTATTTCTTAATTCAAAAATCAAAATGCAAAAATCAAAATTACAATTTAAAATTCAAAATTTTTAATTTTGATATGTCATTTTGATATTTGATTTTTGATATTTAAATTTTTCTACTATGCTTTCCCCAATTCCTTGCTATAATTATAGTTAGAACCCAGAGAAAATTGTATATTATGTCTCAGCCAAATATAATAACCTTTATAATGGCAGGCGGAAAGGGCGAGCGGCTTTTTCCTTTGACGCGGGATAGGGCAAAGCCAGCAGTTCCTTTTGGTGGGGTATATAGGATTATTGATTTTACGCTTTCCAACTGCCTGAACTCGGGTTTCCATAAAATTCATGTTTTAATCCAGTATAGGTCTATTTCTTTAGCCCGCCATATCCGACTGGGTTGGGATATATTTGACCTGCAATTAGGTAATTATATTGATGTGGTGCCAGCCCAGCATCGAGTAGGAGAAAGTTGGTATAAAGGCACTGCTGATGCAATATATCAAAATATTTATATCGTTGATAACGAAAAGCCGGATTATTGCTTTATCTTAGCAGGTGACCATGTATATAAAATGGATTATCGCAATATGGTTAACTTCCATCTGGAGAAAAATGCAGAATTTACGTTGGGCGTGGTAAGAATGCCCAAGGATAAATCCAGCCAGCTTGGCGTATGCGAAGTAAACGAAGAGGGCAGACTTATTGGCTTTGAAGAAAAGCCGCGAAATCCTAAAACTATTTTCCAAGACCCTGACTATGTTTATGCTTCTATGGGTATATATTTTGCTTCCACTGCAGTTATTAAGGAAATTTTAACCGAAGACGCAAAAGCCACCTCCCATCACGATTTTGGCAAGGATGTTATACCTGCGATTTACAAAAAAAGAAAGGTTTTTGCTTACGATTTTCAAAATCGCGAGAAATATGGAAATTATTGGCGCGATATTGGTACCTTAGACGCTTATTACCAGGCAAATATGGACCTTATTCAGGTAACGCCTACATTTAATTTATACGACCAAGAGTGGCCAATACGTACGTTCCAAGGCCAGTATCCTCCGGCAAAAACAGTCTATGACGGTTCCTGGGACCCCAGCCGCAAAGGTGAGGCAATACAGTCTTTATTATCCAACGGCGTTGTGGTTAGTGGCGGCAGGGTTATCCGGTCTGTGTTGTCCTCTAATGTTCGTGTAAATAGTTTTTCTCTCGTCGAGGATTCGGTGCTTATGGAGGGAGTGGATATCGGTCGTTACGCCAAGATTAAGTGTGCGATTATAGACAAAGACGTAAAAATTCCTCAGCATATGGAAATTGGTTATGATCCCGAATCTGACAAAAAACGCTTTTTTGTAACAGAAAGTGGAATCACAGTTGTGGCTAAGGGAGAAAAAATAGTATAGAAAGTAATCGAGAAAGAATAGATGTCCTGCCGGTTCTAGCCCTTTGTTTTATCTTAGGTATAGCCTGCCAGAATTTTTTTAATTTTAATTTTTTAATTTGTCTTATTGTAGGCATTATTTCTTTTATCTTCACTTTTATTTTTCTAAACAAAAGCAAAATCTTTATAATTTTTCTTTTGTTGGGCTTTTTCTTCTTAGGCATAATAACACTTTCCAACCGTATTATTCTACCTAAAAACCATATTAAAAATTTTAAAGAACTTCAATATGCCCCGGTTCAGATAAGCGGCACTGTTATTGATGAGCCGCTAATTAGGCAGGCAAAAATCAATTTTAAACTTCAGGTTAGAAGAATTTGTAAGGATAATCTTTGTCTAAAAGCGACTGGAAAAATTTTAGTCCTCGCTGATAAACCTATAAAGGAAAAAATTTCTTTTTCGGATATCATTCTGTTTAAAACTAAACCGGCAAAGCCTTATTCATTTGCTGATAAGAAAGATTTTAACTACAGGTCATTTTTAGCCAAGCAGGATATATATTTTATATGTCGAATAAGAGAAGGCGAGGAAATTGAAATTATAGGGCAAGATAGCAATTTTAAAGTTTTGAAAATAATTAATGACTCTAGCCGCAGGCTTAATGAATTACTATTTTTTTATCTGCCCGATTTAAGCGCTACTTTTTATTCAGCAATAATTCTGGGTATAAGAGGGGCAGATTTCATAGATTTAAGCGATATTTTCGTGAAAACTGGCACAGCCCATATTTTAGCTATAAGTGGGTTGCATGTCGGAATTGTTGTTTTTGTCTTTCTTTTATTTCTTAAGGCAATCGGCGTTAAGCAAAAATTACGCTTTATCATTTGCATATTAGGGTTGATTTTTTATTGCCTGCTTACCGGGATGCGGCCTTCTGTGCTTCGGGCCAGTTTAATGGCAATCTTTCTGCTGGTGGGTTTTTTAATTGAACGCGAAGGCACTATCTTTAACAGCCTGGCTTTAGCAGCATTATTAATATTATTATTTGAGCCGCGTTTTCTATTTGACGTAGGTTTTCAGCTTTCATTTATGTCTGTTTTAGGTATAATTGTCCTTACCCCTTGTTTTATAAAGAGTTTTCAGCCAACTCTAAAAGCATCAGCCGCAACTAAATTAAGCTGTATTTTAAAATTTTTTATTTATGCTTTTTTTGTTTCAACCACTGCCTGGCTTGCTACAGCGCCTTTGATTATGTATTATTTTAAGATAATCACACCCATAGCTATTTTTGCGAATATTATTATTGTCCCCAGTTTAACTATAATTGTTGGTTTGGGCTTTGCTCTTCTCTTTAGCGCAACAATTTTCCCTGCCTTGGCTAATATAGTAGCCAAGGTTGCTGCCATAGCCGCCTCTCTCATCATTCACATTGTTTCATTTCTAAGCCGGATTCCCTTAGCCTACTTTTCCCTAAACTTCAAAATCAGCCCCTTAGAGATAATTATATATTATATCTTACTTGTCTCTTTCGCCTATTATTTAATAGGCTGTCACAAAAATCGTTCCAGCCTATGATTACAGCGATTTTTAATAACCTGCCTGCCGCAGGCAGGGATTCCAGAGATTATTCCCTCGAGATTTAATCGCTGAAATCTCTTTTCGCAATCACCGTAATCAAGGGCGGCACTTTTGTGACGCCCTATCAAGTTGACAAAATGTTCTGCCTATGTTAAAGTTACAGGATGAACAAATTGAATAAAACTATCTTTTTTCTTTTAATATCTATATTTTTGTTAGTGAGTTCAAACGCCCATGCCTTTTGGATATGGACTCCCCAGACAAAACGCTGGATAAACCCTAAATATAGTCCGAAAGAAAATGCTAAGTTGCAATTAGAAGAGGTAGAAGGCCTCTATAACGCTAAGAAGTTCGCTCTGGCGTTACGTGAAGCAAGAAAATTAGTGTCATATTTTCCAAAAGCAGTGGAAGCAGCAGAAGGCCAGTACTACATTGCGCTTTGTCTGGAAAAAATGGAAAAATATTTCCAGGCATATAAAGAGTATCAGTTAACTATAGAGAAGTACCCGTTTTCAAAGCGGATTATGGAAATTATTAAGCGCGAATATGAAATTGGGGATATGTATCTGGAGGGAAAGTTAAAGCAAACATTGGGTAATACCTTAAGCGGGGATGAACCTGCGATTGAGATATTTACCAATGTGCTGGATAATGCTCCTTACAGCGAATTTGCCGCTGCCAGTCAATATAAATTAGGCCTTGCCTTATTGAGGGCTAAGCGGCTTTATGAGGCAAAGGATGCTTTTAATAAGGTTTTGGAAAACTATCCAGAAAGCGAATGGGTTGAGCCGGCAAAATATCAAATAGGAGTTGTTAGTGCCGAGCTTTCCGTTGGCCTTGATTACGACCGTACCAGCACTGCCTCAGCCAGAAAACAATTTGAAGATTTTATTAAGACCTATCCCGATGCACAATTAAGCCAAGAGGCAAAAGGGAAGATTTCGCAACTCAAAGAAGAAGAGGCTGAGGCTAATTTTAAGACTGCTATTTTTTACGAAAAGCAGAAAGCAAAGAATAGCGCACGAATTTATTATCAGTATGTAATTGATAATTACCCCAATAGCGAATGGGCGAGAAAGGCAAAAGAAAAATTATCAGCCCTTGAGGTCAAAAAATGAATAAATACAGGAATCCGCTAGTGATGTTTCTTTCTTTTTTACTTGTCTCTCTTTTAGGCTGTGGTTATACCAGCCGCTCTAGCATTTATCCTGCCGGAACGTCCATTGCCATAAAACCCTTTTTTAACAAAATCAACATCACCGATGAAACGAGTGAAAATCGCAGGCTTATCAGTTATTTTCCTCTTTTAGAGACTAAAGTAACTAATGCGGTGGTTGACCGTTTTATATTAGACGGTAATTTAAAGATAGCGAGATTTGATTATTGCAACCTGATTTTAGAAGGCGAGATTGTAAAGTATCAGCGCGATGCATTGCAATATGCAGATAATAACGAAGATGTGCAAGAATACCGTGTGATCTTATTTACTAATCTAACCTTAAGGGATGCAAAGACTCAAAACGTAATTTGGCAAGAAAATAATTTTGCCGGAGAGGCAACTTATTATACGCAAGGCCCCTTGACGAAATCAGAAACCAGCGCGGTAGAAGCTGCAGTTTCGGATTTGGCGCGAAGGATTGTTGAGCGAGTTGTCGAATCATGGTAGAGCTAGATGTTTTTTTGCTTTTAGGCGATGACCTGGCAGCTAAAAATATTAAGATTAGACAATTTAGGCAAAAATTTTTAGGCCAGATTAAAGAAGTTGTGGATTTTAATATTGATGAAGTAGATGGCGAGAACTTAACCTTAAAAGAACTCCAAGAGACATTAAAACGCTTGCCGCTTAATTCGAAGAAGCGGCTTTTGATTATAAGAAACACTGATTGTTTAGATGAGTCTGCAAGCCAATTTCTGTCAGAATTTATCTTTAATATTTCAAAATTCCCCTTTAAGATATTACTCTCCACTAAAGAAGATAAAAAAAACTCGGCTAACCGGTTAATCAACAATTTGAATCAGGCGAAGAACGTGCGTGTTATCTATTGCCGCCAAAAGCGCGAGGCGCGCGTATTTGATTTAGCACGGTTAGTCATGGAGGAAGGTAATGCAGTAGCTTCGCTACAAGTTTTAAACCGGCTTTTAGATGAGGGAAAACCAGCGCAGCAGATTTTAGGCGGGTTATTTTGGTACTGGAATAATGCTTCTCCTATTAAGAACCAAAGCGGGTTAAAAAAGGATTTAGGGCTCTTTATTGAGGCTGATGCAAAAATCAAGACAGGCAAAGTTGCGCCAGAGTTAGCGTTGGAATTATTGGTGGTTAAGCTTTGCCGCTAGGTGTGAGGGTAATTTGGAGGAATTTTTTATGCAGGCGGCTCTTTTTGCGCTGAGCCGTATTTTTGTGTATTACGCCCTTGCTGGCTGCTTTATCCAGTTTAGAAAATGCTTCTTTTAAAGTGAGCCAAAGTTCTTCCTTTTTATTATCTTTTAAAAGTGTCAGGAATTTTTTTAAAGAGGTCTTTAAGCTCTTCTTTATTTTTATATTACGCAGATGGCGTTTTTTATCCGCCCCTAATTTTTTAAGCGCTGCTTTTCTCTGTGGCAATTCTTTCCTCCTTCGGAGTGATTACAGCGATTTTAGAAAGAGATTACGGTGATTTTTAATCTCTGGAATCTGATTTGAATCTCTGTAATCAGAGGGCGTTCTGTTTTTTGATTTCTTAATGCCCTCTTGGCTAAGCAAATATACCAAAAAATAAAATTTATGTCAATCAATAATTCTTCAAATTTAAAATTCGAGATTTTACGCTCAGCATCGGTAGTGGGCCTAGCAACATTCTTATCCCGTCTTACTGGTTTTGCGCGAGACGTAGTCTTGGCATATTTTTTTGGCACCGGCATAGAAATACAGGCCTTTATTGTTGCGCTACGGCTACCTAATTTATTGCGCGACCTGGTTGCCGAAGGCGTCACTAACAGCACCTTTGTCCCTGTGTTTTCCAAACTGCTTAGCCAGGACAAGAGAGACGAATTTTTAAAGGTATGCAAATTTCTTTTTAGACTAATCACTTTGCTCTTACTGTCTGTTGTCATCTTGGGCGAGATTTTAGCCCCGATTCTCGTGCGTTTAATTGCTCCTGGATTTTTCAATGAGCCTGGAAAATTTTCCCTCACAGTTACGCTTACCAGAATCATGTTTAGTTATATCTTATTGATTGGCCTTGTATCTTTTAATAGCGCTATATTAAATTCATTGAACAACTTTGCTCCCAGTGCTATTGCTCCGGTATTGTTAAACATAGCTATTATTATTGGCGCTGTTATTTCGGCAAAGGCATTGCCTGTACCTATTTTAGGATTGGGCTGGGCAGTTATTTTTGGAGGAATTTTTCAGTTGCTTTTTCAGATTCCATCATTATTGAAGAACAAAATAAAACCTTGGCATGGATTTTTTGATTTTAAAATAGATGCGCAAGTTAAAAAAATTTCAAAAAGGATTGCGCGTCTTTTCTCGCCCCGGCTCGTCGGCTCTGCGGTTTATCAACTCAATGTATTTATAGACACAGTTATGGCTTCTTTATCCTGGCTGGTTGGAGAGGGCGCTGTTGCTGCTATATACTATGCCAATCGCATAATACAGTTGCCCTTAGGGCTTTTTGCTTTTTCCCTTTCCAGTGCTCTGCTGCCACAGCTATCTTCGCTCGCTGCTAAAAAAGATAACGAGAAACTAATAGATACGCTTTGTTTTGCGCTAAAAACCATACTGGTAATTATGTTGCCTATAAGCGCTTATCTGATTTTAAGGTCTGGCCCAATAATAAAGGCAGTGTTCCAAAGGGGGCAATTTAGCGTCTTTTCCAGCCAGATAACTTCCTGGGCTTTATTATTTTATTGTTTAGGGTTATTCTTCTTTGCTGCAGTGAGGATTATTCTGGCTTGTTTCTATGCCTTAGAAGATACCAGAAGACCAGTAGAGATTGCCTTTATTTGCCTAATTGCTAATGTGCTATTAAATATTATTTTAGCTATACCCTTAAAAGTCGGCGGACTTGCTTTAGCAAGTTCTTTGGTCTCCCTGCTAAACCTGACCTTATTGGCCAGGTCTTTAAAAAGGCATATACCGCTTATCAACTATTACGATATGTTGGGAAGAGCATTTTTTAAAGTTCTTTTCGCTACTACGGTGATGGCGCTGGTAACTAAAATGGCATGGCAATATTTATTTACAGACCTATCTTTAATTATCAGGTTAAGTTTAAATTTAATTTTGGCTATGTCTGTATATTTAGGCCTTGCCTTTCTATTTAAAATAAGTGAGATAACTGAGGTATGCAGATGGATATTAAAGAGAAATTGAAACGTCTGCCAAATTCACCCGGCGTATATTTTTTTAAAGATGAGAAGTCACGCATACTTTATGTTGGCAAGGCAGCTAACCTAAAGAAAAGGTTAAAATCATATTTTTATAAAAAGGAGAAGTTAGAGTCCAAGATTAGGATTATGTTGGGTAAATTTTCCGATATTGATTTTAAGGAATGCGCCAGCGAGACAGAGGCACTTATCTTAGAGTCAGAATTAATAAAGAAACTACGACCTAAATATAATAGCTTAGGCGCAGACGACAAAAGTTTTCCTTGGATTAAAATTACCAAAGAAAAATTTCCTGTTGTTTCTATAACAAGGCCCAAAGCCAAAGAGGAGGCAATATTAATCGGGCCCTTCACGAGCGCAAAACTATTAAGGCAGGCACTAGAGGCAAGCCGCAGAATCTTTCCTTTCCGTTCTTGTAGAGTTTTGCCTAAAAAAGCCTGTTTAAATTTTAGTTTGGGACTTTGCCCAGCACCATGCATTAATAAGATTATGAGCCAGACCTATCAGAGCAACGTTAAACGGCTACAGGAAATTTTCCAAGCCAAATATAAGAAGATTACCAAAGGGTTGTTACGAAAAATGCATAAGCTTTCCCAAGAGCAGAAATTTGAGCAAGCAGCTATGCTGCGCGACCAGATATCTGCCTTAGAGAATCTTTGGCAAGACCGGCCTAGTTTAGGTGCAACTAATGTATTGTGGCAGTTAAAAAGTGCATTGGGTCTAAAACGGCTGCCGCTACGGATTGAAGGTTTTGACATTTCAAATATTTTTGGCAACCAGAATGTGGGTTCTTTAGTTTCTTTTTACAAGACCCTGCCGGACAAGAGCCAATATCGTCGCTATAGGATTAAGGCAGTTTCCGGGGCAAACGACTATGCAAGTATTTTAGAGATATTGCGGCGCAGATTCACTAAGGTAAAAGAAGGCAATTACGAGGTTCCAGATTTAATCGTGGTTGACGGTGGCAGGCCGCAAGTTTCAGCAGTTAAAAAAGCCCTGAGCGAATTAGCGCTTGACATTCCCCTCCTTGGCATTGCTAAGAAAAAAGAACATATTTTTCTACCTGATAACCCAGCGCCTTTAATTCTACCTGGCTCATCAAAGGC
>JBFMEB010000006.1:0-72925 GCA_040753675.1 Candidatus Omnitrophota bacterium | reverse complement strand
TATTTTCTGTTAATAAATTTAGGAATCTTAAGGCGACTGCATTGACACCTAACTTTGGAATAGGAATTGGTTTATTGGTGCCCTTGCCTCTTTCGGGAGATAAAAATTCAACAGTCAAATCCGGGTGCTCTAATTTTATATAGCCCTTAGCCCCTCTATAACCTATAATAAAACCCAAGTTTTTTAATAAATCTGGAATATTTACATTTACCTGGACACTACGTGGATGAGGAACTAAGAAATCTATATCTCTAGTTCTAATAGTAGATGAATACTCTGTTCCAGAGAAATAACTTTGATAAAAAGGAATGCACCAACTGCCGATTAATATAACATCTTCCAATACCCCAGCACCATTTAATCTTCGAAGGACTTCAAGACAAAGTTTATACTGATTCTTTTCCACGCAAAGCACTCCTTAAAAACCTGATTTGTTTTTTTACCTGAGATAATAGTTTTCTATACTTGGCTCTATATTCTTTTGCTTCTTCGAATTTCTTTACCTCTTCATCCGAGACTTTACCTTTATAGATAAATTTTACTTTGCCTTTATCCCGTAGCAAAAGATAATAATATTCTTGCCCCTTAATCTTTTTCTTAATAAGGCTTCCTTTAGGTAGCTTTGCTAATTCACGCTCGTAGCCACTTTTCATATGCAGAGAATTCTCAAGTTCTTCTTTGAGCACTCCTTTTATCACTCCCATATCAAGTTCTCCGTTAGGTTAAGTTGGTTACCATACAAACTACTTAATAGTATATCTTGTATGGTAACCATTGTCAAATAAAAAAGTTACCATACAATGTGTAGAATATCGTTAAAAGTATGGTAACTCTCCCCGACTTTAGATTTGAGTAATAAAACTGACAATTTATGAGCGCCAGCTAAAAAGTCCACCATAAAACTTAGGCGGATTCGCCAATTTCTGTGGCGAACGTTGGCGGACAAGAATTGAGATTTTAACCAACGCTGATATTTTGCAATTGACTTGGCAAGTTTTGAACAAGACGTCAAAAAAATTATAATATTTAGAAAACCCCCTTGTAAATTTTAGGTCTTCCGCCATAAAGCGTGGCGGACAAGTTTGCAAGGAAAAAACGGTTTTTAAAAAGCCTTTTTTATACGCCTCACCCAAAAATGAAACTGGCAATTTATGAGCAAACAGAGATTTTAGCCAAGGAAGCTTGAGCATTTCGGGAATCCCGTACTTTGGTTGGCGAGGATGTTTGAGTCCGTCCTGGCGCAAGCCGACGGACGAGTTCCGCAGCCACCGAAATGCGAGAGACCCTTGGCGTTAAAAAATCGAACTGAAGCGAAGAAATTGTCAGTTTCATTAAACAATCAACATCGCGTCGCCATAACTATAAAACCTATACTTTCCCCTTATTGCCTCTTCGTATGCCTTTAAAATCAAATCTCGCCCTGCAAAAGCGCATACAAGGAGAAAGAGTGTTGACTTTGGTAAATGGAAATTCGTCAAAAGACAATCGACTATTTTAAAATTAAATCCAGGGTAGATGAAAAGGTCGGTTTTACCTTGTTTTGTTGATAATTCTCCGTTCTGTCCCACTGCTTCAAGCACACGTGTTGTAGTTGTGCCAACAGCAAAAACCCTTTTTCCTTGTTCTTTTGTCTTATTTATTAATCCAGCAACTTCCTTTGATAAGACAAATTCCTCTTCTTCCATTTTATGGCCTACCACATCATCGCTTTTTATCGGTTTAAATGTACCCAAACCAACATGCAAGGTCAAAAATTCTACATTAATGCCTGATTTTTTAATTTGGCCTAACAAGTCGTGGGTAAAATGCAATCCTGCCGTAGGAGCAGCGATTGCTCCGTCGTGTTTAGCATAGACTGTCTGATAAGTAACTCTATCAAAATCTTGTGCCTGCCTTTTTATGTAAGCCGGTAAAGGCATTGAGCCATCTTTTTTAATGAAGGTATTTATATCTTTTTCGCCGCCAAAAGAAATTAAATTTTTATCTTTTTCTTTAGACAAAACTCGCGCGCTAACAGTGCCTGAATCTAAGGCAATCTCTTCGCCAAGTTTAATTCGTGAAGGCTTAATCAAACATCTGAAGGTATTAGAATCTTTTCTTTCCAAAAGCAATATTTCCACTTTGGCTCCGGTTTTACGCTTACCAAAAATTCTTGCAGGAATAACTTTAGTGTCGTTTAGAATAAGAGAATCACCGGGATGGAAATATTCTAAGATATTAGAAAAATTCTTATGAGAAATTTGGCCTGATTTTCTATCTAATACTAGAAGGCGGGATGAACATCTTTCTTTAAGAGGAAACTGGGCAATTAATTCCTTGGGTAATTGATAATCGAAATCAGTTAATTTCATTTATTTAATTTTACTTAATTTCGAATGCGGATAATAATATTCCAAAATCTGCCTGTAGCTAAAACCCTTTTTACCCATAAAATAAGCGCCCCATTGGCATAAACCAACGCCATGGCCCCAGCCAAAACCGTTAAAGAATGCCTTTTGGTCCTGTATTTGGACATTAAAATTAGTGCTGCGCAGAAGCCTAGGCCCTAAAATTTCTCGAAAAGCCTTTCCCGAAATCTCTATATCTTCTTTGCCAGAGGAAATCTTTAATTTTAAAACACGTTTTGAGCTAGAACGCTCTAAGATTTCTATTTTTTCAATGGCGCCGATTTTAAAACCAGCCTCCTTTAATTTCTCTTCTAAATCCTTAGTTTTAATTTCGAAAGACCATTTAAAATGAGGAGAATCCTTGCAAAATGCACAGGCCACACCTTTTAAAGGAACTATATCAATATCCCATAGGGCTGATGCATCTTCCGTAGCGCCACCGCAGGTAGCATGATAATAAGTAGGAAAAATTGTACCATTAAATGTAAGGACTTGACCTTTTGTATTTTCAACTGCCTTATTTGTCCGAAAGCGCTCTGAAGTTCTGCCGCCGTAGACTTGAGAATAGGTATCGCTTGTGAGGTCAAAATCCTTATCTTTATTAACCTCCATCTCGCTTAAGGCATAAGTCCTGACTAAAACTGTCTGGGCTTTAACTGTCTCAAACGGCCACAGATGCGATATTTCATGATATAAAACTCCGCGGGTATAATCTTCCAAATCAATAAAGTTAACGACGGAAAATTTATCATCTACTTTTTTGATTAATTGTAGGGCTCCTCTAAAAAAACGGCCGTTTACATTTATAGGACCTTTATCATTTCGCTTAATTTCTAGACGGGAAAAGGGGAAATTTTTTGTTGATAGCGAAAATCCCTCATGGTAAATGCTGATATTCATATCCTTTAAGTTAAGAGCCTTGAAAAGCACCTCTTGCTCAGGCACGGTTTCAATAGTAAAAGGCGCATTAATATTCAAAGTTATTTTTGAAACATCAGTAAATACTGCCACGCGCACAATCTGGCTAGAAAATACAAAAGAAGTTGAAATACAAAAAAACAGAATTAAAAAAATAAAACAGATTATCTTTTTGACCATAGCCAGAAGATTAAGCTCAAAATTATGCTTACAATTATTGATGTCGTAATCGGAAAATAAAATGTAAAGTTTTCCTTTTGAATAAATATATCTCCGGGTAATCGTGGCAAACGGATAATCTTAGGCAGGAAATAAAAAATTATACCGGCAACTATGAAAACTATACCTAAGGTAATAAGCAAACGCCCTATTTGCAGCATATTTTTTCGTTTTTCGTTTTGGAACGTTCTATCTCAGAATAAATACATCCACAATACTTCTGACAATAAATACCCAAATCTCTTGCCTCATTGTGAGCCTGTCTAAAACCCGATTTAAAATCTGCTATAAAAAACTCAACTTCTGTTTCCTCGGCTAATTGCCTGCCGATTTCTTCAAGTTTAGTAGTATCCTGGTAAGGGCTGCCTAATAGCGTAGAGGTAAAATACTCAAATTTGTTTTCTTTTGCTTTTAAGGCAACCTGTTTAAGCCGCAATTGCCAACAGGCATAGCAACGAACAGGTGCTTCTTCTTTTTGGTTTGTAACTTGAAAAAATAATTTTGGTTCGTATGGGCTACAATCAATTTCTAAAGACGAAGTTTTAGCAAAACTCAAAACAGCCTCCAATCTTCTATTATATTCTCTTAACGGATGGATATTGGGATTAAAGAAAAAACCTTGAACTTTAAACCCACGCTCTTTTAATAAATTAATAGGAAAAATTGCACAGGGGGCACAACAGATGTGCAGGAGTATCTTTTTCAAAGCTAGAACAGTTCCTTCTGAGTTTGCTTGGTCGGTTTTAGGTTGAAAAGTTTAAAGCCAAGTTCAGTTACTTCGCGGCCGCGATTAGTCCTGCGTAAATATCCGGTTTTTAGCAAAAAGGGTTCTATACAATCTACAAGCGTATCTGCATCTTCGTTTAATGTAGCAGATAAAGAATCGATACCTACTGGCCCGCCTTCGTAGTGCTCAATAATAGTACGCAGCACCTTTCGGTCAAGCTGGTCAAGGCCGTATTGGTCAATGTTTAAGGCATCTAAAGCATCGGCTGCTACCTTATCGGTTATCTTATCTATCTTTTTTACTTGCGCATAATCGCGCACACGCCGAAGCAGGCGATTTGCAACTCGAGGAGTACCCCTACTTCTTCTGCCGATCTCTAACGCACCTTTTTCATCAAGGCCGACGCCTAAAATCTTTGCTGAATTGGCAACGATTTTAGCTATCTCTTGCGGCTGATAAAAATCAAGATGAAAAAGTAAGCCAAAACGGCTACGCATCGGAGCAGTTAGAAGTCCTGAACGGGTAGTAGCTCCGATAAGGGTAAAGGGTTTTAGATTAAATTTTATCGTCTTTGCATAGGGGCCTTTATCTATAACAAAATCAATCTGAAAACTTTCCATTGCCTGATAAAGAAACTCTTCTACTACACGCGAAAGCCGGTGAATTTCGTCGATAAAAAATATATCTCCTTTGTTTAAATTAGTTAAAATCCCAATCAAATCTCCTGCTCGCTCAATCGCCGGGCCTGAGGTAGCAGTAATATTTGAGTGCATTTCGTGGGCTATGATGTGGGCTAAAGAAGTCTTGCCTAAGCCAGGCGGTCCAGAAAGAAGAGCGTGTTCTAATGGTTCATTCCTTTCCTTTGCCGCCTTTAAAGCAATACTTAGTGAACTTAAAGCCGCCTCCTGGCCAACAAATTCGCTTAATTTTGTAGGACGCAGAGAGATGTTTAAAACTACATCTTCCTCTGTCTCTTGTAATTTAAGAATTTCTGGACTAATGTTTTCTTTTTCCATATTATTGGTTTTGGGCAAAATTAGCCGGCTTTATCCGCTCTTCGAAGCGCCGTATCAAGATACGGCCAAAAGCCTCTTTTTGAGCTACGGTAATCTCCTGTAAACGAATTAATTCGAGTATTGCCAAAAAAGTAGCAATAATCTCTAATTTATTCTTTGCTTGGGCAAAAAGGTCATCCAAATAAATATTCGTCTCGTTTAAGAGCAACCTTAAAATATCATGAACCTTCTGTTCAACCGTAAACTCGTCTTTAATAATTTCATAGAATACTTCTTTGGGTACCTCTTTTAATGCCTTAGTGAAAGCAGATATTAAATCAAATAGACTTGCCTCAAAATAAACCTCGCCCGACTCTCTCTCTTCTAAAGTCTCTGGCCTTCTACTAAAAACATCTTTAAAAACAAGTTCCCTCTGCCTTAAAGTTTCAGCTACCTGTTTATACTTCTGATATTCTAACAATCTGTTAACGAGATCAGCGCGAGGGTCTAGTTCTTCCTCTTGAGGGGCTTCCTCTTTTGGCAGTAGCATTTGGGATTTTATTTCGATTAAGGTGGCTGCCATAACTAAAAACTCAGAAGCAATCTCTAAATCCAAAAGACGCATCAACTCCATATACTGTAGATACTGCTCAGTAACCTTTGCAATGGGGATATCGTAAATATTAATATCATTTCTTTTAATCAAATACAAAAGAAGATCTAATGGCCCTTCAAAAATATCCAGTTTTATCCTATAGGTCATATTCCTACCACTTCTTTGACTGTCTTCATTACTTGGCTGGCTGCTGCCTGTGCCCTTTCGTTGCCTTTTTCTATAATTTTCTCTATTCTGTCCCTATCTAAAAGCAACGCTTTTCTTTTTTCTCTAATCGGTTTAAGCAATTCATTTAGCCGCTTAGCTAAATCTTCCTTACATTGCCTGCAACCGACTAAAGCTTTCTTACAGTAATCAGAAACCGTCGGAGCATAATCTGGGAAAAATACTTCATAGTAAGAATGGACGCTGCAGCGCTGAGGATGTCCTGGGTCAGATTTATGTATACGCGCCGGATCAGTAATCATCTGTAGCACTTTATGCTTTATCGTATCCGGGCTATCAGAAAGGTTAACTGTATTATCATAACTTTTGCTCATTTTCCTGCCGTCAATACCTAATAACTTTGGGCTTTTCGTCAAGATATCCAGTGGCTCTTTAAAAACCTCTTTTTTATAGATATGATTAAAACGCCTGCTTATCTCGCGGGTAAGTTCTAAATGCGGCAATTGATCAAGCCCTACTGGAACAGCATCAGCATTATAAACTAAGATATCGGCAGCCTGTAATACGGGATAGCCCAAAAATCCATAGGTATGTATATCGCGGTTTTTAATTTCTTTTAATTGCTCTTTATAAGTAGGTATTCTTTCCAACCAACTCAAAGGAATAATGCAGGAAAAAATCATGCCTAACTCAAGATGCTCTTTAATGCAAGACTGGATAAAAATAGTGGAAATCTCAGGGTCTATTCCTACGCTAAGCCAATCAGCAACATTATCGATTATATTGCCTTTAATCTTAGAGGTATCCTCATATTCGCTCATTAAGGCATGCCAATCAGCGACCATAAAAAAACACTCATAAGTATTCTGTAACTTCACCCAATTGTCTAACGCACCAGCAAGATGGCCCAAGTGAAGCTTACCTGTCGGCCGCATCCCACTCAGTATTCTTTGCTTAATCATGTTTTTAAAATTATTTATATACTATTTAAAATAGAGAGTAGCGAGCAACGAGTAGCAAGAAAAGCTCAAAATCACAAATTCCAAATTACAAATCACAAACAAATTCCAAATTCCAATATTCTAGACAAAAAGCTTAAGGATTTTCTATTTTGGTCATTGTAATTTTGATATTGTAAAATTGTTTGGAATTTGGTAATTGTATATTGGAATTTAAGAATTCTTTCTATTTGCTACTTAAGAAACAATCTGCGCTAATCTGTGCTTCAAAGTTTACGTGCTATCCTCTCCTCCTCAAATGCCTCGACAATGTCTCCTTCTTGGATATCGGAAAATCCGCTTAAGGAAATTCCGCACTCCATATTTTCGGCAACTTCGCGCACATCGTCTTTAAAACGTTTTAAATTAGAAATTTTTCCTTCAAAAATCTTTTCGCCGTTTCTTAAAACAGTTACCATATTAGAACGGCTCACCTTTCCTTTTTGCACAAAACAACCTGCTACCTTGCCTGCCTTAGTAAGATTAAACATCTTTTTTACTAAAATCCTACCGATAAGTTTTCTTCTAATTGTCGGCTCTAAGAGGCCTTCCAATGCAGCTTTGAGTTCCTGGATCGCCTCATAGATGATACGGTAAGTCCTTATTTCAACCCCCTCCTTCTGGGCGAATTCTTTTGTCCTCGAATCAGGCTCAACGTGAAAGCCGATAATTATTGCGTCAGAGGCAGCTGCCAGGACTACATCAGAAGAATTTATCTCTCCTACGCCGGCATGAATTATAGTAATTTTGACCTCTTCAGTGGATAACTGTTTTAAAGAATCTGCCAATGCTTCTACAGAACCCTGGACATCTGCCTTTAGAATTATAGGCAATTCCTTGACCTTGCCTTCCTGTATTCTCTTATGCAAATCTTCTAACGTAATATGGGCGCGGCTTGCTGTCTTTTGTTTTTGTTTTATCTGGCGCCGCTTTTCGGCTATTTCTCTGGCTATTTTTTCATCAGCAACAACATAGAATTTCTCGCCTGCCTGCGGTACCCCTGGTAAACCCAATATCTTTACTGCTGTTGCCGGCTCTGCCTGTGAGACATTCCTGCCTAAACTGTCAAACATTGCCTTGACGTTACCACAATACTCTTCAATTAAAATGGTATCTCCCAGGTGCAAAACCCCTTGCTGGACAAGGACAGTAACTTCAACTCCTCTGCCTTTACTTAAATTCGACTCAACGACTACCCCATTCGCTGGTTTTGAAAAATCAGCCTTTAATTCCAGAAGTTCGGCTTCCAAAAGAATTAGTTCTAAGAGTTCGTCAATTCCCTGGCCGGTCTTGGCTGAAACAGCAACCGTAATGGTTTTACCGCCCAAATCCTCTGCAGTTAGTTCATATTTAATAAGCTGCCTCTTTACGTTATCCACATTCTCAGGCGCTTTATCTGCTTTGTTTATAGCAATCACTATCGGCACATTAGCTGCCTTAGCATGATTTATCGCCTCAATTGTTTGTGGCATGACTCCGTCATCTGCCGCTACCACCAAAACAACTATATCAGTTACGTTAGCTCCGCGAGCCCGCATAGCAGTGAATGCCTCGTGGCCCGGAGTATCCAGAAACGTAATTTTTCCTTTCGGCAAAGTAACGCCGTATGCTCCGATATGCTGAGTAATGCCACCATGTTCCTTATCAGCCAATTTTGATTTACGTATATAATCAAGTATCGAAGTCTTACCGTGGTCAACGTGTCCCATAAAAGTTACTACCGGATGGCGTGGTTTTAAATCCTTAGTTGAAAGGGAAAGATGTTCGGCTAATAATTTCTCTTCCCGCGTCGGAGCCGGCTTCAATTCGTATCCAAAATCATGTGCTAACTCTTTAGCAACCTCATCTTTTAATGACTGATTAATGGTAACAAATACTTTCCTATCCATCAAATTCTTTATTAAGAGAGAGGTTTTTTGATTAATCTTCACCGCCAAATCTTTAACATTGATAGGAAATCCTACTTCAACCTCAGTAAGTTTTTCTGCTTTCTTCTTAGGCTCTTCTATGCGTTCTTCTTTAATTTCAATTATAGGTTTTTCTTTTTTTGGGCTAACAGGAGGGCGCTCTGCTACGACGACTTCTGCCGCAGGCTTTATTGGAGTTATAGTGGAAGAAACTGTCTTGGGAGTTTCTTTTACTTTTTTAGAAGGCTTTTCTTTTGGTTTTTTCTCTTTCTTTTTCTTTTTGACTACCTTACTAACTGTTATTTTCTTCTTGGTTTTCTTTGCCGCCTCTTTTGCCTTAGATTTAAGAGCGGACTTAAATTTCAAACGCGCTTTCTTAACATTAGCTTCAGTAAGCGTACTCAGATGATCTTTAGCTTTAATCCCTAATGAGGCTAAGGTCTTAATAAGCTCGCTTGAAGTTGTTTCTAATTCTTTTGCTAATTCATGAACTTTCATATTAATTTAAAGAATCTACCTTTTTCCTTTGGTTTGTTTTTTCGCTTCTTTAATCAGATTTTCTCCCTTTTTATTTCCTACGCCTTTAATCTTTACCAACCCTTCGACATCAGCATTTGCTATGGATTCTATTGTTTTAAAGCCGGCATCTATCAAGAGGGCTGCCAACTTTTCTCCTACGCCTTTCAGTGTCATTATATCAGATTGAACAGTAATTTCCTTTGTTTCTTCTTTAGCCTCCTTAGCCTTCGCCTCTTTTTGTTCTAACATCTCTTTGGTGCGGATATCTATATTCCAACCTGTCAACTTGCTTGCCAGCCGTACATTTTGCCCGAACTTTCCTATTGCCAAAGAAAGTTGGTCTTTCTCAACAATTATCTCTACTTTCTGAGAGTCTTTCTCAAATTTAATTTGGCTTATCTGGGCAGGGCTTAAAGCAGCGGAAATATAACTTTCGCTGTCAGACGACCAACGAACAATATCAATCTTTTCTCCGTGCAGTTCAGTTACTATATTCTTAACTCGATTGCCGCGCATCCCCACACAGGCACCCACTGAATCAACCTTTTCATCCTTGCTCCATACGGCAATTTTTGTCCTCTCGCCGGGCTCGCGGGCAATCGCCTTAATCTCAACAATCCCTTCGTAGATTTCAGGAACTTCTAACTCAAAAAGTTTGCGCACTAAATTAGGATTTGTGCGCGAGAGTATTATCTGAGGCCCTTTGGATTCACGCCGCACATCGAGTAAAAATGCGCAAATGCGCTGACCTTGCCTAAATTCTTCTTTGGAAGACTGTTCACTCTTAGGCAGTAATCCTTCTGCCTTTCCTAATAAATCAACAATAATACTGCCTTTATCAAATCTATATACTGTACCAGTGACAATATCTCCTATCTTATTATGGAATTCATTGAATATTACATCCTTTTCTGCCTCACGGATTTTTTGAATTATTACCTGCTTTGCTGTCTGAGCGGCAATTCTGCCGAAATTTTCAGAATTCACTTTCTCCTTACCCACATATACGCTAATCTTACCAGTCTCAGGATCTAACTTAACTTTGATGTCCTCGCCCGGCGTATGGGCTACCCCGATTGATTTTCTCGCTGCAGTAGCTAAAGCCGATTCCACGGCAGCAATTAAAACTTCTTTATTAATTCCTTTTTCGCGCTCTATATGCTCTAATACAGCTAATATCTCTCCATTCATTTTATCTTCACCTTTTTTATCGCTAAAACGCAAAAATCCTTCTAAAATTCCTGATACCGCTAAATACCGCAAAGATTTTCTTTTGTGCCTTTGCGGTATTTTTTGCTTTCTTTTGCGCCTTTGCGGTTACATTTCCTCTCTTGCCTTACTAATGATATTAAGTTTTATCTCTATGCTTTTGCCTTCAACGCTCAAAATTAACGAATCATCTTTTACTTCTTCTAAAATCCCGATTAATTCTGTTTTTTGTGCAAATTGCTCTTTAAAATACAGATGAATCAACCGGGAGAGTACACGCTGAAAATCTTTTCTTTCTTTAAGCGGCCAATCCACCCCTGGAGAAGAAACTTCAACAATATACCTGTCTTTAAAAAAGTCTTCTTTTTCAAGCAACTCGCTCAATTGGCGATTAATCTGGGTGCATTCATTAAGGCCGATTCCTCCGTTTGGAGCATCAATCAAAATCTTTAAGGTCTTAGTCCGTCCGCAAGTAAGTATTCTAAAATCAAAGATTATAAAGCCAGCTTGTGTAATCAAGTCTTCTATTTTTTTGGTTAAATCTTGAGGCAATTGTATCATGATAGTAAGGTCTTTATTTTTTCTTCTACTTCTTGTTCTTTTATCTTAATTGTTTTTGATTTATCTTTTCTAAAGATTATTTCCAAATCTCCGTTTTCCAGCCAATGCTTGCCAATAATAATCCTTAAAGGAATACCGATTAAATCAAGGTCATTAAATTTTACTCCTGCGCGAATATCACGGTCATCCAGAAGAACAGATTTACCCAATGACTCAATGCGAGAAGACAATTTATCTGCTAATTCTAATGCTTTTGGTTTTGAGAATTCAACTACGGCTATACCTACATCAAATGGGGAGACTTCTTTTGGCCAGATTATGCCTTTTTCATCATGATGCTGGTCAATTATCGCTGGCAGCAGCCTGCTTACTCCGATACCATAACAGCCCATGATAACGGGCTGGCGTTTTCCTTTTTCATTTAAAAATGTGGCTGACTGAACCTTTGAATATTTCATCCCTAGTTTAAAGGTATGCGCAAGTTCAATGGCGTTCTTAAGGATTAAATCTTTCTTACATTTAAGACATGAACTCTGCCCTTCTTTAAAGCTGAAGGTTTTTTTGCAAGATGGGCAATAGTGCAATTTATCCTCACCGTTTTCTGAAAATACCATAAATTCATGAGACTCGCTGCCGCCGATAACTCCAGGGTCAGCTTCTAACCTTACTGAATTAAGCCCCAAAAGGCTGAATATTTTATTATAACAATCGCACATCAGCTGATAATTTTTATCTAAACTTGCTTCGTCAATATCAAAGCTATATGCATCTTTCATAATAAATTCACAGCTACGCATCAATCCGCCCCGAGGACGCAGCTCATCACGGAATTTAGTCTGTATTTGATACAGAATCAAAGGCATTTGCCGGTAAGAAGAGATATTATTTTTAACTAAATCAGTAATAACCTCTTCATGAGTCGGACCTAAGCATAATTTTCTGTTCTTTCTATCAGTAAAGCAAATGAGCGTCTGGCCTAAATCCTTATCTCTGCCAGTTAGCTTCCACAGCTCTAAAGGTTGTAATGCAGGCAACAATAACTCCTGAGCCCCTACCTTGTCTAATTCGCTGCGGATAACATCCTGTATTTTTTTTAATACCCTCCAACCCAGCGGTAAATAAATATATACTCCAGAAGTAAGCATGCGAATAAGGCCAGCGCGTAACATCAGGGCATGGCTTATTGAATCTGTCTCTTGGGAAGACTCTTTTAGAGTAGGGATAAAGGCATTTGAAAACCGCATCATTATTCCTTAAAAATATTAGGGTCTAAATTTATTTTTAGTAACTTGAGCTTTTCATAAATCTCAGGCATGTTGCCGCATGCCTTAAACGAGCCTAAGACCCTTCCTTTGTCATCGTATCCTTGATGGTCAAAAATAAACAAATCTACCAACTCAATATCTTCTCTGCCTTCAATATCATGCACCTCGGTGATTGCGGTGATTTTTCTACTGCCATCGTCAAATTGTGCCATCTGCACAATTATATCAATTGCATTTGCAATGTTTTTCCTAATTACCCACGAAGGCAAGGATATCCCACTCATTAAGATCATCATCTCCATCCTGTAGAGGCAATCTGAAGGAGAGCTGGCGTGAATTACTGCTAAAGATCCAGAATGGCCGCTGGAAATTGCCTGGATTAAGTCTAAGGCTTCCGAAGCTCTGATCTCTCCTAAGATTATTCGGTCCGGACGCATCCTCAAGGAATTCCTAAACAGGTCACGAATCTGGATATCGCCTTTACCTTCTATATTGGGTGGCCGGCTTTCTAAACGTACCACATGTTCCTGCTTAAGCCGTAACTCTGCCGTATCCTCAATGCTGACTATGCGTTCTTGATTAGAGATATATGAAGATAATACATTTAACGTTGTGGTCTTTCCAACTCCGGTTGCGCCGGAAAATACTAAATTTGCCTTGGCTTTGATAGTGGCTACCAAAAAATCTGACATACGCTTATCTAAAGTGTTTAAACGTAGGAGATCTTCGACCTTTGCAATTTCAGGTGAAAATTTACGGATAGTTATAACCGGTCCCACTAAAGAAACTGGAGGAATTATGATATTTATCCGAGAGCCGTCAACAAATGAAAAGTCAACAAAGGGGCTTGATTCGTCTACTCGTCTGCCAGAAGGGGCAATCAATTTCTCAATTGTGTGCATTAAATGTGCCTCATCGCGAAATTTGACATCGGTTAAAATCATAGAGCCGTTTTTTTCCGCATATACTTTGTCTGGGCCGTTAACCATTATCTCAGTAACAGTATCATCATCCATTAAATCCTGTAAAGGACCTAAGCTAATTAATTCATTGAGAACTTCCTCTAATAACCTATTATGTGCTGCCTCATCTAAGTCTACTCTCTCACGACTGGCTGCTTCTTTAATAATCGAATCAATAGTTTTCTTTAACTGTTCTCTTTTTAGCTCATCCTTCTTAAGGAGAAGATCTTTATGTGCAAGCAGTGATTTCCTTATTCTTGCCCTGAGTTGTTCAAGCATCTAATCCTCCTAGTGTGTTGGCTTTAATGTCTTTCTAATCTCAGTGATTAAAAACCTAACAGCTTGTTTTTGATTAACCTTCTTTATTGGTTTGCCTTTTTTAAAAAAAAGACCGTAATCTTTACCAAAAGCCAAGCCTAAATCAGCCCATCTGGCTTCGCCCGGGCCATTTACTACACAACCCATTATGGCGACCTTCAAGGGGCCTGCTGCCAACTTGTTTAAATCAAGATGTTTAATAACCACCTCTAAATCGCTTACCATGCCAGTTAAGTCCACCTGGCATCGGCCGCAAGTCGGACAGGCGATTAATTCAATAGGATTATTTATATCTAAAGCAGCCAGAATCTTTTTAGCTGCTATTACCTCTTCACAAGGATGGGCGGTCAAAGATACTCTAATTGTATCACCGATTCCATCGCTAAGCAACATACCTAAACAAATAGCAGATTTTACAAACCCGATATCTGCAAAACCAGTTGCGGTAACTCCCAAATGCAAAGGATAATCAATTATCGAGGCAATTTTTTTGTTCGCTTGCACGGTTTGAAAAATGTCTGAGGATTTCAAAGATACAACAATATCATAGAAACGGTATTTTTCTAACAATTTAATATACGCTAAGGCAGAACTAACCAAGGAATTAACTGTTACTGAGCTTTCTTTGCGTAGCGAGCCGGAATTCACGCCTACCCGAATAGGGATATTTCTTTCTTTGGCAGCGGCTGCTATGCTGGCTACCTCTTTTTCTTTGTAGATATTTCCCGGATTTAGGCGAATCTTATCTACCCCTGAGGCAATTGCCGTTAAAGCGAGCCTATAGTCAAAATGTATATCAGCAATAAGTGGAATACCTATTGCGCTCTTGATTTCGCCAATTGCCTTTGCACTGCTTTGGTCCTTTACTGCAACGCGTATTAGCTCGCCTTTAACTTTCTCTACTTCCCGTATCTGTTTTATAGTCGTGGCAATATCAGCAGTATCGGTCTTTGCCATTGATTGAATAATTATTTTCCTGGCCGAACCAATAGCAACATTGCCAACCATAATTAATCTGGTCTTACGTCTTTTTATCATATGTTATAAAGAGGAAAAGAATTTTAGTATCTTTTCAAATATCCTATATCTGATTAAATCGTTATAAAAAACCACTAAGACAAGCAAAAGCAAAAAAGACATGCTTATCTTATTCAGTAATTCCTCTAACTTTAGAGATAAAGGTTTTTTTCTTATGCGCTCAATAGCTAAGAAAAATAGATGGCCTCCGTCTAATAAAGGAACAGGAAGAATATTAAATACTCCTAAACTTACTCCCAAAACCGCCACTAGATGTAAAAGTGCAGTTAGGCCGTATTTAGATGCCCTGGTGGTAGCAAAAAATATCCCTAAGGGACCAGTTACTGATTCTCTTAAAGATAGGCCGCCGATAACCATTCTCCCCAAAGCCTGAAAGGTAAGACTAGTTATATCTATCAATCGCGTTGCTCCCAGCTTTAATGATTCTAATAGACCATATCGTACTTCAACTGCTTCTTCTGATGGAGCTATCCCAATGATGGCAACAGTCACTTCTTCGCCTAATAAATTTTTTGTCTTTTTAAATTCAGGTGCTATGCGCATATCTATTTGCTTATTATCTCTTTCTATTTTCAAGTTAACTATTTCGCCCTCTTTTTTTTCATGTATTATTGTAGCAACATCCTCCCAATAAGAAGTCGCTGTAGCGTCCACGGAAATAATTCTATCGCCTACTTTTACGCCTGCTTCTTTTGCTGGCATATTTTCAATTAGACTCCCCACCTTAGAGGTTAAAACTGGAAACCCGATAAAGAAAACAGCCCAAAAACAAAAAAAGGATAATATATAATTAAAAATCGGCCCCATAATAACTATACTTGCTCTTTGGCCTACAGGACGAGAAAGAAATTCATCTTTTTCTCCTCTAACTGTTTGTCGGCTATCGCCTGCCATTTTTACGTATCCACCGATAGGAACAGCACAAATTACATATTCTGTCTCTTTACCTTTTATACCGAACAATTTTGGACCAAAACCTAAAGAAAATCTTTCTACGCGAATACCTAACCGCCGAGCCACTATAAAATGTCCAAATTCATGAATAAGAATTAACACACTTAATACCGCAAGAAAAATAAGCATATTTTAGATCCTTTCTATAAATTCTTTAGATTTTGCGCGCGCCCAAAAATCTATCTCAACGATATTTTTTAAACTCAAATAATCAATTGGTTTGTGTCTGCCTAAAGTCTCTTCTACGACCTTTGCAATATCGGAAAATTTCAGCCTATTGGTCAAAAATGCAGTTACTGCCTCTTCATTGGCTGCGTTTAACACTGTGGTCGCGCTCGGCTTAGACTTAAGCGCTCGATATGCTAAAGAAAGACAGGGAAAACGTTTATTATCCGGCTCAAAGAAATTTAAAGTTCCAAACTTTCTAAAATCCAAAGAGGCAAAAGGCGAACTAATTCTATTTGGGTAGCTTAAAGCAAATTGTATTGGTAACTTCATGTCGGTGATAGATAGCTGAGCCAAAATTGAACCGTCAATAAATTCTACCATTGAATGCACTATCGCCTGAGGATGTATTAAAACTTTTATTTGATCTGGGTTTATTGCGAATAACCATTTTGCCTCAATAACTTCCAGGCCTTTGTTCATTAAAGTAGCTGAATCAACGGTTATCTTTTTCCCCATGGACCAACGGGGATGCCTTAGCACTTCTTCCTTGCTTATCTTATTAAAATTTCTATCTTTCTTGAAATAAAGCGGGCCGCCGCTGGCCGTAAGGTATATAGTTTTAACGAACTTTTTAGCTGGCTCTTTTGCTAAGCACTGAAAAATCGCACATTGCTCGCTGTCAATGGGAATCAAAGTGGTTTTGTGCTTGATAATTTCCTTACTAATTAACGAACCTGCGCTTACCAATGCCTCTTTATTAGCCAGTGCAATATGTTTGCCTGCTTGGATAGCTGCCAGTAGAGGATACAAAGCGCTAAAGCCGCTTATGGCTATCAGGATAAGGTCAGCTTCTTTTAAGGTGGCTACTAAATTGAGGCTTTCTTCTCCAAAAAAAATCTTTGTCTTACTGGAAACTTGACTTTTAAGCTTTTTGCCTAAATCCCTATGCAGACAAGCAGCCACCCTAGGCTTAAATTTTCTAATTTGTGCTGCGAGAAGATTGATATTACTTGCTGCGGTTAAGCCTACCACAGAAAAATCATCAGGAAAATGTTCAATTACTGAGAGCACACTTTTGCCAATACTTCCGGTTGAACCTAAAATCGCTATTTTCTTCATCAAATGAGACCACAATCCGCCAAGTTTTGTGACGGATTGTTTGGTCGAATTTGACCCAGCACTTATTTTACTGCCAGGCTTAAATGTGAAATAAAATAAATTTTCTTCGAATAAAATCTTAATTTTATTATCCAGCTTTCTTAGTAAAATAAGTGCTGGGTTAAGTTCGCAGACGCCCGACGTATCGTCGGGACTACAATTTACTCAAAGATCCTGCTTTTCGTAAATTGTCTGCTCACTTTAATATTACGCTCACATAAAAATAAATTGCCGGAGTTGTAAAAAGAAGGCTATCTAGAACATCCAAGACACCGCCTAAGCCGGGAAATAGGCTACCTGCGTCTTTAACCTTACAATCGCGTTTGATTAAAGATTCAGACAAGTCCCCAAATAAAGACATCACACCCATAAATAAACCAAGGAAAATCAGGTGTCCATAACTAAATATCGGCAAAAAACTTTTACTAACTAAACAGAATAACATATTGCAGACGAACCCAGCTATTGTTCCTTCGACTGTTTTTTTAGGGCTAATACGCGCAATTAACGGGTGTCTTCCAAAACGCGAGCCCACTAAATAAGCTCCAATATCTCCAGATTTAACCGTAAGGATGAGCATACCCACTAAGCTTTCGCCATAGGGCGAGATTAAGCGTAACTTTATAATAAAACTAAAAAGCCAGGAAATATAAAGAATCCCAAAGATAGTAACAGAAATAGCCACCAGTGAAGCAGCTATGTCCTTACGGCTTAGTTGTAAGAGAAAAAGGCAAATAAATAATAAAATGATAAAGAACAACTCCCAGCTTCTGGTTAATTCAAACTTAAAAAATATGGATATGGGTATAATTATCCCAATTAAAATTCCAAAATAACGAAACACCTTGATGTCGTTGCTTTGAACCATTGCAAAAAATTCGTTTAAGGCCAACGCAATCAAAACCGTAGCAACAATACCAAACAGCCACGATATCTTGATAGCAGCAATAGTTATGCTAATAAGTAAAATCGAACTTAAAATTCTTTTCCTTAATTCCATAGCCGACTAAATACCCCCAAATCTTCTGGCTCTATTCTGATATTCAAGAATTGCTTCAAAAAAGTCATCAGCACTAAAATCTGGCCAAAGTTTTTTAGAAAAAAATAATTCGGCATAAGAAATCTGCCAAAGCAAAAAATTGCTAACTCTCTGTTCGCCACTGGTGCGGATCAATAGATCCGGATCAGGAAGATTTTTAGTGTATAGATATTGTGAAAAAATATTTTCATCGATATTTTTTTCATTTAAGCGGCCGCTGGAATAATCCTTGATTATATTGTTTAGCGCATCGATAATCTCAGGCCGGCTTCCGTAATTAAGAGCCAAATTCAGAATCAAACCGTTATTATTTTTAGTAATATGTCTCACCCGCTCTAATGATTCTATTACCGAAGCAGGCAATTGACTAATCCTGCCAATGCATTCAAAACGAATATTATTCTTATTAAAATTTTTTATTTCTTTGTTTAAAAAAACCTTTAACAGCCTCATCAATAAATTAATTTCTTTCTTAGGCCTCTTCCAGTTTTCAGTTGAGAAGGCATAAAGGGTAAGTACCTTTATTTTTAGCCTGGCTGCTTCTTCGACAATTTCCCTAACTCTCTCTACGCCTTTTTTATGCCCTTCTGATCTAGGAAGACCTTGCTTCTTAGCCCAGCGGCCATTGCCGTCCATAATTATGGCAACATGTTGAGGAATTGTCTTTGGGTCTAAATTTAATTTGCTACTCATTTTAAATGAGCAGACAACTTACGGAGTGTTAACGACGTAAGCTGTAGACCGTAAGGTCGTCTGCGAATTTAACCCCGCCCTTTTGGCGAGATATATTTTTATTTTTCAATTCCGCCCTAACCAAAAGGGCGGGGTGGTCTCACTTAACAAAATGGGGGATTTTATATCCCCCAGAATTTGACGGCTAGATTAAGAGTCTTGGAAACCTACTTTACACCAGCTTTCTTTAGCTGGGCTTGTAAATCTTCATTGAGTCTTGCAGTTTTTTCTAACTCAGCTTTAAGCGCTTTTGTGTTTAACTTTTCCTGATTGAGCTCAGTCAAAGTATCAGCGTATATCTTTCTTTCCTGCTCAAGAGTTTTTGTAAGTTCATCAAGCTTACTATCAGACTCAAGCTTGGCTTTTGAAAGCGAATCGTATTGCTCTTCCAAAGAAAATTTTGAGCCCTTCAAATCTCCTATTTCTCTTTTTAATTTATTTAAGGCTACTGTCGAAGATAGTGCCCAAAAAAAACAAACGATTAATAACATAGTTACAATCCAGATATTCGTATTTTCTTTTAACCATTCCATAAACAGTCTCCTTTATTTTAAAGTCTTGGCTGAGCCCTCTCTCACATCAGAGACCTCTTGAGACTTAGAAATTTTAGGCATAATCACTATCTCAACTCGCCTATTTTTACGCCGGCCTTCTGACGTATCGTTGCTGGTTACTGGCTTAAACTCACCATAACCTACTGCTGCAAGTCGACTCGGCTCTACCCCCTTCTCGTCAATAAAATAATGAATAACACTTGTAGCCCTGGCAGTAGAAAGCTCCCAATTAGATTTCCAGCCAGAATATTTTATAGGCTGATTATCAGTATGCCCTTCGACACCAATGCTCAAATCCGGCACCACGGTCTCTACAACATTAACCACCTTGTCTAAAATCGGCATAGCTTCTTTCTTAATCTTTGCCTTTCCAGAATCAAAAAGAATTTCAGCTAAAAATGTTACTACCAGGCCTTTTTCTGCCATTTCTAGGCTGACTTGCTTATCAGCAATTTCTTTTGATAGGCTTCTTTCTAAGGCCGTTCTTGCCTTCTCTAACTCAGCAAGTTTACTTTCTAATTCTCTGATTCTCTGAACATCGGAACGTCTGCCTTTTTGAAAAATTACGGAACAACCCGAAACCAAGAAATTCAGTAAAAATAAAATTACTAAAATACTAATGGTTTTAGATCTTAACATACAACCCTCCTGTTATTACTATAAGTTTAACTCCTTGGATACTATAAGGTTAGAGATTTAGATTAACATAATTTATTTCTAAAGTCAAGTTTAATAAGCAGATAATTTTCGCCTCAATATCTGCCATCATTTAAACAGACTATACTTGATGACCACGGAAGCAAATACAATAGAAACCATTGACATTAGCTTTATTAAGATATTTAAAGAAGGCCCTGATGTGTCTTTAAAGGGATCGCCGATTGTGTCGCCCACAACTGCTGCTTTATGAGCCAGTGAACCTTTGCCGCCCAGATTACCTTCTTCGATATATTTCTTTGCATTGTCCCAAGCACCTCCAGAATTAGCCATCATGATAGCTACGATAAAGCCGCTGGCAAGTGCTCCCATAAGTAATCCAACCTCGGCTTCCAAGCCCATTAATAAACCGACTATGACAGGAGAAGTAATTGCCAATAACGATGGAAAAACCATTTCTTTCTGAGCTGCTTGAGTTGCAATTTTAACGCAACGGCTGTAATCAGCTTTTGCAGTCCCTGCCATTAGTCCTACAATTTCTTTGAATTGCCGGCGAACTTCAATGACAATTTTCCCAGCAGCATTTCCCACTGCGCGCATGGTGAGCGAACAGAATAAAAATACCAACATAGAGCCGATAAATATCCCGGTAATCAACTTAGGATTTAAGAAACTTAAATCAAAATGTCCGCCTAAAATCTCTACTTGTTCTTTGTAAGCAACAATTAACGCCAAGGCTGTCAAAGCAGCTGAGCCAATGGCAAATCCTTTGCCCGTAGCAGCAGTAGTGTTACCGAGCGCATCTAAACTGTCTGTGCGCTTGCGCACTTCTGGGTCTAAATTTGACATCTGCGCATTACCGCCAGCATTATCAGCAACCGGACCGTATGCGTCAGTAGCCAAGGTGATGCCTAACGTGCTTAACATGCCTATACCAGCAATTCCGATTCCGTAAAGGCCAAGATTGAAATTGTTAGCACCGCCTGCTAAATAAAACGCAGCTAATACTCCTACTGAGACAAGCAAAACCGGTATTGAAGTCGAAAGCATCCCAACTGACATTCCGGCAATCACTACTGTAGCTGGCCCGGTTGAGGCTGAATTAGCTATACTAATGGTTGGCCTATAGCGACTTGAAGTAAAATATTCAGTAGATAAACCCAAGAATATTCCTGTGAGCAATCCAGTTAATACTGATAAATAAACTCCGAAATAACTCCTACCCAAACTTGCCATTATAACCAGATAAGAACTGATAGCAGTTAAAATTCCAGTAATGATTATCGCTCTCCTTAGCGCATTCAATAACACCGCTTGGCCTGCTGCCTCTTTTGTTTTCACGCAAAATATACCAATAACTGAAGCGAGCACTCCGCAGGCAGCCATAGTCATTGGCACAATAACTCCTTTTACGCCTAAGCCTGCTGCTACAGCCAAAGCCATAGTGGCGACAATTGAACCAACGTATGACTCGTAAAGGTCTGCGCCCATTCCAGCAACATCGCCGACATTGTCGCCCACATTATCAGCAATAACCGCCGGATTTCGTGGATCATCCTCAGGTATGCCTGCCTCAACTTTACCTACCAAGTCTGCTCCAACATCAGCTGCCTTAGTAAATATTCCTCCTCCTACTCTTGCAAATAACGCCTGCGAACTTGCTCCCATCCCAAAACAAAGCATTGTAGAAGTAATTGCGCTGATTTTGTCTGCTCCGATTAAAACAGGATGGCTTGTATAATACCAATCAAGAAGAAAATACCAGATAGACAAATCCAAAAGACCCAAACCTACCACAGTTAAACCCATAACTGAGCCAGCATTAAAAGCAACACGCAAACCAGAATTCAGGCTTTTAGTCGCAGCATGGGCAGTACGGTTACCAGCGCGTACTGCAACTGATAAACCGATAAAGCCAGAAAGTCCGGAAAAAAATCCACCAGTTAAAAAAGCAAACGGGACAAATATTACCAAGTGCCCTTTTAGTGCCAAAAATAATAATAGAAAGAAGACAACAAAGAAAAATATACCCACGATTTTATATTGCTGCTTTATATAGGTATATGCGCCTTGCTGCACATAGCGGGCAATCTCTATCATCCTTTCATTCCCTTCAGGCTGGCGAAGAATCCATATGATTAAAACGCCCACTATAAACAACGCTAATAAAGAACCCAAAGGTGCGAGAAGAATCAAACCCATTTTTAAAAACCCTCCTTTTTTTGTTTAGTCCTGGCTGTCATGAAATTATTTCCCCATAGGGGAATTGTAATACCATTTTTCTTTTTTGCCCCTGTTAAATTCCAATAAACAAATCCCAAATTCCAAATAAATCTCAAATTCCAATGAGTAAAATTACAAACTTTTAAAAATTAAGTTTTGGTCATTGTAATTTTGATATTGCCTGCCTGCCGGCAGGCAGAGATATTGTTTGTTATTTGGTGCTTGCAATTTGGAATTTTATCTATATATTATCTCTTCACGTTTAGACCCAACAGAAATGAACCTTACTGGTATATCGGATAATTCTTCAATGCGCTTGATATAAGCGCGGGCCTGTTTAGGTAGGTTAGAATATTTTTTTACAGAACTTGTATCGTTAAGCCAGCCTTTGTGAATTTCATAGACTGGCTTTGCCTTAAAAAAAACTTCACTGTCCTGAGGTATTTCTTTGAAAATTTTTCCTTTAAATTTATATCCGCTGCAAATCTTGATTTCTCTTAAATTATCCAAAACATCTAATTTCATGACGGCAAGTTCGCTTAAACCGCTTATGCGCACGCTTAACCTTAACATAAGTGCATCCAGCCAACCACAGCGTCGAGGCCTGCCGGTAGTAGCTCCGTATTCCTTGCCGCGAGAGCGAATCTCATCCATTAGAGAGGAACTAAATTGTGTCGGAAACGGCCCCTCGCCTACACGTGTGGTATATGCCTTGGTAACTCCAATAACCCTATTTATTTTGGGGCTAATTCCTATTCCGGTAAAAACCCCACCTAAAGTTGTATTACTACTGGTAACAAACGGATATGTTCCAAAATCAACATCTAAAAACGTTCCCTGCGCCCCTTCGAAAAGAATTGTTTTTTTTTCGCGCAATGCTTTAGACAAAAACATGCTGGTGTCAACAAGGTAGTCTTTCATTAAATTAGCGTAAGCTAAATATTCCTGATAAATATCTTCGAAAGAAAATCCTTTATGCTTATAAACCTTTTTGAAAATCTCATTTTTCTCTTTCAGGTTATCACCTAATTTGGCCCTAAAGATTTCTTTATTTAATAAATCTCCTGTGCGGATGCCACAGCGCATATATTTATCAACATAACACGGCCCGATTCCCCTTTTGGTGGTGCCGATTTTTTGCTTACGATGTGACTCGCGCAAGGCATCAAGAATTTTATGATATGGCATGATTAAATGGCAGGATTTAGATATCTTTAAATTACTACTAACCTCAATGCCTCTTTTTTTCAAACTTGCTATCTCATTTAAAAGGACTTCAGGGTCTACCACAACACCGTTAGCAATAACGCAAATTTTGTCTTTATGTAGTATCCCAGAAGGAATCAGATGAAAAATAAATTCTTCGTCATTTACCACGACAGTATGGCCAGCATTGTTACCGCCCTGAAAGCGGACAATTATATCAACATCACGAGAAAGGATATCAATTAGTTTTCCCTTGCCTTCATCTCCCCATTGTGTTCCTAAGACTGCTATATTTGCCATACTAGGGTTCCATCGTGAATATCTTTTTAGCAATATCCGGAAAATTAGCCACGAACTTTAATTCATCCTCAGTCAGAGGTTTTTGATTATGGACATTTGCGTAGCGGACTAATTCTAAAACCTCGGTAGCCTGCTTCTCATCCTTAAATTCTACTTCGAGCTTTTCATAGACATTGCGAAAACCTTTAATCCCTGAATATTCACCGGCGGTAATTTTCCTGCCTGTCTCAATTATCTCTGGTTCACCCCGGCCTAATTCCTCAAAATCATATAATTCATAATTGCGCCTGTCTTTTAATGCTCCGTCAGCGTGGATGCCTGATTCATGCGCAAAAGCATTAGCCCCTACACCTGGCTGGTTTATAGGAATAGGCACACCCAAGGCATATGAGGCATATTTGCATATTTTCCAAGCCATTTTAAGATTAATATGTTCATCAAGTTCATACTTTCCGGAAACGCCGCCTGCATATTTAACGGCTAATATCACACTTACTAAATCAGCATTACCAGCGCGCTCTCCCATGCCATTTACGCATGTGTTTATAAACGCGTCTTGCCCACAATCTATTGCTGCCATTGCTCCAGCGATTGAATTTGCTACTACTAAACCTAAATCGTTATGGCAATGTATTTCAATAGGGATTTTCACCTTTCCTGCTAATAATTTTATTCTCTCGTATATACTAAAAGGCGAATCACAGCCTAAGGTATCGCAATAGCGCAATCGGTCTGCGCCAGCTTTCTTTGCTGCCTGGGCAAATTCTAACAGATAATCCATTTTAGAACGCGAAGCATCTTCGGCGTTAACACCTATGCTTAAAGCACCTTGTTCCTTCGCAAGTTTAACCGAAGCCACCATCTCTGATATCACGCTTTTATGGTCAAGTTTTCCCTTAAATTTATGAATAATCATCTGATCACTGGTAGAGATAGACAGGTTAACGTGATGTAATTTAGGCACAAGTTTGAAGGCAAACTTCACATCGGCAGATGTAGCCCGCAACCAGCCGGCTAGACGGATAGGCTTTAAGACACCTTTTAGAGCCAATTCTAAATTGGCATTAAGATAATTTGTCTCGTGATGCGTTACTGGAAAACCAAACTCAGACTGGAATACTCCCATCTCATTTAGAAAATAATTAATCATCGTCTTTTGCAGTTTAGAAAGGCAAATCCGAGAAGTCTGCACTCCGTCACGGTTGGTAACGTCAATAATATAAATTTTATTTTTTTTCATAGGAATTCTCCGTTTAGGTACAATTTTATCTCTTAAACTCTGGGTATTTTGCCAGTAATGCTGCCACTTCGGGGTCATCCGGTACATCAGGAGTTAATTTTATCTCCTCAAAAGAATAACTTTTTATTCTTCCATCCTCAACATTTAAATTTAGTCGAGTTAGTCTTCTCGCCTGCCAATAAGACAATGCTAAAAGCGTCTGTCCTACTGTGATTACCTGTTTTTGATTAGTGCCATAGTTAACAGTACTAATTATGCAATCTATCCCTTCGACATTTTTAGTCAGTTCGTAAATATCTTGTTCATTCTGGTCAGTTAAAACAATAACAAGATTAATATTTTCTTTTTTCAATTTGTCAGTTAATCTCTTAAGTTCGTCAATCCTATCTTTACTCAATCCGAATTGCTCATTATATCCCTCAAAACCTATAACTGCAATTTTTAATCCGTTTATCTCCTTAATAATATGAGATTTAAAAATCAGGCTACTTAAGTTAATAAACTCAAGGCCGGACTCTTGTACAATCTCCCTTAAAAAATCCTTGCCATAACGAAGAAATCCCTCGTCTGCCATTACTGCATCATAGCCCATTAAACTTAAACACTTAAAATATACCTTGGTCCTTTGCTTATCTAACTCTTCTGCCTGTTTATTATAATCCCTACTACCTCCAGCAAAAGAATTGCCTACTTCTAAAAGGAGCGAATTCGGGTTTTCCTTGCGTAATTGGTTAATCTTAGTTGCTCTGCGGCTAACTCCTCCAGCAGGCTCTGCCGGACAATGACAGGGAAAAAGCGTAGCGTAGGTCTCGCCAGTATAAATAATGCTTAACTGGCTCGCAAAAGCATTATTAAAAGCAAAAAGACAAACTGATAATAAAAGAGGGAGAATTTTTTTCATATTAAATTACCAATAACAAGAAAACCCCTAAAGCGAAAAATAAAATTGCTGTTAATAACTTAATTATGCCTATATTTTTCCCAGCTATGCGGGAAAATGTTTGCGAACTTACGCCAAAACCGGCTAATAAAAAGATGATGATTAGCGGGAAAATAAACATCACATTATACAATAATAAATATACTAAGGCACGCAATTTTAAAGCAGAATTTTTGAGCATAAAAACTATGGTAGGTAAATACATCTGGCCGGTGCAGGCGCTTTCTAAAAGAGAGACAATAATGCCGCAGGAAAACGAAGCAGCAATTAAAGAAAAGATATCTTTGATGCTACGGCGTCGTTTATCTAAACTTTTATTTATTACCCGAGTAATTCTGTTTTTTAAAAAATCAGGTAATTTTAAAATTATATTTTGCAAACTTTTAGTCTTATGATACTGCCAAAAGTCAATAAGACTTAAAAGCCCCAGGATAAAAGCCAAAATCGCGGTCAGGTAATATAAAATACGGCTGATATAGACAAAACTAGACAAATGTCTTAGTGTCCCTAAAATTCCTAATCCGATTAAAAGATAGGTAAGGAAAACCGCCAAAATAAAAGAGCCGCCTACGATAAAAATCTCTTTTCGAGAATAGCCGACAAAAAATAAAAATGACATAAAAAATACGATTACAGTAAATGCACAGGGATTTATCCCATCAACAAGTCCGGCGCTTAGAATAAAAACAGGGCTGAATTGCATAAACCTCTTTGTTATAGACGATAGAGAACGTAACACCAAAGCTCTTGCCTCTATCCTCAGACTCTTTTGGCTGGGATCGTTAGTTTCCAAATAAAGATATTCTTTAGTAATGCCAGAGTAACCAGTGGAATTAAAGCTAAATACAATCTCTTGCTTTTCTTTCGGTTTTATTAATAGCTCTTTCTGGGGGCTTATGATTTTTACGCAACCACAACTTGGCTGGACAGATTTAATAATAAGAATCTCATCGCCGGCATTCTCGATTGAAATCGAACTTTTCTTGCTAACGCCCTCTTTCATTTTACCTAAATCTATAAACCCATCAGAGAGACCTAAGATATTTACGCGGGGACTGGCAAACAAAATTTGACACAGAGAAAAAATTATGATGAGGCTTAGGAAAAAGATTGACGATTTACGAATCATAGTTTAATAAAACGCACCTTTTTAATATTTTTATTTTCCTTTATTTCAGAGATTACCTTATCCGATACTGCGCTGTCAACATTCAAAACAGTTATGGCTTTGCCTCCTTGAGACTCTCTTCCGAACGTCATGCCTGCAATATTTATCTTATTTTTGCCAATGACTGTCCCGACAGTACCAATGATTCCGGGCTTATCAATATTATCAATGACCAACATAAAACCGGATGGTGATACCTCAACATAAAAATTATTTATAAGAACTATCCTGGGCTGGCCATTAGCAGAAAGCGTTCCAGCAGTTCTTAACTGCCCTTTGTCAGTCTTAATAATCACTTCTATTAGGTTTGCGAACTCCTCTACTCTGTTTGATTTTATCTCGTTTACCTTTATTCTGCGTTCCTGGGCAAGTGATAAGGCATTGACGAAATTAACACTATCCTGCAACATCGAATAAAGTATACCCTTGGTAACTGCCATAGTTAATGTCTTTAAATCGTACTTTGCAATTTCGCCGCTATATGTTATGTTAATGTCTTGAATTCTGCCCTCAACTATCTGACTGGCAAAAAGGCCGAGCTTTTCTGCTAAGGTTATATATGGACTCATAACCTTGCAAACCTCTGGCTCCAGGCAAGGATAATTAGCAGCATTACGTATGCCTTTACCTAAAAGTGCATCGCGTATCTGCTCGGCAATCTGGATGGCAACATTGACCTGTGCTTCTGCGGTGGAAGCCCCTAAATGAGGAGTAAGAACGCAATTGTTTAAGTCTAGAAACTCATTTTTCCCAGGCGGCTCTTTCTCGTAAACATCTAAGGCAAAACCAGCTATTTTACCTTCTTTTACTGCCAAGATTAATGCGTTCTCGTCGACTATGCCGCCCCGAGCACAATTAATAATCCTTACGCTCTTTTTAACCAATGCTAATTCTTTAGTTGAAATCATATTTCTGGTATCGTCAGTCAATGGTGCATGAATGCTTATATAGTCGCTCTGAGTAAGCAAGTCTTTTAATTCTACGAGTTCAACGCCCAATTGGCTTGCTGCCTCTTTGGATAAAAACGGGTCATAAGCAATAACAACCATTCCAAAGGAAAGAGCGCGTTTTGCAACCTCGCTGCCGATTTTACCCATACCCACGAGGCCCAGAGTCTTGCCGTAAAGCTCAACCCCCATAAATTTATTTCTTTCCCATTCACCTTTCTTCATTGAAACATCTGCGCTGGGGATATTCCTGGATAAAGAAAGGATTAAACTCATGGTGTGTTCAGACGTGGAGATAGTATTACCAGCAGGAGTATTCATGACGATAATGCCCTTTTTATTCGCTGCCTCTAAATCGACATTATCCAGGCCAACGCCAGCTCTGCCAATAATTTTAAGGTTTTTAGCTTCCTGTATAATATCCGCAGTTACCTTTGTGGCGCTCCTTACTACCAAGCAATCATAATCCTTGATAATGGCTTGGAGTTCTTTAGGGCTAAGCCCTGTTTTAACATCAACTTTAAAGCTTTTCTCTGAATTGAAAATTTTAAGTCCTTCTTCGGCGAGCTTATCACTAACTAAAATATGGTGCATACTCTACCTCCATTAAGGTCTCTACGTTAGGCAAAACAATCTATAAACCAATGTTTTATTCTACGACAATTCAGCCAAAAAAGCAATAGTATCAAAATTAACTAGATTAAGACAGCAATAAGTCATACATAGTCATAAATAGTCAAGTATTGTCATATATTATAAAAACAACATATGACAATGGTATGACAATTGTATGACAACTTTTGACCCGGTTCAGCTGACATCAGTGATCATCTGCGTTACTTATTGGACTGAATTAATAATGGCAGGATTAAGCCTGGAGAACTTCTGAAAATATTCTGCGCGTTCCGCCTTTAAATCATTAAGGTATGCCTGAATTTCTTCAGGAGAATAGAAATTCGCTAAATTAAAACGAAGAATATCAATAGATTCCACTTTCTGCGGCACCTCATAATTGAAATAATTGCTTTTCGTCCATTTAATGGAATTTCTAACAATGCCGCGAATAATTGCAGCCATTTCAGAAATTGCAACGCGCTCAACTTTGCGTTTAGTTATTTTAGAGCCCTCTTCAGTGACTTCTATTATTTCGCCGATGCCACCAGTATTCAATAAGAAGCAACTAATTTTATCCTGATGGGATTTTAAAAACTGATAAAACCAATTACCTTCATAAGAAGCCTCACCGATTATAAACGGATTAGTACCTACTTCTCTCACTGATTCGCCGGCGCGCTTAGGATCAGAACCTGAACTCTCTATAGACTCTCCTAACATAAAGAATGCCGCTGCCTGTTCCGGATTTAATTTTGCAGCAATCGGAACTACGGTGTTGCGCCTGGTAATCAGAGCGATAATCATACCGTCCAGTTCAGCCAAAGAAGGAGTATTAATACTCTTACTTTTAAATTTGCCAAAATCATCTCGTTGCATAATTCCCCGGCCGTTTCCGGTCAGGGTATCGTCGTCAAAATAAACCTTACCTCTATAATCAACAGAGACATTTTCAAACACAGCGTGTGGGCTGGTCGCTGCTTTGTAAATAAGCGGTTGGGTTTTAAGGCTTACGCCTTCTGTCTTAAGATAAAAACCTCTTTCTGTGCCTAAGGTAGAGCCGTCTTTACACAAAAATACAACGTCATCCTGGACAATCTCAATACCCTCGCCTTTTAAATTAAGGCCGTGGTCGTGACATGAATGTGTGGTCTTACCGGTTGCAGTAAGACCAAAGATAAGCATAGAATATTTTTTGATTTTCCCAGTTTTTGCATCTTTAGCATAAATAATCTTAGAGCCAGCGTGCAATCCCAACATTTCCCGCTGTTTAGCATACCACATTCCTAAACGTAAAAAACCCTTTTTTGCTTCTCCGTAGTAATCCGTTCCTAAGACAAAGGTTACACCGATTTCGGGAAAAACTAAAATTTGCCTATCTTTCTCTTGCCATTCAGGGACATATACTAAATAAAAATCCGGACCTTGTGCTTTGGCAGAATCATTGGCTGGGAAAAGCGTACGGTTAACCATAAAGCTAAGTCTTACCATTTCCTTGCGATATACAGAAACAAAAAGATTGCATTGGCAAGCAAAGTAAGGATTATCACCCATAGAATTTTTAGTATAAACAAAAGGCGCTCTCTCTAAATAGGAAAAAAGCGTAGCAAGGGTCTGGGGCAAGTTCTTGACAATTTCTTTTTGACGATGGCTTAACGCGGATTGAGCAACCTCTGTAGAGCCAACATATACGGTAAGGCCAGCACTTCTATTTTTTACCGAAGAAACAAAATTATAGTTACCAAACTCGGTGGGGGTAGCAAAACTCTGCGCTTCTTTGCGCAGTTCTGCTTCGGTTGGCCTGCTTACATTTGCTTGGGTTTTTAGCCGCTTAACAACGCTTAGAATTTTTTCTAATTCTTTGTCACTTATCATACTAATCTAATCCTTCAAAATTTTATTTTTTAAAATAAAAATTAGTAGGTCTACACTATCAATTTTACTTATTTTTGTCAAGTGAAATTTGCCACTGGCGCTAAATTTCACTTGAGCCCGAGCACTGTTGAGGGGCATCTTTCTCTCCTAAGCTTTTTTTGCTTTCAATTTTCTTATTGCCTTAATCTTTTTATACCAGGGAAGATAATCGATTATTAACCTGCCTTCTAAGTGGTCAATCTCATGCTGCAAAACAATAGCTAAAATATCTTCGCAAGTTAGTGAAATTTTCTGGTTTAATTCATTAATAGCTTCTAAGTTTATCTTCTTTGCTCGTTTAACTTTAATTAGAATTTCAGGTAAACTTAGACATCCTTCTTCAATAGCTAAAGCCCCCTGGCGCTTCAGTATCTTTGGGTTAGCTAACTTTAAAATCTTACCTGCCACATCAACCACAAGCATCTGTTTATTAATGCCTACTTGGCAAGCAGCTAAGCCAACGCCGCCTTTTTTGCGCATCTCCTGCAGCATTTCATCAAAGATACGCAGTTCTCCCTCGCCTATTTCTTTAACCGTAAAACATTTCTTTCGCAATATAGGATCGCCGTAAATTTTTATTTCCATAAAATTATGCTCCAACATAGTGGGCTTGCGAATGTTTAGGGCTCTTTTTAAAGATTTGCTCTAACTGTTTAGAATCAATAAGATTCATATCCACTAACACCTGCCCCAGACGACGGTTAGAACTCCAGTGTTTAATAAGAGCGCTTTCCAATTGTTGATTATTTATTAAGTTTTTCTCTAGGAGTATTTGGCCAAGAGGCCTATATATCTGTCTTTTTTTAAGGCTACTGACTCTGGCTTCCTGTTTTAATTCGTCTTCTTTCTTAATCTCGTAATCGTATCTCGCTTTTCTTCTATTAACCAGACTAGAACTATGCTTGTCTTGTTTTAGATAGCGTTTAATTTCAAAGGCTATCTCAACAAATTCAATCAAACTATTAATCTGTCTATCTACATTATTCACAATTGCAATAGATATAGCCATTAGGGGAAAATTGACAATCTTTCCTTGCCTATCTCTAATCCTTATAAAACCTCTGTCCCTATCTATAGGGGCATAATGAAAAAGAATCAACTTATCAAATTCATCAATTATATATTTAGTTACTGCTGCCTCAGATACACTTGAGGTAAGTATGACGAAATCATCTCCTCCAATGTGAAAGACGAAATCATTTGTGCTACCGAATAGCTTCACTGCATTAGTAATAATATGTGCCGTCTGCATTATAACTGCATCGCCGCGCTCAAAACCGTATTTATCGTTGAAGGATTTAAAATTATTTATATCGCAGTAAAGAAATGAAAATATTTCTTTATGCTCAAGTTTTTGCTGGATAATTTTTTCTAACATCCGGCTGCCAGGTAACTTTGACAGGGCGTTAGCAAAAAAATGATGCTCGGTTCTACGAAGCGCCATTTCCAGACGCACCTCTAAATCAATAGGATCAGGCGGCTTGGTCAGGTAATCATCCAGGCCTTGTTCAATCTCTAAAATATCTCGGCGCACATTCTTCTTTTCTAATATCATTAGTATAGGTATATGACCATTGTGGTAATCTGCCTTTATTTCTTTGATAAGATTAAAGGGATCTGTCCCGCCTAAACTAGAATCAACTATAATTAAGTCTGGTTGCAATTTTGAGATAGCCTCAATTACCTCCTTGGATTCTTTTATCCAAGACGAAGCATAACCCCAGCTTTTAAGCAATAAAATAATTATCTCAGCGCAATTTGTATCGCTTGAGGCGAGTAGTATTTTTTTATCTTTCAGCTCTGGCATAATTTCCTAAAAGATACCCTTATCAATTGCCCTTTTTATTGTTGTCTTTTTTGCCCTTAGCAAAAAAATGCAATATTGATTTTATAATATGGTCTGCTTCATAGAAGTCTTTTGACTTATCAAAAAAGGCATTGGCTTTCAATTTATAAGCCTCCTTTCTGTTCTCGTCAGTATCATGGGCAGTAATCATAACTACCGGTAGCTCGCTATCAATCTGCCGAATCCTTTTTAAGGTCTCAATACCGTCCATAACCGGCATATTTATATCGAGAAAAACAATATGTGGAGCCTGCACCTTTATTATTTTTAAAGCATCTTGGCCATTAAAGACAGTCTGAACTTTGTAGCCTTGACCTTTAAGCCAAAATTCCATTGTTGAAACAAAATCTTTCTCATCATCAATAAGTAGTATGTCTATGTCGCTATTTGCATTTGGTGTTTTTTTATCCATTGATTGACCTCCTTCAATGAGCAGATAACTTACACCTGCCTGCCGGCAGGCAGGGAACTTTAGCTTGCTCGCTAAGTTGTGGCTTCATTTACGAATTTCTTTGGAATAATAAAGCTAAAAGCACTGCCTTTCCCGACTTCACTTTCAGCCCAAACCTTGCCATTATGTAATTGGATAATTTCTTTACATATATATAATCCTAAACCGGTTCCACTTACTCCTATGGGAGATGATAGGCTTACTTGTTCAAACTTATTAAATATTCTCTCCAGGTCATTTTTTTCAATGCCGATGCCACTATCTGTTACGCTAACCTGGATTGATTCTATATCATCTTTAACTAGTTCCTTACCTGAAACTGTGATTTTGCCTTCCTGAGGTGTAAATTTAAGTGCATTACCTATAAAATTCGTCAGAACCTGGCTAATCCGCTCTTTATCTGCCTCAATCTCGATTGCTTTACCAGGCACATCAGCAACCAGCTGGATATGCTTATCAGTAGCCCAACTAGAAAGAGAATTGGTGATATCTCTAATAAGCTCAGCAATATCGAATTTAATGGAATTAATCTTTAGCTTGCCAGCTTCAATTTTTGACATATCCAGTATATTGTCAATTAATCGCGATAACCGAACGAGGTTAGAATTGGCAATACCTAAAAATTTATTCTGGTCATCATTAATATTTCCTGCTGTCTGAGTTAGCAAAAGCGAGATAGACTTTTGTGCCGCAATAATGGGGGTACGTAATTCGTGGCTCATATGTGAGAAAAAGTCTGACTTCATTTTTTCTACTTGTTTCTGTCGAGTAATGTCACTTAAAACCATAACCATACCTACCGTATTACCGTCTTCATTCTCTACCACTGCCGTGCTTGCCCGCAATATCTTCTGGGTCTTCTCGTCTTTACTTTTAAGCTCTATTTCTTTGCTGACTTGCCCACCTTCGTCAGCTAAATTTCCCCTTGTTAAAGCCACAAGTTGATGGCTACTGATATCTTCTAGTATATGTTTGCCTATCTTATTCTCTTTGGAAATTCCTAATAATTGCTCAGCGGCGGGATTAATCATCACCACTTTGCCATCTTTATCAACCACAATTAGGCCCTCGGCGAGATTGCGGATTACAGTATCCACCCGCTCTTTCTCATCCCCTAGGCGCTTAGTTTTCTTTTCCAGCTCCAGGGTTACCTGTTTTACCCTTTCCAGCAATGTCTTATCAAAAATTTCTGCCTTATTTTTCAAATGCTCATATTCTATCTTTGAGATGGTAATTTTTTCCTCTTTCACCAAGGTATTATCAATCTGTCCAAGCAAGGCATCGCTATCAACATCTGTCAAGCCGCCATCCAATAACGCTTGTTTCAATTTATCTTTTAATCTATTCAATTCTTCGTTGTCAGTTAGCAATTTACTCGAGCGCTCTATAAATTTATCATTATTAGGCCTACTATCCTGGAAGTACTTAATCAACATATGAAGTTTTAGTTCATCGTTAAATTTTGAGAAAATTTCGGTTAATTCGTCTTTTTTTATTTTGAGTTTTTCAGCTATCTGTGGCTCAGTTAAGCCAGAAGCGATACTTTTTTCAAAAGAAGAAACTAATCTTTCTGGTTTTCTTTTTTTAGCGCAAAGTTCATTTGTTAACGCATCTAAAATGAATTCCTTAAATTTATCTAAAATCTCACCTAAGTTTCCACGGGAAACTGCTGCTTGTAAAATTGGCTGGGCAAAACTCGCAGGATTATTTATAAATTTTGATAAAATGTCCTGTTGATATTTCTCTAAAGGCAGATCTAATACTTTTCCACTAAGAAAATCGCTAAGAATTATTTCTCCCGGTTTATCTGGCTCTTGGGCTTCCTTTTTTATAAAACTTTCTGCCTCTAAGATAGCGTCTTTCGCTACCACTCTTTGTCCTTCGGTTACTTTTTCGTAGCGAATAAGATTGGCACGTATATGAGCAAAACCTTTGCTGAAAAAATTATCTTTGAGTTGCTGTTGGTTTTCGTCTATTTTCTTGCCGCTACTTAAAACAAGAATCAGATGTTCCAATTCTTTCAATTCTAAGCCAGGACTAAAAGAAATACTATCTATGCGGAATTGTTTTAATTTTTCAATTAATTCTTGTGTTCCTAATTCTTTGCGCAGCAAAGAGGTGTCATTAAAAAATATCTCTTCTCCTTTGGTGGAAATTGTAACCTGAGAAATTTCAGAAAGTATCTGTTGTAAATGTTGGAATAGCTGATTCATTGATGCTGTTACGATGGGATGGTTTCGCGAATAAAGGGAGACCTTCTTGACGGTAAGCCCAAGAAGCTTAACTGTTTCTGAATAAATATTATTTTTGACCATCAGCAGGAAAGATTTTAATTCCTAACAGAAGGGGCTATTTCTTCATTTGGCTTGTTAAAATAATTGCTTCGGCTATTTCACGCATCGACCTGCGTGTATCCATACTTGTCTTCTGAATCTTTCTGAAGGCACCTTCTTCATCTAAGCCTTCCTGGCGCATAAGTAGTCCCTTTGCCCGCTCTACTGCTTTTCGCGTTGCCAATTCCTCTTTAATTACATCAGTCTCTACCATAAGTCTAGCGTGCTCAATAGCAATCGCTGCCTGATTAGCCACGCTGGTTAAAACCTTAACTTCAGCATCGCTGAATTTATGTGGCTTAGAGGTGTATAAATTAAAAACACCGATGACCTTGCCTTTAACTCTTAAGGGCACGCTTAAGAGGGAACATAAATTTTCTTTTTTGGCAATTTCTCTATTTAAATAACGCGGATCTGTTTTAACATCACTGATAATCATCGGCTTGTTTTCTTTAGCTACTAAACCAGCAACGCCGACACCAACTTTTAAATTCGGCTTTTTGTTATACAAGGGACTAACCGATTGAGTGGCACGAATTACCAACTCATTTTTTTGAGGATCTAATAACATCAATGAACAAATCTTTGAATTCATTATTCTCGCGCTGACCGTCACAATTAAACGCAGTATATCTTCCAGATACAAATCAGAGATAATAGCTTCGCTTATCTTAGAAATAGCTCGTAGTGTCTCGGGGCTAATTATGGCAGGCTTATTTACCTTTCTTTCTTTTGGGATTCTTCTTCCCATAGCATCAATGTAAATTCTTCGCTATCCCACGCCAGAACAACAGAATTAGTCTTAACCTCTTTCAATATAAATCCGGAGATCATTTCTCCTACTTTCAAGTTTTCGCCGTTAATTACCGCAATTGAATCCTTCGGGTTGTCTTTAGAAATAATCATGCCGGTGAGTTTAAGCCTGGAAAGTTGTTCTAATTTTGCTAAGTGCCCCTGATCTTTATCTGAGCTAAAAAGAAGTGCCAGATCAAAAGTAAAAGGGTCTCTGCCCCAGTCTATAGTGTCAATATCAAATTTGGCTTCCTCGGCTGGCGCAGCATTTATCTCTGAGGGGACAACTTTTTCAAATCGTGGTGGGCTTAAAGGAACAGGAGTATGCTTTTGTAATTTTGATTTATCTATAACAGCCGGAGAAGGCATTCCCACTTTGCGTTGCGGAAAAGAGCGCATAACTTTTTTTACGGTAGATAAGACAAATAGTATGGCTATAATAACAAGTATGGGTGCTAGTATCAATTCTTTCTTCTCTTTATCCATTACTTTAATCCCCGCAGATTCATATCAAAAGTTTTTTGCAAATCCTCTTCCAGAGATACAGCTCCTTCGTGAGACAAGACAAACGCACCTAAGACTAAATTAATTTCTAATTTTGCAACTTTAGTCTCGCGGCTCTGAATCTTGTCTATTTTTAAATCATCAAAACTAAAAGCAAATTTCGGATTTTCATATAATGCTTTTAAGAATTCAGCTAAAGGCTTGTAGTTTGCCCTCAACTGTATTTTTAAGGGAACTTTATTAAAAATGAGACCAGTCTTTTCTTCGCCTTGTGTTTTATAAATGGATGGCTTATCCGGCTCAAGAGAGATAATTTCGATTTTAAATTTATCAGCTTGATTAAATAATTCCTGGAATAAAGTTGGCAACTCATTCTGGGAAGGAAATTTATCCTGAAGGCGAGAGACTTCTTGTTGGATTTTATTTATCTCTTTTTCGTAGTCCAAAGCTTGACGCTTAGCTTCCTCTTCTTTAATATTAATATCTAGATCTTTAACCTTTACAGATATAGCTGAAACTTCCGCGGCTTTAGGCGCATAAAAAAATTGCCAATAGAGGATAAGGGCAAAAAGCATGGCTACGCCCACAACTAAAATTATTATCTGGCGCTTATCAATGTCTAATGTTAAAGGTTTCATTTTACCCCGTTAGAGATAGGAAACGCTTCAATCTGTTTTTTAAGTAACGTTTACCCATGCCACTTTTTAGAAATCTTTCCCTAGCAAAGGCATCGTGTTTGTTTAAGCAGAATTCAAAATATATTAGTTCAAAAGGGCCTCTGCCTTTGGTAGAGGTTACCTTGTTATCATTATGCTCCTTGAAGCGTTTCCGTAAGTTAGAAGTAGTGCCGGTATATTGCTTTTTATCCTTTTTGCTTCTAAGAACATAGGTGTAGAACATTACTTGTAATCTCTAACGGGGTTAACTTTGGTTAATTTAACACTTAATACAAAATCTACGATTTCTATCTGATCGGTACTAGTTTTTTTGCTAGAAATCAGATTTACATCACTAAAATAAGGAGAATTTTCTAAGTCAAGCAGAAAATTAGATAAAGATTTCTCAGAAGAAATTTCAGCGCTATAAGCTAAGCCTTGTATTAAAAATATCTCTTGGGTTTTATCATATTCAAGATGCCTAAACTCAATTGCACTGGGCACGATGCGGCTCAATTCTTTCAAATATAAGAAAAGATTTTGTTCCCGACCGATAATTTCATTGAAAAACTTCTGGCGTTCGACAATATTATCCCTCAAGGTGCGTAATTTAACCAGATTACTATAATAGTCATTATAGGATATGAGAATCCTTTTATAACGGTTCAACTTTAGTATTAATGATATGAAAGTAAAAGGTACAATTATAAGAAGTATAATACCAGCAAAACTTAATATTCTTTGCTGGACACTTATAGATTTCTGCATCTTTACCGACTTAGGAACTAAATTTATAACATTATCCTCTCCTAAACATGCTCCTATACTCACTGACAATGCAGGCAGAAGGGGTAACAACTTATCTTTATCTACCTGGAAGCCTAACCGCTCAGGCATGGGAATTAACTGAGTAGGTATACCTCCCAAACCATCCTTTACAAATTCAACTAAATTCTTTAACATCGCACCGGAACCTGATAAAAAAATCTGATCTATTGACTCAACTTGGAATTCTTCCCTAAAATATTTAAAAGAGCCCCGCACATCAGTGAGAAAACGCTCCAAAACCGGCCGCATTAATACAGATATTTGAGACAACGGAACATCTTGGACGTTAGCATTCGCTTCAAATTTAGAAGGAATGCCGCATTGTCTTATTAACTCTTGCGCTTTTTTAAAATCCAATTCTATTCGTTTGGGAAATGTAACCACCACGCCGCTTAAAGCCTTGGTAAAACTATCTCCTGCGGAAGAAATCTGTCGGATAAATTCTAATTTTGTGCCTCTAAAAATTAAGATGGTAGTTTTCTTAAACCCGATGTCAATCAAGACATTGGTTTTACCTTGCATTATTCGTTCGTTATGCGCAACCAAATTTGCTAAGGCAAAATGGCTCGTAGTAATTAAGTATGGCTCTATGCCGGCTGCTTGGAGTAATTTTACATTTTTATCAATAACCGCATTGTTAACTGCTACAGCTAAGACCTCGTTGCGCTTTATGCCATCTGTGCCGGTAATAGCATCTTGTATCTGAAAGTCGACTTTGCTTTCCTCTAAGTTGAAATTTACTACTTCCTTCAAAGACCAACGCACTGCGTCTTTTAATTCCTCCTTGGGCATAAATGGCACAATAGCGTGCTTAACTACTATGTCTCCTCCAGAAATAACAGAACAAATCTGCGCCCCCTCAATTGAGAACTTATTTAAAATATCCTTTATAACAGCGGGGTCGATTTCGCCTTGTGCATTTTTAGAGATTTCATCTTTGGTAATAAAATCTAGAATCCGCAATCCCGAAGCTGTCTTTTCTATCTTTACAGCTTTAATAGAATATTCTCCTATATCTATCCCGATTAATATTTTGCTGGTTTTCTCCATGGCTATTTAAGAAATTCCTTAATTTTATCCAATAAAACCTCCGGCCTCTCTGATTTAACAATATAGAAGTCAGCGCCCATCTCCTTTCCTAGTTGTTTATCTTCTTCCTGGCCCCGGGCAGTAAGCATAATTATTGGAATCTTTTGATATTTTTCATCAAATTTAAGGAACCTACATACCTTGTATCCATCCATCTTGGGAAGCATTAAATCCAAAACAATCAAATCAGGCTTTTCTCGCCTTGCTAAATTCAACCCTTCCTGGCCGTCAACCGCAGTCAAAACAGTAAAATTATTAGCCTCTAACATTGCCTTAATGGCCATGAGAAAGTCTGGCTCGTCGTCAACAACAAGAATCCTCTTTTTTATTGAGCCTCCAGCTTCTGCCTTCACCGTCTGACTCCTTTTTCTTCCAATATCTTATCCACTTGACGCAATAACTCTAATTCATTAGGCGCATCATCAGGGTAAGTTACTATGCCAATTTCAAAATGTAATTTTATCGGTCCTCGAGAACTTTTAAATTCATAGTTCTGAAGCATATCTCTTACGCGGCCGCCCAAAGCATAGGCACCTTCTTTGTGAGTATCAGCTAAGATGGCTAGTATCTCGCCTTTTTTAAATCTTATCACTATATCATTAGGCCGACGCACGGTTTTCTTGGCAATAGTCTCCAAATCAAATAATAAACTTAAAAGCTCATCGGCTGACAAACCAGCTTTAGTGTCTGGGAAATTCTTAATAGCTAAAACAACTAATGATACCGGGCTACGGTTAATTCGTGACCGCTTTATTTCGTCTAAAATCCGCTCTAAGAAATATTCTTCCTCGTTGTATATAGGAAGAGCAAAGAAAAAGGTACTGCCTTTACCTAATTCCGATTCTGCCCAAATATCACCTTTATGCAATTTAACGATTTCTTTACAAATGGCTAAGCCCAAACCAGTGCCCCTTTCTCGTTGGGGTAAGTCAGTTTTTAATTGTTCGAATTTATTGAAAATCTTATCTAAGTCAGAGGCAGCAATACCTTTTCCTGTATCTGATACGCTAGACAGTAAATATCTCCTCTCTCCTCCAGCTGACAATTCTTTAGTAATAGTTGCGGCGTTTAATGAAATTACGCTGTTCTTAGGGCTAAATTTAATAGCATTGCCAATTAAATTAGTAAAAACTTCAATTATTCTTTCAGAATCAGCATAGACTTCCGGGACATTCTGGGGAATCTTATCTTCAATGTTTATTTGTTTTTCGCTAAGCTGCCCTTCAAATGTCCGCAAAACCTCTTTGCTTAAATTTGCCACATTTACCATAGAGCGTCTTAACTCAAACCTGCCAGCTTCAATCCGAGAAAGAGAAAGCAAATTATTTATCAACCGAGTCAGGCGCTCGATATTAGAATCCATGAGTTGCAGATATTCTCTTTGCTGTTGGCTCACCGGTCCTGCTGATTCTTTTAGCATTAGAGAGGTAAAGTATCTGCAAGTAGCTAATGGGGTGCCTAATTCGTGAGAAACATTCGAAACAAAATCAGACTTTAATCTATCTAACTCTTTTAGGCGTTCATTGACGCTCAACAATTGCTGATAAAGCCGTGCATTATATACAGCGATGGAAGCCTCATTAGCCAAGGCGCTTAGAAGTTCTAAATCATCTCTGGTAAATACTTGCTTCCGGCGTTTATTATTAACATTAAGGACCCCGATTACCTCTCCACGCGCTTTTAAAGGCACGCTTAAAAGCGACTGATTGTAATATCTCCCCTTTTCTCTTGGGCGAAATCTTCTATCTTTAGATATATCATTAAGTAAAAGTGCCTTTCCTGTCTTCATTACCCAGCCGGAAACACCTTCTCCTACTTTAACCCTTGCCTTTCTTATAATCTGTGCGCTGATGCCAACTGCCGACTCTATCTTCAATTCTTTTCTCTGCTTATCAAAGAGCATTAAAGAAGCTCTCTCCACATTAAGAAGTTTTACTGTGTTATCAATAATAGAATTAAGACAATGCTTAAGACCTAAATTAGAATTTACTTCTCTGGCAATCTCATAAAGAGTAAGAAGCCATGTCGCCCTATCTTTAATTTTTCGTTTAGTCTTTGCCATTAAAGCACTTAAGGTAATTAATTAGTCAATAATCTATCTTTTGAATTTATCATAGCAAAAAGAAAAAGTCAAGGGATATTGGGCTAATGTGTCGTGAGCTTTGGGCTTTGTGTTTAGATTTCCAGCTGTTTTTCGATTGCTTGGATAAATTTATTAAGTTTTCTGCCAAGGATATCATATTGTTTTAGAAAATAATTGAATTTATCCCTATCTTTTAAAGAACCTGTTTCAAATAAAATTTCTAAATGTTCTATTGTCTCATTACAGGAAGCATGAGCAATAATAACAAAACGCAAGTAATCTTGCTGATATTTCTTCCTTCCAAATCCCTCAACAATATTTGCTGGAATCGCTTTAGCAGATTTTCTTATTTGACTGCCTTCCTCATACATTTCAAAATAAGGTAATTCCAATGTCATTTTATGAATTTCGATTGCTAACTTATGCGAAATTTTATATACTTCTAAATCTTTATAACTCTGCATATTTCTCCTTTCTTATACATTAGTATAATTTTAACTCATAACACAAAGCGCATAACTCCTAGCACATGGCTCATAACCCATAGCACATAACCCATAACTCATGGCTCAATCCCCAGCTGCCTCAATACTTGAGGCTTAACCTTATATCCGTATTTCAAAGCAAATTGAGCGTGTTTCCTGGCAAGCTCAAGCTGGGGAGGTTCTAAATTAGCATAAATTACTGCCAAGTTGTTATGCGCACCAGCAAATTCTGGATTCAATTTAATAGCTTCTTTAAAGGCTTCAATGGCTTTTGTATTATCAATCTTGCCATAGAGCAGCCCCAACTCGTAATAATCTTGTGCATCGGTTGGCATTAAATTCATTGCCATTTTCTTAAAAATGATCGATTGATTAAAATCTTTCAATTCTTCATAAATTTTTGACAAAACTAGATAAGGTTTAGAGTAATCTGGGTTTAACTTAATTGCCTTATTTGAGAGTTCTATTGCCTGTTGATAGTCCTTCGCTCGGAAATAAGAAATTGCCAAGTTGCTATATGCCTCTACGAGAGAAGGGTCTAATTCCATTGCTAATTTAAACTCTTCTTTCTCTTTTTCTTGCAGGCCTTTCCTCGCATAGACCAATCCCAAATTATTATGAGCCTCGGCAACAAAAGGATTAAGAGCAAGCACTTTAAAAAATTCTTCTTGGGCTAAATCTAATTTTCCAGTTTCCAAATAAAGTCTTCCTAAGTTAGTATGCAAATCTATCTCCATGCCTGGTGAGGCGAGACGCTCCAGGCCTGCCAAGGCTTTAATAAAATATTGATGCGCCTCTTCATATCTACCTTTGCCTAAGGCGAGTAAGCCAAGATTGTTATAAGCCCCCCAGGCTAAAGGAGAATGTTTAATATTATTAAGCCATAAAGCAGTTTCGTCATTCCAGACAACATTTCGCTGATAGCTAAGTATTGCACTAATAGACAATAAGCTCAAAATCAATATCACTACCATCATTTTTATCAATTTATATTTTCTCTCTTGCAAAACCTCATTAATCTTCTTTAAGACAAAGGCTATAACCATAACTATGCCCATTGCCGGCAGATAGAGATGGTGTTCGGCTGCTAATAAAGCTAAAGAGGCAATAAACTTTGGCACTAAATTTAAAAAAAACCAAAATATTCCAAAAGTAACTACTGGGTAACGAATGGAGACCGCCATAGCAATTACTGCAAGGGTAACTACAATTCCAGCTGACTGCAAAATCTGCGGCTCAAAAAAAGATTTACTGGTAGGAAAATATCTACCTATACATAGATTGACAGGATAAAAGAATAATTTAAAATAATAAACACCGGCATGTAAATTCGTAAGGAAATTCTCATAAATACTGCGTTTCAAACTTAAATTAGTAAAGGCGCCGATTAAGTTATGCCTTAATAAAAGATAAGATATGGCAATAAATAAGAACAAGAAATGACTTTTGATAAAAGCAGTAAAAGTGCGCTTTGAGTCTTTTCTAAAGAGAAAATCGTAACTCATTAACATCAAAGGAAAGATAATCATAACTTCTTTAGTAAAAAGACCGCAGGCAAAACTAATTAAACTAAGATAATATTTTTTATCAAATTTCTGTCCTTCCCATTTTGCATAAGAAAGCAGGCCTAACAAAAGAAAAAAAGAAGCCATTAAGGTTGAACGACATGATATATAAATTACTGCTTCGCTGTTTACAGGATGGAGCAAGAATAATAAACTAGCAATAAATGCTGGCCAAAAAGAGCCTTTTTTTAATAACTGCTTAAATAAAAGAAATAATAACGAGGCATTTAAGAAATGAAACATCATATTAATAATGTGATAGCCAATTGGATTTAATCTGCCAAAAAGATAATTAAAGGCAAAACTCGCCATTAATAGTGGCCGATACATTCCTTTCTCTAAGGGTACGTTTGTCACACGGCCGCGAATAAATGGCAAATGCAGATTTTTAAGTTCTTTTATATAACTGTTGCGTAGAATCATATGGATGTCATCAAATACAAATGGAGTAGCTAAACTCTTAAAATAGATTAAAAAAACAAAAATAAAAAAAACTATCACTGCTAAATAGTCTTCATAATCTTTTAACTCTTTTAAGATCTTAAAAAAATCTCTCATTCATTTCTTATTTTTTACATACTGCTAAAATTATATGTCCCAAAAAAGGTATTTTTCTCCCCAGAAATTTATCTATTTTTATCAATTTTCCTAATATCCGGTAAGCGAGACTGTCGGGCAATAAAGCTAAATTCCTCCAACTTATAGGAGGAAAATACCAGCAACCTCTGATACATTGTATTTCAAGGTGGCATTTTAATAATCTCCTCCGTAATGTCTTAAAAGTGTACCAATTATCTATGGGCTGATTATTGGCCGTAATAGAATGACCAACTAACAATTCAAGTGTTTTTCTTGCGACGCCAAAAAAACTTAACCAGTTCGGTACAGTTATAATTAACGCGCCATTTTCTTGCAAAACTCTATACACTTCTGACAGCAAATATATGGGGCTGTTAATATGCTCAATTACTTCAGAGCAAATTGCAAAATCAAAATAATTATTTTTAAAAGGTAGGTAACTACAATCAGCCACTACATATTTGTTGTCTGGATAACGATGCCTCGACAATTTAATTGCATTAAAAGACAAATCAGATGCTATCACGCCATGGTTATAAACCGCAATGTCATCTCCAGAACCGCATCCTATTATCAAAACTTTTTTGCTAGCCCCAATACCTAAATTACCTGCTAAAGAACGGATTAAGGCTATACGGTAACTTTGTTTGAGAGTTTCAACCCTAGATCTATCAACAATGCCTCCCCTATAAAAATTTTCATAAAAACTCCGATTGATCTTGGTATCGAAATTTGCAATGTTCACTTGTTATCCATATGTTAGTCTGTTCAGCGTATTTGAATATTCTTCTATCGTTACGCTCCAGTCAAATTTATCTTTAACTCTTCTGCGGCCGTATTCCCCCATTTCTTTGCGTTTTCGATCATTCTTAAGTAAAAAAATAATTTCTTCTGCTAATCTGGCATAATCATTCGGCTCAATTAAAATACCGCTTTTTTTATCTTCAATTGCATCAGGAATTCCGCCTACGTTTGTTCCCACGGTAACTTTGCCTGCGGCGCTAGCCTCTAAAAAGACTACACCGAAACCTTCTATATCGTCCTTAAGAGCGATGACAGGCAAAACAAATACATCGCATAAATTATAAATCTCTGAGAGTGTCTGTATATTAGAATATGGGTCTATCCCCCCCAACAATTTCACATAAGATTCGGCTTTGGTAATTGTAATTGCCTGCTTAACCTGTGCCATTACATCCTGCTTATGGAACATGGCCTGGAAAGGATTATCTCCTACTACCAGATATACCACTTGCGGAACTGCTTCAATAATCTTCGGAAGAGCAAAAAGTATGAATTCTGCTATACCCTTCCTTTTAGCCAACCTACAAACGCTTAAGATTATCTTCTTATCTTGCAATTGGTATTTAATTTTAAGTTCTTCGATATTCGCATTAGAAAACAGCTTCTGGCTATCTACGCCCGGATAAATTACTCTGATTCTTTCTTCCTTTACTTTTCTCTTTAGCAATTCTTGTTTAGTATAATTGCTTATGGAAATTACTAAGTTATTCAATGGGAAAAATAAACGGCAAATTAGTTGATATAAAAAATTTGGATATATTACATCGAGGCCGAAAACTTGAGTTATTACTTCTTTATTAAAAATTTTACCTAATATAATTGAAATTGGGCTGGTGAGAAAACTTAAGGAAAAAATCAGATTAATCTGTTTATTCCTAATTAGACGCAGTCCTTTGTAAAAAATCCAGAAATTAAAAGCTAAAAAGCCTCTAAAAGGGCATCTAATTATCGCAGAATCATTTTCTTCCTTATCCCTGCTGGCAAAAGGCGCTAAAACTACAATATTAAAGCGAGTTTTTAGTCTCTGATAGATATTGAATACTATATTTTCCATCCCGCCTAACTTGGGCGGAAAATTCCAGGCTATAAATAATATATTCATAGGTAATTAATCTGGCTTAAATTCAAAAACCAAAGTATCAGAAACCCTATATCTCAGTTTAAAAAGAGGCAGATTTTTTTTAATTGCCACAGCCAAAAACCGAGCTGATTCTCTAAAATACTCATCCAAAATAATGTACTTAATTGCATGCGCCTTAATATAATCAATAATTCTTTTATCATCTTTGGTAAATGGATAGCCTAGAGACTGTCGTTCACTAAACAAGGAGGTAATAGTAGGCTTGCGAGACAAGATTACAGCATCTTTCTCGGTATTAGCCTTAACCCATTTATTGGCAATTAGAAAATTTATTAGACGATGATCTGTTGGGGCAGAACAATAGTCTTTTATTGTCCTGTAGGTGTGTATACTATTCAAGAAAAGGCTTAAAAGTATAATTAAATAAACCAAAGTCGTCAAGATTCCTTTTGCCTTTGGTTTAAGATTTAAATTGCCCAAATACTTAAGGCCTTCAAAAAAATATAAAAATAATAAAAATTGCACAGGCAGTAAATAACGGGCAATCTCAAAGATATGCCAAAAAAGCAGGAAGAATATATAAAGCGAAAAGTATATCTCTAAACTGCTCAGTTTCTTATGCAAATGCTGCCAGAGACCCAGACATAAAATGAGAATAAACAATCCCCTTAATATAGCAAAGAAAGGTAACGGTACTTTCGAAAAAATAAATGCCGGAAATACATAATTAAATGCCCAGTCTGCACAATCCTTAGCATTAAAAAAAATTCTATTGAATAAATTTGTCAAACCAATATTGCCAGCATCATCATCATATAAATCTAACATAAAGAATTGCTGAAAAATTCCCTCAGGTTCAAAGGGAGAAGCAACTAAAATATTTCTGGCAAACCAAATTAAACCTGGTATGAGCAACAAAAGTCCTAAACAAATAACTGCCTTTGCCCTCTCTTCTTTCTTTAACTTAATTAAGCCAAGGGTTATAAAACTCAGAGGAATGATTATCCCTATAGTTCGAGTCAAACTCGCCGCAACTGTTGCTATTATACATACAAAAATATAAAAAAATTTTTTCTCTTTTAACTTAATAAATTGCTCAAAACTAAAAAAAGCAACTAAACTAAAAAAGATGTAAGGAATTTCGGTCAATATCTGCGTTAATGCCAAAGTAAGCAAAAGAAAGTGACCGCCAGTTAAAAAGACTATTAAATTGGCTGTAGCCAAGTTCACTTTGTTTTTAAGAAGTAGAAATAGAAAAACTAAAGAAAAGGCTGCTAAGACCAAGATTAAAATATGCATTAGGAAAAAATTGTATCCAAAAAAATACACAATCGGTGAAAGCATTAGAGCAAAAACCGGAGGGACAAGAGTGTAAGGAGGCTGATGAGGAAAGTTTATTGCTCGATAGCCTTGGCCTGAACTTAACGCCTTTGCCAAGATGATATATTGAGCATTATCACCGCCAAAACTACCGAGTTGGGTATCTAAGCAAAGTAAATAGACTAAAGAGATAAAACAAATTATAATTATAATTAAACTATTCTCTATTGTCTTCACTGTGTTGCATTCTCAATAGCGAAATCTGCTCAGAAACCAAAGAAAGCATAAAAATAATTGCAGAAGTTGTAAAAAGAAGGGCTGACATGCTCGTAAACCTATGAGCCGTAAAAAAGGTATAGGCATAATTTATAAGGCCCAAAATAAAAAATAATATACTTATGGGCAGAAATATTTTAAATGGCGAAAATAATGTCGCAATCTTAAATAGAATTAACAAGAAACCTGCTCCGTCGTAGATTGTGTTAATCTTGCTCTTTCCTTCTCTGGCAGTAGTAGTTATGGGGATATACTTTATACTCCTGCCTGTCTTAAGCACTGCCAAGGTTAAAGTCGTAGGATAGGAAAAGGTGTTTGGCAGTAAATAAACAAACTTTAAAGCCAAGGTTTTTTTGATGGCGCGAAACCCACAGGTCAAATCTTCTATCCGGAAGCTAGTCACATAAGAAGCCAGCCAGTTATAAATTTTATTTGCCAGCCTTCGATGTAAACACATATTCGAGTTATTAGTCCTTGCCCCTACAACCATATCAAACTCCTCAATGTGCTCTAATAGCCGATGAATATCCTCTGCCTTATGCTGGCCGTCCCCATCCATAAATACTAATATATCGCCTTTGGCTTCTCTGATACCCCGTTTTATGGCAGCGCCGTTGCCCATGCGATAGGGCTGATTAACCAAAACTGCTCCACTATTTCTAATTATATCTGCTGACTTATCAGTTGAGCCATCATTAATTATCAATAGCTCAAAATTACCCTTGAGCGCTGACTTTATTGAGCTAATAACATACTGAAGATTTTTCTCTTCATTATATACGGGAATAATTACGCTTACCATCATCAATTTCAGAATAATTACAAAAAAAGGGAGAATTTTTTCTCCCTTTTTTGTTCTAGATTAAAATAAATTAACTTCTTGTTAAGCCAAAGTCTACCAGTTCCAGCCTGCGCCTGCACCTCCAGCAGTATATGGGCCTGTCTTAGCTACTCTACCAGCAGAAGTTCCGGTTCCATAGTAAACCCAGTCAAAGCTTCTTGCAGTAGTATTTGTATCCAATTGCGTTATATCTTGGTCGAGCCTGGCTCTTAACGCTGCTTCACTAGTAGGAAAGCTTGGGTTTCCGCTCAGGGCCACAGAAGCATAATAAAGTTGTGCTGCGGCGCGCAAAGAACCTAATTCTGACTCAGCAGTTGCTCTTCTTGCCTTCTTAGATAAGTCCACGAATCTGGGAATTGCCACAGCGGCTAATATTGCTAATATTGCTAAAACAATAACTAATTCGATTAACGTAAAACCTCTTAATCTCTTCAACATACCTCACCTCCCCCCAAAGTTTATCTTTAATTAAAATAACATTTACATATATAATTGTCAAGAACTTTTCTGCAGTTTGCAGTTTTATTTCAAGAACAATCTGGACATATTCCACATTGGCAAGAATATCGCCAAGGCTAACCCAAGGACGATAATACCCAAAATAAATATAAGTATTGGTTCAATCAAGGTAGTCAAATTTTTTATTGCACTTTCCACCTCAGCATCAAAATGCTCAGCAATCTTAACCAGTAGAGAATCAAGCGCTCCGCTTTCTTCACCTGCTGCAACCATATGCACTACCATCGGCGGAAAAACCTTATGTAAAGCAAGTGGCTGCGACATACCTCTTCCCTCTCTAACATTATCTTTAACATCATCTAATGCCTTGGCTACAATAACATTATCAAGGACGCCACTGGTTATATCCAGGGCTTTTAAGACTGGCAGGCCACTTTGAAGAAGCGTGCCCATAATGCGAGAAAACCTAGCCATAATTACATCTTGAATTAGTTTGCCAAAAATGGGCATATTTAATACAAAGGCATCCCAAATCTTGCGTCCTCCTTTGCTTCTTACAAAAAACCGAAACCCGACTATAACAGCAATAACTGCAATCAAAAGGATATACCAGTATCTATGGAATGCTGTATTAATTCCTAGCATCACTCGAGTAGGCAAAGGCAATTCTGTATTAAATCTCTCAAAAAGATTGGCAAATTTTGGCAGGATAAAAGTAGTTATGCCTAAAAAAACAGCACAAATGACAATAATTACAATCAAGGGATAACGTGTAGCTGATTTTATCTGGGCTTGGGTATTGGCATCCCTCTCGCCTAATTCTGCAAGCCGCAGTAGTATCTCATGAAGCTTTCCTGCTGTCTCACCAGCCCGGGCCATATTAACATATAAATTTGAAAATACATTTGGAAACTGTTCTAAGGCATCAGATAGTTCGCTGCCTGCCTCCACGTCTTTCTTTATCTTTGTCACTATCTCTTTTAGCCGCCAATTCTCTGTCTGATCCTCTAATGCTTTAAGCCCAGAAAGTATCGGCATACCCGCGCCTTCAAAAGTAGCCAGTTGGCGAGTCATCATATTTATATCTTTTAAAGTAATTTTTTTTAATTTCCTTCTGAACTCTAAAATACCTATGCCTCTCTGTTCTCTGACAGTTATCGGCGTATAGCCCATACTTTTAAAATACTCAATGAGCATTTCTGTATTCTTAGCTCCGATAACGCCGAGAATAGGTTTACCCACCCTGTCTCTTACCTTATATCTGAAATTTGGCATAATATAAAACTAATTCAAAAATCAAACTGCAAAAATCAAAATTACATATTAAAATTAAAAATTACTTTTTACCTTTAAGTGTCAAAATGCTTGATGCAAAAATATTAGAAATCTCATCGAGTTCTTTCAGAAACCAAGTTACTTCTTCAGTATTAGCTCGTTTAGCATCACGCAATAATGTAAGCCATAATTTGCTTTCATTAGCCGACTTCAAGGAAGTATTAAAAAAATTAGTAAACTCTTTTTTACTGCTTGCTGATTTACCTTCAATATAATTCCCAAGAATACTTGTTCCGCTCCTTAACAATTGGTCACTAATTCTTCTTGAAACATTATCTTTAGCTAAACTATCTAAAAAATTGATAAGCTTTAATACAAAATCATATAGTCTTTGTTTAAATTTCTCTTTAAAGTCATCAGATTTTGAATTTTGTATTGCCATTTTGATATTTGATTTTTGATATTTAAATTTATCTTTATATCACACTTCCATCTGCGTTACTCTTAGAACCTCTTCGATAGATGTTATACCATTTATCGCCTTAAGCAATCCGTCTTCTCTCAAACTTACGAGTCCTGATTTTCTCGCCTCGCGCATAACTTCATCGCTGGATGCCTTACTGATTGCAAGTTTCCTAAGAGCTTCGTTCATAACCATAACTTCATAGATTCCAATTCTGCCTTTATAGCCCATCTGATAACAATGCCGACAACTACGTGCCTTAAAAAACTTATAATCCTTACCCGGCGCTAAACCTAAACTAGATAATAATTGCTCTGAAGGTTTATAGGCTTCTTTACAGTCAGGGCATAATACTCTAACAAGCCGCTGGGCTACTACACCAATAACTGATGAGGCAATTAAAAATGGCTCTACGCCCATATCTATCATTCTGGTTATTGCTCCAGGAGCATCGTTGGTATGCAAGGTGCTGAAAACCAACTGGCCAGTCAAAGCAGCATGCACAGCAATCTCCACTGTCTCTAAATCTCGGATTTCGCCAACCATGATAACATTGGGGTCCTGTCTTAATATTGACCTTAAGCCAGAGGCAAAGGTAAGGCCTGCTTTAGGGTTAACCTGTGCCTGCCTTATTAGAGGTAACCTATATTCAACTGGATCCTCCAAGGTGATTATGTTTTTTGAAACAGTATTTATTGTCTGTAAAGTTGCGTATAATGTAGTGGTTTTACCGCTTCCTGTCGGCCCAGTTACCAGAATTATGCCATAAGGCATGCGAATCATTTCGCTAAAGGTTTTAAGGGCCTGGTCAGAAAGCCCTAAATCTTCCAAGCCCATTAATAGGCTACTTTTATCCAAAAGTCTCATCACCACATTTTCGCCATAAATTGTCGGATAAGTTGAGACTCTTAAATCTATATCTTTTTTACCGACCTTAATACCGAATCCTCCGTCCTGCGGCTTTCTTTTTTCAGCAATATCCATTTTGGAAAGAATCTTTACACGAGATATAATTCCGTTTGTCAAAAATTGAGGCGGTGAAGGTCTCTCATAAAGAACGCCATCAATGCGGAAACGCACCCTCAATTGTTTATCATCCGGCTCAATATGAATATCAGATGCCCTTTCTTTTACGGCCTGAACAATCAAAAGATTCACTAGGCGGATTAATGGCGCCTCCTCGGCTAACTGAGAAGAATCTTTGGTATCTTGCGACTCTTTAAGTTTCTCTACCATTTTATTAACATCTTCCTCGCTAATATCTTCGACAATATGCTCTATATCGCCCTTAACCCCGTAATAAGTATCAATGGCATTAGTAATCGCGCCGGCAATTCCTAAGACTGCATCAATATCACATTTACTTTTTAAATGAACCTCATCTATGGCAACTATATCCGAGGGATCTGCCATAGCTATGGTCAGGCTGCTGCCGACTTTAAACAGCGGGATAAGGGTATATTTGCTCGCCAAATCTTTGGGGATAAGCTTCAAAACCTCTTTATCAATAGCATAATCCGATACATCAATAAAAGGTATACCCATTTCACCAGCAATAATCGTAGCTATCTGTTCATTATTTACCACTCCCTGCTTAATCAATATCTTCTCTAAAGAGACTGCATTCTTTTTTGCTTCCTCTTTTGCAAGATTTAACCTCTCTGGAGAAATGAGTTTATCTTCTAAAAGTATTTTCTCTAAATTTTTCCGTTCTTCTGTCATTAAAATCTCCTTGTACACAGATGAACACAGATTGAAAAGCGACAGATGAACACAGATAAAAATTAAAAATCAGTGATCATCTGTTCATTTGTCAGCGATCATCTGCGTTTAATCATTTCTGTCCTTCATCTTTCTCTTCCCACAAGATTAACTCTAAGGTGTTAGTGCCATTATTTAATATCACTTTATTCTTTTCAATCCCAACAACATTGTAACCATCGATAACATCGCCGACGCCAACTACAGTATCGTTAATAATTGCCTGAGGAATTTTGATGTCCCATAATATGCCCAAAAGACGAAAGCTTGACTCGGCAATCATCCCTTGGGTTAAGGCAAAGGGATTTCTTCCCCATTGCTTAAAAGCACTTACCTTCCTCCCTTTAACCATCCTATCCTGCCAAAAAACAAAACTTTTAACATCCTTCTCAGGCTCAAGAGCCACTGAACCTTTAGCCATGATTCTTGGCCGCTTGATTTTTTTAAAAGAAGTTGACCAGACAAAAACCATGATTATTATTAAGACTAATAAGATTATAAGGCGAGCATTTTTCATAATTAATAAGATATAATATACATACCTAACTCTAAAACAACCTTTAAATTAGGCAAGATTTCTTTTTCTCTGGTAATTTCTAATTTGTCAACAACCGTAACACTTTCCTTTAAATTTTCCAGATTGCCTAGAAAATTACCCAATGCCTGAAAATCACAGGTTGATTCTATAGAGAGGGGTAAAATTTTATAATTGCCGTCGAGGAATACTAAACCTCTCTGTTTTACCGCATCGAATTTAATCCCTAACTCATTTGCCTTTCTGGTTAATTCTTCCAAGGCAGCTGGAATATGCTCACTATCAGTAAAATTTTTTGCTTTTACATTATCTAAAAGCGAGGCTTCTTTTTGAATCCGGTCAAACTCTAACTGCTCTCTTCTATAGAGCTTACTAACAGCGTTTAGGTTTTTCAAAAGGGGAACGCATATATAAATAATTGATATGATGAAAATGAGGACTGATAAGGCAAGAAGAAAAATAAACCTATTCTTGGCAAAGAGGGTCTTTAAATCTAACTTGCTTGGCACAGATTTTATTCTATTTGGCATTTTATTATAAATTCACCCACATTGGGTTTTGTGTCGTCCTTCTGTGTTTTGCTTTCGATGAGACTCACATTCTTAAATATGCCTTTTTCTAACTTTAACATAAGATCAGAAAGAATGCTTTCAGTTGTATCTGTCTTAGAAACAACAACGCCTTCCAAGGTCAACTCATCTTTAAGGTGAGACAGGCGTGTCAGATATACATTTTCACCGATTATATTGCTAAGTTCAACAAAACAATCGTGCCAGAGCGGTTCCCGGCTATAAACCTGGCTGATTATTCCTTTCATATATGCCTCTTGTTGCTTATAGCGCAGGCTGTAAATTTGAGCTTTGATGGCCTCCAGCCGCTTATGCATTCCGATAGTGGCAACCTTAAGTCCCAGCAAGAACAAAATGTAAGTGAGAATAAATACTGTAATAATTACCTCAAAGGTTAATCTTCTAATCAAAAGTTGATTTTGTTCTTTAATCTCTTTGGGCAGCAAATTTATTTCTTTTTGCCTCGTCTTAAGTTGCTCTATAATACTTCTTGCAACTCCTATGGATGCGAAGAAAGTAGCGTTTTCAGCTACCTCAACGCCAATGCCTAATTCTTTAGCCAAAAATTGAGCTAGATTCTTAAGATTTGCACCTGCGCCTAAGAGAATTAGGCGGTCAACCTTTCCTGCCTGAAATTCTTCCCGATAATAATAAAAAGAGTGTTCAATCTCACTTACCAGTTTTTCTATCTCAGGTCGAATTAGCGACAACACCTGGTTAGCAGTTATTGTTTTAGAACAAACAGTTTCATTACTGGCTTGCGGCAGGCCGCATTCTTTTTTTATAATCTCTGCTTCCTCAAATGTTAGGGCAATCTTTCCTGTGACGCCTTGAAGCACTGTGGTTAATGCCTTTGTTATTGCATTAGCGATAACAGGCAATTTGCGGCCAAATTTAAACTTCCTTTCTTTAAAAATTTGAAGTTCTGTATGCGTAGCTCCCAAATCAACAAAAGCCACTGTCTCGTTATCTTTAGGGTTTACAGTGGAAAGGTTATGTTCGATAGCAACAGCTAAACTGACAAAGGAGGTGGGTAATATTCTGAGTTCTTTAAATAAAGATAAGTAATCGTTAATTGCCTTTTGTGGACAGGCTACTACCAGAATTTCATCTTTTGTTTCATTCTCAACTTCTACTTTGCCTATTATCTTAAAATCAATAGAAGCCTCTGAAAGAGGAAAATTAATGTATTCCTTTGTCTTGTAGTGAATCGCCTCTTTAAGCTCTGAGTCGCTTAATAGAGGCGTAAGTATTCTTTTATTTAAAACATTTGCATCATTAATAAGGCAGGCAACTTTTGCCTTTTTAATATTTTTGTCTTCAAAAAATTTTTTTAAAATGTTTATCTTTACTTTATTTTCATCTTCGCTTTTGCTTTGAGAAAAATCTAATATTTCGCAGCTTTCCACCTGCCATTCGTCATTTGTCCTTTTTCGCCTAAGTTCAGCAATTTTTATATCTCGATAACCAATATCAATTCCAATTACTGCTTCAGCGCTGACTGCCTGCTCGCGAGTATAAATAGTATTTGGTGTCAAATTAAGTTGCAATTCGTTATCGGTCATAATATTATCCAATTAGAGAAAACAGACAGTAATAAGTCATACGTAGTCATAAATAGTCAAATATGGTCATACATTGTAAATAGACAATATATGACAATAGTATGACAATTGTATGACAACTTTTGACTTTTGTTTAGTATTCCCAGAATATGTTTATCCGTGTATCAACTTTATTGTGCAATCTCTCTCCAGTATTTTGTCAATGTTGTATCGCCAATAAATGTATCTAAATATTTATTGCCGTCGTCTTTAATTATAGTTTTTACCCGACGACTTGAATCGGATTTTTTACCCACGGCATCTATCAAAAAACTATTCGTATCATATGAAAACTCTGTTGTTGCTGCGTTAAAACCAGCATAGCCAGAAACAGGTACTAATTGCGAGGCATCAGCATTGTCGAGAACGCGATTTCGCTGGGCAGCAGTTAGATAGGCACGATTAATTATAAAGTCATAAAAATCAGTAGTTATTGCAGAATCAGAAGAATAAAAGCAAGTAAAAGGATTGCTGGCTCTGGTATTAATTATGTCCGTAGCAAGACTAGCAGGATCGCTGGCAGCCAAATTCAATGGATCAAAAATAGCTTCTAAGACTTCACGTGAGGCAGTATTGATATTTATCGGAGCGCGATTACCAGTTAGCCGTGTTGCATAGGTATTTATGAATGAATACACACTGACATAGTCTTTTATCAAGTCATAATAGACTTGAGTCATGCCGTTAATTTGCTTTAACTCCTCTACTGAATCAAAAAATTTCGAAGCACGATAGTTAACTATTCTTCTAGCCAAAGTATTTGCAGTAGCACCTGGCACGCCTCTCTCAAACATCAGATATCTTAATAACGGCTGTGAAGCAGTATTTAAATGCACCTTTCCTTGCTCAGCAGTAATGTTTATAGATTCTATTGTGCCGTCGCCTAGGTTAATAGGAAAAGTAGCAAAACCTCCTGTTGCCCAACTTTCAGTATTTGTATCTATTTCATAAGTTACTCTTAAATACATAGAGTCAAGATTAATAGTCCGGGTGCCTGCCGTACGCATAGTCCGAAGCCGGAAATTCGCACTCATAATTGTTTGCCAACTAAGCGTGCCAGTGATATTCGCAGAAAAATCAGTTAAGGTGGTGCTGGTGAGCAACTGGGTTATTGCTGTCGTATAATTAACACCGTCAACAGTATAAGAAACCTGCATAGTAGGATTGGTTCCAGTGCCACTCCTAGCTGCTCTAGCATGTAATTCTATAGAATTTATTCTGGTATTTGTATAATTTGAGTCAAATCTCCTTAAAATGGCTTGGTCAGTATTGGCATTTATTGTCGCAACTGCACTATCTATATAGCGCATATTATCTCGCGTTCCAATGCTTATTGAGAGATCTGTATCTTCACCTCTTAAATCAGCTATACCTATCTGCGTTGTAGTTAACACATCGTCTCTAATTCCCCTTATACCGCGTTCTATTCCTGCTTCAGCTAAAGCAAGGGCTTTGGCATCATCTAAATTATTTACCACTTGGCGCATTTCAATGGTGGAGAGGAATAAATAAACAGCGACAATGACAGTTAATAAGACAAAGAACATCAGGATGGTGATTAGGATAAAGCCACCCTTTCTAGAAACAAACAACATAAAAATTAAATATCAAAAATTAAATATCAAAATTACATATTAAAATGTAAAATTATTTTAAACTTAAGTTTATAAATTTTAAATTTTGCATTGTCATTTTGCATTTTTATATTTGATTTTTGATTTTACTTATAGGTTTCTCAACTTTACTTTGAATCTTAAATTAACCACTTCCTCATCAATCTGATTAGATAAATTAATCTCTAATAATCTAACTAAAGATAAATTTATTGGCGTGGTTAAAACCTGATTATTATCGTCGAAATAGACAATTGAAAAATTATTTATATTTTTTAAAATTTCTTGACTTACTGCTCCTTCAGCTAGGTATAGGCTCTCACCTGCTACTCCTGACCAAGAAAAATTTACATCTTCCGTTAGCGTATCTTCAATGCCATTATCATTTGAATCTAACCAAAATGTAATTTGGTTACTTTGAGCAAGCACTATTCTTAGGCTGCTTCTAAATTCTCTAAGCATCCTTTCAAGCGCATTTGCTGCTAAAAGCCGCTCTTCGCTATGGCCTGCCTCAGTGGGCCAAGAGCGAAATACGCTTAGCGCAGTAAAAGTTACAGCAACGATTAATATGCTGATAATGGCTAGACTTATCAGGACTTCAAGTAAAGTTAAACCACGAGGAGAAAAAATCATATATTTAAAACCACTTTGGCAACGTTTATAGGTTAGGGTTACGATGCCCGTTTCGTTATTCGGTTACGGAATTCGTCTTTTTGTTTTTACGTTACCTTAGCCGTTAACCGATACCGGCTTCGTTACCGTTACCAATCAATCTAACAAAAACCCTAAATATCCGACACATAACTATACAAACTTATGCTTACTTCTCCTCCTTTTGCCTGCCAGAATACGTCTATTTGCACCTGTTTTAATCCAGGTACTATAGGCGTTGCATCTCCTACATTAACTTGGCGCTCAAAATCCGAGAAACCCAAAACAGGTGCCCTCGGTTCGAGGCTTACATTAGCATAAGAGAGATTTCTTATCTCTTCCAATTTCTCTTCAGCTAAATTTTTAGCAACTGCGTATTGCTTGGCTTGACCACTTTGTGAAAAACCAATAGAGAATGCATTAATCAAGCCGACTAAGCCAATACTAAGCAAAACGCAGGCTATGAGTAATTCTATAAGGCTAAAACCCTGTTTTCGCAACTTTAATCCTACCTAACTTAAGGCGTTCCATTAGTTGCGTAAATATCTTCTGTTCTATTACAAGTTGTGGTTGTTATATTACAGCCGCCAGCGGGGGTGGTAAGAATAGTGCCATTATTGTCAATTCCACTAATATCTGCTTCTGCATCTGGCCCAATTGACCAAATTACATAATACCTTCCATTGGGTGAAACATCGAGTTGATACTCATTATCTGGCGAGGTAGCAGCAGTAAATGGATCTGGAAGCACTGATTCGATAAGCTGCGGTCTCATGGCAGTCAACTGGCTTTGCCAAGTATCAGGATCACCGTCATAAGCAAAGACACCCCTGTGTATTCTGTATGCCTCAATTGCTGCTTTTAAGGCTGCGGTCTCTCCTGATGCCTTAGCAGAATTTGCCTCATCTCTCATACCTAAAAACCTTGGAACTGTAATTCCAACTAAAATAGCAATAACTGCAATAACAATTAGTAATTCAATTAACGTAAAACCAAAAACCCGTCGCATAAAAACACCTCCTTAAATGAGTAGACAATTTATGGAGCCCAATGGGCGACATAAATTGTAGGCCGTAAGGCCGTCTACGAATTTAACCCAGCACTTATTTTACTGCCAGGCTTTGATTTGAAATAAAATAAATTTTCTTCGAATAAAATCTTAATTTTATTATCCAGCTTTTTAGTAAAATAAGTGCTGGGTAAGTTCGGACAAATAAGTTACGTTGCTAACGCCACCGTAACTTATGTCCTCACTTATTTCATCGCCCTTATCACCTTCACCATATCAAATATCGGCATCAACATCGAAGCCATAATAAAGGCAACCACGCCTCCTACTATTACAAGAAAGGCAGGCTCAATTATACTAACTAATCGTTTCAGGCGATAATCAATGAGTTTTTCATAATAATCAGAGAGTTTAGAAAGCATCGGTGCCAAATTACCACCCTGCTCTCCTGCTGAAATCATCTGCAATGCCTCTTCTGGAAACTGATTAGTAGTTCTTAGTGCTTCATAAAGCGTGCTTCCTTGCTCAACAAGTTGGCTTCCTGCTTCTATGGTTTTTTCTATTAACTTATTACCCATCACCTCCTTAGAAATTTCTAAAGACTTTAATATCGGCACCCCGCTTGCATCTAATGTCGCCAGGGTGCGGCTAAAACGCGATATACTTAATTTGCGAAAAACATCTCCTAACAAAGGCAAATTTAATTTAAAACTATCAAAAATTAAACGCCCCTTTTTAGTATTAATAATCCATTTTAACACAAAGATAAAAAGAAAAATAGAAATTAAAAATAAAAACCAATTGCTTCTTAAAGCCATTCCCAACCAATAAAGAAACCGAGTAGAGATAGGCAATTTAACCTTTGCCTTTTGAAAAATGGCTACGAAACTTGGGACAACAAAACTAGTGATAAATATTATCAACGCGGCGCTGGCCAGGCTTAAAAGCACGGGATAAAATAAGGCTGCTTTTACTCTTTGACGCAAATCATAGTCTTCCTCAGCAAATTTTGAAAACCTGGTTAACACCTGCGCTAATGCACCACTTGCCTCACCTGCCTTTACCATATGCACTAAAAGTCCAGAGAATACCTCAGAATGATTAGCTAATGCCTCTGAGAGGCTTAACCCAGATTCGATTTTTTTCACAACATCCTCTAACACAAGTTTAAATCGTCTGTTTTTAATTTCGCTAGATAATGTCTTAAGAGCTGTTAAGATCGGCAAACTCGATTGAATTAAATTTGCAAATTGAATATAAAATAAAAGTTTTTCTGTGATACTTATAGTTGTGAATTTATCCAATAGGAAATCTAATTTAAAAGCCGGACTGCTTTTTTGCCCCAGGCTTATGACCAGATAACCCATCTTATGCAATTTATCTATAAGCTCATCTTGTGAACCTGCTTCTAAGATTCCTTTTACTAAGGCACCCTGTTTATCTCTTGCTTTGTAAGCAAAAATCGGACTCATATTAATTTATCTCCCAAAAATACTACTGTCTTTATATCAAATATTAAAAATTAAATATTAAAATGACATATCAAAATTAAAAAATTTTGCATTTTGCATTGTAATTTTGATTTTTGCATTTTGATTTTTACATTAAAGCGTTATTTATTCAAGGCACCGTGTTTACTCCTCAGTAACCCGCATTAATTCTTCAATAGTGGTTATAGCGCTACTGACCTTTTTTAAGCCAGATTCTCTTAAATTACGCATACCTAATTTAATTGCGGCTTGATTTATAGCACTTGTCGATGCCTTTTTTAGCGTTAATTCTCTGACTGTTTCTTCCATTAATAAGAGTTCAAAAATTGCTGTTCGACCGTGAAAGCCAGTATTAAGGCATTTATTACAGCCTCTACCGTGATGAAAATATACAGGACCTCTAACAGTTCTCTCCAACTCAATACTTTCTAATATTTTATCTGAGACTTGATATGCTTCTTTGCAACCAGAACAGATTGTTCTCACTAATCTTTGTGCAACTATGCCGATAACCGATGAGGCGACCAGAAATGGTTCTATACCCATGTCAATAAGCCGGGTAATTGCTCCGGCGGCATCATTAGTGTGCAATGTCGAAAGCACTAAATGACCGGTTAAAGCAGCATGTATAGCAATCTCGGCAGTGTCTCTATCGCGAATTTCTCCTACCATTATTATATCAGGATCCTGGCGCAATATCGAACGTAAGCCATTAGCAAAGGTAAGATTCACCTTAGGATTAACTTGAATCTGGCGCACTCCTGCCAGACGATATTCAACAGGGTCTTCAATAGTAATAATATTTTTTTCTGCGGAATTTATCTTATTTAAAGCTGCATATAAAGTCGTTGTCTTTCCACTGCCGGTAGGTCCAGTTACCAAGATAATTCCATGGGGCCTCTGGATAAAGCGTTCGAATTTTTCCAATTCCTCGCTCTCAAAGCCTAAATCCTGCAAATTCAACTTTAGGTGTGTGGTATCAAGTAATCTCAATACAATATTTTCGCCAAAAATTGTCGGCACGCAAGAGACTCGGATATCAATGCGCCTATTTTCTGCGCTAACCTGAAACCGTCCATCCTGAGGAATCCTGCGCTCTGCAATATCCAGATTAGAAAGTATCTTAATACGAGAAATTATTGCCTGCTGCAAATGTTTTGGCGGGGCTTCAACATCATGCAATATGCCGTCAATACGATAACGCACCCGCAGGGTATTTTCTTCTGGTTCGATATGAATATCGCTGGCTTCTTCTTTAATTGCCTTCATAATCAAAAGGTTCACCAAACGGATAAGCGGAGGCTCTTGGGCTAAATCTTTAAGCCGTTTAGCTGCTATCTCTCTGCCTGATTTTAAATCTGCCTCAACTTGTTCTAATTCCTTCACTACGTCTTCTACAGAAGTCTTCTCTCCATAATAAGAATAGATTGCGCTTTTTATATCCGATTCCCTTGCCACAACTGCTTCGATATTAAAACCTGTCTTTAGGCGGATTTCATCCTGGGCAACGATATTTAAGGGCTCAGACATTGCACATGTCAATGTATCGCCAATTTTAAAAACCGGAATAAGGTCATATTTTTCAGCCAAATCTTTTGGCACATGCTGCAAAATTGCCGGGTCTATCAAATAAGTGCTCAAGTCTATACTGGGAATACCTAAATGAGTGCTTAAGAATGAAACCAGCGCATCTTCCTCAATAATTCCCAATTTTAGAATAGCCTTTCGCAGGGATATGCTATTTTTTTTCGCCTCTTTTTCCGCTAATTTTAACTCTTCCGAGCCTAATAATCCTGCTTCAACCAAACTAAAGCCCAGCGATTTTTTCTCTTGCATCATCTTTTACTCCTTGAACATTTCCTCAACTGCATCGTCAATACCTTTCTGCATTCCCTGCCTATACCAAGCGGGAATTACGTGTTCAAGTGAACGTTTAAAATCATTACGTAACCAGCTTAATCTTGGCTTATGTATCGTGCCTCCTAATTTAAAAGGAAAATCTACAGAAGCCGACTCATCGCCAATCATCTTTAGCAATCTACGCAATTTATTCGATTCCATCAATAAGGTATGGTTAATGTTTGCATTGAAATAACCAGAGAGCTGCTGGTCCTTACCAATCTGGAAATTGGCATCCAACACTACGTCTTTACCTTTGCTTTTCAAACCGTATCTAAATACGCCGTTTTTTAAAAATGAAAATCGTAACTGCATCTCATCGAAATCAATCGCTTTTAAGGAATTGATATTCAGATATTCGGCTAAAGACAATAATAAAGCAGTCTCCTGTAATTTGCCTTTTTTTATTAATAAGATACCTTTAGTGAAATCCCTGTCTGTCGAACTGGAAAATATTTTTGCCCAAATAAATCCTAAAAGATTATAAGGCACTGCCAGCCCGGCTTGTATCTGTGAAGCATCCAGATTCTGCGCAAGTAAAGATGACGCATAACGATAACTGCCAGCGCCGCCAAGATAAATATTAGCACTTATCTGACCAGAAAAACCAGATACCTTTATATCGCTTAAGTTAAATTCTCCTTTTTTTGGCTCAAACTTTGCTGCAAAATCAGACAAATCAAATTTTTTTTCTTTATCTCCCTGCAAGGGAATCTGTCTAAAAATTACTTTCTTAGCTTTCAGCGACCCTCCAACATTTTCTTTTAGAAAAGCCACCTCTTCCAGATTCATTGAATACTTGTTGTTGTCGGTTGCCTCATAGGTGAAAGATAAGTTGCCACCCAAACCAACATTCTTCCTCTGCCAGTTAGAATTAATATTTATCGAACGCGGCAAAAAAGCTATTTGCGCCTGGGACGGTTTTATACTGATATCAGCGCTAATCTGTGTTGTATCCTGTTTCTGGCTTATTCGAGAGTTAACGTTCAGGCCCACGTCATTAAAAATCAAGAAAAGATTATCAATGGTAAGTGCGCTTTCTGTCAATTTAACCTTTCCTACAATATTTTTTAATACCGGAAATGAGGAATAACGAAAAGTGCAACCAAGGAAATTTAAGGTAATAATAAACTTCAGATTGTCTAATGGTCCCCTTGCCGCAGCAGATAAATTGAATGAGCCGCGCGTATCAAAATCTTTAATTAAGGAAGTTATATTCTCAATGGAAAGATTGCTGGTATTAACAATAAGATTAATAATAGGCTTGGAGGTAGTAAAATTACTGACAATTGCCTGACCTTTAATATGGTCATAACCGACCATAATATCAAAATCTTCAATCAAGAAATCATTTTTTTTCAAGTTGGCAATTAACCGGTAGTCAAAATCCTGGCTTAAAAACTGATTTCTAAAAAGATTTATAAAGGAAGAGGTTGCGGAAAGTTTGTGTTCCAAATTAACTGAGCCTTGCGAAAAAATTTTCTTATTTCTCAAAGCGGCCATACCTTTTAGCCGGACAATCCATATCCCTGGTTCTTCTCCCGAAAAATCTGCAACTATAAACTTACTCGAAATAAAATTTACCGATGGGTCTTTAAAGACTAACTCTAATGGCAGAATCTGGTTTTTTAAGAATTCTTCATAGGCAGCCTTGCTGATTAAAGATATTTTTTTTAAAGTCTGAGAATCTTTATTTATATAGATATCTAAACCAACGCATTTTATTCTATTAAAATTTAATTCTCTATTTAAAATCGATAGGGGATCAAATTTTAAATTAAGTTTTTTAGCCTGAAACAAAATTTGGGGTGGAGTGGCATTATCCACAATAGAGACGTCCTGTAAAACAATGCCCCTTAGGAAATCTATGCTAACTTGTGAGATATAGATTTTCCCCAATTTGGGATCGATATTATTGATTACTCTGTGGACGTAACGGAATAGGAAAAGAGAAAGGAAGGTGTCAAAAATAATAACCAAACAGACAACAATTAGAATTACTTTAACTAAGCGCTTAAAGGGAGACGCTGAGTAAAAGTTTGCCATTAGCGAATATTTCTATTTTATCTACATATTCTTTTAAGGAATAAGAATTTCCTAAGAGAGACTTTAGGCTCTTTTCTTTAAATTCAGAAAAAACAAAAAAGGCGGGAGTAGAAAAAAATTCTTCTTTAATAGCCTTTGCAATCTTTCCCGCTTCTTCGCTATTTATCCATTTATTATCATTAATAATTTTATAAAGGAAACTCTTAGCAAAAACGCTCCCCTTATGGTTAGGATAGTTTTTTAAAAATCCAACGAGATCGTTAACCGCCTTATTATAATTACCGGATAGAAAGTGATACTCGCCTACGGCAAATCTTGCCTCTGCAATAAATTTATAGCCGGGGTATTCCCGGATAAGTTCGCTTAAGCTCAAAAAAACAAAATCTCTCTTGCCTTCTTTTGCAAACTGCTTTGCCTGGAAATACAGTTTATCTGCAGGACTGAAATTGGCAGTCAGGGAAACGCAAGAGCCTAAAAATAATACTAACGAAAATAGCCAAATAAATCTTAGTTTCAAGTTCACTCCTTATTTTAGATTTAATTTATTATTATATCACCTTACTTAAATTAAATCAATGGGTTCGGTTAATCTTTTAAATATTTCTTCAACAGCCGCCAGGTATTGCGGCCTACTCTTCCATCAACCTTAAGATTGCTAACCTTCTGAAAATTCTTGATAGCAGCCTCTGTCTGACTACCCAACTTTCCGTCAATAGCACCAGGATTAAAACCGGCTGATTTTAATGCCCGCTGAATTTCTTTCATATCTTTAGGTAAATCTGAAGAAGAAACTTGGCTAACTTTGGCCTTAGGTATATTATTTTTGGGAATTGGTTTAGGCTCCAATTCTTCTGCTAAAATTGTTTCGTTTAAAGTTGCCATATCCACAATAATTTCCGGCACATCAGATTCTTTACTTTCCTGGAAATGCCTGCGGATATTAAATATGGCCTGCGATACAAACAAGATTAAAAATACTGCACCCAGGCCTAACCAAAGTTTCTTAGACATAGTAAATTCTGTTGTTACTGACAACAAACTACAATCTACAAACTACTTTACTGTCTTCTTTGATTCCTCTTTCTTGATATTTATAACTGTCTCTGACTTTTTTGTCTTATATCTTGATTTTCTATGTGTAAAGTAAACCTCACCGTCTATCAATGCGTATAATGTGCCTTGACCTCTAACATTAATCCCAGGTTTCCATTTATCTGCTTGGCGAGTCAGGATGCTGCCGGCTTTAACATGCTCGCCTGCGCTCACTTTTAACCCTCTTTTTTCTCTATAGTGTATGTGTGAAAGTCCGCCTCTGCGTGCCATTATTTCCTCCATTCTGTCGGAAAAGTTTACAGATTACTGTTAACAGTTAACAGTATTAACCAATTGAGTCTATCAAACCGCATAACATGCTGGTAATCTCTCTAGCTTCCAAGCGTAATTTGCTATAAATTCCTTCATCTATGAAGGATTCTCTATATAGAACATTAAAAACAGAAATACATTCTCTCGTTGAATCCAAAGAAATGGAATACTGGAATTCTCTGGATAATTTTTTATAAATTTCCAAAATATTATGAATAAATTCCAATGACTTTTTATAAACATTTAGATTTTCAAAATCAAAATTTTCCATTACTCTTTACTGTAAACTGTACACTGTTAGCTGTAAACTTTAATCACAGTGTCCGTCACATGGCTCAATGTGGACAACTACATCACTAACGCCAACAATTTCGCTTTTTATCTTTTTTTCAATTATAGAACTTAGATTGTGAGCTGCTACAATTTTAGTATCCTTATTTACTAAGATATGCAAATCAACATAGATATCATCCGGCCTTCCCCGCGTCCTGATCTTGTGGCATTTTATTACTCCGGGAATAGTTAAACAAAGCTGCTCAATCTTCTTGGAATCTATAATAGTAGCATCGCAGAGCACCTTTGAAGCATCGGATATTATCTCGATTGCAACTTTGCCAATAAAGATAGTAATTATCAAGGCTATTACTGGGTCAAGGATAATAAAACCCATTTTTACTGCGGCAAAGCTAAACAACACCGAAAGCGAAGTCAAAATATCGGCACTGGTGTGCATAGAGTCTGATTTTAAGATGTCGCTGTTAAGGACAATCCCGCGCCTACGCTCATAGAGCATAACTATTAAATTTATAATCATGGTAGCCAACATAACGCCAATGCTGATTATGCTTACCTGTGGGATAACGGGATTTTTGAAGCGCTCAATACTCTCGTGTATTATGTTGACACAGCCCAGCATAAGCAATAATACGATACCTAAGGAAGCAAATGTCTCGAATTTCTTATGGCCGTAAGGATGATCTTCATCCTTTGGCATATAGGCAAGCCAAATCCCTACCAGACCGATGATGTTAGATGCACTATCCGAAAAAGAATGAATTCCGTCAGCGAACATGCTGGTGCTGGCAATTTGTTTTCCTACAACAAGTTTGGCCAAAGCTACCAGCCAGTTTAAAAAAAGAGTCAAGATGAGTGTTTTTTTTATTTGAGCTGATTTTGTCTGCATGTCTTCTAATCTTAAAAAGGATTTGAGGCCTCTCTCTCAGAGGCCTCTTTTATTGCGAAGGAAATTATTTTCTTTACCTCTTAGCCGTAGCCAACATCGTATCTATCACTGCATCGCTTACGCCTTCTTTCCTCAAAAGCCCGATTTCCTGGCTGGAAAGATTAAATATGCTGCCAGAATTATTAATTTTATTGATAATAACTTCATCGGCAATGCCATTTTTCGATAATAAAATTACGTCGCTTAAAGAAAGCTTTTCCAGTTTTGCAGCTTGAGTACTTTTATCAATCCCGGAACCAATGAGGCCGCCGGAAACTCCGCCTACTGCAGCGCCAATAGCTGCACCTTCTCCGGCACGGCCAGTCTGATGCCCGATAACCGCACCTGTGCCTGCGCCTATCAACGTGCCTACCACAGCTCCTTTTTTAGTATTTTCCCCCATATTCTCGCAACCTAAAGCAAAACTTGCAATAACTAAAACAACTGATATCAACAACAATTTTTTAAACATATTGCCCCCTTTTTTTCAGCCCTTCACAAAATTCGTTTCGGGCTGATGATTACAGTGATTTTTGATTAGATTCCAGAGATTGTTTTTTAAGATTTAATCACCGTAATCTTCATTTATAATCTGTGTAATCAAGGGCGGAGCTTTTGCGACGCCCTAATTAACAATTGAAAATTTCTTCTCCAGGCCGCTTAAAATTTTTGGGCCGACTTCATCGATAAGAACAGGATTTAAGCTGGTTATTTCTACTTTAGTCAAATTTTCGCTCTTTGTAAAAAATATTCCTAACTCTGTAGTATCAATGACGTCTTTGACTTTAAAATCCATTGCTATTAATACCCCTCGCCTTTTATCTTTTGCAAAAACAGTTGCTTTCATATCTCTCATTATATTTAAGCATTCATCAAAACAAGCCGATAAAGAACATTCAAAAACCTGAGCTTTGCCTTGGGATCTCGCCTTTTCCAAGGCTTGCGTAGAAGAACCCCATAACTTTTTTCCTGACTCCTTTAGCCAGGCACAACCAACAATAAATACAGCCAAAAAGATCACCAAAATTAAGCTGATAAATTTAAATCTAATTTTATTCATAGGGCATAATTATAGCAAGAAAATAATTGTTTGGCAAATGTATCCTCTCAAAAATGCAAAAATCAAAATGCAAAAATCAAAATTACAATGCAAAATGCAAAATTAAGTTACTTTATTTCTTTTTTTTCATTTTTATTATTTATTTTAAAACTTTGAATTTTGATATGTCATTTTGATATTTAATTTTTGATATTTGATTTTAATAGTATAAGGCGATTGCAATATTTACACAGGTGCACTTCGCTAATTTTTGAGTTTGCTTTAAAGAATATATGATATGTCTTATAAATAATTCTTTTACAATAATCGCAAGTAAATTGTTTATAGAGTGGCGATTCTGCAATATCCCAACCAGAAATTATCTTAATTAAAAATTTTCTTACTTCTTTCTTAAAGCTAAATTTTATCTTTTTTAACTTAACCCCGTTAGAGAAGTTCCTATGTTTTTTATGTAGTTCTCTAACGGGGTAAAGATTTAAAGCCGGATAAGTAATGTCCAAATTGTTATGGCATTTCTGACAAAGATGAATCGGAGTTCTAAATCCACCACTATGAAGCCAGTGATGCCAGGCTCGATGTAAAAACCTTCTGCAGTTTGCACACTTAAAAGCTCGATATTTTGGGGTTCTTTTTATATGCCAAGTCTTTGCTATTTTTAAAAGATTATCCTGTCTTATCAGCTTCATATTTACCTGTATATTTTAGCGCTAATCGTAAGAAAGTCAACCTAGTGGACTTAAACTCAATTTTCTAATAGAATATACCTATGCTTAAAATAGCTAATTTAACAATTGAGCCAGCCCTAATATTAGCGCCCATGGCCGGAATAACTGATTTAGCCTATAGGCGGCTTATGCGCAGATTTGGCTGCCCGCTCGCATTCATCGAGATGATAAATGTGCGGGCTCTAAGCCATAACAAAAATAGCACTGCTGATTTTTTTCTATCTGATGATACTGACAGGCCGCTGGGCATACAGATTCTCGGTAGAGAAGAAAAATTTATCCTAAATGCCTTGGAGGAAATCCATAAACATCCTATAGATATTTTGGATTTTAACGCTGCCTGCCCGGTCAGAAAAGTAGTGCGCCGAGGAGAAGGCGCAGCCCTTCTCAAAGAGCCAAAAAGATTGGCTAAATTATTGAGATTGATTAGAAAGAATACTCACTTGCCGCTTACCTTAAAAATCAGAACCGGCTGGAATAAAGACTGCATTAATGCTATCGAAATTGCATCTTTAGGTTGCGATTCAGGCATAGATTGTCTGTTTATCCACGGTAGAACCAGAGAACAAAATTATAGCAATGATATTGATTATAAAACTATATCGAAAGTAAAAAAATCTATTTCTATACCAGTAGTCGCCAGCGGAAATTTACTTAGCGCTATACTGGCAAAAAAAATGCTCGAGGAAACTAAAGTTGACGGCCTCTCCCTTGCCAGGGGCACTTTGGGTAACCCCTGGTTGTTTAAAGAAATTGAAACATTTTTAGAAAAAGGCGTCATATTAGCCCGGCCTCAACTCGAAGAGATTGTTACGGTTATCTTTGAACATCTGGATGAAATGATAAATTCTTACGGAGAACGCATTGCCTTAAAGCTATTTCGTAAATTTATCGGATGGTATTTTAAAGGACAAAGAAATGTGCGCGAGATTAGAGAGTTATCTAATAAAATCAAAACTAAACAGGAATTGCTGGATTTACTATCTACTAATTTTTTGAAAAAAACGGAGGTAACAAATGAATAAAAAGGCCCTAATAATATTGGCAGATGGTTTTGAAGAGATTGAAGCAGTTTGTGTTATTGATATACTGCGTCGGGCTTTGATACACACAACTGTTTGTGGTATGGATAAAATTATAATAACAGGCTCGCATAATATAAAAATTCAGGCAGATAAAATCCTATCGGAATTTAACCAAGATTTCGATGTTCTGATTCTTCCTGGTGGCTCGGCAGGTGCGAATAATCTTGCGAAATCCAAGTTAGTCAGTCAATTTATCAAAAAAGCGCATCACGATAATAAGATTATTGCGGCAATCTGCGCTAGCCCTGCCGTAGTGCTCGCGCCCTTGGGAATCTTAAATTTAAAAAAAGCTACTTGCTATCCTGGTATGGAAAATTCCTTTCCTGCAACAACAGAGTTTAGAAAAGATTCTGTGGTGGTTGATGATGAACTTATCACAAGCCGAGGGCCTGCAACTGCAATTGAATTCGCGCTTAAAATTGCCGGACAATTAACCAATGAAAATATGGCAGAAGATTTAAGAAAAAAATTATTGGCTTAGGTTACAGTTTTTTAAGCGCCGTCATGCCAGATAAAAACTCTGATACACAATAAGCTAAATCTTTGCTGTAGCCGCCTTCCAAGACGGCAAAGGTGGGCTTGCCAAAGGCAGCAATTAATTCGCCAATTTTTCTATATGTAGTCTTATCTAATTTAATATTGCCCAAAGGGTCCCTGCGATAAGTATCAAAACCTGCTGAGACTGCCAATATGTCCGGCCTAAAATCTTTTATCTTTTCTAATCCTTGTTTAAAAACTGCCAGATATTCACTTTCTCCTGTTCCAGCGGCAAGAGGAAAATTAAAGCAGTTATCATGACTTTCTAAACCAGTACCTGGATAAAAAGGGCTTTGATGAAGAGAAAGATAGCAAACGCATGCTTTTCCTTTAAAAATATCCTCTGTCCCGTTGCCGTGATGACAATCAAAATCAATAATTGCTATTTTCTTTTTGGTCTTGCGTATTTTTTCTACAGAAATAGCAATATTATTAAAATAGCAAAAGCCGCCTAAACTGCTCCTGCCAGCGTGATGGCCAGGTGGACGCATCAGAGAAAAAGCAAAGCCCTCTTCTTGCGCAAATTGAGATGCCAAAAGCGTTGCCCCGGCAGAAAGTTTTGCATATTCAAATATATTTTCTAAATTTGGTGTGTCTGGGTCATAAAAATTATTTTCTCTTACTGCTTTTAACAATTCTTTTGTATGCACGAGAAGGATATCCTCTTCTAAGCAACTAATTGCTTCTACAAACTTAAAGTCTCTAGATTTTAATAAGTCAAAACAGCGCTCTAATCTTTGAGCTGATTCTGGATGGCCTAGTCGACCAAACTCTAAACACCTTTTTGAAAAAACTATTTTCATTTGCTATTAATTAAAAAAATAGCCCGGCAGTATGCCGGGCTAAACTAAAACAGAATATTTGAATTTAAACCTTATATACTATATCGTTCTCGTGAACCTTACCGCTGACTTTAACTCCGACAGAATCTCCGGCCTTAGCTTCGCTGACTTCCTTGTGTTCTATTTGCATAGAATCAATCGGTTGTTTAAAATCCTCGGAATGGCCTTTAATATGTATGGTGTCTCCAATTTTCAATGAATCAGTTAACGCAATTATAGCTACGTTGATGCGGCTAAAATAATGAGTAACTTTGCCGATCTGTTTTTCCTCCATAGCCAACCTCCTTCTATTTAAACTTAAATTCGAACGATTAAATAGCGCCGCTGTCTGTTTTTGCTTCTAATTCAGTAATGAGCTGCCTATATTTTTCATGCATAATTGCTTGGTCAAATTCCCTAAATTTCTTTAGCATGGCTTCCTGCTCTTTAGAGCTAAAATATTTCATTGACTGAGGGAAAAACGTCGAATCTTCTTCATGGACGTGTTTGTTTAGGGCTGAATAAAAATCCTCAATCAAAGGATTTAGTTTAGGCAAATTACTGAAATTGCCTTTTGTAAATTCCTCATTTAAAATACTCATCTTTTCTTGCATTTTTCTAAATTTTACATGGTCAAGCTTTAACTGTTCCATCAAATTATTTAAAGCAACAGTTAAGCCCTTAGACTCACACTCGATAAAAAGAATTTTTTCTTCTTTGCCATGATGGCAAAGATCAGAATAAGAGCTTAAGAAGTCTATTAATTGAGTAAATTCAACAAAACAAAAGCTATCTACCTTGCAGTCCTTTGCCTTGATGCGTATCTGTTCGACTGCCCGCTCAATTAACCTGTGCTCAATCATTAAAAGCTCTATTGGTTTCATGGCTAATATTATACCTCTTTCCTTGAGAAATTCACAACTAAAATTTTCCCCAACGCCCCTTGAAAATTAACATTTTATATGGCATACTTTTTTTAGATAGACAACAGGAGGTGACAGGAATAGCGCAAGCTATCAGGTTTATCACCTACAAAAAGGCCTTGAAACGCAAGGCCCTTTTTGTTTATAATTGCTTAGCAATAAAGCCCGCCATAACCACTATATCTTCGGTAGGAAAAATTTCTAATATAGAACGGTCAAAAAGAATATTGGCTTCGGCTGGGAATTCCTCATCCCTGCCCCAGACGCAAACCATAACTGGGACCTGTTCGAAAACGTCCAAAACGATTGCTGAATCCCCATATTGAATTTTTTTAGCTTTCAAGCGTTCTAAACAAAAAAGTAAATTTCCGGGATTGTTAGCAAATTTTGCAATTATTGGCTCTATTGCCCTTTTCCTAAAAGCCTCATAATAACCACTGCCGCCTGGCAACTGATTAAATGTAATCCAATCATTAGTAATTAAAGGCAGACCTTTTAATTTTTGAATTAAATAATGAAGGATTAAGATACCCACGTGCTCAGGAGCAATTGCATTGCAGGATAACGAAAATACTTTTTTATTGGCTAAATCAATTTCATAAGTATCAGCCAGGAATCTTGCGGTAAATTTTTGCTCTTGGGAAAGCCTTTCTAATTCTAACCAAGCCTTCTGGAAAGCCGCTTCGTAACCCATATATTTATCCCCTCTAAATAACGCTACTGTTTTATATCAAATATCAAAAATTAAATATCAAAATGACATTTAAAAATGCAAAATTTTAATTATACTTTAGGTCTATCTTTACAAGTCTATCAAGGCATACAAGGCATTTAAGGCTATGAAAGAGATAAAGGCAACAGGGCTTTTAAAAGGCAAGCAAGATAGCCATTATTGCCTTGATAACTATTTTCCCTTATTGCCTTATTAGCCTTGGTTGCCATAGATGCCTTTGTAGTCTTGGAGGTGTAGGTATATCTGTTTAGTGATAATTTTTAATTTTAATATGTAATTTTCCTGCCTGCCGCAGGCAGGGATTTTTGCAGTTTGATTTTTGCATTAAGACACTGCGTTTAAGACCTATTGGCTTTGAGGCTTATAATATCTGAATTGCTATATCCGGTTTTGCTTTTAAAGTATTATGCACTGGGCAATTTTTAATAAATTCTAAGAGCGCCTTCTTACGCCGCTCATCGAGTTTTATATTACCTAAATCTATACTTATTTTAATTTCTTTAAAACAAATAGGTGGCTCCTTAACAAATTCAGCTTCTACATTTATTGTAAAATTTTCTAACGTCACGTTAGAGCCTTTAGCATATTTGCGTATATAAACTGCGATGCAACTGCCTAAGCTAGCAAGCAGTATCTCAGGCGGACTCATGCCCTTATCTTGCGTGCCTATAACGAATTCATAATTTATAGACTTAGCAATAAATGTTCCCTCCGGACCTGTTTTAATTTCTACCTTGTACATATTTACCTTCTTCAATAAGCAGATAATTTATGGAACGTTAGTGACATAAATTATAGGCCGTTAGACCGTCTGCGAAGTAAATATCTATGGCCTTACGGCCATAGCATTCAAATCAAAATTCAAGTTCCACTTGTCCGCTGTCTTCTCTCCCTTGATGTTCGATGTATTTCTGTATCACTACTTCATCTA
>JBFMEB010000005.1:0-80839 GCA_040753675.1 Candidatus Omnitrophota bacterium | reverse complement strand
AATTCTCACAATCCCTCCTTTTTTTACTAAATATATCCCCTCATCAAATAATAAATGATTCCTAAATACTCATGAATTATACCGCGAATATGCCTTAATTTTATACCATCTTTTTTATCATAATATAGACTGCGAAGAATAGGTGCATAACTAACCTTCACTCCCTTTGCATTTTTTTTAAAAACCAGTCCTGCGCGAAGCATATGATATGGCGAACTTACTAAAAGAATGGAATCCCACTTCTTTTCTTTTAAAATCTCATCTGTAAACTTGACATTTTCATAAGTATTTGTTGCCTTCTCTTCTAAAATAATCGCCTCCTGAGGCACTCCCAAGGATACTGCTAGCACCTTCATTAACATCGGTTCTTCATAAATAAATTTATAGCCTGAAGAAAATATCAAGTGTTCTGCATAACCTTTATTATATAGTTGAACGCCATATTGGACCCTCTCTTCATAACCTTGACCTGCCCTGCCTGATTCGCCTACGCCTGCGGCAAATACTACAATAACATCTGCCTTATTCGGATTGTTGATTATTTTAAGTGGTTCGGCTATATACCATATAAAAGGAGTATAAAATAATAAAAGATATATGCTACCCAGGACAATTGCGAACTTTAATGCTTTCCTGCTGGAAGTGCGGTAGAACTGAAGAAGCCTATTTTGCCAATTTAATGAGACTGCTTTTTTTTCTTCAAGCGACTTCTCTATAAAGCTGCTCATCCTCTCTATACGAACTATCCAGCTATTGTCTCTGGCAGATTGAATACGTTGACTCAATAGTGGAGCGCTTTTAGCTTTAAAAGCTTCCAAAATACAATTTGAGAATTCCTCATACGTTTTAGCCATGTTAACTAAATTGCCGTTTTTAACATTGAAGTTCCTTACCTCTGGTAAATCTGTAGTTACAACGGCCTTGCCCATGGCATGGTATTCGTTTAATTTTGTCGGAATCACAGTCATGGTAAAAGGATTAATCTCATAAGGCACAATACCTACGTCAAACTGATTTATGTATGCAGGCAGTTCTGAAAAATTCTTCTGCCCCAACAAGAAGATATTATGCAAATTTTTCAAAGCTGAAACATCTGTCTGTATAGGACCAACTAAAACTATAGACCATTCTGGATGGCTCTTAGCAATAAATCTTAGCAATTCAAAATCTATATGCCTGTGTATACCTCCGACATAACCGATAATCGGTTTGCTTATCTTTTCAATATCCTTTGGTGTATATGTTGGATTATTGTTAAACTTATCAAATGCCTCCATCTTTACGCCGAATGGGAAAATATGCACATTATTATTTAGAAGTTTGCATTTTTGCTCCAGAATCTTGCCTTGAGCGAATATCAAATCGCATCTTTTTATAAGTTCATCTTCTGTTTTCTTAACCTTATGAGGTTTAGATAATAATTCATAAAAATCCGCTATGCAATAATATACTAGTAATTTATTGTCTACATTATTTACGATATCTAGGGCGATGCCCGTTGGCAAGAATGTCCAGATAATAGGATTATGAAATTGCGTTGCTTTAATCCATCGCAACAAAGGACCTATAAACAGAAATCTGTTTATCCAGCGTGCAATCTTAGAATACGGAAAAGGCAAAATAACGGGAGAGTAAATATAAATATTTTCCTCTTCCTTTCTAAACCCCATAGTGCCCTTTATCCAATTTAATATCCTCTTCTTCAAACGTGGGATGTCTTTTAAGCCGGGGGATCTAACCCCCGTGTTCTCTATGAATAAAACCCTGTTACCATTTTTTGCAAAGGTAGACATTATTTCCTGATGTCCCTGCCAGACAAAATCCCAATCTATACTGGAGATACAAATTATATTTTCATTTTTTAACATTTATTCAGCCTCAGAATAGTAGAAAGTTTTATCGGGATATTATAAATAATAACTAACAACAAATAAATTATAGATGAACCAAGCCGAACAGATTAAATAAGAAATTATCTTTCTCCTAATAATATTATAGTCTTTAAGGATAAGATCAATTCCGTACCAAGCTAATCCAAAAATTATAATTGAAATGTCTGATGTCATATATGCGTAACTACGATTTGCAACAAACATCTGCAAAAAACAACTTAGCATAGCTAAAGAAACAAAAAGAAGCAATCCCGGGTTTTTTCTTATCCTCCATAGTCCTAATCCAAAAAAAAAACCAAAATAGGTAACGTATAATAATTTACCAATGATGAAAGAAATCCTACAAAAATAGTTGGAGTTTCTAACAAAACAGAGAGAAAATCCCTCCTTAAAATCCAAGCACATACCTCAGAATGTTGCACTTCGTGAATGACATAGGGAATATTACGAAGCCGAAGTATACCCAGCCAAAAAAATAATGGAATAAAGTGAAAAGTGAAACTTAATAAAAAATATTTAAATTTTTTATAACAAAGCATAAGAAACCAAATAAGCAGTATGTTACAGTAGTTCTGCTTCAACAACATCAACAAACCAGCGATTAGAGAATATAATATAATTTTTTTTAATGATGGGCTTTCAAGGTAACTTTTTAAGAGAAATAACAATAAGATTGCATTAAAGAGGTGCGCTACATTTGTATGGATTACTGCCGCATTAAATAAAATGAATTTAGTTGTAACCATCATAAAAATAACTGTAATCAAAAAATCTTGCGGAAGATATTTTTTTAATATCGCATAACCTAAAAATAAAATTCCCATTAACATCAGAAAATTCAGAATAAGTAAAGAGCCAGATATACAAAGTAAATAAACTTTCATAGATTTATTATGATAAGATAATCCCAACAAAATTTCTCTACTTTCCTGGGATGGAGGTTCTAAATCACTGATTAAACTTTTAGGTTTAGATTCCAAATGAAAAATATAAGCAATAGGTTTATATATAAAATTTCCCAGATAATGTGCGGCAGCCAAATATAAAGGACGATTAATTCTAGTTGGGCGAGATTTAAAATATTCTGGGAAAAAAGCAGATGAAGCAATCATATTAGGAACATCCGAGTTATACTGCCATGCAATGGGAATTTTTTTAAAAGCTTTGAAAGGAATTGCGTTAGGAGGATTTATCCAAGCGATATTTAATGAGACGAAAAAGCAGAGAAATAATATACTAATCAAAGAAAAGGCTGAAAATCTTTTTTTTATCATCATATTTTATGATATTTTTGTTTGATCATGCTATCAATGTAATTTTATACACAAAAATTGGTTTTTCCCAGGTAGTAAATTTTATTTCTTTCACTTTTTCTCCTTATTACACCCTTTGTCAACTTTATAAACAAGTAATCAACCCAGTCATAAGCGCCTTTGATCTTCATCTTTAACTTTAAAGGCCCATCCCCTCTATAGACCCTGATTCTTTTAAGAGTATAATTGCTGGATGGATTTATAGGACTAATGCCCATGATATTGGTATAGGCATAGTTATATTTTGACTCTTTTAGAATAGCTTCTGTAAATTTGTCAAAACTACCCTCGCCACCAAAGGGATAAGAAAAATTTTCTATTTCATGCCCTAATACTTCTTCAATGCGCTTTTTAGAGTCTATACATTCTCTTCGCAGTTCATCTTCGGAAATTTTAGTCAAGAGTAGATGCGTTTTGGAATGAGAACCAAATTTGATTCCAGATTTATCCATAAGTCTAATCTCCTCCCAACTCAGAGGTCGTTCATTAAAATTTTCTTTACCAAATATTTTTGAATCAACCTTCCCATCTATGAAGTCTGTAACGAGAAAAATTATAGTATCGAGATTATGCTTTTTTATTAATGGAAAAGCATTTTTAAAAATATTACTATAACCATCATCGAAAGTAAGTCTAATCTTATTACTATATCTGGAAATGATTTCTAAATGCCTTTCAAAAACCTGTGGAAGAATATTTAATTTAAGCGGGTCATCTTTAGAAGCCACATATCCAACCGAATGGTATAATAGTGTGATATGCCCATTTCTTTTTTTATAAAAAATAAATAAATAAATTATAAAACTAATTGAGTCTCTTAAAAAAAATATAATTATTCCTAAAAAAGATGCCATATTTGGCCTAATTAGTTATTTAGTTGCCTTCTTCTTTTTTCCTTAAAACCGCCCAAATTGTCCCTTTCCTTAGCCGTCTTCTTTCTGAATCCAATTGAATAATATGCATATTATTCAATTTGGACCTGGCCTTTATGAAATTTCTTGCATCGCCAAAATAATAATACCATTTATGCCTGTCTAGGGGTTTTTCTGCGGGAAGTCCATATTTGGACGACAATTTACGCCAGAAGCGAAAAGAAAAAGGTTGGCAATTGGGCAGAGAAATTATTAACCACTTTTTAGTAATCCTGCAAAGTTTATCAAAGACATCGTGAAGGTTATCCAGATGCTCTAAGGCATCTAAACACAATACGCAATTAAAAGAATTGTCTTCAAAAGGTATTGTTTCCTTCTCTAAATCTAATTGTATATCTGCAGTGCTTACTTTATCTATATTAGTATAGTCCGGGATATACTCTCTCAAATATCCTTCGCCGCCTCCTATATCCAATACCCTCCCTTTTAAAATAGAAGAATACTTATTAAAGACATATTTTGTTTTAGAATAACGATCAGTATATTTTATTTTTGGCGGTTTAAATAACATTTATTATCCCCTCTATTGCTTTAAATTCAGAAGCAGAAGATTTTAACTCCGATAATCTCATTTATTAAGAGCCTTTCATTGCTTTTGAATATTTTGTTCAAATATGATATGCCCAGATAAATAATTACTCCTGTAATTATTCCTAAAATTAAACAGGCTAAATTTGTAATTTTGTCTCTTAGAAAATAAACCACAGCGCCCATGATAAATGAATTTAAGGCTATTTTGCAAAAAACTATATAAGGGAAATTAACGTTTATTATCTTCTTTAACCAGCTATATTGCAGTAGAAAAGAAAGTAAAACTGCACTACCGAATGCCCAAGCCGCTCCCTGAATACCGAAAAATTTTATTAAGAAAAGAGAGATAAATAAGCGATAGAAAATTAACATATTTGCATAAATAGGTATCTCGTTTCTCTCTAAAATGGCAAATAAATTATTAATCGGCCTAATAAACGACTGCAACATAGCAAAAAATAATAATATACGGAAGGTATCAACTGCGGGTAAAAATTTATCACCAAAAACAAATACTATGATTTTACCAATTAATATCCACATGCCAATAATTACCGGGAATATACAAAATGCATTAAGTTTACTATAAAATCTGAACAAATATATCAAATCCTCCTTGCTTTTATTCCTTGAGTAACTTTTAGCAAATAAAGGCCTTATTAAATTTTGTAGAGCTAACCCCGGCATCCAATTCTTCAAAAATAAAGAGATAAAAGCTGCAAAACCAAATAATGCAGCATAATCCGAACCTAAGATATAAGTGATTAAAAATATATCCACTGTTATATCCCAAAAATAGCCCGTGGTCATAAAAAGACATTCTTTCAGGGAAAATCTAAAAAATCTTTTTGAAATAATCCTATCTGCGATAGGAAGGAATTTATTGAACATAAATTTCGACAAGTGATTAAAATAAAATATAAGTAATAAAACATTCGCTATAACCATAGCTATTAATATCCCATACAAATAATATCCGAGATTGAAGAATAATAGAACCAGTAACAATTGTGCCACAACTGTCACGGTCTCGTTAACAGTAATCTTCTTCTGGAGAAAAAGGGCATTTGAAATTCCCTTAAAAACCGCGGCCAGGGCGGATTCTCCCCCTATAACCATTAATAAAGGCAGATAAAACTTCAATTCATAATTATTAAATATCTTTCCGAGGCTTTCCCTTAGGATAAAACTTAAGATTAGAAATAAACTTCCCGAACTTAAAACTATCCAAATGCTTTTTTTTATCAAATAAAGTGCTACTGATATATTCTTCTCTTCGACCAACTTAGGAATAAATCTCAACATCGTTGTAGGAAATCCTAAAGGCAGCAAAAAGGACAAAAAAATCAAAATTGCTGAAAATAAACTATAGAGTCCGTAGTCTGCCAAAGGTAATTTCCTGCTTATATAAATAAAGGTAAGGCTGGAAAATATAGTAGCAAAGACCTTGCCTAAATATATATAAAGCGAATTCCTGCCGATATTTTTCCTCTCCCTTAATTCGACATTATTATTCATGCCTGGGCCTGAAGAAGTGGCGACAAAACTTCCTGAATATACTCTATCCTTTTAAACCATAAATTTTTGGAAGAAAAAGCGATTCTTTTTTCCCTAAGAATCTGTTGTTCTCCATCATGAATTATTTTCTCTATCGTTTCCAGAAAATCTTCTTTTTCAGCCAAGTATAAAAGTTGCCCCTTTGAAAGTCCCCTTAATGCCTTTAATGGGGTGGAAACAACAGGAGTCCCGAAAGAAAAAAATTCAAAGATTTTCAAGGGAACGATAACATCTGTAAATTCATTTACGTGATAAGGAATTATGCCTAATTTAAATCTTTTATAATAATTCGCTAACTTCTCTTTTACTAATCCTATAAACTCTATATTCTTGATTTTTCGAAGTTTATGTAACTTATTTAAATTATACATAATAGGCCCTATGATTAGTATTCGCCATTCGGGATGCTTATTTGCAATTAATTCAACTATCTCCGGGTCAAACCGCCTGTCTATACTTCCTACAAAACCTATCTCAATATCTTTCTTATCTGTATCACACAGTGATTCAGAAATTTTTAAAAAATTATCATCTAAAGCTGGCTTAAGTAAATGGACTTGCGTAGCATATCCACAAAGCCTCTTCTTCAAAACTATGTTTACAGTAAATATAACATCGACGGTTCTGCAAAGTATCTCTTCTGCTTTTTTCATAAATCTTCTTCTTATTCTATTAGGGATTTCCGCCTCGTAATTATCTATACAGTGGTAAACACGCAATTTCTCATTAAATTTTCCTAGTAAGGGGAAAAAGATCGGACTATAGACCCATAAAATGGGATTTCTGAAATTTAAAACCTTTATAGCTTTCTTTATCTGTAAATATAAAAAGAGCTGGTTAACTACGTTAATAAAATTAAAATATGTTCCGAAAGGAAATTGAAGATAAGGCCGCAACACAAAAAGGTTTTCATTGATTTTCTCAAAATGACGCCTTCGAAAAAAATAACTCCTTACATGTGGAAGTCTTATGATTTGCAGCGGGTCAATTGCGTAATCCACATATAATACCTTGTTTTTTTCGGAGAATCTTTTCATTATATGCTCTCGACTTCCTTCCCTGAATCCCCAAGTCGATATCGATAAACATATAAAATATTCACCCTGAAGTGTAAATGATTTCAAATTTTGAATCATACTTTTAAGTTTGTTAAGGACATCCCAAGGCCAAAAACAAGCCATAAATGCCTGAGGTTTTGCACATCCATAGCCAAACCCTGAATCAAAATCCCTATGACAGAAGCTATTATTCCGATAGCCAAATTACGGATATAACAATCATTATTGCTTCTATAAATAAGGAACATATGTCTTAAAAACAACGCGACAAGGCTTAAAAAAAATATCAGGCCGAATATTCCTATCTCTGCAGTTAATCCTAGATAAGTAGAATGCGGGTCAAAATCAAGGTAAGTAATAAAGTAGGGATCGGCCTGTTTATCCTGATAATAATATTTTCTAAGATTATTGTTAAAATTACCACTACCAACGCCAACAAAAGGATGATCTTTAATCATGAGAAGCGCATATTTATAAAAGTAAAATTTTACTGGCCTATGGAAAACAGCGGATAAATTTTTCTCGCCAGTATTTGCGTAGTCAGATATCTGGAGCCTGGACGGTTCCCATAAGCTAAAGATTGCGAAAATAATAAAAACTACTACTGCTATATTAACCAAGAGGAAACGAACAACGATTAGGCTTGAAGATCTCTTCATTCTGTTAGACAAAAATGATATAGCAACGCAAATTAAAAGAGCAAGAATTCCTCGAGAAAGGGTAAATGCCGCCACAAAGAATAAGGCGCCTGAGAAGATAAAAATAATTACCTTTTTTGCTCTTATCTGTGTATTCCTGTAAAAAGCAATGAGCGGCCCTAAACTTAGAACTAAATAGCTAATCAGCATATCAGGACTTCTCAAAGTCGAAATAACCCTAGGAATTAAACTATGCATTAACTTATATCTATCAAATGTTATGTATTGGCACATAAAAACTGAAGATTCTTTTTTAAATATGTAAACCTCAACTATTCCAATAATGCCACAGATAAGCACTAAACCCAAGGCGAACATCCACGAAATCAAAATTTTGCGCAGAATGTCCCTGTTTGAAACCAAAATAATAGTAACAAAAAATAATATACTCAAATATATGACACCGCTAATCTCAAGCAGGCTCTTAATTATATCTACGGAATTTAACATCGACAAAATATGCGTAAGAAGATAAAAGCCCAAAGGAATATAGAGCAAAGTTTTTACAACCTTAATCTTCTTTTTTATTAACAAACCTGACAAGGGTATAAATAAAACTGCAAAAATTAAGTCTGAATATTGAATCTTCCTGTCAACAATAGGTAAAGAGGGAACAAGCATAATTGGAAGAAAAAATATATAAACAAAAAATAATATATCTATTAGATTAAATTTAGAAGAACCATCTAACAGTTTCATCTTAACAATGATCTTGTAACCTCAATCTGCCTTTTTGCATTAATATTAAAATTTCTATGAAGCAACACATATTCCCTTGCATTTTTTGATAGATTAGAAGCTAATCCTTTGTCTTCGAGTACAGTCTTTAAAGCCCCCGCTATATCCTTAGAGCTTAGGCCGCATAACAAGCCTGTAACCCTATCTTCTATTAACTCCTTTGTGCCAACAACGCGTGTAGCTACAACCGGAACACCACAAGCCATTGCTTCGATTATTACCTTTGGATCTCCTTCATAAAATGATGGCAATAATAATGCATTGTACTTCGGTAGTTCATTAGCAATTCGTTCGTTCGAAACATCTCCTAAAAAATTTATACTTGCCTCAATACTCTTAGCGAATTGCTTGAGGGGACCTTCCTGTTCTCCACTTCCGATTATATCTAACTCGAGATCCTTAATAAGAGAGATTGCTTCTAGGAGATTAAATAAATTTTTCTGTTCTGTTAACCTCCCTATAAAGACTACTTTTTTATTAGTCTTAAAGGAAGGCTTGGGACTAAATTTCTCCGGATCTATACTGTTAGGTAAGACTAAAACTTTATTCCGTTTATTAAAACGCAAGGCGAACTCTGCTTGTGATTTCTCAGTCACGATTATTAAATCGGCGTTTCTAAATGCAGTTCGCTCAATTATATCAATTAGAAATACCCTTAAGAACGACTCTTTTGCATAACGTGCAAATTTAGACCAACTATATCCGCACTGCAAAAGCAATGGTTTATGCAATAGAAATTTAGCAACTAACGCGGGTATTGCTCCACTCATCTGCACTGTATGCAGCAGAGATGCTTTTTTTAATTCGCCTAAATAGAAAAACGGCATAATTAAGGCATATAAAACGTTTGGTAATCTAACCGGCATTGGAAAGACTTTAATTCCTGGCTCTTTTAAAAAAGACAAGTCTTGCTTGTAATCAAAAGTAAAAAGGTATATTTCGCCGAATTCTTCAATTAATTCCCTAAAATATGGTAAATTTTTAGATATTAGGCCTTTTTTATGCCATAGGTCACAGCCCATTCCTAATGAAAAAAATATTGCAATGATTTTTTTTGTTTTCATTGATACTTTAATGATTTACAATCTCTAATTTAATTATTGTTCACCAGTTTTTTTACTTCAAACATAAAACGCCTCAAGGGAGATTGAATGTTTGCTCTTTTTAGGCCTATATTTCCAATGCTTGATAAATTCTTAAAATATTCTGAATAATCATAATCTCGCCTATTTTCTTCTGATATAAAAAATCTCCTCCAATTTCCGTTTTTAATCTGTTCAATGCTGGCAAAATATTGGTCCTTATTTTTAAAATAGACGCCGTTATAAGGGTCAAACACATACCACTTTTTTTCTAATTTCACAAAGGATAAAGGTATTCTTTTAGTAAAATCTTCGCTTTGGACAAAAGTGAAAAAAGCGTCTATGCCGGCGTAATTACAAAGCGTAGTAAAAACATCCGAAGATTGATCATTAGTTCCGTATCCTCTTACGATAATATTCCAAACGTGATCATCTATTATTGGAAAGGCATATGGAACTTTCTTTATGTTTTCATGTGTCCATTCAAATAACCTTAAGACTCGTTCTTGATCGGTCTTTTTGCCCTTAATTATCCTTTTGACTAACTCCTGATAATTATAGTGACGGTCAAAAAAATCAATTAACTTAAGGTATAAAGGCATGCTTATATTGTGCCACTCATAGTTAATACCTTGGCGGGTACTAACTTTTATATTAAGTAGCATAAAAATGAAAAAGCACAAAACGACGATACTTGCTAAAACTAATGAAAATTTATTGAGCTTCATTGTAAACTTTTTGGATTAATTCAAAAAATTTAGGGGCATTTACCTTAACCGAATATTTTTCTTCCGCGCTATGCCTGCCCGCCCTACCAATATTCTCCCTTAGCTGACGGTCCTCAATAAGCGCTGATAACTTTTCAAGCCAATCCTCCTGGGAATCAGCCAAAAAGCCATTGACGCCATCCTGGATTATTTCCTTATTCATCCCAACCGGTGAACATACAGCGGGAATCCCCATACTCATATAAATAATTACCTTAAAGCCGCACTTACCTCTTGTCCACTCGTTATCAGGCATAGGCATTACTCCAATATCAAAACTGCCCAGTAAATCAGCCTCCTCCCTTAGGGTCCAGTTTTCATTCATAACTTTATCTAATCCAGGTATGCTAAACTCACCGCCGATTATCTTAAATTTCACATTAGGGTATTTCAATAAAACACGACGAAAAACTCCTTCTAATGAATATACAAAACATACAGTGGTAGGGGTCCCTATCCAGCCAATAACAACCTCACTGTCTCTCGAAGTCTCGGAAAATTTTGGCTTATAAGCATCGGTATTGATTGGAGTTGGAATGATGCTGACGTTCTGATTATATTTTAAGGCAAACTTACCTAAATATTCGTTCCCCGCAATAACGGCTTTGCTGATGCGTATTATCTTTGAGATTTTGTTTGGCATCTTGAATCTTTCCATAAAACTGTTCGACTTGCTTATATTAGGTAAGAAAATTGCATCGTCAAAATCATAAATTATGGGTTTTTTTGAAGTTGCGAATATATACTCAAATATTGCCGGCCCTATGGGAAACGCCTCTCGGTGGATAAAAATAATATCATATTTAATTACTCTTAATAAATCCACTATCCTATTTATAGTAGCGATAATAAAATAATAAATTTTAAGAAAATAAAAACCTTTTTTATACAAAATCTTAAAAAAACTTCTAGAAGCAAATGGTCGTACAATAAACTCCATGCTGTGAGATTTCAAAAATGGCAAATACTGCTCAACCCTTAAGCGGTTACTCGCGCCTTCCGTAGGATAGGGAACAATAAATAAAATCCTGATCTTGTGTTTAGGCTTCATCAAAATAACTCTTTTTGAGAATTTATTCTCTTATCCCAAGCTCCTTTTTTCCAAAAACCCAGAATATCCCTCCCATAGCGAAAATAATATAAAAGGGCATAAGTATGTCACGGTGACGAAAAGCAGTACCAACGTTCGCCTCTACTAAAGAAAAAAGTATTGTAATTAGAAAGACTTGGGAAGCCACCACTATAGCCTCTCTAAATCTATATCTTAATGCCACCACTCCACCAAGAATTGAAAAAGGTAAAAGCAGATACCAAATCATTACCTGAGGAAAGACGATTAAGAAAAATTTGGACTTTGTTATCATCCACGGCAAAGGGACTGTTAGAAAGAAAAATAGCCCTTTAAAAAGAGAAGTTAAGAATTCTAAACAATTGATATCATAAACATGGGAAGGTTCGCTAAACCTGGCAGGATATATTCTATATGTTTGGGCTCCACGAATAGTCAAAATTGCTCTATTAGTGCCAATTGTGTTAGCAAAAAACTCTTTATGGATTCTTGATAGAATTTGTGGAATATCTAAATTAAAGACTGAAACGAAAAATAAAAACATTATAAAAATAAATAAAATTGTCATTAATCTCTGGCTATTTCTAAGCCTGAAAAAACTTAATATAATAAACGTCACCATAAAAGATACCGCTAAATGTATCCTAATGAACCAAATTACTGTGAGTGAGGCTGCAAAAGAAAGAAAAAACACAAACCTCCTTTTATTAAAAAATTTTAGCATTGACCAAATGCAACAAACTAATAATAAAAATGTTACAGATTCTTTTAGCCCGCTTATTGACCACAAAAAATTTGATGGCCATAATAGCAAGGCGATTACCCCGGCCCTGGACGTTCGGGAATTAAAAATCTGTTTAGCAATAAAATAGAGGATTATCCCAGCCAGAGTAAAAAAAAGACAATTCAGCCATTTTACCATCAATGGCGAATAATCGAATATAGAATACAAGAAACCGATGAAATAAACTAAACCATCTATACGAAAACTAAAAGGCGGTAAGGCTCCTTTATATCTATTCAGCAAATAATTGTAACTATCTGCGAGACTATTTATTCCGCTGTTATCAGTATAAGGAAAACTGTTTAAGTCATTGCCCCTTATAACATAAGAGATATAAGCAGCATTATTTGAATATCCTCTGGCATCTCCAAAGAAATCTACGCCTTTCCTTAGAGAATAGGCACAGAGGTAATAACCTGTAGAAAGCACTAAGCGAAAAATCAGAGATAGCAAAAACAAAGTAAGGACGAACTTACGATCTTCTTTTTTTAGAAAATTCCTCATGCAGAAATAAGTAAAAAATGATAAAGCTAAAATGAAAAATGTACCGGCGGAAAAAGCAATCCAATAAGAGATGAGCACAGCAGAAATAATAATTAAAAACACGTGCTTTATCTTCATATTTTCTTAAAAATTAAAATTGTCGGAGACGTATAATCAGTAGGATTAGGATTCCAGAAAATATTTCTCGGCAGACTCAAGCCTCTAATTAAACTAGACTTTAACTTATCGTTAGGGTGACTGAATTGCTTAACCAATCTATAATTTAACTTCCCATTGACCAGATTATATTTAAACTTTGACTCTTCAGTTAATACAGTATCTATTGCGCCATAAGGAATATCGGAGGCATTCAAAAAAACAAGCATAATGTAATCTCTCCTTATGCCAGAAATATTCAATTTTTTAAAATAATCCTCTCTGAAATTACTAGACCTTAGTACCTTAAATTTAATCCTAGTAACGTTGTCTTTAGAAGAATTGCCGAAAAAATTTATATTATAAGCTGAGACTATCTTATCTGCAGCGACTAGCCAATCTATCTGGTCAAGCATCTCTATGCTTGAGTTTTCAGGTAGATTTTTCAAAACCCATTTGGTAGCCTTATATCTGGTATCATCTTTTACAAACGTTAAGTCAGCAGAAAGCGTATAGAAAAAAGAAAAAATAAAAATAAAAGCAATGACAAGAATCTTTAATATCCTATTAATTCCATACTCTAAAAAGCTATTCAATGCCTTGCCGGCAAATAAAGATAAAAAAGGTATTATCGCAATAATATATCTCGTACAAGGATGATACATATGACGGTCCGAACTAATTATTAAGAAATAAGGAATTATTATTACTAATAAAATTAAAATTTCCGCAGATACCTTCTTTAATTTAAAGAGATAGCCAACTGTGCCAATAATGGCAAAAATAAAGATAGGTATACCAAAAATTAGAGTAATCTGGATGAAATAATTAACCATATTTACATAGTAAGAATGGTATAACACATAAGGCGATCCGGCTCTAAGGGTTCCGTAATATAAAAAAGAGTTTAGGTATTCGCGAAAATTTAATAAAAGGCCTGGCCAAACAATTAAATTGCCTAAAATATATAATCCGGCTATCCCCAAAACAATTTTATCGAACAAGAAAGAGGTAATCTTCTTAAAAGATACTCCTGCCTCCCTCTTTTTATGTAAAAGGTAAGCTGTAATAATCGAATTGACTAAAATTGCACCATTATATTTAGTAGCCATTGAAATTCCGGCAAAGAAACTGGCAAGAAAAATATACTTCTTAAAGTCTCTACCTTGTATTGCTTTGATGCAAAAATATATGGTAATTAACATTAATAAATGTAGTAAAGAGTCGTACTTGGCAAAGTGATTTATAGCGGCAAAGCCCATTGTCATGGAAAGCACAGCTGCCGATAATAATCCAGTTGTTTTATTAAAAATACGCTTTCCTATGAGATAAACCATGTAGACACTAAAAACTCCCAACAGACAAGATGCAAATCTAGCAATAAAATAAATACCTTTCGCAAAATCAGGAGCGACAAAAGTAAGTTTTATCCAAGATACTGCAGCCGCACTTTCTACGGTGGCCAAAGGATAACCTATGAACTTAAGAAAAATTATAAAAAGTGATAACACCAATATTAAGAAAAAATAATAAAAAGTTGGGTGACCAAAATCATCAGAAGTAACTATGCTTTTTTCATGCAGCATACGCAAAGAGGTTGCTACTTGTTCATCAACATTCCACCTATTAGGAAGCCCCCAATTAATGCCATATACATTTAGGAATAGATTTAGCATTAAAATCAGGATTAATATATAGCCTTGTTTATTTAACTTTCGCAACATATTGAATCTCTGTGTTGGCTTAAAAATCTACTTATAATTCTAGTTATTTTCTCTGCTGCCCTACCTCGCCCAAATATGTTTTTTCCTCTAAAAGGCGATGAAAAAGTAAGCGCACTTCGAATTATCTTTGTTTTATCTGCACCTGCGATAACATTCCATCCCTCAGTTACTGTCTCAATCCACTCCGTCTCTGTCCTCAGAGTAATGCATGGGACCTCGAAGAAATATGCCTCCTTTTGAACTCCCCCGGAATCTGTAAAAACAGTCTTAGCGTATTTTTCTAAAGTAAGCATATCAAAATAACTTACTGGTTCAATTATTACAATATTAGATTTGTTCAAAGGAAATCCTATGTTAAAAAGTTTCCTCTTCGTCCTTGGATGCACAGGAAAAATTACCGGCAAGTCCAAAGAACAAAAGGCATTAATTATATCTCTTAAATTACCTTTATTGTCTGTATTAGCAGGACGATGTATTGTCGCGAGGTAATATTTTCGTGCATTAATGTTTAATTTATCCAAGATGGTTGATTTTTTGATTGCGATTTTGGCATAGTATTTTAATGCATCTATCATTACGTCTCCAGTATGGTAAACCCCTTCTACTATTCCTTCGATTTTCAAGTTTTTTACTGCACTCTGCGTAGGGCAAAAGCATAAATGTGATATGTGGTCAATCAGGATTCTGTTAACTTCCTCTGGCATAGAACGATTAAAACTACGCAAGCCGGCCTCTACATGTGCTATAGGGATAGACAACTTTACTGCCGTCAAGGCACCAGCTAATGCGGAATTCGTATCACCGTAAGTCAGCAGTAATCTTGGCCTTTCTTTTAGCAAGACTTTTTCAAGTCGTATGAGCATCTTCCCTGTCTGGACAGCGTGCCCGCATGAACCTATCTTTAGATTGTAAGCTTGACGTGGGATATCTAATTGGTCGAAAAATATTTTTGACATTCTGGAATCATAATGCTGACCGGTATGCACCAATAAATGATAGAATCTTTGCCTAGAATCAGCGTCTTGGTTAAAGGCCCTAATAGCCTGCGCAATCATCGCCGCCTTGATAAACTGAGGCCTTGCTCCGACTACACTTATAATTTTAATCATTTTTTTATTCCTAACGTTAAATAAATAATAGGCTTAAGCCTTTCTATCCAACCATAAAAAGGCTTTACTTTAGTGTATGCTTTGTAAGATACACCTGTAGGATATATCTTAGTAACAGGCACTTCTTTGATTTTATAACCAAGCTTCAATACCTTGATCGAAAGATAATATTCTAAGGACTGACTAAGCCAATCCTGCCAGATATTTATCCTCTTATCATCAAATATGACCCTGCGGTAAGCGCGAAAACCATTTGTGCCGTCTGTTATTATGCAATTTGTACAAAGACGGATTAAGAAAGAATAGCCCTTTGTAAATATCAGCCTATGTAATGGCATTTTTCCACTAATGCCACCTTTTATATACCTTGAACCCTGGACGTAATCAAAGTTATCTTTAACTATAGGTTCGACCAACCTATTGATCTGAGTAGGGTCGTCTTTATCATTTCCTGCTAATATGACGATTATATCGTAGTTATTGGCAATAGCGTACTCTATCCCCGTCCTAATAGCAGCCCCTATGCCTCTTCGGATATCATGGTTGAGAACCTTAACTCCTTCTCCTATAGCGTCAAATGGAGTAGAATCGGTCGAACCGTCATTTATGACTACTATCTGATCAACTGAGTCTCTAGGAATCTTTTTCACGACTTTTAGGATCTTGCCGTCTTCGTTAAAAACAGGAATCAAAACTAGAATTTTAGATTGGGGATTTTCAAATGACATTTCTTTTATTTAAATCTCCTTGAATCCACGCTTTTGTTTTCTCTAAGCCCTCTTCAAACTCAACCTTGGCTTTAAAACCCAAGCGTTCAATCTTGGTCGTATCTGGGATTGGCCTTAGATTTTCTCCTTGACGGGAAGCTCCATATTCAGGTTTCATTCCTTTAGGGCCGAATTTACTGATAATTATTTCTGCCAGTTGTTTTACTGAAATTCGAGTTAAAGAAGCGACATTATAAATTTCACCGATAGCCCCATCTGAATTTGCCAGCATTAGCGTAGCCTCTATATCATCCTCGACATAAGTCAAGCATCTAATTTGTTCTCCTGTACCAAAAATAACTGGAGATTTACCTGTCAATACGCGAGACAGGAATATATTCACTACACCCGAACTTCCAGTATAATCTTGCCTCGGGCCGAAAACATGGAAATAACGAACCACAGAGACCTTAACGCCGAATTCCTTAACATAAAATAAGCAATATTTTTCTGCCGCCAACTTAGAAATTCCATATAAGGTAGTAGGGTTAGGGCAATGCTCCTCAGCCATAGGGCTATGCGAACTACCAAGCACCGAGCCAGTTGAAGCATGTACTATTCTAACCACAGGGTTTTTCCTTGCTGCCTCTAATATATTAAATGTACCTAAGATATTAGTCTCTAAATCGACTCTTGGATGCTCCAAAGAGACTACCAACTTTGAGGCAGCCAGATTAAAAATCAGGTCGCTTTTTTGGACTAATTTTTTAACAAGGCCATAGTCTCTTATATCTCCAGCAATTAATTCAAAACGCCTATCATTCTGAAAGTTCTCTATATTTTCTTTTTTTCCGGCTACAAAATTATCGAGAACAATGAGCTTCTTGACTTTATCCTTTAAAATTACCTCAACTAAATTACTCCCTATGAATCCTGCACCGCCAGTTACCAATATTACTTTTTTATCGAAAGACATCTATTAAATTCCTCTCTTCTCTGCTCACATATATCTATGACTTCTATTGTTGGACATACCAAAATATCCGGTTGTTCAGATAACCAGGCAAGGAAATCTTCGTAAAATATATATCTTGACTTGATCAGTCTGGGATGTGTATTAATCACGACAACGCCCCCAACCTTAATAATCCTTTCGACCAATTCTTTTATTACACCCAGGCCTTCCTCGCAGCTCAGATGTAAATCCCTGAATATCCTGTCATCCTGTATAGTTAAAGGGATTTCCCAGATATCTACCCCTGGATATCTATAAGGATAAGGCGATTCTACTGCCTGGCCATAGCAACTGAGAGTTTTCATTGAACTATCGTACTTTATTCCTAGCTCTACTAATACTTCAAGTAAGGCTTTACTTATAGCAAAAGCAGGAGCGCGAAAACCAGAAACTCGCACTCCTAATTCTTTCATTGCTAGACCAAGTTCCCTCTTTATTCTTTTTTTATCTCGGCATCCCAAAGCGATATCATGTGTCCATCCGTGTAATCCTACTTCAAACTTAGCCTCCAAAATTTTTTTAACTAAATGTGAATCTATTCTGTATCCCCAATTAGTAAGGAAATTATATGTACTTCTAGCTTTAAAACGTTTCTCCAAATCTAAAATATTTTCTATAAATCTATACCCTTCCTTGGAATCCACATCATGAGTTAAGCAAACACAGGCTTTATGCCCATTCCAAGTTAAAGGTGTAGCATTAAATTTTTTAACCAGGTATGAATAAATCTCTACAAAAGTACAATGGGGAATCTCTATCAGTTCCTTTCTCACTAACTGACGCAACTTTTTAATCGAATCCGTAATCCGATACCTATTCGTATCAGAAGAGTACAAAAGAATTTTATGTAGAATCCTCCTGCATACTGCCTCAAATGGAGATATAACCCTCGTGTCGAGCAAACCGTCTATACGCTTTATCCATTGGCTCTTAATCAAATCCTCACGAATCAAATCCGGGTCTAATAAAGTCCACCAAGATAAATTTTCCAATACGTCGTTGCTAATATTCGTTTTATCCATCTACTCTTAAGGCCCTCCTGCCCTGCCCTTGGAAATAAAATATAAATCCGAAGCTTACAATAAACATTCCTATAGCAAACATCATCAATGAGAAAGAAAGGGCAGAAGTTTTAGATATCCCTATCTTGGATAACATAAATACAACTGCTGCGTCTCGCGTCCCCAAGCCACTGATAGATATAGGAATCAAAGATACTATAGTAGCTACTGTAACTGTTCCTACCAAATATAAGAAAGGCATTTCTATAAATAAAGCCTTGCTTAGAACCCAGTAGGCTAAAAAATATATTGCCCACGCTAGCAATAGATACATAAAAACTAAAATATAATTTATGGGTTTTATATCTTTTAAAATTTCATAATTAGGATTTACTTTTAGCCATAATCTTTCTTTAGGTATAAACTTATATAACAATTTCATAAATAGACTATAAAAAAAATCTCTTTTGAGAAACATCAATGTGGCAGATAAGCAAAGGCCAGCTAAAGTCAAAAGAATAGCGAAATTTAAAAACTTTATCTCATTCAAGTAGAAAAAACTAACAGCCAAACCTATTAATAGCAGAACTACAATATCAGATAGTCTGTCCAACACAACAGAAAATATAGACCTAACGATAAAAGGGTTATGTTTACTCAAAAAATATACCCTTGATATATCTCCGACTTTACCCGGAGTTATCGCACCAAAAAACAATCCCGACCAATAGGCCCTCAAACTATCAAAAAAACTGGCTTTTATTTTTAATGCCTTTAAAATTACCTGCCATTTTATTGCCTTCGGTATAATACAGCTCGTCTCTAAAATAACTGCCGCTATTAATAAAAATAGATTACAATCTTTGATATTCAATGCCACTAAACGGATATCAACATCCTTTAAAATAAAAACTAAAATAATTATACCTATTATTTTAAGTAAGTATTCTTTCATTTGAAACTTTTCCGCCATTAACAGTTATATATCAACCTAACTATCCACTTTATACAAATAAATCTGCCAAGGAGAATCATCGCGTTCAAATATCTTTAATAGCGCCAAGTTGTTATCCTTGGCGTTTAGAATCTGTACCGCTGAAAGTATAAACCTTCCACCTAGTTTCTTTAAGGCGTTGGTATTTAATTCAAGATTATGGATTTTTATATTCCTCTCTTTCGTGATTGTAAACCCTTCATCTTCAAGCTCGGCTACAAATATATAGCATCTATTACCCCAATAATCGAAGTAATCTTTCAATTGAGTGCTCTTATCTAACTCCTTTGCAATGATTTCTCTGAAACGATGTTTATATATCAGAGGATAAACATTCTGATAACTGTCCAGAGTATAAAAACCGTTATACTGAAGGATACTCGGATGGATACCAATACTGACCAGGCGGTATGTCTTCTTAGGTAGGCCAAGGTACTCATCAATATCAGAAAATAAAGTTTCTGAAAAAAACTTCCCATAGGTAAGCCTGTTTTTCTCTTTACCGAAGGCTCTTTCAAAAATGATCTTATAATTAATACTCAATTCATTTTTCGATTCAAATTTGCTGGTAAAAATAAAAATTAACTGAGATATAATCAAAATTCTTACAAAAGATTTTCCATGTTCCAAATGCAATAATGAAAAAAGAGATAATGCAAAAACAATGTACCATAGAATAGTCTCTAGGTAAAAGAACCTATTAAACTGTGTTACCCTCAAAAGGTCGATTTTCTCCTTTAGGAGAACTAATCCTTCCCAATGGTAAAGACCATGGAATAGCGATATACTGAAAGCTATAAGCAATAAAATAAAGATTGATTTCGCAGTATTTCCTAATTGAGCTTTTCTGTTAGCGAGAAATACCGTTAGGATACTCAAAAAAGAGACTAATATAATAGGAGTATGTTTACTCGGTGCATTATAATCTCCGAATAAAAAATTCTTGAATCCTAGCTTCATCGCCTCTTTATAGTTTCTAGCTAAATAAAGAGGATTCCAATCCATCCTATGAATAGCCAAATTATTATCGAAGATAGCCATTTTAATAAAATTGAATTCGACAAACACATAGCTAATTGAGAAAAGTATTAGCCCAGATAAGAATAGTTTATTAGCCTTTCTCTCACTTATGTAATAGAAGATAAATAAAATTCCTAGCGCTATAAGAATAGCAAATCCGGCATAATATAAAGGCGCATAAAAAGGAAAAATAAAAATTATCATGAAATCTAAAATGTGCTTTTTATTATTTATTAAATTTAAAAATGCATAAAGTAATAACGGCTGGCCGGCAACGGATAAGCCAAAAAGCGAATAAAATGGCAATGCCGCAAAACAAACTGATACACCAAAGGCTATGAAATCCTCATCCTTCGATTTTAAAACATGCCTCTTAAGCAATAAATACATCCCGATGAATGCAAGCAAATGCACCAATAGCTCATTTATTACATAGGCGGTAAACGGTTTGAATAACAGAAAAAGGGCCAACATCACAGCAGAACCGGTGGTTAGAAACGGCCGCGGTAGACCATTCATAGTATTATCAAGCAAAGACTGGGGATTAAAAATATTACTTTTTTCAATATGCCTTATAAACCAAATAGAACCTATATCTAAATTATCATGAATAGTTACATAAGAATCCTCTCCTAAGAAAATTCGCGGAAAGGCAAATAAGAAACCAATAAAAAGAATACAAACTATTATATTATAATTAAATGTTCTCTTCATTTTTACTTGTCATTTTTTAGGACCGCCTCTTCAATGGATATTGGATGGAAACCAAAATCCTTTTCTGCCTCTGATATGTCATAAGATTTTTCACAAAGCAACCGAGGAAGCTGATCTTTTACAAAAAATTTATCCTTAAACAGCAATGCGCTAAGCCCAAGACAAATCTTAGCAACAGATTCCGGTATATATAGCTTTCTTTTTCTTAACTTCCTTATCGCCAACACATTATCAATAAAATCATTATATTTAAAGCTTAGGGGACCAGCTATAGTATAAATCTTATTACGTAAGGTATCATCCTCTATAACTTTAGTTATAGCAAAAATGACATCTGATATGTGAACAGGGGCAACGGAATAATCGCCTCTTCCGATAATAGGTATAAAGGGGAGTTTTCCGATATGGTTTAAAATCAAAGTAATGCCTTTATCCGTAGAACTACCGTAAACCTCTGAGAGCCGTAATATAATCCAATCTAAAGAACTCTCTCTTATAAATCTTTCAGCCAGCATCTTTGATCTGCTATAATCCCCTGCGCTCTCAGCCAAGGCCCGTGTGCTTATAAAAATAAATCTTTTTACCCCAAAATTCCCACAAAGTCGCACTAAATGTAGAGTCGCATCGGTGTTAACGGCATAATATTTATTTATATCATTTGTATGAGTTACAGCGGCCATATGCAGCAGGCAATCTATGCCTTCCTTAAAAACCTGCTTATAACTGTCAGGATCTAACAAATCGCCTAATATATAATGCATGCTCTTATTTTTAACGCTATTGTCTGCGGGTTTCTCTAATAAAAAAAGGGAATTTCCTGCTGAAAGCAATGATTTTATCAAATGCCTGCCGATCCTACCCGTGGCACCGGTTATAAAGATGTTCTTTGCCATTATCTTCTTTAAAAAAATATCTTATCCTTGCCAAAAAAAGATTTCTTAAAAACTCAAATATAGCGCTGGATTTTACAAAAGATTTTCTATATTTACATTTACGGAAGACGGTAGGAACCTCGGCCATTTTAAGCTTGAGTTTTCTTGCTTGTATAATAATTTCCGCATCAAGAAACCAATCATTTGATAAAAGATGCATTTTTTCATATGCAACTTTCGTAAAAATCTTAGGCTTAGAATTAACATCTTTTATGGCCGTGCCGGGAAATAATATCTGAAACAGCTTATTATAAAGTAAAGATATCATTTTTCTCCTAAATCCGTCATGCCGCTTTGCCCGGTAGGTCTGAACGAAATCCGATTTTTCTTCCTTAATCTTCTTATACACTCTTATTATGTCTTCGCATGACATCTGATCGTCACCATCGATAAGGCAAATATATTTACCTCTTGCTGCATTTAAGCCGGTACGAGCATCCCATCCCATCATTCCTTCTTTAGGCAACGTAATGGCTCTTACCTGCTCAAATTTTAATGCGATTTCATTTACTATTCGAGGAGTATCGTCATCTGTGTTCTCGAAATAATTCCCAACAAGAATTATTTCCCATAAAGGAATCGCCTCTCTAAGAGAGTGCATTGTCCTTTCAAAAAAATCATAAACTTGACGTCCACTTTTATAACATAAAATAACTACCGAGATTTCAGGTTCCATAATATCTGTCTCCTCAATCTTTCTTAAAGAGAAACCCTAAGACGCCCAGTCCTGTTTTGAAGAGATAGCTGATATCTTTGATACTCTTGGCTCTTCTTAAGGAGCGCATAATATATTTGAAATTAAAATAATAGTTATTAATAAATTGCCGCTGCAGCCGAAGCAATTCCTCTGAAGAAAAATATTTTGTATGCCAGCTTAATTTACTGCCTATCAATTGAAAGTTTTCCCAGTCTTGATTATCAATATAGCCTCTCTCTTTCATTAAACTGTAAACTTCTGTACCAGGATAGGGAACTATTACTGAAACAGAGATTATATCCGGACTAAGTTCTTTTATCATCTTCCAGGTAAGAGAAACATCTTCATTTGTCTCATCGGGATGACTACCAATGATAAAAGTGCATTCAACCAACTGGATTCCAGAGGACCTTGCCCATCTAACCGCGTTGCGTACCTGCTGTAGACTAATATTCTTCTTTATCAGCTTTAAAATTCTCTCGCTTCCCGATTCTACCCCTAAGGAAACTTTTTTGCAGTTTGAACGCGCCATCTCTCTAATTAGATCTTTATCTACAGCATCGACCCTTGTATCGCAACTCCATGATTTAACGCCGAGTTTTCGAAATCCTTCAAGCAACCCGTATACTCTTTCATGATTTAGGGTAAAGGTATCATCTTGAATAACTATGTGATCATAGGAGAATTTATTTATACATTCGTCTACCTCTCCTAATACATTATCTAAACTTCTAAATCGAACACAATTTCCATAGGAAAGACGTGCCGCACAAAAAATACATTGCCCTGGACAACCCCGCGAAGTAAAGATCTCTGTTACTTTTCGTCCACGAGAAGAAATCCCCCTTGAAGCATGGCGTTTATTATATAAATTTTCTGGTAGCAATTGTCTAGCAGGATATGAAAGTGCATTTAAATCAGCTATTAATTCTCTCTGTGAAGTGCGTATTATCTTTATCCCGTTGCGTATTGCTATACCATTTACACCCTCTAGCGATTTACCTATTGCTATATGTTCACATAAATCAACGATTGTTTTCTCACCTTCTCCTATAGCCACAGCATCGAAATTCTCAAACTCTCTCAATGTCTCTTCCGGCAGTGCCGTAGAATGAGGCCCCCCCACCAGGATTAATATCTGGGGGTAACTTTTCTTAATTTCCCTTGCCAGTTCATTACCCTGAATAATGCTAAAAGTTTTGCAATGGATACCTATTATCTGAGGCTTAAAACCATTAATTCTATCAATAATGTCTTCTAAATTATACTCTTCAACTCCATAATCCCATATCACGGCATTATGGCCAGCCTTGATAACCTCAGCAGCTAAATAAGCCATGTTTATAGGCTGCTGATAGGAAACGAATTTTAATGATATGGCTTGCGAAGGAGGCACTATAAATGCAATTCGACAACTCATTTTTTAGGAATAAGCCTTAATCTTAAAAAATTATTTTTGCAATTTAAATAAAAGTCTGACCCCATAAAATAGATTATTAACATCAATAATTGAACGTATGCCAAATAATTTCTGAAATATGTAATCCATCCTAAAATAATATTCTTTATATGCTTTCTTTTGCCAATAGGCTATTCTTTCAGAACTCAATCCGGGAAGGTCTAAAGGTGGTCTTGCATTATCAGAGACTAATGTAAAATCTTTCCAGTCTAGGCCTTGCCTAAAATATCCACTTTCCTTGGCAATATTATAAAATTCAGTACCCGGATATGGACTGGCAATAAAAAATGCCACGGTATCTGTATTTAATCTTTTTGCCAGATTGATACTCTTCCTTATAGTCTCTTCAGTCTCTCCAATATTGCCAAACATAAAATTTCCGGCGGTCTTAATTCCACAACGTTTTACTAACTTAACAGCCTCATAAGCCTGTTCTACTTTAACATTTTTCTTCATCAGGTCTAAAATTTCTTGTGAGCCGGATTCAAATCCAAACATTATTTTCTTACAACCCGCTAATTTCATCTCTCTTAAAACATCTTCCCAGACATAATCAACTCGAACCATACATACCCAGGCTATGTCTAACTTTCTGCGTCTTATTTCCCTACAAATCTCAATTGTGCGTTCTTTTTTTAAAGTAAATAATTCATCATGAAAATTAAATTCACCTATTCCAAAATTCTTAACACATTCTTCGATCTCATCTACAACATTTTTAACGCTTCTATAACGTACTTTTTTATTCCATATAATTCGCGCCATACAATAAGTACACTGATACGGACAACCTCTGGAGGTAATCATATTTCCACTTTTTTTATTACTGACCCGTTTTGTTGGAGGTGGAAAGTATATCTCTAGTGGCAAAAGTTCTCTTGCTGGGAAGGGAATCGAATCTAAATCCTGAATTAATGGGCGCAATTCTGTCAAATGAGCATCACCATAAATATCCTTAAAAGCTATGCCTTTTACTGAACTAAAATCCATTTTTTTATCGATGGCATTAACTAAGTCCAAAAGAGTTAACTCTCCTTCGCCGTATACTGAAAAATCAACAAACTCTTCTTTAACAGTCTCTAATGGAAATGCTGTAGGATGAGGCCCTCCTAATATAACTTTTATATCTTTACTAATTTCTTTAATAATCTTTGAAACCTCCTTCACCTGGACATAGGCAGGCGTAGGAGCAGTAATACCAACTATATCCGGTTGTATGCTTTTTAGTTCAATTGCTATATCATTATAAGAAAGCTCCAGACCCTCACAATCCAGTATGGATATCTTATCTTGTGGACGCTTTGCTCTTAGAAATGCAGCTAAATATGCTAGATTTAAAGGCGCTGCTTTTCCGCCATGGCCTTCCAGGCCGCCGTATTCCGTAAAGGGGGGGTTTAATAATAATATCTTCATATCTTTCTATTTAGCACTTAGAATCTTAAAACCTGCCTTGGCTTTTCTTTTAAAATCAACAAATGATCTTATCTTAATAAGATTAGATAATATAAAACTTGGTCTTCCATAGAAACTCTTATAAGCGAAACTTAATAAATCGAGCAGCTCTTCTCTTGTAAATTCCTTTTCCCAATATATTGAAGATATCTTCTGATCTGGATTGTTAGCAAACTCTCTCCAATAATCGCTTTTTATAACACCTTCTAACATAGCCTTTCTGTAAAGTTCTGTTGAAGGAAAAGGGGTTGTTATGGTAATATGGACGTAATCGGGATTCAATTCTTTCATAAGATTTATTGTAGACAATATATCCTCTTTTTTCTCCTCAGGTGAACCAATCATAAAATAGGCCAAGGTAGAAATTCCTACTTTTTTAGTCAATCTAAAGCTATCCTTTATCTTCTTTACACTTGTTCCTTTATTTAGAATCTTAAGTATCTTATCGGTACCTGCCTCTACTCCATAGTGAATCCTCTCACAGCCAGCTTTTTTCAACTTTACTAGCATCTCTGCATCTACTGTATCAACCCTTGTCCTTATATCCCAGCTAAAATCTAAATTCCTCCTGATTATTTCCTCGCATATATCTAAGACTCTTTTTCTATCTACGGTAAAAGTATCATCGTAGATAAATATCTCTTTTATGCCCATTCCTACACATTCCTGCATTTCGTCTACAACGCCTTTATATGACCTCGCCCGAAAGTGCCTACCCATGTGTGGCCTGTCACAAAATGAACAATTAAACGGACAACCTCTGGAGGTAAACATTGTGGTTATAGGATTTCTCCTAGCAATGATAGAGTTATATTTTCTGTAGGGCGTAAGACTCCTTGCGGGAAAGGGAAGATTATCCAAATCGTCTATAAAGTCACACTGCGCATTTCCAATGACCTTGCCGTTATTTTTGAAAAAGAGCCCGTTTATGGTCGAAAGGACAGCCTTATTATTTATATTATTAATCAATGCGAGAAATACCCTCTCTCCCTCGCCGGCAATTACAAAATCAATTTCTTTCAGAGATGCCGACTCTCGTGGGTAGATACTTGGATGAGGCCCACCTAAGACCAGCTTTATATCATCAGAAACAGACTTTACTATCTTTGCGGTTTTCATAACGTCAATTAAAGTAAATGTCGTAGTTGTTATACCTACGATATCCGGAGATTTCTGGCCGATAATTTCACCTAATCTTTCATAGCCTATTTTCTCAACAAGCGTATCAAGAACCTCTACCTCATGATTACTGTTCTGCTTTAAATAAGCAGCCAGATATAAAAGACCTAAAGGAGGATTAACCCCTCTCTCTTCATCTATAAAAGATGGATTATCGGAGATTATCATATTCCTATCCGGTGGATTTATTAAAAGTACTTTCATAATCTAACCATCCTTATAGAGAGTAACTGGGCAATTGCATTATGTTGTAAAATTAATAGGTGCACCGGCCTGTTTGATTGAATTATTTGCAACTTCTAAAATCTTAACAACCATCAAACCATGTTTACCATCGGTCAAAGGCACTCTTTTATTCTTTATACAGTCTATGAAATGAGCACATTCTTCTTTTAGCGGTTCGTAAAAGTCTATTCGAGGGATATGAATGTCGCCGCTACGAAGCTTTAACTGAAATTCCGCAAAAGAACCTAAACCCTGTGCATTTTTGGAATTATTAATTTTATCTACTCCTTTATCATAAATTTGAATTTTTGAATCGGCGCTAATATCATCATAAACAATCATCTTTTTGCTGCCTACAACTACCATCCTGCGTACTTTTACAGGATCTAGCCAACTAATATGAATATGGGCATTTATGCCGCTCTTAAAATCGAGATTTAAGAAAACTATATCTTCGTTGTCGCTATGTAGGCAGGACAATCCTTTCGCATTTACCCTAATAGGTATTTCATCAATTAGATGCAAAATTATAGAAATGTCATGCGGAGCAAAATTCCACATAGCATTGACATCTCTCCTAATCTGGCCTAAATTCAATCTCTGCGAAAAAATATAATATATATCCCCGATTTCTTTGGACTTTATATATTTTTTTAATTCGCGTATTGCTGGGTTATACAAAAAAGTGTGTCCAACCATTAAAACCTTTTTATATTTTTCTGAAAGCTGCAATAAATCCGCTCCTTCACTACTGGATAGAGCTAATGGTTTCTCGACTAAAATATGTTTTCCGGCTAAGAGACATTCTCTTGCTAATGCATAGTGACTCTTGGCAGGCGTAGCTATAGCCACAGCATCTATTTCTTTATTATCAAGTATTTCTTTATAATCTGTGACCGTATTAACACTGGGGTAGTATTTTTTCAACGACTTAACCTTATTTTCGTCCAAATCACATAGAACCTTTAATTCAACATCGGGTAATTCAACGAAATTCCTTACTAAATTAGGTCCCCAATGACCACAACCGATAACTCCTATATTCACCACGGTTATCCTCCTCCCATATAAAACTAATGCAATTAGATTTTGCTGATCAAAGCAAAGAAATTAGATCGGCCGTTCATATAATAAAAGTTCAATTCCTTCAAATTTACTTTCTTCTAATATCTTGTATCTGTTATCGCTAAACCAGGTAATCATCTTATCGAATCCTGAAAACATAAGATGATGAGTTAAAATTATCCACGTACGTTTGTATGGCTTTAATATTTGATAGAGTCTTTTTGAATCTTCTTGTTGGATATTCAGAAAATCAAATGTCCTTTGGCTCATATCCATATAAGTAGCAAAAGTAATCTGCGGAATGTTTGAATTGGCATAATAATTATATCCGCTGTGGCCAGACCTAAAAAAAACTATACAATCATCAGTTTTTAGCTCTCTCTCAATATGATTAACGGCCTCGCGCCAGTTCTCCTCTGGAGCATAAACTACAGGCAATCTAAGCATGCAGAAAAAGCAAAATGTTGAAATAAGTATTATCTGCGCCTTTTTTCTTTCGATAAAAAAAATTGCAGCGATTAAAATCAATGTGAAGATACCCGAGATACAAATAAAATAACGTGCAGCAACCGCTCCATTGCTTAAATTGCGCCACAAACCCGCAACAATGATCGGGACAATAACTAACACAGGAAATAAGTAGGCTTCGTGCCTGCCTATCTTGTGGTATTTTCTAAAAAAATTAACTGCTAAAGTGAGCACCACAAATAATATAATTATGCTAGAAATTGCCACAACAGCAAGCAACTGATGAGGCAATTTTCCAGATAAACCTTCGGATAAAAAAATAGGATCCAGCCCTAACGTAGCCATAACCCAACGTGCTAAAAGTCCGAAATGTTGCCCCGCTATATAAAAACCTTTTTTTGCAGCGACTACCGTTGAATAGCTAATTTTAAATCTCTGCATGAAAAGATTAGGTATCCAAAAAGAAAACAATAGCAATATCGTAATTTGAGTTAAAATCCAGCGCGTAATAATTTTTTTGTATCTATTCCAATTTATAAACAGAAAAATATTTTCTCCAATAATAAACAAAATTACAAAATAAAAAGTATATAAACTACAAATTGTAGAAATAAGATATCCAAGCCAATTGGAAAATTTATGCTCATAACGTAGCAGTTTTATAAAAAAATAGGCTGAGAGGCTAATAAAAAAGGTAGCAACAATATAGACCCGTACATACTGAGATAGATAAATCTGCCCCGGCAATAGGCTAACAAAAAACATACTCAGAAGGCCAAATTCCTCATTAATATATTCTTTGGCCAATAAATAAGTTACAAAGCAAACTCCTAAGCCAAATAAAATGAATAAAAGCCTAATCCAGCCATCTGAGCTGCCAACAAACAGCCAAAAATGCAAAAGGATATATGTCAATGGTGGATGTGGCTCACCTTTAGAAAGATGCGGAATAATTTCAGACAAATTATTTCTGGCACCTATAACAGTATAAGCTTCGTCACCATTCAAACTTTTTTCTATATTCGGCAATCTGAGGGCTAATGCTAATAACAAAATTATAAAAAAAAACCATATTTTTTTGTTTTTAGAGAGCATAAATTATCTTTCAATAATTATTATATATGTTTTTAAAAATTGATGTCAGATGCTCCTTAATTGTCGAAAGGATTTTAATCTTACTTATTCCTATTTTAATATCGTATCTCAATGTCATGGGGATTTCGGCTATTCTTAAATTTGCCTTTCTGAATTTAATTAACAATTCTGCCATAGCACCAAATCCAACCGACTCTATAAGATTATCTCCAAAAATTCCTTCGGTTTTGCGAAATGCTCTAGCTGTATGCCCCCGATAAAAACCAGTATATAAACTTACTCCTTTGATTGGGAATAAAAGCCTATAAACAAGGTTACAGCTTCGACTTAACACATGGCGAGAAAAAGACAATCCTGTTATTTTGCCATTTTCCCCATAGCAAGAAGTTATGACAATATCATTACCTTCATCTATCTTTTCAACTATTGATTTTATTAAATTTGGGTCGTGCGTATTATCTGCATCCATGGTCACAATAATATCTGAATCTTTGGCAATTTTAAGCACCTGCCGCAAAGCCACCCTGAAAGCTTCCCCTACTCCGCGATTAAATTTAAAATCAATAAAGTCTATCGGCATTATTTGCATATGCTCCTTAACCACATTCACAGTACCATCGGTGCTACCATCATTTACAATAAATAACCGATATTCGTAATGATTCTTAGCTATCGATTCTCTAATCCTTGCCAACAACTGTGGCAAATCTTTCTCTTCGTTATAAGCTGCCAAAAGTATAATTATCATCTTATTTTATAATTTTAAAACTAATGCATCTCTATAAAGACCTTCGCATTAATTTTGTTTCATTAGCTTTTTCTCAATTAGTTGTATAGTATCGCCAACATTTCCCAACTCTACGAGTTCCCCCAGTTTAAATTTAATAGAAAATTCTTTCTCGATAGCAATGATCAAATTAATGTGCATAAGGGAATCCCACTCCTCTATATCATTAGCTGTCATCTCATCAAAAATTTTGAGATTTTTCTTCTCAAACACATAGCGAAATATATCCTGTAGTCTTTTTTTAATATCACTCATCTAAGGTAGCTGCTTTAATATAAGTTTCTTTTAGAGGTAAGTCTTGATTAATTCTTAAAGACCAGTTAGTAGTCCCATTTTCAGATTTAGAATCCAAATTAAAACTTAATTGCTGGAATAAATCTTTTACTGCAAGATTTTTCTTTGTGGGAATATATGTTCCTAAAATTTTATTTATCCCACGTTTTATTGCATCATAAAGTATATAATTAAATAAAAAATATTCGGTTGTCCTAGAAAATACCCTACAGCTCATAACCCAAGTATCGATAATTAAATTTTTTTCAGAAATATTTCCAATAAAAACAGAAATCAAACCATAATCACTGTATTTATCCTTCAGTCTAACAGATAAAGTAATACAATTATTATTTTTCATAAAGTTCCTAACCTGCATTTCTGTATAACGTCTTGTCATAAGATTAAACTGATTAGTTTTATTAATAAGTTGAACGATTCTCTTTAAATCAGATTCATTAAATCGGCTAATTTTTCCCACCATTTTCAAAGATTTCAAAAAAGAAGGCAAATCGGAATAATCGGCTCGTATTTCTTGCAGTCTTTTACTTGTTAAGTAAAAATTAGTTCTATCAGCGTCCTCTTTTGAATAAGAAATAGTCTCAAAATAATACTTGCTATCTAAAAAGCGGGGTTGCAATGAGGGGTCTTCCTTCAGCTCTACCACGGTAACCTCAGGGCAAAATGCTCTAACCATCTTTCTTTCAACAATATCATCATCTAAAAAAACTATGGAATCTAAACCAATATTCAATTCCTTGGCGATTCTCCTTAAATTAGTAGCCTTATCTTCCCAATTGGCCATAAAACAAGCGATATCTTCTAACTTGATAGGCATCTCTGGATGCAGTCTGAATGGTTCCTTGGCTATTTTTTCATCGTTCTTACTACAAACCGCAAGAATAACTCCCTTATCTTTAAGTGATTTTATATATTTAGCAAAGGCAAGATATGCTTCTCCTTGCGCAGAACCTATACCAAATTCAATATTTTCCAATCCGACTTCACCAATAACCCCACCCCACAGAGTATTATCTAAATCAAAAACTAAACATTTCTTGGAATCGCCTATTGTCGCCTTTACTAAAGCTACAAGAACTTTTACATAAGCTGAAATGCAATCAAAAGAAATGCCTTGTTTAGAATGATAATAAAAACGTTCGTCAAACCAGCATTCTTTGCCTATCTTTGCTGATAAATGCTCAATATCTAAAATAGAAACAAACGATGGCGCAACCTCTCCTAATCTCAAATTTAGTCGCCTAAGATAATTACTTTTAGTCCAAGGATATTTTGTTTCCAATTCCCCAAAAGTTCTCTCCAAAGGTACATCAAAGTTGTTTTGGATAATATGACAAGTTAATCTTTCTGAAAGTAGTTGCCATAAACGGCTATATCTAGATGTCTCTATTTCTATCATTTTATTTATTTCTTCAAAAGACATGCCAGGAGAAGGGAAGTCTTTTACATCACGATAACCAATAAACAATAGTATGATATGGGGGTTAAAAGCATAAAGTGCACTATCTTTATTAATAATCTCTTGTTGAAAAACTCCATAATCTGACTGATAAATATCAGCACGATATCCATCTTTTAAAAGAAAAAGACGTATTACCGAAACAATCGTATCTAAAGTATAGCTACCTGTGACGGCTAAATGAAGAGGTTTGAGCATAAGTTCTTCTGAGGCTCTATTAATATTCTTCTGCCAGAACTTATCTAACATTATAAGTTCGCTTATGTGTAAATCTTCATCCAAAAATTGCACAGTTAGATTATAAGCTTTTTTATAATCTTTTTTTTCAATAGCGTTTTTAATACGATGTTTCAAAATGTTCTTTGGCATTAACCCACAACCCCCCCTGTAATTGGAATATTTACAGAGTTAAGATAACTGGCTTTTTCAGAAATTAAAAAATTCACTATCTCTGCTGTGTCTTTAATAGTAGCTAACCGCTTTAAAGGATGCTGTTGCTGTATTATTTCCAATAGACGTTCAGGGAATAATTTAGCTGTCAAATCCGTACCCACAGTAATAAAGGGCGAAACCATATTCACCCTGATGCCAAATCTTACCAACTCCACTGCCATGCTTTTACACAAACCCATAAGTCCATATTTAGCTATAACATAGTGTGCCAAATTAGCAGGCGGCAATCCAAATACGCAAGAAGAAAGAAGTGTAACAATATGTCCGCTTTTTTGTTGTTTCATAACTTCAGAAGCTTTATTTGAACAATAAAAGGCTCCTTTTACTAATACATCAAGCTGTTTTTGAAAATCTTTCCAAGATAAATTAAAAAAATTCTTTTGGCTCAAAGTAGGAGTTGCATTATTTATTAAAACATCAATATATTTACTTTCTTTTATAATCGAGTTTATCATCATCTTGACATCTTTTTCATTCGACACATCAGCTTGTATTATTTTGGCGCTAAATCCTTTCTTGTTGATAACGCTCGCTGTTTGTTCTGCTTTAGTTCTATTTTTGTAATAGTTAATATAAATAATCCTTTCTTTATTCGCTATAGTCTTAGCAATTTCTGAGCCAATACCACGACTGCCACCCGTAATTAATATTATTTTTTTTCTATTAATCATTTGATAACCCCCGCTTGTACAGTGCCTGAGATTAACAAAATTCTATTTTTTTTAGTAACCCTTACACCGACTATAATTGTTTTTACCGCTTTTATTTTCTCTAAAACAACTCCGGTCATCTTAATAGTATCTCCAGGAAAGCATGGTTTATGAAATTTAAGATTCATACTATGTAATAATCCAAATTTACCCGGTAACTCCATGCCAATAAGTCTCGATATAAAAGCTCCTATGAGCATCCCATGTGCTATTCTATTGGGAAAACCTTGCTTATTCGCAAAATCTACAGAGCAGTGAATATCTGAATAATCACCTGACAATTTACAAAAATCATCGACAAGTTTATCTGTTACATTAAATTGTAAAGAGCGACTCATACCTACCTTAATATCCTCAAAGCTATATTTTTTCATTTCTTTCTCTTTTTAAGTTGTTTATTTTTTTCTTCGCTATCGTCTTGGATCATTTTCCAATCGTTCTCTAAAAGCTCTGAATATACACAATCAAGATAATGGCCGCTTTTAAAAAATACTTCTTTGCCAACTCCAAAATTTTTAAATCCCAAAATCTCACAATATTTCAAAGAAATTTTATTTTCTGCTATAGTTGCCGTAACTAATCTATGTAAATTTAAAGTTTCAAAGCTATATTTTACAATTAAATAATATATTTCTAAAGCATACCCTCCTCGCCAGAAATCTTTTTCTCCAATAATTATAGCTATATCTCCATTGCGATGAACCCAATCAATATTACGTATCGAAGCTACGCCAATATGTCTTCTGCTCTTTTTATCTACTACGGCAAAGATAATCTGATTTGTAGCATCCGCTATATTATTTTGAAGAAACAATCTTTGCTGTTCTTTTGTATTCGGTATAGCTCCTCGAGAGAGATATTTTGTAACCTCTGGATCATTAAACCAATTAAACCAATTGCCGTTTAAGTCCTTTTCTTCTAATGGCCTAAACCCTACTAATTTTCCATCTATATTATAAACATTCATCTTAACCTGCCTTTCCTCTTATTTTTCTGTTACTGGTATCTTGCCCAATATATTTCGTTGCCACCCAATAGTCATCTTAATTCCTTCCCGAAGATTAATCTTGGGCTGAAAACCTAAAATACTTTGCGCCTTTGCGATATCAGGAATCCGCCTTCTGACGTCCTCATAATTACTTGAAAGGCTTGAATACGGCACAAACTTAAGCCTTATCTCATCCTTGGTATCACAGAGTTTTTTTATTAAACGCGCCAAATCCAATATGCTTATCTCTTCGGTAGTGCCAAGATTAAAAATCTCTCCGATCGCATCTTTTCTTTCAATCGCCGCCATTACCCCATAGATTAAATCCTCGATGTAGATAAAAGTCCTTCTTTGAGTTCCGTCGCCATGAATTTGTATTTCTTCATCTTTTAAAATGGCGCTTATAAAAACAGATTGCGGGCCACCCCACCAAGAAAGATGTTGTCGTGGTCCATAAGCACCAAAGAATCTCAAGATAACTACAGGAATACCAAAAGATTCTTGGTAACCAAATGCCATGTGCTCATCAAATAACTTGGATACTGCATAACTCCACCTAGCTATATTGCTAGGGCCATAAACTAAATTGCTGTCTTCTTTGAATGGTAAATTAGGATTCTTTCCATAAACATCGGATGTGGAAGCAAAGATAACTTTACAGCCAATTTCCTTTGCCACTTCAAATACATTTTCTGTGCCTTTAGTATTTATTAACAAAGTATCCAGTGAATTCCCATAACGAGGAATTTTAAAAGCCGCTAGATGTACTATAGCAACACTATCAGAAGCAGTCTCTTTAAGTAGACTTAAATTACGAACATCAATTTTCTTAAAAACAAATTGAGGGTTGCTTAAATTATGTTCAATATTTTCAATCTTGCCCATTGATAAATTATCTATACCGCAAACCTTATAACCCCTAGCTAATAATTCATCGGCTAAATGAGAACCGATGAATCCTGCTATACCTGTAATTAATATTTTTTTATTCTCCATTTTTGGCTCTCTTCATCGTCTACGTGCAACCCGCAACTTCTTCCTGATTTAATTAGTTCTTTTGCAAAGGATGATAATAATATGACTTTATATTGATTATTTAATAAACTGGATATAATTAAGTCGATTTTTTCCATTTTTTCTGCAAGCGGGCGTTTTATATTCACAACGCAGGCAAATCTCTCGTCTATCTTATCTTTATAATAATCAACAAAATCTACCGCGTGTAACAGATAATTTATGCAATGACGATTTTCCTTGCTAAAAATTATCTTTAGCATCTTTTCACTGAAAAGCAGATGGAAATTGAAATAAAAAGGGAGTTTCAAAAACCTGCTTGTAGCAATAGGTATCTCAAGGATAAAAGAACCGTTTTTGCCTCTAGCCTTCTGACAATAATTAGCGCTGGTTATCAAATACGGCTGTGCAGGCAAAAAAAACGAAAACATATTATCCATTCCATCGTAAACCTTTTTTTCTTTATTTATAACCAAAAGACAGTGATAAACCTTGTAAAAAAGCGTTAGTGATGTAGGAAATAATGAAGAGTCGTATAAGTAACCGTTTTTTTCTAAAATCTTAACAATTGCAGTGCTTATGTTATAACCCGGAGCTCTGAATCCGACACAATCACAATCAAAATATTCTTTTATTAAATTATGATTTCCGATTATCTCCCGTTCGATCTGCTTAAAAGACAACAGCGAGATGCCATATCTATGGCTTAAAGAATGATTTGCTAGTTCATGGCCATTTTCTTTTATTTTTTTTATCCAGAAACAAACGTCTTCTCTGTCAGAAAAATCCTTACTACAGATAAAAAAGGTTGCTTTTATATTAAACCTCTTAAATAATCCTAATATGCGTGGTATTGCGATTTCATATATTTCGTCTTTTATATATTTAACATCTTTAACTCCATAATAATTTGATAATGAAGTAAATGTATCCATATCTACGCTTATCAATAATTTTTTTTCGTGATTCATCTAATTCTTATTAGCACCAACACGATCCTTTACCTCAAAAAAAGCCCCTAAATCTTTACCAAACTCAATGTTTAATTTCTTAAGCATTTTTATAGACTTTAGGTTATTCTTGTTTACCATAGAATAGGGCTGGAAATTAAGTATATTTATTAAGGCTAACTGCCTTTCTAATGCCGCAGTACCAATGCCCTTGCCTTGCCATTGATTGGCAATAGATATGAAATAGGAAGCAACGCAAGGGAAAAATAATCTAATTAACGCATACCCGATAATTGTATCCTCATAAAATATTCCTAAGGGGACATAAGAAATTCTTCTAAAAATTTTCTTCAAAGATTTTAAATCGGTTTTATGTGGCAAAAAGAAATTAGCAGAATTGTTGTTAAAAGAAAGGTTAAAAAATTGATATATTTCGCCTAGCCTATTAAATCTTAATATGGAAATGTAATATTTTTTTTCTAAGATTGTAAATTCTGAGTAGTAATTTTTTAATAGTGCTTTTTGTCTTCTATTTAACATTAGTTTCATAATCAGATCATTGAAAAATACGATAAAATCAAATAGTTCGTTCTGTTTCTTTTGCAATCTAATCAGAAAATTTAAAAATTTTTTGTTCATAACTACACTTTATTAAATTTAAAAAAATTTTATGTAGACAATAACATAACTTATGTAAAATCATAAGTTACGTATTTTTAAAAATGCTTGCTATAGGTGATTTTTAACAAAGTCCTATAAATAATTTGATTCCGCCATATAATTTTCTTAAAAATTCTCTTGGACTCCTACAATCAAGAACTGATTTTATTAAATATCTCGGCCTAAGATAGAAACTCCTTAACGCAACTCTCTGCAACTCATACATTTGTTCTCGTGACAAAGTCTCTTCCCACAAAAATGGAGCAAAATTAATCTTTGGATTACAAGCGAAATCCTTCCAAAAATCAGTCTTAAAAATACCCCTCTCTAGTCCCATTTTATAAAGTTCTGTATTTGGAAAGGGCTGGGTCACTGAAAAGGCCACATAGTCTGGATTTAATTCATTGACAAATTTAATAGTCTCTAAAACCATCTCCTTACTTTCATTAGGAAACCCAATCATAAAATAGGCCGATGAACTGATTCCAAATTTTCTAGTTAATCTAAAGGCTTGTTTAACTTCTTCTAAAGTGATATTCTTCCTTATGAGTTTTAATATCTCTTCATTTCCAGACTCTACGCCAAATTGTATTCTCTGGCAGCCTGCTTTGCTTAACTTAGCCAGCATCTCCTCATCTAAAGGTTTAATCCTACCTCTAAATGTCCAAGAAAATTTAAACCCTTCTTCAATAATCTTACTACAAAATTCTATAACCCTTCTTTTGTCTAAATTGAAAGTATCATCATAAAAATATATCTCTCTAACCCCTAACTTCAAACAATCCTTTACTTCTTCTAAAACGTTTTCAATTGAACGATATCGCACTGTCTTATGAGGTATATCACAAAAAATGCATCTATTAGAGCAACCTCGAGAAGTAATCATAGTTGTACTTATCTGATTTCTGCTCATTATGTTATAATATTTCTTATAATTTATAATTCTTCTGTCTGGATAAGGCAAGATATCAATATCTTTAACCAATTCTCTAGGTTCGTTATAAAATATATTACCGTTTTCTTTGTAGACTATCCCTTTTATTCGTTTTAGAGAATCTTTCTGGGATAAAGCATCAACGAATTCAGTAAGGGTAATTTCACCTTCTCCTAACGTAACTGAATCAACAAAAGGAAAATTGATGGTTTCTTGGGGGTAAATATTTACATGTGGTCCGCCTAAATTTATATGAATATTTTTATCTGCCTCCTTGACAACTCTAGCCACAGAAATAGCATCGTATAACATATAAGTCATGGCAGTAATTCCAACCACGTCCGGCTTCCTCATCTTAACTTCATCTCTAATTTCTTCATAACTTAACCGTTCAACATCTGCATCGAGTATCTCTACATTATGTTGGGTATATTTTTTTAGATGAGCGGCTATATACATAAGTCCTAAAGGAGGAAAAAAACCTAATCCACGCTCTTGAACTTCAGGTAAAGCCGGTGTTACTAAATTAAATTTTGGAGGATAAATTAATAGTACTTTCATAGCTTAAAATCAGATTAATTATTAACATTAGATACACTTTCGAGTGTATTAATAAATATATCTGAAATCTTCCGCAAAGAATAACTTCTCTCTACTGTCTTCCTGCCTTCAATTGCAAGATTACGCCTTAAATCTTTATTTTCAATAAGTAACAATAACTTCTCAATCCATTCATCCTCGCCTTTAGCCCACAGGCCGTTAATTCCATCCTGTATTATATCTCTAATGACGCCTACCGGAGAAGCCACAGTTGCCACTGCGCTAGCCATATATAACAATGCCTTAAAGCCACATTTACCTTTTGCCTGATTATCATCCACAAGAGGCATAACGCCAATATCAAAGGATCTTATCGCTTCCGGCAATTCATTAACACTTAGCCAGTCAATACATATGAACTTATAAGCACCTGAGCAAAACATCGATTTTATTTTTTTTGAATGCATTGCTCCTATTAACTTAAATATAATCGGATAGGTCTTACTTATTGTGTTTAAAGGCCTTACTAATAACTTTAGATTCTCAAGATGATTTTCCCCTGCGCCTGAAAAACCGATAATTAAAGGAGAATTATTATTTTTTATGCCAGGAAAATACAAATTGCAATCAACGGCAGTAGGTATAACAGTGACTGCTGGCTGTTGCGAATCCTTAGATATCTTAGCCAGATATTCATTCCCGGCGATTATATGTTTAAACAAACGTAAAACATTTGGATTTTGATACCACAATCTCCACGCTAATTTTAACCTCTGGCAGACGCTAATTCTTTCTGAATCAGGATAAAAAAAACATAAATCATCAAAATCAAAAATAATATTCTTATTCCTTGCCCTTAGTAATCTCAATAAAATATAAGGTAGATTTACCTTTTGGATGACTATAAGGTTAAATCCTTTAGCAGTACTTATTAAACAGAGACATTTCAGATATCTAGATATCCCACTATACCAAAAGCAATAGAGCTTATAGAATAACCAAAAGAAATTAGACTGCCCCATTCCGAGTCGCCTTAACTTATTAGGGATAACAGAAATTATGCGATAGGTATGGCCTCTGTCATTTAGAAATTCAAGATAAGCACCGATTCGCTCTCGACTACTAGCCTGATTTACTTCATATTTAGTAAAAAAACAAATTCTCATCTCTTTTCTAACAAATTACTATATATATCTAAATAGGCATTTATGCCGCGTTCCAGAGAAAAATAATTCTCCGAAAAATTCCGGCAACGTTTTCTTAAATCATCTTTTTCTTTCAGTAAAAATAATAATCTTCCAATTGCCTCTTGATATTCGCTTGCCTCGTAACTATTTAATATCACGCCTATTTTATGAGACTTTAACATTTCGTCCACATCGCCAATCTTGGATATTGATATAACCGGCAGGCCGCAAGCCAAATATTCACCTAATTTTGTAGGACAAGATGCTATTGCCGTAGAAGAGTCTCTCCTAAAAATTAACCCCACATCCGCCAGAGAGAGAAAAACTGGGACTTTATCTGGAGGAATATGTTTAAGGATTATCCTCTGGCTATCTATATCTTGTCTCTTGGCCAACATGTTAACTACAATATCTTTATTCTGGGTAAGAATAAGAAAATGTGCATCTGGTATCATACTCACTGCTAACCGGAAAAAGTCAAACATTTCCCCTAATAAATTATAAGTTCCTAACGAGCCGCTATAAACAAATACAAATTTTCCCCTTAAACCAGAACTGTCTCTTAATTTAACATTTCCGTTATTATCATAATTAAATTTCTCAAGGTCTATACAGCAGGGAATAGTCTTAATTAAAATATCTTTCTCTAAGTTTAAGGTTTCTCTTAAATGCCTATTCATTCTTTCAGTCAAAACAGTTATCGCGTTGCTGCGGTGGATTGCCTTTTTTTCAAACCAAACTGCGAGACAATAAAGAAGCCCCCCTCGCTTCCAACCGCTATGTTCTGTATGGTCTTCTGCCATTATGCCTCGCCTGTCATAAAGCAGTTTGAAGCGTAGCCTATCTCTGGTAAGAGCGGAAAATAATTTGAGAATAAAACCTATAGCAATAGGTATGTTTGAACGGGCATGAACTATAGATATTTTATAACGGACAATTAAAAATAAAGAAATGATGCTTCCAATAAAAATGTCAAAAAATGAAGACAGCACCAAAGGATATTTATGATAAGGTAATCTATGCCATGCTATTTTTTTCTCATTTAATATATCTTTTATTTGTCTAAATTCATCTGGCATATTTTTTATCAGCTGCTTCTTCTCGAAGCTCAACAAATGAATCTCTACTTCTTTAGAGATCCCAAAAAGATACGGTAGTACCTGAGACTGCGGAATTGCCTCAAGAACTCCCAAGTAGGTGATATATAAAACTTTGGCTTGTTTACTTAACACTTCTTAAACCTCTTGGCTATGGCAAAAGCTTCTTTTAGATAAGACAATTTCTTACCTCTTTCTATATGCCGGCTGACTTGCCACCCCTCCAAAAAAAGATTAACACAGGCAGGAAAAGCATTAGAAAAGTTTCCCCTCATTTTTCCGACCCTAATAGACAGGTATAGCAGTTTAGCTAAACGGAAAACTAACTCAATACTTAATTCTCTCATTGTTCTATTTTTTAAAACATATATATAAGCGGCTAAAACGTATTTAACCAAATCTCCTTTACTGATTTCTGCGGTGTCAAAACTTGCGCTATAAAAATCAAACTTATCCCAGCCAACCCGAGAAATATCCGGATAAATCTTTTCTACCCTGTCCCATAAAATCGTATTCGGTAGCGGAGAAACTATAAAAAATCTATAAAGATTAGCATTCAATTTTTTAGCAAAACGAATTGAGTTCCCTACCATTTTGATAGTAGAAATAGGAAACCCAATCATAAAATTGACTCTGGTTTTAATACCTGCGTCTTTAGTAATTTTTATCGCACAGCCAGCATCTTCTAGCGTAGCTTTTTTATTTATATATTCCAATTCCTGTATATCGCCTGTTTCAACCCCATAGATTATCATATCGCAGCCGGCTTTCTTAGCCAGCCGGAGAAAATTAACATCATTAACGCCATCGACTCGTGCCTGACAGACCCACCTAATCTTCAAACCCCCGTTTCCCAGAACAAATGCGAAAATCTGCCGTAGCCTTTCTTTATTCAAAAAGAAATAATCATCAACAAAGTATATCCTGCCTTTTTTATATTTTTTCTCAAAAGCAATAATTTCATTATATATATTTTCGGGAGAACGGAATCTTACTTTCCTTGTAGATATACCTTTATCGCAATATATACAGGAAAAAGGACAGCCTCTACTGGTTAATATCGATCCGGTAACGTATTTCTCAACGGGAACTAAGTGCCAGGCAGGAAAATCAAGTCCGTCTAAATTATCAATATTATCGCGAGAGATATTTTCTATGATTTCTCCGTTATGGCGGTAGGTTATACCAGCAACTCCAGAAAAATTTTTTCTCAAACTTAATGCCTCTAATAGTTCGGCCATTATATATTCGCCTTCTCCTCTAACCACAAAATCAGCAAGGATATCCTTCAACGTATCTTGTGAAAAAGCGCTTGCATGCTGACCCCCTAAAACAATTTTTATATCCGGATTCATCTTTTTAATCAAAGAGCAAATTTTTTTTGCCGAAGCATAAGATGAAGAACGGAATGAAACTCCGATTACATCTGGCTTAAATCTTGAAATAAGTTTTTCGAATTCGCTTTTTTCGAACCTTTCAACTTCATAATCTTTTATATTAACCCGATACCCTTCTCTTTCTAACTGAGCGGCGATATACATTACTCCTAGTGGCATTTCTAAGTTTTGCCAGGAATTAAACACTACAGGCATATTCAAAAGTAATACATTCATTCTTTACTTTTCTACCTCAAGCTCCACGGTCATTGCGCCGACCATATTCAGAAAATATCGACGCATAAGTCTCTTTATAAATTCGGGGTACCACTTTCTTATTAATCTTGAATAATGATACTTAATATTTAAAAGTTTAAAATTAATATTGAAGTTATAATCCGAACCATACCATTTATCCTTAGAAAAATACCTGAAAGTTTCTTCAGTAAAAAATTGTTTATGTGTTGGATCTTTAAATGCATTTATCGAAGAATAATAAGGAACGGTTATCTTAACAATAGCACCGTTTTTACAAATTCTATATATTTCTTGGAATAGAAAGATTAGATTATTTATATGTTCAAAAAAATAAACTGAATGTATTTTATCAACACAGTCATTATTTATAGGAATGCCATTTTCTATGCTGCAGACAATATCTACTCCTTCTAAATCCACTATATCCACACCAATATAGCCTTCTTTTTTTCTGCTGCCGCAACCTAAATCTAAGCAAATCTTATGATTGGTATTTTTTGAGATCTGTCTTAAATCTTCAAGTCTATAAATTTTTAGATTGTTTTTAGTATAATCCATATCAATTTCTTGCCGTCTCCTCAATTAGACTAATAACTCTATTAGTAGCTTGCCCATCTATCTTATATGCGTAATCATAAATAAATTCCTTCCTGCCTTGCTTCAATCTCTCTCTTGTTTGAGGATTATCTAAGATGTCATTTATAGCACTATATATATCTTGTGCTTTATATACTCCTAAGGCTACGCCATTCTGCACATACGGAATCATATCTTTGCGCTTAGTTAAGTTCAGATAAATTAGCGGCTTATCTAAAATTATAGCTTCAAGTCCGGTAGTTGAATCAGGAACGATTAGAGCCTGACAAACATTAATTAAATCATAAATATTTTCCTTCTTAACTAAAGTGACATTCTTGACTTTAGATTCATTAATAATTCTACGATATATGGAACTATTGTTATCATAAGGATGCACCTTTATAATTAGATGCACATTCTCTATCATTTTTACCGCCTCTAATATTTTTCGCATTAATACTTCTCCTCTGTCATCCGTATAATATGAAGACAGTTTTACCTTTGGAATTGCGGCAAAAAGGATTATCTTTCTTGAATCTAATTTTAATCTATCAAGTATTGATTTGCTTAACTCGTTTTGCCCTCTTTCATTATATAGAGATTCAAATTTGGGGTTCCCAGTGATAACGCATTTATTTGCCTCTTGCCCTAAACTTCTGTACCATTCAACAGTTGCCCGGCCCCAAACCGCTAATCTATCACAAATAATATCCACAGCTCCATTAATCTCAGCCAATACGCCGTGTTGTATTGAAAAGGTCGGAATATTTAGTTTATTTGCTGTTAGCGCAATAGTCTTTTCTAACTCACGCGCATCTGAGCGCAACATAATAAGCCGCAATCTTTTTGCTTTATCTAATTCTTTTAAAAACTCAATATTTTTTACAATTTTTGGAAAACTAACTGTAATAAAATAAGCGAGTTTCTCTTCTATTATTTCCCAATAGGAAATATCCTTATAATTAAATAAAGCCCTAAAAGTTAAATTAGATTTTAAATTCTTCCAGTAATTTTTAAATTTAGTCTTAAGATTATTATCCGAAGAAAAGTAATACGGAAGATAAACTCCATAATTCTTAAAGATTCTAAAGCGAATTTTGAGCCCCTTCTCAACAGGGCTTTGTATTAAATAATTTTTTTTATCTGTCATAGATACATTTACTATATTAAGTATCTTCGGGTCTATTAATATATAACTCTTAAATCTGTTCTCTTTCATTATTCGCCATCTCATATAAGAATCAATAATTGCATTAGAGAAATCAGAAAATCTCGCTCTTAATCTTTGAGCCAAATCTATAAAAATCTCTAAAGCCCCATGATAAGAAAAGGTTAAACTAGGTATATTAGATCTCCTGCCGATTAACCTAACTGCCTCATTGAGTTCGCCTGTATCTTCTAAGGATATAATCTTAGAAGGATTATGCTGGTTTACTGCTTTCTTTATCACCTCGAGGTTTTTTATCCTATAAATAAGGAATTGCTTAAACTCATATTCTACTAAATTGCCTAATTTAATGCTGTTATACTCTAGCATTGTTCTTGCTTCTTTTAAGTTATACCAATTCTTTGTTATGGATCTAAAAACATAATTATCTATATCTTCATAATCTTGGACGGTCAAATAATCTTCAGAGAGGCATTTTTTGAATTTTATTTCATTAGCGCAAGCCGGAATCTCCATGTTAAAAAAAATTAATAAAACATTATCTATACGACCCTGTAGGCAATAATTTAAAATCGCAACAACGTTCTTTAAATTTTTATTTATATTTATAAACAGAAGTACTTTCTCATGGTTTTTGGATAGAAAACCCCTTAACCTACTCTTTAGAATAAAATTATTAAATATCATCCCAGGCTTATTTATTAATAAAAAATTATTTTTCCTTTACAAATACATTGTTTTTCAAAAGATTTATGTCTTTTTTAAATAAAAAATATCCGGATATTATGAATAGGCTAAGAACAAATATTTTGCAGGTCACGATAGAAAAATTATTTTTAAAAAGCACAATTGAGTTTATAGCTAAAAAATAAGAAAATATACCTATCAATAGTATGATGGCAAACTTTCTATAATCATAAGAAATCGGAAAGTGCCTTTGGGAATAGAAAAATACCAAAATAAACAATATAAGATAGGATAGAAAAGTATTAAATGCTGCTGCTGACATGCCGAATTTTGGAATAAATAAAAGATTCAAGATGATATTTATCAATGCCGATACCATAGTAGCGGTTGGCAGATATCTCGTCTGTTTTAGAAAAAAAAGTTGATTTACCGGCAAGAGATAAAGCCCTTGAAATACATATCCGGCAACGACCAAAGGTATCACGGTAGCAGCACCATAAAATTTTGGCGTAGACACTATAATCATAATTTCTTTGGCAAAAATCGATAACAATAAACCAATGAATACGACTATAAAACAATATGCGATCCCTATTTTAGCAAATACCTGCTTAGGCATAATATTTGCATTTTTATATAAAAAGGGCGCCCAAGCGTTATTAAAGGAAGCGGTAAACAAAAATAATATCATGCCTAGATTATAGCCTAAAGTGTACAAACCTACATCGCTTAAAGGAGCGTACTTCTGCAATATTATCCTGTCTGAAAGTTTAAGTACCCAGTGAGCCACGGTATGGGGGATAAGCGGTAAGCCAAATTTCAAAGAGTTCCATATCTTTGAATAAGAGAATTTCAAAATAGTATGATTGAAAAGTATGATCAAAGAAATGATATAGATTAATCCGCTGGCAATTAAGGTCGCGTTTATCTTCCCCAACGCCTCTTGTTTTAAGAAAACAACAAAATATATAATTAAACCTATCTCGATAATAAACGCGAATATGCTAAATATCACAAATCTATATGGTTGTTCTTTAACTCTATATAATGCATATACTAATGGTGGTAAAGATTGAAAGAAAGGTATCCATATGGCTATCCTTATATAAGGATTAAATGCCACATCGGAAAATAAAAAGGGTGATATTTTGCGGGCTATATTTTCTAAAACGATGGTAATTATCAGGGTAAAGCCACAGAGGAATAATAATACTGTTCCAAAATATTCTTTCTTTTCCTGTTCTGATTTAAAATCATAATAAAATCTTGTTGCTGCCGTTATTAATCCCATTTCATAAAAAATGAGAAGGACATAGGCAATAGTAGATACAAGAGATATTATCCCGTAGTCAGCTGGACTAAGAAAACGGGTATAAACCGGTATAAGCAAAAAAGCTATCGCCTTAGTTAAAATTCCTCCGGCGTTATACAGACTCGCGTCTTTCGTCAGACCCCTTAATTGACTAGCTATTTCTCTACGTTCCACTGGACCAATCCTTCTTTTTCCATAATATTTAATATTTTTTCCACTTCTTCAACACTCATGCCTGACTGTTCTGCAATATCGTTTATGCTACGTTTGCCGTCCATCCAGAAAGTAATCTGAAAGATTTGTTTCCTCATCGAGTTATAATCAATTTTGCTAAACCTGGAGCAGAAAATTTCCCCCTTGAATTTTGGCCTGGGCAGGCGGATTGCTTCAATTGCGTCAATAATTTCCAACACCAAATCACGTGAATCTTCTATGCTTTTAAAATCGGCGTTCTCAGGGGTATCAAAACTTGAGTGGTACTCCCTATACATTCCACCCTGCGGCAATGTCCGCGACAATGAAAGCATAGGCACACGGATTCCAGGTGCGTTAAACATACGTTCGTCGTTAAGAGGAGGTTGGAAGAAATCTAAAACTTGGGCTTGGGAACCGCGCTTTGTAACAACCGAAGCAATGCATTTATCAAATGCTGTATTTCCTGCAAGTGAGAGCTTCAATATATGTGGATGATTCCTGGCCAACATCTCCAAGAAGAGCCCACTTCTCATCTTAGGGATCAAATCTTGATTATGGCTTAGATATGCAGCTGAACCAATAGTCTCAGGCAAAATTATAAAACGATAAGTGTAATTTAGTTTCTTTCTTTTTAACAGGGCTCGCATAACCTCAATACCAACCACTACACCTGAAAGATCATCGTTGACCATACCCGGATGACAAAGATGCGCACATAGCAAGAAACACTCCTCACTCACTCCAGGGGTAACTATCTCCCCCACCTTAAGCGTACTGTAGCTAAAATCGGTCTTTATTAGAACCCGATAACTTGCATCAGTTAATTTATCTTTAAGTTTTTTACTGCAACATAATCCCCAGTCGCGTTCATAGTATTTAAAAACGAAAGGTATAGCATCAGCAAGTGTGGGATGTACGTGCAGATGATTAAATAGCTCTTCTCTGGTAACTTCGCCATCAAAAGGTAGTGAATAAGAAACTACATGCAGAGGATTATCAGCATAGGAAAACAGCCTCTTACCATTTAAGTCCTGCAAATAGGCCTCATGACAGGTCCATTTCTCAGGAATAATCCAAGTAAAACATTCCTCGCCGGTTGGATATTCGTGAATCGTCATAGGTATCTGACTGGAGAGCGCCTCCAGTGCAGCATCGTAGCCATCTGAAACAATATCACGTGGAATAAACCAAAGCGAACGAATCATCTGCTCCATACTTGCTTTTTCTGGAAGAGATATACTGTATCTCTTAGCAACCTTTGGACTTCCCGCATTGCGCAATATTTTCTCTAAATCAGATTGTGTATAATAAAAACCCTTTTCCATTTTTTTAACTCTTCTGTTTTAAGCTTATCCTGTAGTTATTTGCTAAATTCATAAAATAAATTATTTTCTTTTTCCTCCTTAAATTTATATGCTGCTCTTGAAAATGCCTTCTGCGATATAATGTTTTGTTTTTTAATCTCTGCGATTATTGACTTATTTGTCCTTACCTGACTTAAAAACATTTCTGTCCCCATCCTGATAATTTTTGGACCTAAGCCCTTCCCGAAGAAATCAGGGTTTAGGTTCACACTTACTTTTACATACTTAGCTTCAATTTCAAACCTGATAACTCCAATTTTATTTCCATCCAATATAGCAAGGTATATCTTCGTCTTTCTGTCATTAATCTTTGAGCAAAACCATTTGCGGTGTTGCTGCCAACTAACAAATTTTGTCTGCTTTGATTGTCTCCTTACCTGGGGGTGATTTCGCCAACGCCAAAGAGTCCGGCAATCTGTTTTTAAGATAGCCCTCAGGGTTAAATCATTTTCCATGTAATCCACTGGTCTTTTTCTATATTTCTTTTTGCTTTCCTACCTATTATTGCATGCAGAAATTTTGGTCTTATGCCATACCCAGGCCTTTTTATAGTAAGCATATTTCTGGTTATTTTGGTTTCCTTAGGAATATCAATTTCAGCGTGGATAGACCTTCGGGCTATTCTAAAATTCTCCAACTCCTGCGGCCTGGGGCCGGTTTTCCTTCCGTCTCCAAATGCCTTTTCTACATCTCTTATCTGAACTACCAATTCTTTCAATTCATCCGGTTCTATGGCAAAAGAGTGATCAGGCCCTTTCAACTTGCGGGAAAGCGTAAAATGTTTTTCAATTACCCTGGCTCCCATCGCCACTGCCGCGACTGAAATATGGATCCCGCGGCTGTGATCAGATAGACCAACAATTGTATCCGGAAATCTATCTTTAATAGTCTTCATTGCTCTAAGGTTAATTATTTCAGGTGACGCAGGATAAGACGAGGCGCATTGTAAGAATATAATCTTATTATTCCCTACTCTTTTACAAGCTGAATATGCCTCTTCTATCTCTTGTGTATTGGCTAAGCCTGTTGATATTATCATTGCTTTCTTCTTTTTTGCCGTATATTCAATCAATGATAAATCAACTAATTCGAATGAGGCGATTTTATAAAAATCAACATATGGATCTAAGGCATCCACCGCACTAAAATCAAAAGGCGTAGCAAAAAATATTATTTTATTTTTATCGCAATATTGCTTCAATCCTGGTATCCACCCCTGAGGCGTTTCAATCTCCTTTATTAAATCCCATAAATGCTTCTTATAGTAGGAGTGTTTGGGGACTTTTCTGGAATAGAGGGTCTCTGCGGAATAAAACTGAAATTTTATTGCATCAACACCAGCTTCAGAAGCCTTCCTTATAAGTTTCTTGGCAATGTTGTAATCTCGATTATGATTTGCGCCAATATCTACAGTTATAAAACAAGGAGCCCCGTCGCCTATCCAAAATTTGCCAATTTTAATTCTTTTCATAGGTTAAAATCTCTTTAACCACCCTCCTCGCACCCTGTCCGTCAACGAATCTTCGTCCGATCTTACTCATTTTAATTCTTTTTTCATATCTTAAGCTGATTAATAACTTTTTTATTTTTTTAAATAAATCCTTATAATTATACCAACCGGCAAATTCTAAAAATCCCTTCCTTGCCCAGTTATTTAAATTCAATGACTGATTAGGAGCAAAACAGATTCCGATAGTTGGCACACCGACTCTTGCAAGTTCATTTATAGTTTGCCCACCAGCAGAAATGCAAACGTCGACTTCAAGCATCAGACTAAGCATCTCTTTAGCATTAAGTCTGTTTTTTCTGGAATCAACTGTAAAAAAATTTAAATCGAATCTCTCTTTAAGATAATCGATTATTTTATGTATAAAGTCGCAGTGATTCATCCCCCCAAAGGTAATTAATGCCTTTTTAATTTTTTTATTAATTTTCTTTTCCGGAATGTCCCAAAATTCTTCTCGCAAAAGTATGTAATCTTTTCCTAATAGATAAATTATACTGTCCTTTTGGGAATAATTAACTGTATCACCATAAATTGAAGGATTGACTACAAAGCCATTCGCATATTCTAAGCGGTTGTAATCGTCTATTATGACTATTCTACCTCGCTCTATTTCACAGACTCTTCGATATAGAGATTTCTCTAACAGATATGAATCGATAATAACAATATCTGCATTGCCCACTATTTCAATTAATTTATTTTTTTCTCTAAGCCAGTTAAATATTCGATAATTTTTACCTTTTAATAAATCCAAAATGCCCTCATCTGCCTCTACTATAATCTCTGATACTATGCCTTTTTCTTCAAAGGCTTGAGAGAGAGAAATACATCTTGTAATATGACCGAAACCTATTGCCTTGCCGCCTTCGGTTAGTATTGACACCTTCATTCTAATAGAGATCCTTCTTCCTCCAATCGCTTGATGAGGTTTTGAAGAAGACTGATCGAATCCTCAATGCTTTGGGAGGTTGTTTTTGTGTCCTCGAGCTTATTATATGGTAATTGAACCTTAGAAAACATATATTGCGGTATGTCTGTATTGAATCTTTTCTTTAGTGGATTATCTGTGCCGTAAAATTGCAGAAATAAAGACGATTTAGTTTTTACCGAATCTTCTCCAATTACTAATTCAGCGGCCTTGAGGATTGAGTTCTCATTATTGTTAAAGCTAAAAAGGGTTGGTTCGAAAGGTAGGCCCAGCCATTTGAGGTGTATAATACCAATTGTTTGGCAAAGTTTATCAGAATAATTGGATAGCCATGATGCAAAACCCACTTCGCCGGCCAGCAAAAGGAAAATATAGCTAAGATTTCTGTCTTTGTTTTTTAGCCACTGATATAGAGATAGAGATACGACAAGCCCGCTTAATGACTCATTGACTTTGTAAGGACCGTCCAAATAGCTTGCGATAACGATAGTTTTGGCGCTAGTTCCTTTTAAAGATAACTCAGCTGTTCTCATTTTTCCATAATAAAAATCAGTTTGGATACTTACTTTATAACGACTTTGCGTTAATCGTCTAATGGCAGACTTTGGCAAGCAAAACCCCCAGTCGCGATAATTAAACGGAGCAAAATCTGGCCGTATATTAATATGTCTTAACAGCTCTTTGCGGGATACTTGTCTATCAATCGATTTAGAATAGGAGCGGACAAAATTTGGCTCAGAGTCATATGAAAAGATAATCTTACCTTTTAATGTAGTGATACGAGCATCGTGACATAGCCATTTTTCCGGAGTAATCCAGCCCAAGAAGTGAGAACCCGATGGCCAATAACTAAAAGTAATGGGAAAGTGTTTAGCTATTGCGTCAAAAACAGCATCTATACTCTCTGAAACAGTATCTCGCCTTAAAGTAGAAAGAGTTTTAAGCCACGGACCGGGGTCGAATTTTTTGAGTGACACTTTAGTCAACTTTGCTCTGACCCTTTTTTCTTCAAGATTGAAAGGGTCTGCAGCAGGTCCAGTGGCTAATAACCATTTATCTTTTTCCAAATGACCACAGATAAAATCAAAATACTTATGACAGTTTGCAGTATAGACGCGGGCTCGGCCAAGTAGAGCGCATTGCCAAATACCGGCTTCCTCTGCCAATCGTCCTACTTTGTGGGCATTAGCAATCGATTCCTTTGCCAGAATCCTTACAGTATATACATAAGAAAGAGGTTTTGTTTTTTTATTGACACTAATAATTCCGTGGAAAAACTTGTCGTAGCGAAAAGGAACCTGATAAAGCCATTCGGCGTAATGGATAAAAGGTACCCAGTTGGGACCAAGTCCGATACTGCAACATTTTGCATCGCTTTTGACAAGTCTAGAAAAAGTTGAACCTTCTCCGTATGAAGTTGGAGGAAGATTTTCTAAGAATTCTTTTGCCCGAGGACCAAAACCCGCAATCGACATCATAGGGTCAAGGGAACGAATAACTCCCGGCCTCTTTAAAAAGAAATTGGTAAATGGGCCGATTTGTGACTTAGTTGTTCGTGGGTCGAAAACAGCCAGATTTGTTATGGTACTTTCGCCGAAAGTATAGGAGTAAGCAGGAATGAGCATAGTACCTTTCTCTCCTAAAACTTCTTTGATGGCGCCAAAAAATAGTTTATTGAGTTTTTCCTGTGTGTTAACTTCTGCTGGCGGAATGCCGACCATGCCAAGGCCGACTGTAAAGAAAACAGTATCGCCATTCTTAATACCTGATTTTTTTAGAGATGTAACAATATCGTTATAGTCATACCTCATCTTTTCTCAAGCTTTTTGGTAATGGTTTTTATGAGACCTGCGATGCTTCTGAATTCATCCGACTCTGTATCTTGCGCTGTCAAGGAAATACCAAACTTATCCTCCAGAGTAATAATAAAGTTTATAATGCCAAATGAATCAATATGCCCAACATCCAAATACCTGTATTGTAATATACTTTTTTTATCTTGATACGGTATAGACGAAATATTGCTTAGATAATCCACTATGAATATGTATATCCTTTCCTCCAGCGGGTTCATGATATTTCCCCCATTTTAGATCGATAGCCAGCATTTCTGTTCATGTGATTCTCTGGCTCTGTGAAAGAGATTTAATCCTCTTTCTGCCAGCTCGAGATCGAAAACATATTGATTTTTATAATTTTTCTTATTTTTAAACGCTGTAAGAGCATCAGCGATATCACTATATATATTTGCAAAGGCTTCGATAAATCCAGCCGGATGACCAGGAACCATCCTATTGTATCTTTTTTTATTGCAAATAAAATTATCGCCGCCGCGTTCAATTATCTTTTTTTCTCCATTGACATAACTTAAAACCATAGTTTCTGGTTCGGCCTGATACCACTGTGCTGATGCTTTTTTTCCATAAATACGTACTCTAAGTCCATTTCTGTGACCAATGGCTGTCTTGCTCATCCAAAAATTTCCTGAAGCTCCATTATCGTATTTTAGTTGTATTTCAACATCGTCTATAACGGAATACTTTGAAAAGTTTTTCATTGTTGAAAAAAGTGAACAGGGTTCCATCTCTGTTAAAAAGAAAGCCAATTGGTGTAAATGCACACCTAAATCAAGACAGATTGTCGGGATATATTTGTCTTGCAGTCTCCAATCTTGAGGGTATTTTGTGCTGACGGGGGACCTTAGAAAAGACTCTTGGGGCATTTCCAAGCGAATATTGATAATTTTACCAAGCTCACCATTGGAAATCCTCTGTTTTAATTCCCTGATAAGCGGATAGCCGCTATAGTTGTATATTACAGTCAAAAAGTGATCCTTGGGATTATAGATTTTTTTTAGTTTTTGAATCTCCTCCATTGTCTGGACAACTGCTTTTTCACTGATGATGGGGGTGTTTTGCTCCAATAAAGCACATATCATATCAGAATGAATCGGAGTAGGGGTCAGAATAACGACAGCGTCGATATTATTTTTTTCTTTTTTAATCAAATCCCGCCAGGAATCATAGTATCGTTTTATCCCCCATCTTGCAGCCGATTGAAGGTTTGTTTGCGTATCTAAGCTAAACGCTCCGGCGATCAGTTTAAATCTAGCATCCATGGAAGCAGCAGCAAAATGTGGCGTTCCGGCGATAGAGCCTATCCCTCCTCCGATAAACGCGAGTTGTAGTGGATTATTAATCATAACATTACCTCTCAACGAATTTTGGCTTGAAGTTGCTTCCGTTGCTCAATTCTTTGCCATGATTCAGCTCTTAGATTGAGTAGCTTTTTGTAATAATACGCAAGCTGCTCTAAACTCAGGTTGTAAGGCTGGATTAGGAAAGCCTGCTCATTTTTGACAAAAGTTTCAGAGCACCATTCGCCTCTATCTTTCTCTGCTCTGTCAATAGTGGTCGGATGTGCCCAAAAAGGGTATTTCCAGACATCTTTAATATCCATCAGCAGCAAGTTATCTCTAACGCACTGTTCCCAAAGCCTTGTTCCTGGAAAAGGAACAAGGATATTAAAAATAGGATAAATAGTCTTTAAGTTTTTGATCATGTTAATAGTATCCTCTAATGTCTCAACAGTTTCTTCAGGAAGACCTATCAAAAAAAATCCAATAAGCCATATGTGGGGATGTTTTTTTCAAAATATTTATATACTTCATAAATTTTATCTTCAGGAAGATTTTTATTCATAATCTTATTTCTAAGAAATTCCGAGCCGCTTTCAATGGGTAGACTTCCTCGCACTAAGCCATTTTCCACAAGGATATCGATCAGTTCATTGTCGAGTGTTCTGATGCTTAAACCGTTATAAAATTCGAAAGACAAATCCATATCACTCTTAGCAATCTCAAGAAACAGCTTCATCGAATTTTTCTTGTCAAAAGTAGAACAGTCATCCATGATTCTAAAATATCTAATATTGTGCTCATAATACAAAATTTTCAATTCTTCCAGCACAACCTCAACAGGTCTGGAACGAAATTTGCGTCCCATTACTCTATACATACTGCAAAAGCTGCAACTATAGGGACATGCTCTAGATGTAGTTATGGGCATTGCGCATATGATGTCGTGCTTCTTTGGGTTATACCATGTATCCATATCTGGAGTATGATATTTTGCAAAGTTAACTTGAACATAATTTGTTATACCTAGTGAGCCCAAATCGTATATATAGCGTATTTTCTCTTTTACGACAACTTTACCGTCAGACCTATAGGCAATGCCATTGTCTATATCAAGATTGGCTTTAGAAACAGACCCTTGTGAGTGCAACTTGAGCAGATTCAAAAATTGTTCTTCACCTTCCCCAATAACTACATAGTCTATTTCTGGACAGTTTTCTATTATTTCTTTAGGAAATATAGATGGGTGGTTGCCGCCGATCACCACAGAAACATCACTGCGTATCTTCTTTACAACTTTCGCAATTTTAAGTGCTCTTCTAAAAACCCCAGAAAAGAGTACAGTTATGCCAACGATTTTTGCCTCTGGATGAGAATTGAGCCATTGCTGGAGTGAAGTATTTACAATATCGTCGTAGTCTCGAATATTCTCTTCGCTAATTATCGTGTTAAAATCCAGCAAGTCACCATCAAAACCATTTTTTACCGCAAATGAATAAAGGCTTAGAGGACCCAAGGCAGGTTCCAATGGCAACGAAGCCGTCCTCAAAGGAGTTATAATTAAAAAATGTTTATTAGATAACAACATCGTCAATAATTCTTTTTGGTGAAACCCCCATATCTAAGATTTGGCTATATATTTGCCTGTAATAGCTTGTCGAGGCTATAAATATGTAGGTATCTTCATTCTCTAAAACAGCTTTAGGTGGCTTTATCTCGTAAGGCCCAAACTTTTTACCATGCTTTTGTCTACTACTATCTACGAAGCATCTAATATTTCTATTATTAAAGAAGCTGCTCTCTTTTAACATCATTTCTGCATAATCACCCGCCCCCCAGATTATGACGTCTTTATCTGAGTAACTACTCTTTATATTCAAACTATCTCTCATTGAATTAAGCCTTGGCCTTAAATGATCATCGAAATTTATGAGTTTAGTACCACATTTTTTTAACTCATTAAAAAGAAAAATTGATGTTCTGGCTATTTTTTCATCAATTCGTTCGGTTTTATAGTTCGTGCTTATTTGAAAAGTACATCCACTAAGCCCATATTCTTTTATTTTATCTACAAAAGCTAAAACTTCATCTTCATTGCTATTTTCTTGTAGTAGTAAATATTTAACAGTAATTCCATCTTTATCACATTGATAATACTTTTTTAAGTTTTGCAGTACTGTAATTAATTTATCAGAGCCTCTAATTTTATTGTAGGTACTCCTAAATCCTGCATCAATACTTGTTGTAATGGTAACTTTGCCCTCTTTTAGATACTTTGCAACACTATCACTGTATATAATGGCATTTGTAAAGATGTTATTACGAGATGGGGCAAGCTCTTGAGTTAATGTTGAAAAAATTTCATAAAAAGAATTTAATAAAAGCGGTTCGCCTCCACCCCACACCAGAGAAATATTTTCATCAAAAGCATCTTTTAATTTTAACTCCTTATATAAATGCATAATATCATAGTTAGATTTTTTACCTCCGTAATATGTCTCATTGCAGTAGGTACATCTTAGATTGCATACAGTGTGATTTTCTATAGATAGATGCTTTATTTTAAGTTTATTAAACGGCTCCCAATCATCGTATTTTATCCAAGGGCAACTACTACAAGGAGTTTCTTTGCCGCTATTGATATCTTCATATAGTTTTTGCTTATGCTCTAAAATTTTTTTAGTGCTTATATCCGAGTTAGAAAAAACCTTAAATATCTCTACATCCCCTCTCATTTGGCCATTTACAAAAAATCTTTTACAACAATGCCTTAAAACATCAGGAGCGGCAAAGATTGAGTAGTGTAAACCACTGCAGCTCCAACTCTTTTTCATAATAAATCCTTCCCTCTTGGCCGTTTCATATGGATGACCAGATCCATTAAGTTCAATTTATTTGTTAAGACCGCATTCCTCAAAAAACTCTACTTTTTTTTCAATTGGAAGATCTTTTGCTAACATTGATCTCAAAAATAGTTGCGTAATTTTGTCTTTTTTTGTTATGTTGGGAAGCATTTTAATATCGGCTAAATATTTATTGGCTTTTAAGCTTTTTACTATACATTTATATAATTCTAATCTTTTATTAAAATTTTTAGAATTTATATTTAAATTTTTCCTAATCAACGTAGCCACTAATCCTGATATGCCTCTTAAGTAGTCTTGCCTATATTTATGCTTGGCACTACTGCCTTCTTTTTTTATTAAAAAATCCATTATTTTTGGCCAGGCACTGAGATAGTCATAGACATGCTTTTTGCTAAAAGTGTGATTAATTGAGTCAGGCCTATCTCTTTTTATATAGATAATCTCATTTAGCTTTAATATGTTTCTGGCAGAATAATATATTTGAAAAATAATTGACATGTCTTCATGAAAACCTGCTGGGAATTTGATGTTATTCTTAACTAATACAGATTTCTTTACTAAAGTATAAATCACAGAGCCATCCATATTCATTCCTAAATAGTGTTTTGTTAAATAAAATCTATCCATAGGCATATCATCTAAATCTCTTCTTCTGGGTATTGGATTCTGCTCTATTAAATCTTTGTAATACGTCCAATTAAAAGTGACTACATCGATGTCATGGTTATTGATTATGGTAAATATCTTTTCTAAAGAAGACTCTAAAAGATAATCATCGCCATCAAGAAAAAGTATATAGTCTCCTTTTGCTAACTCAATTCCCCTATTTCTGGCAATGCCCGGCCCTGAGTTTTTTTTAAGTTTATCTACTGTTAAATTTCTTATTCCCCTAAAACTTTTTGCAATAATAAAAGTATCGTCTGTTGAGGAGTCGTCAACCAAAACTACCTCAAAAAGATATTGAGATAGGGTTTGAGATTTTAATCTATTTAAAGACGTAGTTATATAGCGTTGAATGTTGTACATAGGGATAATTACAGAGATGACTATATGATGTTCTTTATTCTCCATATTTTTCCTTAGGCTTACTCATTATTCTTCTTACTGCCGCACTTACATCATAACCTTGAAACTGCTCTTTAAGTTTGCGTTTGAGAGGTTTTCCTAATTCGTTTCTGGGAAGTGTTTTAACAAACTCGTAACTCATTGGTTGCTGAAAGTCGGCCAAGCGATACATGCAGTGACGTTGCAGTTCGCGGCTGGTGAGTGGTTCGCCTTCTCTGGGAATGATCAGCGCCAGGACGGCTTCCCCGAACCTTCTATCTTCAACCCCGATCACCGCACACTCTTTGACCTTTGGATGCTCATTCAAGACAGCTTCAACATCCGTTGGATAGACATTGATGCCACCGGTGATTATGATCTCTTTCTTGCGGCCAGAAAAAACAAGGTAATTGTCCTCATCTAAATATCCCATATCCCCAGTGCAAAAGAAACCATCTACCATACTCTCTTGGGTAGCTTGTTCATTCTTGTAGTAACGGGAAAAGCGCATTGGCGTTTTGCAGGTAATCTCGCCAATCTCCCCTCTGACAACTGGCTTTCCTTTTGCGTCAACGATCTTGAGCTCGACACCAGGAGCTGCCTTGCCGACACTAGACAGTTTCTTAGACGAGTCTTCGGGAGCCAGATTAGATACAACTCCAACTTCAGAAGTACCGTAACACTCGTGAAAATGGCATTTTAATTCCTTGATTAAACGCGATTTAATGTCATTTTTTAACAATGCACAGCAGGAAACAATACACCGCAAAGAGCTTAAATCAGCCTCTGTCTCCTTTAAATCCTGCAATATCATTTCCAATTGGGAGGAAACTGCAATGCTGAAAGTAACCTTATGCTTATTGACGTGGGTGAGCCAATTATTAGGAGTGAATTTCTGCATAATTACACAAGTTCCTCCGGTAATAATCGGCATTAAAACAAGCCGTTGAGCAAGGGAATGGTACATAGGAGTACCAACAAGCGTGACATCGTTATCGGTGATATTATATAGTTCCTGCGCTCCCAAGCTCCTTCGGATTTTTGTGCCTTGTGTAAAAACTATAGGCTTAGGAGCACTGGTCGATCCTGAAGTCATGGTCAGAATAAAATCCGTCTCCTCATCAATCATCCTACGTCCCAATTCATAAGCTGGCAGCTGAGCGTTCAACATCTCGCTAAATGCCCTACATCCGTCAATCTCTGCGCCAACAGAAATGCAATGTTGACGCGAAAGCGGAAAATTACCCTGCAATCTATAGAACACATCCTTTAGGGTGGTATGCCACCCAATAATAAAATCGACATCGGTGAAATTTATCGCTGTAAGTAGATCGTTATCACCCAAAGTAGTAACCATGGGCACTATGGTTGCGCCCAAATCAGCAGCAGCAAACATGGTTATTGCGAACTCTACAGAATTATTTAGAAGCAGGCCTATGTGAGTTCCTTTCCTGACACCTATTGTGCTCAAGGTGCCGGCTAGCCTGCGCGTTTTTTCAGCAAATTCAGAGTAAGATAAGAAGGTATCAGCAAAAATGATGGCAGTTTTATCCGCAAACCGCTCTACATTATTAATAAGATAATGAATGATATCCATTTTACCTTACCAAAAGTTCATCTCTTTAACACTGTTGCGTGTTTTTTCGCACTAATCTTCGCCATTACCTTTTCATACATATCTCTAGAATATCCCATATTTATTCCCAAGATCTTGCAAAAACTATCGAAGCTCTGCCACAGAGCACTTAATTCAATCTGCTTACCCATCCTGTAGTCATGAAGCATACTCATCGTATGTTTCGTACTGGATAAAGTCTGAGTAATTCTATCCTCAATTTCTTGGATAACTGGGATATTTAGGATTCGAAGGATCTGCTCGCCTTCTATCATAATCTTTCGGATACAATCTTGGCCATATTTGTCATGACTTAATTGTACATTATCGCATTCCCTATCTAAAGCAACTAAGTTAAAAGCAAATGCATTTATGGATTTAATGAAGATTTCGCTTCTGATATTATCCACAACGGGTGACATACAGGTTATCTGAAAAATACTTCTCAGCTTTTCTGCGCGCTCTTTCATATTCGGATATAGTTCTTTCAATGGATAGCCTCTCTGGACATGTTTAACGCATACGTGGCCCGGACTCTCTATAACAGAGGATAGCCACATGGTCATGCCGATAATATTCTCTCTAATGAAATACCTACTTACCTCTGGGTTGAAATCAATATCTTTGTATTTCTCATTAGATTTTCCATTAAGATCATAAAACCACCAGAAAGGAAGTTCTGTGCAAGGAGGAATAACAGCTGTGTCTTTCCCCATAAATGGATATAGATCCTGGAGTGTTTTGTCATTGTAATCGTTCAATTTGACGGTTATGAAAATATAGTCCATTTTGGTATCTTTTACTTTGTTCACATCGTTTACAATATAAAACCTAGAATCTTCCTTGATAAATTTTTCATCCTTTAATATTTCATTATCACATATCTTGATGTGCATGCCATATTTTTTCATTTGCTCATAATGCTGCCCTCTCGCAATAAGATATGGAGTATGTCGTGTTACATACATACAATACGCAATGTGACATCCAATTGCACCGGCACCGTAAATTAAGATATTCATTGCTACCTTTCTCTTTTTGATATTGACTAAAATTTATCTAACTAAACGTCATTATGACGCGTGCTATTTATTATCTTTGATCAAATCCCATGCAGCTCTCAAGCCCAATAGATAACTGTTCAGCCCGAATCCAGTGATTTGCCCCTTCGCCAGCGGCGCAATTACTGAATAATGCCGAAATACCTCCCTAGTGTGAATATTAGACATATGCACCTCGATGATCGGCACTTTAATGATAGCCAAAGCATCCATGATGGCGTAGCTGTAATGGGTCCACGCCCCAGCATTGATAATCAGGGCATCAACATCTTCTTCTCGGATCCCGTGTATTTTTTCCACCATTATCCCCTCATGGTTTGTTTGGAAGCATTCTACCGCAAACCCGAGTTCCAGGGCTAATTCCTCGATCTTCTCATTAATTTCCTTTAAGGTGATGGTACCGTAGTACGAGGGATCCCGCTTACCGAACATGTTAAGATTTGGCCCATTAAGAACCAACATTTTTTTCATTTCATCTCTCCAATATTTTTGTACAACACTTAACTCGAATTGCTATACTTGCCCCACATAAACATATTGCGCACCTATGGGGATATAGCCCATTATTGGCTCAAGAAACCTAAGTTTTTTAAGTAATCTTGGAAAGAATACTATATACCGTTTTTTATGAATATCAATATAGAGACTTCGTAACAATCTCATAATATCCCTGGCACTAACCAGCGATGCCTTCTCATCGATGGGAGATGATTTTACCACCATTCTAGTTATAGGATTGTAAGGATTGTGCTCAAAAATAAAAATATAACCGCCTTTCTTTAAAAATGTGATAGCCTTTTTTAAAATCTTGCCTCTTTCAGCTATATCTATATGATGTAGGACGTTAGCCATAATTACTGTATCAAAAAATTCTTGTTCTAAATCAGTATCATTACTTGTAAATCTAGCACCTTCTATGTAGTTGCGACATTGTTTTATGGAAGCTAACGAATTATCAAACCCTATTATTTCTACATATTTCTTGTCAAAAAGAGATCTCAGAAATTTTATAACAAGGCCCACGCCGCACCCATAATCCAAAATGCGGCCTCTAAAATTACTGCCGAGGTATTTTTTTATATATTCAGCTTTATATAGGGCAAAATATTCGGCATTTTCACCTGAAAATCTAACATCGTGATCTAATATAGACTTATAAGTGGAACTTAATTCATCGAATTTGTTCATATTGGCTAATAATATGTTGTCAGACTTTTCTAAATATAGGCTTAAGCATCTCGCCTTTAAGCATCTTTTTGACTCTGCCCCTAAGAACGGCTCCTTTAATTATTTCTAAAACTGTATTATAAACTCGCAAGGTATAATCAATATCTTTATCTGAATGGCTAAAACAGATATTATGCGCAGAGGTAAAGAGGATTCCTCTGTCTATGCATTCTTGTTGAAATAAACTTTTTAACAATAGACCATCGTCGCCTTTCTCGTCTTTGAATGTAATTACGGTTCTGGGGGGGAGTCCTCTACATTGCATGTGATTTTCTAAACTGTACTCTTTTACCAAAACATTGAATCCGTCTTTTATTTTTCTTCCTTGACTCCAAAGATATCTTATAACACTTTTTTTTCTTAGCTCTTTAATTGTTGCTATAGCAGCAGCGATAGAAACGATTTCACCCCCAAAGGTAAAAGAGTAAAATACCTCTTCAAATAATTTCATAATCTCTTTTTTACCTACAACCGCTGATATGGGAAAACCGTTCCCCATCGCCTTACCAAAACACGCCAAGTCAGGAATCACATTAAAATATTCTCCTGCACCACCTAATGCGAAACGGAATCCGCTAATAACCTCATCAAATATCAATATTGAACCATTTTTATGGGTTAGTTCCTTGACCTTCTCTAAGAAATTATCTTTCGGCTCAATAACTCCAACAGGTTCCATAATTACGCAGGCAATCTGATTCAAATTTTGCGCAAAAACTTTTTCTAAGGTTTCGATTTTATTATATTCAAAGGTTAAGCTTAAGTTTTTCACTGCTTCGGGAATGCCTCTATCTCTGGATGTAGTCGCAATATACCAGTCCTGCCAACCGTGATAGCCGCAGCAGGCAACTTTATCCTTACCTGTGTAGGCGCGTGCAACTCTAACCGCACCGGAAGTTACATCTGATCCATTCTTGCCAAAACGGACCATTTGTGCGCAGGGAATTATCTCGCATAAAATTTCAGATAATTCCACCTCTAATCTATTTGGCAGAGTGAAAGTAGTGCCTTTTTCCAAAGTCTTTTTAACCGCCTCAGATACGGAAGGATAGTTGTAACCTAAAACTACCGGACCGAGAGCCATAGCATAGTCGATATATTCATTACCATCAACATCCCGAACACGACAACCTTTGGCATCTTCTAAAAAAACAGGAGCGATCCCTTGCACGAATTGAGACGGGCCCTTACTGAATGTCTGGCTACATCCGGGAATCAACTTCCGTGCTTTATCTTTCAACAAAAGTGATTTTTTAATTGCTATTTTTTTTGGTTTAATTTTAGGTGTCTTCAATAAACTCCTATAATATCCCTCATTTGATATTGCCTGCTTATTTATCTCTTTAATCTCAGGGTGTCGTCTTAATAAATCAATGATATCTTCATAAGAAAATATCCTGCCATCTTTATATAAATGCTTATATACTTCTCTAACAAACTTCAAGTCTTCAATTCTATCAACAGACCAATGGTATGCTCCAGAAGCAAGCGAAGTTTCATCCCTGACGTTTTTCATTTTAAACCTATTAGAATTTCTAATATAGACTGAAACGTGTTCCCTCTCGATTGGCTCACTAGACTCTTTCCAAGATTTTAGAAGTGCTTTAAAAGAAAAAACTTCTACGTCGCAACCATCTGGATAGGTGTAGATGATTGTATTAGTAACAAAGTCGCACTTGCCCTTAAGAAAAGTCCTAACTACCTTATCAATGATTTCGGGAGGAATTAGCGGACAATCACCTGTAATCCTTACAACTATATCGGCCTTGAATTTTTTTGCAGCCCGGTAATATCTATCCAAGACGTCTTCTTCCGATCCGCGAAAAATATTTAAGTTGTTCTTCTTGGCAAATTCCTCTATTGGGTCATCTAAAACATTGGTAGAAGTGGCTAAAACAACCAAGTTAACAGATTTTGCTCTCTGCGTACGCTCAACTACATGCCAGAGCATAGGTTTACCAGATATATCTTTTAATACCTTATTCGCAAGTCTGCTTGAACCCATCCTTGCCTGGATTATTGCTATGACTTTTCTCATAATGAGACCTTTTTGCCCGTTTTTGCAGACCTTTTTGCTGCCAAAGCTACTCTCAATATCTTTCTGCCTTCCTCTGCGCTAATTAAAGGCCTTTGTTTTTTTAAGATGCAGTTGATAAAATGTCTCAACTCTTCAAGATACATATTATTCGGTTTGAAGTTTACATTAAATATTTTCCATTTTTTTTTATCCGCAATATAGACTTTGACTTGACTTTTGGAATAATCCCAGATTATCGTCCCCTTGTCTCCTATCAGCTCGCAATTACGGGAATAATCATAGCGAATAAAATCAAGATGAACCTGGGCAATGACACCGCTCTTAAACTCTAACAGAATCTGGGCAGTATCCTCAGTATCTACCTCTAAGGTACTAACCTTTTTGGCAAAGCAATTAATATTTTTTATATCTCCGATTAGCCAAGAAAGATAATCTAATTCATGGGAAGATTCGAGAATAATCCCTCCGCCCATTGCTTTTTTAGCGCTATAACTGCGCCGGTAATCCTGATTAGGTCTCCATTGGGTAAGATTTTGCCCAAATTCTGCCCTGGCGCAAAGGATACGGCCGATAGTTCCTTTAGTTAAGATTTTTCTAACTAACTGCAGGCCGGGATGAAAACGTAAATTATACCCAATAAAAATTACTAATTTTGTCTTTTTTGATTCCTTAATAAATTCATCTATTCCTTTTAGTCTATCCGAAAGAGGTTTTTCGATAAAAGCATGGACCCCACTATTAACTACTGCCAGCCCTATGGGGATGTGTGAATTGGGAGGCGTAGAGATTATTGCCGCATCAGGCTTTTTCTCTAAAGCATCCTTAAAATTATTAAATATGAGGCTAATTTTATATTTTCTTGATACATAAAGAAGTCTCTTCTTATCTATGTCGGATATTAAAATCTCCCCTATCTTTAATTTTCTTAAATTCTGTATGTGCCTTTCTCCTATTGATCCGCAACCGATTACTAATACTCTCATCTATTTTTCACCAAACTCTTAACTGTTTTAGCAATCCTGTCTATATCTTTATTTGCCAATGCTGGAAAGATGGGTAAAGTTATTGCTCTTTCATAAAATCTCTCTGCCTGAGGAAAATCTCCCTTCTTATAACCAAAATTTCTTTTATAAAAAGGTTGTAAGTGTATCGGGATATAATGCACCTGAACTCCAATATTCTTATTACGCAAAATATTGAAAAATTTTTTCCTGCTTATTTTTAACCTATCCAATCTTAACTGAATAATATAAAGATGCCAGGCATGCTTAATATAATTTGGAACTTCTTGAGGAAATTCTATAAAATTATCTATATCTTTAAATAATTCATTATAACGAATGGCAATCTCTTCGCGCCTTCTAATAAATTTATCTAATTTTGCCAGTTGGTTTATACCTAATGCGCATTGAAAATCAGTAATCCGGTAATTATAACCTAAATTCTGCATCTCATAATACCAAGGACCGATCTTGCGCAACTTCTTTTTATTCTTTACTATCCCATGATTTCTAAAACAGAGTAAACGAGTATATAATTTCTTATTGTTAGTTAATATCATTCCGCCTTCACCTGTAGTAATAGACTTCAAAGGGTGAAAGCTAAAGGTAGTCATATTGCCAATTGACCCAATCTTTCTGCCTTTATATTGCGCACCCAAAGCATGTGATGCATCTTCAATAACAATAAGCCGGTTCTTCTTTGCAATACTTAAAATCTTATCCATATTGCAAGGAAAACCTGCGAAATGAACGGCGATTATAGCTTTTGTCCTACGAGTTATTTTTCTCTCTATCTCTTCAGGGTTTATATTTAAACTATTGGCATTGATATCTGCAAATACAGGTTTGGCTTTCTGGTAAACTATACAATTTGCTGTAGCCAGAAAAGTTACTGGAGATGTAATAACTTCATCTTTGCATTTTATACCGGCAGCAAAACTGGCTGCATGAAGAGCTGCTGTCCCTGAATTTACTGCTACCGCATATTTTGCACCCGTATACTTACAGACAGCATCTTCAAATTCTCCTATCTTTGAACCTTGAGTAATCCAATCAGAATTCAATACATCTACTACGGCACGTATATCATCTCTACCTATTGTATGATGACCATATGGTATAAATCTCACCTTACTCCTCTATCATCTTGAGTAATTCCTTTTCGTTTAACCAGTGAGGGTTTGAATCACTTGTATATTTGAATCCCTGAGAAAGCTTCTTTCCATCCTTCCAATTATCAAAAGACCACCATGGATGATCAGGTATGATTACAAATAAATCCTTATATTCCAATGCATGCCCCGACTCATCCTCAGTCAGCAGACATTCATGAATTTTTTCACCTGGACGTATTCCAATATATTTTATTTTACATCTTGGAGCGATTGTCTTTGCTAAATCCATAATCCTCATGCTAGGTACCTTTGGCACAAATACCTCGCCTCCATGCATTTTTTCTATGCATTGAATTACAAATTCTACGCCATGTTCAAGCGTAATCCAGAAACGTGTCATCCTTCTATCCGTAATCGTAATTGTTCCGCTTAACCTTTGCTCCTTAAGCAATGGAATGATACTGCCTCTACTGCCTATTACATTCCCATAACGGGCAGAGGACATCTTTGTCTTTCTTTTAGATCCCACATAAGCATTTGCAGCAATAAATAGTTTTTCCATGCACATCTTGCTTGCACCATATAAATTCACAGGATTTACTGCTTTATCTGTGCTTATCGCCATAACTTTTTCTATGTTATGATCAATAGCCGCTTCGATAACATTTTGAGCACCAAGAATATTTGTTTTCACTGCCTCAAATGGATTGTATTCACATAAAGGTACTTGCTTTAGGGCAGCAGCGTGTACTACAATATTAGTTCCATCCATTGCACGCTCTAATCTATTTTTATCCCGAACATCGCCAATGAAAAATCTTAACTGTCTATGGTTATTAAACTTTTTCTCCATATCCCACTGTTTCAATTCATCGCGGCTAAAAATTCTTATAACTTTGGGTCTATATTTTTTAAGCATGACTTCAGTAAATTTCTGCCCAAATGAACCTGTCCCACCAGTTAACAAAATTACTTTTTTAGACCAATCCACTTTAGCCTCCTTAATAGAAGATATTTAAAAACAACGAAGAATTACGCTTTTTTTATCCTTTTAACTTTATCCTTTATCTTTCTATATTGCTTTTTACACTCTTGGCAGGTAGCTTTTGCTCCATTAAATCCTAATTTTTCGCCGCATTCGCATATCCAGCCTTTATGGCGTGCAGGATTGCCATAAACTAATGAATATGGTAAAACATCTTTGGTAACCGTTGCCCCCGCTCCTATAAACGCATATTCACCAATGATATGGCCACAGACTATAGTCACATTTGCTCCGATACTTGCGCCTTTTTTAATCAGGGTTTTTAAAAAAAAACCTTCGTTGTTTCGATTAATAGCTGAACGCGGATTAATAATATTAGTAAAAACTGTGGAAGGGCCACAGAAGACATCGTCTTCCAGCGTAACACCAGGATAAACCGACACATTATTCTGTATTTTTACATTATTGCCTATTTTTACATTAGGCCCTATATAAACATTCTGTCCGAGTTTACATTTTTTTCCTATTCTTGCGCCACTCATAATATGGCTGAAGTGCCATATCTTAGTATCGTTTCCAATAACAGCCCCTTCATCTATATATGCAGACTTATGTACAAAATAATTTCTTGTTTTATTCCTTCTATTAAATTTTAACGGAGTCACCATTTGCCTCTAATGATTTTTGGGCAGCAGACAGAACTTTCAAAACTTCTAGGCCATTCTCTCCATTGGTTATTGGTTTATGATTATTCATAATACAATCCAGAAAATGCTGACATTCAATTTGCAAAGGCTCTTTCATTTCAATGCGAGGAATGTTAATATCTCCATCGCGCAGGGCTAAATATTCCGCGTAAGTCTTATAATCTACTTTGCGGTCAACGCCTTTATCATAAATACGTATCTTCTCAGAGGGTTGCATATCATCAAAAACTGCCATCTTCTTAGAACCTACCACAGTAAACTTTCTCATCTTGTGCGGATCAAGCCAACTGGCGTGTATATGAGTCAAGATATCATTCTTAAATCTAAGAGTCATAAAAACAACGTCCTCAATCCCCTTCCTTAAGTAACTGTCACCCTTAGCGCTGACCTCCTCTGGGATATCATCTAATAGAAATAAGGCCACAGAGATATCGTGAGAGGTCAGACTCCAAAGAGCGCTTTCCTCTTCTCTTATCCTGCCTAAATTAACACGCGTAGAATAGAGATAGAGAATTTTACCTAACTGGCCGCTTTCAATATAGCTTTTTAGTTTTAAAACTGCCGGGTGATAAAGTAACAGATGGCCAACCATAAGGATGCGTTTATTTCTTTGTGCTGCTTCTTGAATCTTTATTCCATCCTCTAAAGTTAAGGCCAGTGGCTTCTCTATAAAAACATGCTTGCCTGCTGAAAATGCTTCAATAGCCAGAAAGGCATGGGTAGGAGCCGAAGTTGCTATCACCACCGCTTCAATCTCATTATCTTGCAGAATGTCTTGGAAATTTGTAGTTAATCTTAATCTCTTATTATAAATTGTGCCTATCTTCTCCAAGACATCTTTTCTTTTATCGCAGCAAACCTTTAAGAAACAATCCTTCAGACCGGAAAAAATCCTGATGTGGTTCTGACCCCAATCACCTGCTCCAATTTGAGCTAAAGTAATCATCTTCTCTCCTTAAGAAAATTGGAAATTAAATCTGAAATATAACTAATTGCTACTTTATCAAGTTCTGGATACATTGGAAGCGAGATAATTTCATCGGAAATTAGTTCACTTGTTGGGAAATCGCCTCTATTATAACCCAAGTTCTTATTAACCTCTTGAAGATGAAGGGGTAAAGGATAATGGACGCCTGTCTGGACATCGTTCGATTCTAAAAAATTACGTAGTCTATCTCTATCTTTGACTCTTACTACATAGAGATGGTAAGTATGTTTTGCTCCCATGAGTTCCCTTGGCAATATGACTTTGCCATTAAGGTTTTCTTTACCTAGATTTTCATTGTAGGCAGCTGCATTTTTTCGCCGAGATTCGTTCCAGTTATTTAAGTGTCTTAATTTTACCCTTAAGATGGCTGCCTGTAACTCATCAAGGCGGCTGTTACGCCCTTCGCTAATGTGGTGATATTTATCTTTACTTCCATGAACACGTAGCATTCTTAAACGTTGGGCAACTTTTTCGTCATTGGTAACTATCATGCCGCCGTCGCCATAAGCACCTAAGTTTTTACTTGGGAAAAAGCTAAAACAACCCGTATCGCCAAAGGAGCCAACTTTTTCCCCTTTATATTCGCTACCAACAGCTTGGGCACAGTCTTCGACTATCCTTAAGTTATAATCTTTAGCAATTTTAATTAGTCTATCCATATCGCAGGGTTGGCCATAAAGATGGACTGGAATTATAGCCTTTATGGCTTGACGTTGCAAATTCGTAATTCCGAGTAAATATTCGGTTATTTTTTTAGGATCAATATTATAAGTTTCTGGATTGATGTCAACAAATATTGGCGTTGCGCCTACCTGACCGATGGCCTCTGTGGTAGCGATAAATGTAAAGGGGGTAGTAATGACTTTATCGCCTTGGCCTATGCCTAAAGCTCTCAAGGATAGCTCCAAAGCATCAGTGCCAGAAGCAACGCCTACAGCGTATTTTACCTTACAAAAGTAGGCAAATTCTTCCTCTAGTGCTTCTGCGTTTTCGCCTAAGATAAAAGAGCCGCTTTCCAAAACCTGCAGAACTGCCTCATTTACTTCTTCTTTAATGCTGCGATATTGTTTTTTTAAATCAATTAAAGGAATTTTCATTTTTTAATCTCTCTTTCGTTTATATGAAACTATTTTAATCTAATGAATATCGTCTGATTTGCCTTAACGACTCGTCATTTTCCAGATTATTCAAGATTTCATCTCTAAATTTTAAAGAGGTAATAAAAATAGCATCGGGTTTTAGTTCCTTTATAATCGCTGGAGCACTTATAACAAATCCAAACTTCTTTTTGCCATGTTTGGCTCCATCATCATCTATTATTCCGACAAGTTCGAGGTTAGTTTCATGCAAAGTAATAAAGGCGACTTCCATAACCTCACCTGCACCATAATAAATAATCCTTTTGACATTATCGGCCTCTAACAATCGCAACTTTTCATAAATCTTCTTTTTAAGACTTACATAATAAGAAATTGTGTGTTGGAGGAAGTAATATGTGAGACGCGTTTTTTCGCTAAAGCCTTTGGGCGAAAGATAATAGATAATTCGGCGATTACTAATGCCTTTGACTTTTATAAAGCCTTTTTTTATCATCTTTTTTAAGCAGGCATTGGTAACTCCCAGGGCCACTCCGAGGCGACGGGCGAGTTTTCGCTGCGAAATTTTAGCCTCTTTGGAGATTTCTTCCAATAATTTAAGATTCCTTAAATCTGTAGATGGTTTTAAGAATTCTAATGGAGGATTTGGCATCTTCTAAGTAATGTTCGTAAAATGAACATTATAATTTTACTTGCAACTCTTAAACCTGTCAAGCATATTAACCAAAGGTATAAAGTGAGACATAGCGGGTATTTTTCAAAAACAAAACTATCTGACCCGCTTATAGTTAGGATAAATATGACTATTTATAGTAATCGGTCAAAATCATCTTCAAATCTCTTAATATCATCCTCTTCTAAGTAATTGCCTGTCTGCACCTCAACAATTTTAAGAGGCAAGTTGGTAATATTTTCAAGGCGATGTTTTGTTCCTTTAGGTATGTAAATACTCTGGTTGCTTTTGACAGTTTTCGTCTTATTTGAGTAAGTAACCTTGGCGCATCCGTGGACTACCACCCAATGCTCAGCGCGCTTACTATGGCTCTGAAGGCTTAAGCGCTTTTTAGGGTCAATCTCAACCAGCTTAATTTTAAAGCCTTCGCCAACTTGCAAGACTGTATATGAACCCCATGGCCGTTTTTCGCATAAATGCCTTATATGCTCTTTTCGTCTCAATGATTTCAGGTCGTCTATTAGCTTTCTGACTTCCTGGCTTTTATGCCTATCGCATACCAAAAGCGCATCAGGAGTATCAGCTATAACCAAGCCCTCAAGGCCAATGGTAGCGATAAGTCTATTGCCGCGACTAAAAACACAGGTTTCTTTGCTGCCCAAATCCAAAGAATCAGCTTGAAATACATTGCCGTTAACATCTTTAGCTAATACTTCATTTAACGCATCCCAGCTACCCAAATCTGCCCAAGAAAAATTAGCCGCAATAAGAGCTATCTTTTTTGAATGCTCTAAAATTCCATAGTCAACTGAAATGGGGGTAACTCTCTTCCAGACCCTGACTAAATCGTTATTGTTTCTTATAGACATTATCTTTTTATATAAATCCGGCAGATACGCCTTTAGCTCATCCATAAATTCAGAAGCCTTCCAGACAAATATCCCGCTATTCCAGAAATAATCTGTGCCCTTAAAATGTTTCTTTATTTTTTCTAAGCTTGGTTTTTCAAAAAATTTCTCGACCTTATAAAATATATTCCTGTTTTCTAACTTAAATAACTTTGTTCTATCTACTTTTATATATCCATATCCGCTAGATTGCCTTTTAGGCCTTATGCCTATAGTAACTAAAAAATTAAGACAAGCAATCTGTGCTGCCTTAAATATACATGCTCTAAAATTATCGTAGTCAGGCACATAATGATCTGACGGTAATACAATAACTATTGCATCCTTATCAAGTTTGGCTATAAACTTGCTACCCAAGCCAATGGCTGGAGCTGTATTCTTGGCTTGGGGCTCTAATAATATATTAGACTCAGGGATATTAAATTTTTTTATCTGTTTTTTAAGTTCGTAAAAATAGGTATTACGAGAGATGATATAAATATTAGAAGGAGCCACAACTTTATCTAAACGCCTAATAGTATTTTGAATCAAAGAACCCTGACCAGTAATATTTAGGAATTGCTTTGGCTCAAGCTCTCTACTAAATGGCCAGAAACGGCTTCCTACGCCACCAGCCAAGATTAAAGCATAAAGATGTTTATTTACGGATTTTTTCATTCTAAATTCTTCCTATGCTATATGAATCGATTTCATTCTCATAAAAGCTTCACCGATTAATACAGCATTAATGTTCCTGTCTCTTAGATTTTTTAAATGACTGAAGTCCTCAAATCCGCTCTCGCTGACAACAATCTTTCCCTTGGGGATAAATTTGGCTAACCTAAAAGTGGTATTCAAATCTAAGCTAAAATCTTTCAAATTTCTATTATTGATGCCAATAATCTCAGGGCTAATCTTTAATGCCTTCTTTAAATCGCTTTTTGAATAGGCCTCTACCAGACAAGCCAAGCCTAAACTTTTTGCCAAATTATAAAGTTTTTTAAGTTTATTCCCCGTAATTATCCTGGCTATCAAAAGAATTGCATCTGCTCTAAAGGCGCGTGATTCGTAAACCTGATACTCATCAATAATAAAATCCTTCCTTAAAATTGGCAGTTTGACCTTCCTTTTAATTTTTGATATATAAGAAAGGTCTCCTTTAAAAAATTTTTTATCCGTAAGAACAGATAATGCATCTGCGCCAGCTTTTTCTAAAGCTTTAGCTAACTTTATCGGGTTAAAATCCCTACGAATAACTCCAACTGAAGGCGAAGCCTTTTTAATTTCAGCAATAATACAGACTCTGCCTTTCTTAGAAACTGCTTTTTTAAAATCCCGCGGCTTTGGACATTTATTTACATATAAAATTAGATGCTTTAAAGGCCTTACTTGTTTCGCTTTTTTTATCTCAATTAATTTATTTTTGATTATTCTTTTTAAGATATCCATTTTATTGATTAGTAAATTCTCTAAGCAGTTCTAATTTTTTTAAAGCAGCACCCGAATCTAAAGTTTCGCGGGCTATTTTTAGGCCGTCTGAGATATCCTTAGCTTTATCTGCAACGTATATTGCTGCTGCCGCGTTAAGCAAAACAATATCCCTCTTCGGGCTAATGCTTCCTTTTAAGATGTCTAAGGCAATTTTTGCATTTGTTGCACCATCGCCACCTTTAAGGTCTGATAGAAGCGCTCTCTTAAAGTCAAGGTCTTCTGGTTTAATCGAAAAAGTTTTAAATTTTCCATCCTTATACTCACAAACAAAAGTTCCAGAAGTTGTAGAAATTTCATCTAAACCATCTTCACCATGCACAACCATTGCATGGACAAGGCCTAAATTTGCCAAGACATGTGCGAGGGGCTCAACCAGATCTTTCTTAAATACTCCCATAATCTGGTGAGTAGCAAAAGCTGGATTGGTTAAAGGGCCTAGGATATTGAATATGGTACGAATTTTTAATTTTTTACGCACAGGCATTGCGTATTTCATTGCCGGATGAAGTTGAGGTGCGAATAAAAAAGCTATTCCGATTTTTTCGAGTGCCTGTTCGATTCTTTCTTCCTCAAGGGATAAATTAACGCCCAAAGATTCTAACAGGTCAGCGCTGCCGCAAGAACTGGTTATGCTGCGGTTTCCGTGTTTGGCGACCTTTATCCCGGCTGCGGCAACCAGGAAAGCAGCAATAGTTGAGATATTGAAAGTCTGGCAATTATCTCCTCCTGTGCCACAGGTATCCAAGATGACATCCTGGGTAGTTTTTATTCTTTTAACAAACTTGCGCATAGCTAAAGCTGCGCCAGTAATCTCGTCAATGCTCTCGCCTTTATCTTTTAGCCTGATTAGGAAAGATTCAATATCTGGCTCAAGCGCCTTACCGCTCATAATTTCTTCCATAGCCAGTTGCATCTCGTCAGTACTTAAATCTTTCTTCTTGCTTAAAATTTCTATGGCATTTTTTAACATAGGTCCAAAAAATTCTTTAAAATCTTTTTTCCTTCATCAGTCAAAATCGATTCAGGATGAAACTGAACGCCATAAATAGGTAGCTGCTTATGACGTAGGCCCATTATTTCACCCTGCTTTGTATGAGCTGTGATTTCTAAGCACGAGGGAAAACCTTTTTTTGAGACAATTAGCGAATGATATCTTGTTGCCGAAAAAGGATTGCTTACATTTTTGAAGATTTTACGATTGTTATGATAAATCAATGAGGTTTTTCCATGCATAAGCCTTTTTGCACGCACTACCTTACCACCAAATACCTCGCCAATGCATTGATGGCCTAAGCAGACGCCTAAAATTGGAATACGCTTTCCTAACTCTTTAATAATCTGCATCGAAATGCCAGCATCTTCTGGCCTGCCTGGGCCAGGAGAAATAACTATTTTGCTGGGTTTAAGTTTTTTTATTTCGGCTAAACCTATTTTGTCGTTGCGAAATACTTTTAATTTTGCGCCTAACTCGCCTAAATATTGAACAAGGTTATAGGTAAATGAATCGTAATTATCTATTATGAGTATCATATTAAACCTCTCTTTAAATCTGATTTTATTTAATGACTAATTCCTAAATCCGAATGCCTAATTAATTTTTTAATTATTTAATGTCCAATTTAAAATTAGTCATTTAAAAATTTGGACATTCATTCGACATTAGGCATTAGACATTAGGCATTGCCCACAAGAGTTTTTTTATCTTAGATTGTAAATAAAGGCTACTCCTTCTCCCTGTGAATATTTGCCCCAAGTTTCTGTAACTTGTAATCCAGTTTTTCATAGCCTCTGTCAAGATGATATATTCTTGATATAGTGCTTTCTCCATCTGCAACCAATGCTGCTAAAACAAGAGCAGCTGAAGCGCGTAAATCAGACGCCATAAGCGGCGCTCCAGATAAGCGCTTTACCCCATAGACAACTGCATACGGGCCCTGGCGTTGGATATTTGCACCCATACGATTTAATTCTGCAATATGCATAAACCTGTCAGGATAGATCTTCTCATGAATTACACTTATGCCCCGCGTAACTGCCATCAAAGACATCATCTGCGCCTGCATATCAGTAGGAAAGCCTGGATAAGTCGAAGTAGTTACGTTAATCGGCTTAGCACGTCGAGACATCCTGACTCTTATTTCATTATCGCCAACCTTAATAATTGCACCCACTCTCCTCAAGCCATCTATTAAAGCGCCTAAATGCTCAGCCACGCAATTCTTTATTACTATATCGCCCTTAGTTATACAGGCTGCCAACATAAACGTACCAGCTTCAATCCTGTCAGGTATAACCAAATGCTCTGCGCCGCACAATTTCTCTACGCCCTGAATACGGATAATTGGTGAGCCAGCACCGCTAATCTTGCCTCCCATCTTTATTAGAACATTAGCCAAGTCTGCTATTTCCGGCTCACATGCAGCTGCTTCAATCACTGTTTCGCCCTGGGCTAAGGTGGCTGCCATCATTATGTTTGCTGTGCCAGTTACCGAAGAGCCAAAATCTCCGCCTAAATAAATCCGGTTCCCTTTCAAGTGTCTTTTAACTTTAGCAACAACGTAACCGCTCTGGATATTTATCGAAGCTCCCAAAGAGCTCAAGCCTTTTAAATGTAAATCTACTGGACGCACGCCAATAACACAGCCGCCAGGTAAAGAAACCTTGGCTATTTTTAAGCGCGCCAGCAAAGGCCCTAAAACGCAGAAAGAAGCGCGCATCATAGATACTAACTTATACGGCGCTAAAGAATTTAGCGGTTTATTTGGACGCACCACAATCGTTCCATCTTTAAATTCTATTCTCTTTCCTAAATAATCAATAATCCTAACCATTGAGCCCACGTCCCTAAGCTTAGGCACACCTGAAATACTGCAAGGCTCATCAGTCAAGAGCGTAGCAGCTAAAATAGGCAATACTGCATTTTTAGCGCCGCTTATCCTTACCTCGCCTCTAAGCCTTACTCCGCCTTTAATAACTAATTTGTCCATTTTAGCCTCTGATAACCACAACCCGTTCGATTTGGCTGTAGTCTTTTAGAATATTTTCAATTTTAAATTTGCCAGAATCTAAAACAATATTATGTATATCTTCTGCCTGGCCTAATCCAATTTCAAACATTAGAATTCCATTTTGTTTTAAATTTTTTTCGCAAAATTTAATAATTTTTCTATAAAAATCCAGACCATCGCAACCGCCATCAAGAGCAATGCGCGGCTCATGTTTTACTTCTGTCGGCAGATTTTGAATATCAGCACTTTTTATATACGGAGGATTAGAAACGACTACGTCGTAGTTTACAGTGAACAGTTTACTGTTTACAGTTTGGGAAAAAACATCGGTTTGAATAAATTCGATTTTTTCAGCGACGCAGTTTAGGCGTGCATTTTCTTTGGCTAAATCAATTGCATCCTGGGAAATATCTACGGCTGTAATCTTTGCATTAGGGATATGTTTCGCCAGGCTTATCGCAATATTTCCCGAACCAGTGCCGATATCTAAAATACGGTAGTTTGTAGTTTGTAGTTTGTAGTTTGAAAAACTTATTGCCTTTTCCACCAGAATCTCTGTCTCGGGACGCGGGATAAAAATACCTGGCCTAATCTTAAATTCCAGACAGAAGAATTCGCATTTGCCTAAAATATACTGCAAAGGCGCGCCCTTTTCCCTTTCTTTAATAATAGAGGAAAACTTGAGTTTCTCCTGATAAGATAGATCCACCTGCTTTAAATAAAGTTCACTGCGGCTACAATTTAATAAATCAGTCAATATAAGTTCAGTTTCATTCATTTGAAATGTCTTTTTTAAAAACCTTTCTATTCTTTTCATCGGCAATCAGCGTATCGAAGAATTCATCAAGGTCTCCTTCTAAGACCTCTTCCAGCCGATGTATGGTTAGACCAATGCGATGGTCAGTAACACGGTGCTCTGAAAAATTATAAGTACGTATCTTCTCGGACCGCTCCCCTGCGCCAATCTGTTTGCGCCGCTGATTAGAAATTTTGTCTTCTGCATCTCTCTGCTTTTTCTCTAAGAGCCTGGTTCTTAAGACTCGCATCGCCTTGTTTTTATTTTTTAATTGCGAACGCTCATCCTGACACTGCACCACAATGCCAGAAGGTAAATGAGTAATTCTAATCGCAGAATCAGCAGTATTAACGCTCTGGCCTCCTGGTCCGGATGAACGGAATATGTCGATTTTAAGTTCCTTTGGGTCAATTACAATATCTATTTCTTTTGCTTCTGGCAGCACTGCAACAGTAGCTGTAGAAGTATGTATTCTGCCTGATGCCTCGGTTACAGGAACCCGCTGCACCCTATGGACGCCGCTTTCAAATTTTAATTTTTTATAGACATCTTCACCGCGCACTGCGAAAATTATTTCCTTAAATCCCTTTGCCTCAGTAGTGTGGCTACTTAAGATTTCGGTTTTCCAATTGCACTTATCCGCGTATTTAGAATACATCCTAAATAGATCTGCCGCGAATATACTTGCTTCCTGGCCACCGGTGCCAGCGCGAATTTCCACAATAACATCCCTGCTAGCATCCTTATCTTCGCCTAATAAGAATTTCTCCAGTTCAAGTTTAAGCTTCTGCTCTAAACTTTCCAATTCACTGATTTCAGATTTTGCCAATTCAAGAAAATCCCGGTCGTGTTTCTCAGTTAAAAGTTTATTAATCTTAATTTTTTCCTCTATGGTTTTTTTCCACTTGCGGAATTTTTTAACCGGCTCACTCAAAAAAGAAAGCTCCTTAGAGAGAGATAAATATTGCCCCTGATTAGAAACAACCTTTGGGTCTGATAAAAGACCCTCGATTTCAACCAAGCGTTTTTCCAAACTTTGTAATTTTTCTTCAAACATTTTTTTGTCAATTAAATAAAAAACATTGCACAGATGGACACAGATTAAAAAAAGTAGATAAACACAGGTAGTTTAACCCAACATCTGTGTTCATCTTGTAGCATCTCATCTGTGTTAATCTGTGTAGCATATAAATTAAATTTATCTTTTTTAATAGTCCAAATAGAGTCTTACCAACTAACCCATCTGCAAGTAAAAGCAAAAAAATCAGAAAATAGACAAATTACTGTTTCTGATATTTTTTCATAAACTTCTCCACCCTACCTGCAGAATCGACGAATTTCTGTTTGCCGGTGAAAAATGGATGGCATTTAGAACAGATCTCCACTCGGATATTCTGCCTGGTAGAGCGGGTATGAATTACTTCTCCGCATGCGCAGGTAATCGTAGTCTCTTTATACTCGGGATGAATACCTTTTTTCATTACTGATTAGTCACCTCCTTCATTTCGTCTGGTTCATACTGTTTAAAAACTCCTCATTACTTTTCGTCTTACCTAATTTCTCAACCAATAACTCCATTGCCTCGGCAGAATTTAATTCATTTAAAACTTTTCTCAAAATCCAAGCCTTCTGCAATTGTTCTGCCTTGACAAGCAATTCTTCTCTTCTGGTATTTGAACGCTTTATGTCAATTGCTGGGTAAATCCTCCTCTGGAAGAGATTTCTGTCTAATTGCAATTCCATATTGCCGGTTCCTTTAAATTCTTCAAAGATTACTTCATCCATCCTGGAGCCAGTATCAACCAAGGCAGTAGCAATAATGGTTAGGCTGCCGCCCTCTTCAATTGCCCTTGCTGCGCCAAAAAAGCGTTTGGGCTTATGCAGGGCATTTGAATCAACTCCGCCTGTAAGAATCTTGCCGCTATGCGGTGCAACTGTATTGTAGGCGCGGGCAAGCCTGGTTATGCTATCAAGCAAGATTACCACGTCTTTTTTATGCTCAACTAGGCGCTTTGCTTTTTCCAGGACAATTTCAGCAACCTGGACATGGCGCTCTGCCGGCTCATCAAATGTAGAAGACACTACCTCGCCTTTGACTATGCGCTGCATCTCAGTTACTTCTTCAGGCCGCTCATCAATTAATAAAACAATTAAGGTCACTTCCGGGTGATTTTCCATAATCGAGTTAGCGATCTTCTGCAGAAGCACGGTCTTGCCGCTATAAGGAGCAGCCACAATCATGCCGCGCTGGCCCTTTCCAATTGGAGTGAGCAAATCCATAATCCTGGTAGACATATCGTCTGGTTTTGACTCTAAGTTTAGATGCTCATGCGGATAAATAGGGGTGAGGTTATCGAATAGAATTTTATCTTTAATGGTTTCCGGATTTTCAAAATTCACTGCTTCTACTTTAAGCAAGGCAAAATATTTTTCTCCTTCTTTTGGGGGGCGAATCTGGCCGCTAACAGTATCTCCAGTATGTAAATCAAATTTTCTTATTTGAGACGGCGAAATATAAATATCATCAGGGCAAGGAAGATAATTATAATTTGGGCTACGCAAGAAGCCAAAGCCATCAGGCAATACCTCTAAAACTCCTTCGCCGAACATAAGGCCTTCTCTTTCTGCCTGCGCCTGCAGAATTTTAAAAATCAAATCTTGCTTCTTTAGGCTGCTTACTCCGTTCACATTTAAGTCTCGGGCTACTTTAGCCAACTCCGACATTTTCATTTCTTTGAGATTTACTATGTCTACTTTTGTAGGTTTTTTTACATCTTGAGTCATTTCGCCACCCCATTAAAAATTTTTGTTACTTGTTTTTTTAATTTTTCCAAAGAAGAAGAATTATCTACAATAAAATCTGCAAATCTCTGTTTATATTTAAACGGAAGTTGCTGTTTAAGTCTGTCTTTGATTTCAACTTCCGATAAGCGGTTAGCCATTAAACTACGCTTAAGCTGTATATCTAATTTGCTTTTGACTAACAGAACAAAATCAACATCCTTATGTAAACCGCTTTCGATTAGAAGCGGAGCATCGATTATAACGACCCCTTTAGTTCTCTTAATTTTTTCTTTTATAATCTTTAACACAAAGGGAAGCACAATTTTATTAAGAGCTTGAGTAGACTTCTTATCTTTAAATACTATAGATGAGAGCTCGCTTTTATTCAAAGTGCCTTCTTTAGTTAATATACCTTGTCCAAACTTTTGAGAAATTTTTTTTATAATCTGATGATTTGTTTTATAGATAGTATCCACTATTTGGTCAGCATCAATTACCTTTGCACCTAAACCAGCAAAAATTTTAGCCACAGTGCTCTTTCCCACACCGATATTGCCCGTGACTCCAATGACTATTCTTTTTTTAGGCTTCATATAAATAAAAGACTATTACACAGATGGACACAGATTAAAAGAAACACCTGCCTGCCGCAGGCAGGGATAAACACAGATAATTACAACTAAAATCTGTGTTTATCCTATAGTATTTCATCTGTGTTAATCTGAGTAGTCTAATCATTTTTAGCTGTGTAACAACTTCTGATAAAGTTTTTGGTATTTTTTAGCTGATTCATCCCAGGAGAAATCGTAAGTGAATGCACGTCCCACCAACGGTCTCCAGAGTGCATTTTTACCAAAGGTAGCTATAGCTCTTTTTATAGTATTTAAAAGCTCTTCTGGCTCGTATTTATCAAAGACAAATCCATTGCCTGAGTGAGCCTTTTCATCGAAATCCTCTATTGTATCAGCGAGGCCTCCGGTCTTAAACACCAAAGGAATAGTGCCATATTTAAGGCTTATCATCTGGCCTAAGCCACAAGGCTCATAACGGCTGGGCATTAAGAATATGTCAGAGGAAGCATAAATTTTATGGGCTAATTTTTCGTCAAATTTTAAATGCAAGGACATCTTGTTTGGAAATTTTTTTGCGATTTTTCCTAAAAGCGTATGATAACGCTCTTCGCCAGTACCTAAAATAATAATCTGTAATTTCAGTTTCATTAATTTGTCTATTATCTTAGCAACCAGTTCCATGCCTTTCTGTTCTGCCAAGCGAGTAGTCATCCCTAAAAGGGGGGTATTCTTATCTGGCGGCAGACCGACCTCTTTCTGCAGTTTTTCTTTATTTGCCGATTTGCCGGATAAATTATCAGCATCATATTTTTCAAAAATCAGATTATCTTTTTGCGGATCCCAGATACTATAATCTAAGCCATTTATGATACCTGAGAGATTGTCCCTACGCTGATAAAGCACTCCTTCTAAGCCGCAGCCGAATTCCTTGGTTTGAATCTCTTCTGAATAGGTCTGGCTAACTGTAGTTAGATAGTCGCTAAATTCCAATGCGCCTTTTAAAAGATTAATCTTGTCATAAAATTCCAAGCCATTAATATTAAAAAACTTTTTATCAATGCCGATTTTATCAAATTCTTTTGCATCAAAAACGCCCTGGTATGCAAGATTATGTATGGTAAATACTGTCCTGGAATCTATAAAAAATTCATCATCCTTATAAATAGAAATTAAGTAAACTGGAATAAGCGCTGACTGCCAGTCATGACAGTGGATAATGTCAGGCTTAAAGTTAATTGTCTTAATTAACTCTAGGGTTTGGTGGGCATAAAAAGAAAATCTCTCAAGGTTATCCGCATGGTCGCCTTTCGCAGTGCCATAAAGCCCGTCGCGATTAAAATATTTATCATTCTCGATAAAAAATACCTCAATATCCTTTCCAAGA
>JBFMEB010000004.1:0-87665 GCA_040753675.1 Candidatus Omnitrophota bacterium | reverse complement strand
ATGCCGGCGACCCTGTAGAGGTTGCTTTAGTATATGAAAAAGAGCGCGCGGATGAACTGGTATTCTTGGATATAACCGCAAGTTTCCAGAGAAGAAAAATTTTGTTGGACGTAGTAAGACGCACTGCTAGCGCTGTATTCATGCCTTTTACAGTTGGCGGCGGCATTCGTAATATCGATGATGTGCGTCAAATTTTAAATGCAGGAGCAGATAAGGTAAGCATTAATACAGCAGCCATCGAAAACCCCTCTCTGGTTAAGTCTGCTTCCCGCAGGTTCGGAGCGCAATGTATTGTGGTAGCCATAGATGCTAAGAGGGTCGGTAATGCATTCCGGGTTTATAGTCACGGCGGAAGAAAAATGCGTAATTTGGAAGCCATTTCCTGGGCAAAAAAAGTCGAAGAATTAGGCGCAGGCGAGATACTTTTAACAAGCATGGACAGAGATGGTACTCAAGAAGGATTTGACTTGGAGTTGACAAGAAGCATAACTTCTTCTGTATCAATACCAGTTATAGCTTCAGGCGGAGCAGGGAAACTCTCTGATTTTGCCGCAGTTTTAACAAAAGCCAAGGCAGACGCAGCATTAGCTGCTTCGCTTTTTCACTTTCGGCAATTAGCCATTCCTCAGGTAAAAAAATATTTAAAAAGCAAAGGGATTGCGGTGAGATTATGACAAAGATAAATGAATTAAAATTTAATAAACAGGGATTGATTCCAGCGATTATTCAGGATTATAGAACTAATGATGTGTTAATGCTCGCCTATATGAATAAGGCTTCGCTTCGTAAAACCCTAAAAGAGTTAAAAACTTGTTTCTGGTCTCGCTCTAGACGAAAACTCTGGACTAAAGGTGAAACATCTGGCCACTTTCAGTTAGTAAAAGAAATTTTTTATGATTGTGATTTGGATACTTTATTAATTAGAGTAAAACAGATAGGCGTAGCTTGTCATACAGGCAAGAGGAGCTGTTTTTATAGGAAATTAACAATAAAATGACCACATACTTCCCCAGTGAGAAAGAATTTATAAAATTAGCTAAAAAAGGAAATCTTATCCCTGTTTGCAAGGAGATACTTGCTGATTTGGAGACGCCGGTAAGTGCGTATTTAAAGATTGGAACGGGAGATTATTCATTTTTGTTGGAATCAGTAGAAGAGCGAGAAAGAATCGGACGATTTTCTTTTTTGGCATCAAAGCCAGCATTGATTTTTCAATCAAAGGATAAGACTATTAAAATAATAGATACCTTAAATAGAAAGAGGCGTGTTTTTAAAACCGATAAGCATCCTTTTGCCGAGATAAAAAAGATTATGAATTCCTACCGTTTTGTTAATTTAGTTGACTTGCCCCGCTTTTGCGGCGGACTGGTCGGATATATTGGCTATGACAGTGTGCGGTTTTTTGAAAAACTACCGGTACACACCAAAGATGATTTAAAATTGCCTGACTGTTTATTGATGCTGGCAAAAGATATTTTAATTTTTGACCATATTCAAAGGAAAATTAAGATTATTTCTTGTGCTTTTACTAGAGGGGCAAATTCACCAAGTCGCTTAAAGAAGGTTTACCATAATTCGATAAGGACAATCGAGGAATTAGAAAAAAAATTAAAAGCCAAAATTAAACTCACTCATCCTAAGGCTAAAAATCTTAAACTGTGCCGGATTAAAGCCAAAACTAATATAAATAAAAAAGAATTTTTAGAGTCGCTAAAGAAGGCAAAAGAATACATAAGAGCCGGTGATATCATTCAGGTAGTGCTTTCTCAGAGATTTTCATTCTCTCTGGAAAAAGACCCCTTTAGTATTTATAGAAATTTACGCTCAATTAACCCTTCGCCATATATGTTTTTCCTTAAGTTGAAGAATATATTTCTGGTAGGTTCTTCGCCAGAGATGTTAGTGCGTAGCGAAGAAGGCACAGTAGAGACCTGCCCAATTGCTGGAACAAGGCCTCGGGGCATCAGTGAAATAGAAGATGAAAGATTAAAGAAAGAATTATTATCTGATTCAAAAGAAAGATGCGAGCATACGATGTTAGTTGACTTAGGCAGGAATGATTTAGGCAGGGTATGTGAATTTAATACAGTTAGTTTAAAAGAATTTATGAAGATTGAATTTTATTCTCACGTAATGCATATTGTATCTCGAATAGAAGGTAGATTAAAAAATAACAAAGACGTATTTGATGCTTTAATTGCCTGTTTTCCAGCGGGGACAGTTACTGGCGCACCAAAAGTGAGGGCAATGGAGATTATAGAAGAGTTAGAGCCAACCCGCCGTGGCCCTTATGCCGGATGCGTTGGCTATTTTAGCTTCTCTGGCAATTTAGATTCCTGCATTACCATTCGCACGATTGTTATTAAAGGAAATACTGCTTATGTGCAGGCAGGCGCAGGTATTGTTGCTGATTCCAAGCCAGAGAAAGAATATCAAGAGACAATCAATAAAGCCAAAGCAATGTTTGAGGCATTAAAGGAGGAGAAATGACGTTAAGGATCAGGTTAGGCAGAGTAGACAAATTTTCAAAAAAGAATTATCATTCACGTATTGTTGTTGTTGATTCTAGGAAAGCTCGGGATGGCCGCCATATCGAGGTGTTGGGTTATTATGATCCAACAAAGCAGCCGGCATTATTGAAGGTAAATTTAGAAAGGGCTGATTATTGGATTAAGTCTGGCGCTAAAGCATCAGATACAGTAGCATCTCTGATTAAGAAGGCAAAGCAGAAAAGTAGCGAGTAGAAAGTAGCAAGTAGCAAGAATTCTAAATTCCAATATACAATTAACAAATTACAAACAATTTCCCTGCCTACCGCAGGCAGGCAATACCAAAATTACAATTACCAAAACAAGAAAATCGTCAAGTCCTTTATTTTGAACATTGGAATTTTGGATTTATTTGTGATTTGTAATTTGGAATTTGTGATTTATAGTCTTTTGCTATTCTCTACTAAAGAACAGTCTATACTAATCTGTGTCTAAAGGAGGCTAATAATGGGAAGCCCACAAGGTTCGTTAATTAGTTTTATTCCCCTTATCGGGATTATGCTGGTTTTCTACTTTTTAATTATAATGCCGCAGCAGAATCAGCAGAAAAAACACCGACAGATGATAGAAAATTTAAAGAAAAATGACGAAGTCATTACCGTTGGCGGCGTTCATGGCACAATAATAAATGTTAAAGAAAAAACTTTTATTTTACGCATAGATGATAATGTCAAGGTAGAGATTGAAAAGAGCGCTGTAGCCAGCGTCAAAAAAATCGCTTCCTAAGGAAGAAGGTCAAATGAAGCCCAAAGTTACGAGACAATAATCTTCGTAACTTTGATGGCTGAATTTGACCCAGCCCTAATTTTACTGAAATATTTTTTATTTAAAATAAAAAGTTTAATCGTGTGCACCATCTCTTGCTTTAATATCAAAGTTACTTAGTAAAATTAGAGCTGGGTTTAGTTCGCACGACCAAAGAAGTAACTCAAAGCAGATTGACTTATGTCGTATCATATACTCCATAAGTCAAGTGCTCACTAAAGAAGGTTCGCATGTATAAAAATTTAAATTTAAAACTTTTAGTGATAGCCATTATTATCGCAATTTCCTGTTTTCTGTCATTTCCGCTTGGAAAGAAAATTAATTTAGGTCTGGATTTGAAAGGCGGAATGCATCTATTGATGCGGGTTGACACAAGTAAATTATCTCTAGATGCAAAGAAGGACGCTACTGAGCGAGCCTTAGAGGTGATACGAAACCGCATTGATGAATTCGGCGTAAAAGAACCATTTATCCAAAGACAGGGAGAAAATGAGATTGTTATTCAGCTTCCTGGTATAACTGAGCGTAGCCGTGCTTTAGATTTAATCGGTAAAACTGCACTTTTAGAATTTAAATTAGTAAATAACGACCCTAATCTTTTAAAAGATGCATTGGCTGGGCAGGTACCTCAAGATTATGAATTAAAACCCTTGGAGGAAGAACAAATCTTGATTGAAAAAAACCCTGTTCTAACCGGAGATGCATTGGTTGATGCTTCTGTGCGATTTGACCAATCAAGGTTTAATGAGCCTATAGTCAGCCTTAAATTTAGTTCTAAAGGCGCTAAAGATTTCGCCCAGATTACTACAAAGAATGTAGGCAGAAGGTTAGCTATTGTTCTTGACGGTAAAGTTCAATCTGCTCCTAGGATAAACGAACCTATCCCGAACGGCGAAGCAGTTATTACTGGAAGATTCACGCAACAAGAGGCAAGTGACCTGGCAATAGTACTGCGAGTAGGTGCTTTGCCTGCTCCTATTTATATAGAGGAAGAAAGGACTATTGGGCCGCTTTTAGGCCAGGATTCGATTAATGCTGGCGTGCGCGCTACTATTGTAGGAGCAAGTTTTGTTTTTGTATTTATGATTATTTATTATTTTCTTGCTGGCTTTATTGCAAATATTGCCTTAATCTTGAATTTATTAATTATAACTGCTGGGTTAAGTCTTTTACACTCAACTCTTACTTTACCAGGATTAGCTGGTATTGTTCTTACGTTAGGAATGGCTGTTGATGCCAACGTGCTTATAAATGAACGAATTAAAGAAGAATTAGGTTTAGGCAAATCTTTACCCATAGCAATAAACAGCGGATATCATCGAGCCCTTTCTGCAATAATAGATTCAAATCTGACAACTCTTTTTGCTGCATTTTTCCTTTTTCAATTTGGCACTGGCCCAATTCGCGGTTTTGCCGTAACCTTGACTATTGGTTTGGCTGCCAGTTTATTTACTTCTGTTTTCTTAACCAGGTCTGTATTTGAGTTGCTGCTAAAACTTAAAATACTAAAGTCTTTGCCAATGCTGCGATTGATTAAACAGCCAAATTTTGATTATATAAAATTTAAGAATATTTTCTTTGCCCTGTCTATAATATTAATATTGCTTAGTGCATTTTCATTCTTAATTAAGCCAAAGACAGCATTCGGAGTTGATTTTGCTGGCGGCCAGGCTCAGGAATACAGATTCAAAATGCCGCCTTCTCTGGATGCAGTTCGCCAAACCTTACGCAGAATAAATTTAGGCGATGCTACTATTGCGCAATTCAGCAGCAATCCCAACCAGATTATTGTGCGCACTAAAGAGGATTCTTTGGAAAAAGTTTCTGAAGAATTTAAAAAGACATTTTCGGATAACCCTTCTGAAATAGTTAGGATGGAAAAGGTTGGGCCAATTGCAGGCAGGATTTTACAAAAAAAGGCAATTAAGGCAATAATATTCTCTTTGGCAGTAATACTTATTTATGTCGGCTTTAGATTTAAGCGTTTTGATTTTGGCTTGGCTGGTGTGGTGGCTCTTTTGCATGATTGTTTAGTGGCATTTGGCTTAACCATACTCAGCGGCCGTTCAGTAGATTTATTGGTGGTTAGTGCCTTATTAACCATAGCTGGTTATTCGATTAACGATACCATTGTTATCTATGACAGGATTAGAGAGATATCTCGTAGCGCAAGAAAGATGCAACTTAAAGAAATTATAAATGCAGCAGTAAATCAAACCATGTCCCGCACCATTTTAACCACCTTAGCAACCCTCTTTGTTGTTATTTCCTTGTTTTTGTTTGGAGGAGAAGTTTTAAATTCTTTTGCCTTTTGTCTGTTGGTTGGCTTCATATCAGGAACCTATTCCACTGTCTTTATCGCCTCGCCTCTAGTGTTATTGTTAAGTAAAACTAAGAAATAGCCTAATACCCTTTAGAGAGTATGTTTAGGACGCTTAAAATTTATTTAAATGGAGAGATTCCCCCGCAGGATTTGTTAGCTAAATTCGCGGAATTTGGTTATACTCGCCAGAGTGCAGTTGGCGAGGAAGGAGATTTCGCATCCAGAGGCTCTATTATTGACATATTTGCCTATACTTTTGAATACCCTCTTCGTATAGAATTAGATATAGATAGAATTGCTTCAATTAAAAGTTTTGACATAAAAAGCCAGAAAGTTTTATGGTCTCACCAAATGTCCATTATTCTTCCGTTTAGGAAGAAACACAAATCGTATCTCGATTCTTTTGCTATCTCTTCAAAGGCGCGTGTTTATCTTCGCACTGATGCTGAAAATATTCCAATAGAAAATTTTCTCGATTTGTCCATCGGCGATTTTATAGTGCATGTTCATCATGGCATTGGTAAATTTTTAGGCATAAAAAAACTGAAATACAAGGGCAGATTAGTAGACCATCTGGCGATTAGCTATCTGAATGAAGATATGCTGTATGTGCCTATGCAAGATATCCATCTTGTTTCTCGCTACGTCACCTTTGAAGGGATAAGGCCTAAATTATCAAGATTAGGCAGCTCTGATTGGTTAAAGACAAAAGATAGAACTAAAAGGGCAGTGAGGACAGTGGCATTAGATTTACTTTCCCTGCAGGCAGCTCGAAGCGCCTTAAATGGATTTAAATTTTCTGCAGACACTGATTGGCAAAGAGAATTTGAGGAATCATTTGCTTTTCCAGAGACACCTGGCCAGATAAAGGCCTTGGAAGAGGTTAAAAATGATATGGAATCTAATAGGCCTATGGATAGACTCCTTTGCGGCGATGTCGGCTATGGAAAAACAGAAGTGGCGATGCGCTCAGCCTTTAAGGCAGTGATGGACAATAAGCAAGTGGCAATATTAGTTCCTACCACTGTTCTGGCGGTTCAGCATTATTTTAATTTTAGCCAGCGCCTGACGAAGTTTCCTATAAATGTTGCGGTTCTCTCACGTTTTCATACAAAAAAACAGAATCAGGAAATTATCCAAGCAACGAAAAGAGGGGCAATTGATATTTTAATTGGCACGCATCGCCTGCTCAGCCCGGATGTGGAATTCAAGGATTTAGGTCTAATCATAATCGATGAAGAGCAGCGTTTTGGAGTAAGGGCAAAAGAGAGGTTAAAAAGATTGAGGCTGGTTGCAGATGTACTTACTCTTACCGCAACCCCGATTCCCCGTACGCTATATATGTCATTAACTGGATTAAAAGATATCTCTGTTATTAATACACCGCCCCAAGATAGATTAGCAGTGGAGACAATAGTAAGCGAGTATGATGAGCAGTTAATCATCCAAGCTATAAACAGAGAAATAAAACGCTCAGGGCAGGTATTTTTTGTCCACAATCATATTGAGGATATCCAAAAGAAATTATTGCGGCTGCAAAGTATTCTTAAGGGTAAAGTAAAGATTGCCGTTGCCCACGGCCAGATGGCTTCGAAAGAATTAGAAAGAGTAATGCTTGACTTTTTAGAGAAAAAAATAGACTGCATCTTGACCACTACTATTATTGAGTCAGGAATAGATATACCCAATGCTAATACTTTGATTGTTGATAGAGCAGAAAATTATGGCCTTTCTGATTTACATCAGTTACGGGGCAGGGTTGGCAGATTTACGCGTCAGGCCTACGCTTATTTTCTAATATCCAAAGGAGTTTGCCTAAGCGAAGATGCAAGAAGCAGGCTTAAGGCAATAGAGGAACATTCGCAGTTAGGCTCGGGTTTTAAAATTGCCTTAGAGGATTTAGAAATAAGAGGTGCGGGTAATTTATTGGGTCATGAGCAGCACGGATATATTATGGCAGTGGGATTCGATCTATATACGCGGCTTTTGCGCCAGGCAGTAGAAAATTTTAAGTCTCTGAAAAACCCTAAAAAATTCCAAGAGAGAGTTCTGATTAAACAGATTTCTTAGGCGGGACGAGGTGCTATGAAAATATTTAAACTTCTAATAATAACTTTTGGTTTAGCTTTAATTTGTTGCAGTTTAGCACGAAGCGAAACAGTTAAAGGGGATATGATTGTTGCTGTAGTAAATGACATGATTATCACTCAGAGCGAACTACAGGAATACATTAACTTTTCTCTTCTTCAATTAGCCTCCCAGATTGAGAAGGACAAACTAAAAGAAGAGTTTTTAGATATTGCTAAAGAAGCATTGACTAGGCTAATCGAAGATAAATTAATTCTTCATGAGGCAATTAAGGCCGGCTTGATAATAGAGGATGCTTTCATAGAGGCAAGATTGGAGGAGATAAGGCTAAGGTTTCCCTCTGAGGAAGAGTTTAAGAAATATCTATTAAGCCAGAACTTGACCCTGAGCGATATTAAGAAGAATTTGAAAGATCAAGAGTTGATGCGCTCAATAGTTGACAAGGAGATACGTTCTAAAATTTATGTTTCTCCGCAGGAGACAACCCAATTTTTTAATGAACATCCAGAAGTATTTAGTGAGCCAGAAGCTAGAAAAGTAAGCTTAGTAAGTTTTTCTAAAAAGGAAGAAGCAGAAGCATCTTTAAAGGAGCTTAGCCAAGGTGGAGATTTTGAACGGGTCTTTTCTAAAAATGCCACTTACTTAGCATCAGAGGAAATCCGAAAAGGGGATTTACCACCAGAGTTAGAGACTAAAATATTTAAGCTTTCAGTCAGCCAAAATTCTCCCATTGTGAATATCAAGGATAAATTTTTTATATTCAAAATTTTAGAGATTATCCAGCCAAGAAAGCTCTCTTTATCGCAAGCAGGAGCCCTTTCTTATAAAATTGTATTTAACGAAAAATTTAGCCGAGAACTTAGCAATTGGCTGGATAAATTAAAAAATGAAGCGTATATAGTCATAAAATGAAAAGGCAAATAAAAAAAATTGGCATAACCTTGGGAGATCCTTCAGGAATTGGCCCTGAGGTAATAGTAAAAGCATTATCTGGGCTATCTTCTCGAGAAATAGGTTTATTATGCATTATTGGTAATTCCTTTGTCCTGGAGAGAATTCCTGGTTGGTCTAGATTTTCTAAAAAGATTTATCTTTTTGACCTGGATAATATCAATAAAAACAGATTTTGTTTTGGAAGAGTTAGCTCAGAATTCGGCAAGGCATCTTTAGAATATCTGAATTTCAGTTTAGCGCTGATTAAAGCCAAAGAATTTTCCGCCTTAGTGACTTGTCCGGTAAATAAATATTCGATTAATTTAATATACCGAAATTTCTTGGGCCAAACCGAATATTTAGCTAAATTTGACCATGCCCGTTTAGTGCGGATGATGCTTTTATCTAAAGAGTTAAAATTCAGCCTAGTTAGCACTCACCTGCCGTTAAAGACAGTTTGCCAGAAATTAAAAAAAGAAGATATTGTCGAAACAATTGTTCTAACTGCCTTAGAATTAAAAAGACTTTTCTTTAGATCGCATCCCAAGATAGGAGTATGCGGCCTAAATCCTCATTTAGGTGAAGGCGGCTTAGTGGGAAAAGAAGAAGACCAAATCATAAAACCTGCTATAATTCAGGCCCAAAAAAAAATAAAAGTTGCGCAAATATCCGGACCTTGGGCATTAGAAAAAATCGTTTTTGCGTTAGAAAAAAGAGAGATAGATACAGGTATATGCCTTTATCATGACCAGGCCATGGTTCCTTTAAAGCTTCTTAAGCCCAAAAGAGGTATAAATCTTACCTTAGGGTTATCTTTTGTGCGGACTTCTCCATTGCATGGGACTGCTTTTGATATCGCAGGCAAAAATAACGCTGATCCTACGTCCTTGATAGATGCTATTAGATTGGCTTTAGAGTTATCGCGCCTAAGAAAATAAACACTGATGGCTATTTTTTTAAGCCCTTATAATAATTTTAGGCCAAAGAAATCCTTAGGCCAAAATTTTCTTATTGATAATAATATAGAGAGAAAGATAGTTAATGAAGCACAAATCAGCCCTGGCGATATAGTTTTAGAGGTCGGAGCAGGAAAAGGCTCATTAACTGGAAATTTGCTTGAAACCGGTGCGACAGTTTTTGCTGTAGAAATAGATAAGCGGCTGGTCGGGCTATTAAAAGAGAAATTCAGTAAGAGAAAAAATTTTCACCTGAAAGAAGCAGATATTCTTTCCTTAAATTTATCAGAATTTAACTTTAAAAAAAAGATTACTTTAATAGGTAATTTGCCTTTTAATATCTCCAGCCAGATTATTACTAAATTTTTAGCACAAAGCTTTTTTTTTGATAAGTTTTTTGTTACCGTACAAAAAGAATTAGCCCAGCGCATGATAGCTGCGCCCGGCTCTAGAGAATCGAGTGTTTTTGGTCTTTATGTTCAATTCTTTTCAGAGCCCAAAATCATTTTCAATATTAAAAGAACCTGTTTTAGGCCTTCGCCTAAGGTTGATGCAAGTTTTTTAAGTTTAAATATTCGAGACCCGCAAGAAATAAGCCAGGTTGATGTTAACGCTTTGTTTGCCATCATCAAGGCAGCTTTTAATCTGCGCAGAAAGACTATAGCCAATGCCCTGGCGAAGCGCTTTAGTTGGGAATTGGTAAGAGGATCTTTAGAAAAGGCAGATATAAACAACAGCCGTAGAGCCGAGACAATAACCTTACGAGAATATATTAGATTGGCAGACGCTTTAAAATCTGCTATTATAAAAAGTTAAGGTATATTCATGTTTACGAAAAAGGATTTGGAAAAATTAGCAACTTTGGCGCGTATAGAGTTAAGTCCTGATGAACTTAACAAATATAGCAAAGAGCTTGCTTCTATTTTGGAGTACATCGAGAAATTAAAAGAATTGGATGTAACTTTAACTGAGCCAACCACTCACGTTATGCACCTTGCCAATGTCTTTCGTAAGGACGAGATAAAACCTTCCATTGATATTGAAGAGGTTTTAAAGCATGCTCCTCAACGAAAAGGCACATTTTTTAAGGTGCCTAAAATTATTGATTAGTTAATTTTAAATGCAAAATCTATATCAGTTTAACGCAGGCGAATTATTATCATTGTATCGGGAAAATAAAATTACCCAATCTGATCTGGTTTCTTCCGTAAAGAAAAGAATAAACGAAGTTGATAAAAAAACAAAAGCCTTTGTTAAGGTTATTGAAGAGCCAAAGAAGCCGAAAACCAAAGGTAAGCTTTCTGGCATACCAATAGCTATTAAGGATAATATTTGCATCAAGGGATTAGAAACCACCTGCTGCTCTAAGATATTAAAGGGTTTCATTGCTCCCTACGACGCAACAGTGATAGAAAAAATAGAACAGGAAGGAGCGATTGTGATAGGAAAGACTAATATGGATGAATTTGCCTTTGGTTCATCTACAGAGAATTCTTGTTTTGGGCCTACTCATAATCCTTGGGATTTAGATAGAGTTTGTGGCGGTTCAAGCGGAGGTTCGGCAGCAGCTGTAGCGGCAGACGAGACTATTTTAGCCTTGGGTTCGGATACCGGAGGTTCGATTCGTCAGCCAGCCAGCTTTTGCGGCGTGCTGGGTTTGAAGCCAACATATGGCCGAGTATCTCGTTATGGTTTGGTTGCCTTTGCTTCAAGCCTTGACCAGATCGGGCCATTTGCCAAGAACACATTTGATTTGGCATTGCTTCTATCAGTTATTTCTGGATATGACGAGAGAGACTCAACAAGCGTAAATAAGCAAGTACCTGACTATACTAAAGAATTAAGAAAGGATGTTAAGGGTTTAAAGATAGGCATACCTAAGGAGTATTTTAGAGATTCCCAACTAGATGAACAAGCAATACAGCCAGAGGTCAAAAAGGCAATTCAAAAAGCAAAAGATGTATTTGAAAGTTTGGGTGCTCAATGTCTTGAAATTTCCTTGCCGCACACAAAATATGCTGTAAGCGTTTATTATATCGTGGCAACTGCCGAGGCAAGCTCAAACCTGGCGCGTTTTGATGGCGTACAGTATGGGCATCGCGCAGTTCTTAAGTCGAGGGAAGGGCAGAATATAGTTGATATGTATATGCGTAGCCGACAAGAAGGTTTTGGTCCAGAGGCAAAAAGAAGAATAATCCTGGGGACCTTTGTTTTGTCAAGCGGCTATTATGATGCTTATTATTTAAGGGCGCTTAAGGTGCGCACCTTGATAAAAGAAGATTTTCTCAAGGCTTTCCAGATGTGTGATTTTCTCATTGCTCCTACCAGTCCGACTACAGCTTTTCGTATCGGAGAAAAAATTAATGACCCTTTGCGAATGTATTTATCAGATATATATACTATTTCAGCAAATTTAGCCGGCATCCCAGCCCTTTCGCTTCCTTGCGGTTTTGATGAGCAGGGCCTGCCTATAGGCTTGCAGATTTTAGGTAAACCTTTTGATGAAGAGATGATTTTACGTGCGGCATTTACTTTTGAGCAAGAAACATCTTGGCATAAAAAGAGACCCAATCTATGAATGAATTTGAAGCTGTAATCGGGCTTGAGGTCCACCTGCAGCTGGCAACGCAGACAAAACTATTTTGCGGCTGTCTTGTGAAATTTGCCAGCGAGCCTAACCGGCTGACCTGCCCCGTATGTTTAGGGCTGCCGGGAAGCCTTCCTGTTATTAATGAGAAGGCTATTAGTTATGCATTGAAAGTTGCGTTAGCTTTGAATTGTACAATAGGAGAAATAGTTAAGTTTGATAGAAAAAATTATTATTATCCAGATTTACCCAAAAATTATCAGATTTCGCAATACGATCTGCCTTTAGCTAGTAGGGGTTCACTTTTGATTTCAGGAGATAATTCAAAAAAAATACGCATACGTCGCGTTCATTTGGAAGAAGATGCTGGAAAATTAATTCACGAAGAAGACTGTAGTCTGGTTGATTATAATCGAACAGGCGTTCCTTTGCTTGAGATCGTAACTGAACCAGAGATAAACTCTTCTGAGGAAGCCTATAATTATTTACTTTCTTTAAAGACTTTACTGAAATATTTAGAAGTATCTGATTGCGATATGGAAAAGGGTTCTTTACGCTGTGACGCCAATATCTCTATGCGGGTTAAAGATTCATCTGTCCTGGGAACAAAGACCGAATTAAAAAATATGAATTCTTTTAAGGCAGTAAGGTGCGCATTAGATTTTGAAATAAAGCGACAGTCTGCATTACTGGAAAAAGGAGGAGCCGTTGTTCAAGAGACCAGGCTTTGGGATGAAGAGAAAGGTATTACTATTTCAATGCGAAGCAAAGAAGAAGCAAGCGATTACAGGTATTTTCCTGAGCCGGATTTAGTGCCTTTTAGCATAGATAGGCAAACCATAGAGACGGTTAAAAGCAGCCTGCCGGAGTTGCCTCAAGAAAAGGCATTGCGCCTTAGGCAAAGATATAAACTCTCTGAAGCTGATGCACAATTTCTTGTTATCGAACCAAAGTTAGTCCAGTTTTTTGAAGACTGCTGTAAAGTTTATCAAAAACCAAAAATAATTCTTAATTGGATTAAAGGGCCTTTGAGTTACGAAATAAATCAAAGGAATAAACCCTTAGAAGAGCTTAAATTAAAGATTGACGACTTTTTGGCTCTGATTAAACTTGTCGATAATAATACTCTTAGTAATTTAAGTGCAAAATCAGTGCTAACTATAATGTTGGAAGAATTTAAGAGCCCCAAAGAGATAATAAAAGAAAAGAATTTAGATCAAGTGTCTAATGAGTCTAGCCTGCTTAAGTTTATTGAAGAGGTACTCGCCGAGAATCAGGCTACGCGAGAAGCCTATTTGAATGGTAAAACTAATTCAATTATGTTTTTAGTCGGCCAGGTGATGAAAAATAGCAAAGGAAAAGCAAATCCAAAAATAGTAAAAGAAATTTTAGAAAAAAAACTGAAAGGAGAAAAAAATGCGTAGAAGAATCTTCATCAGCGCAATAGTTCTCGCCGCGTCAATCTCTGTCATAAGTGCCTTGGTTATTTTCGCAGCAGAGCAGATAAAGAAAGAGAGTGTTTATCCCCAATTAGAATTGTTTTCTGATGCGCTAACAATTGTTCATAGTGCTTATGTCGATCAGGTAAGTGTCCGGGACTTGATTTACGGCGCCCTCAAAGGCATGCTTTCTTCTCTTGACCCTCACAGCCAATTCCTAGATCCTGAAGCATACAAAGAACTCAAAGTTGAGACCGAAGGTCAATTTGGGGGGTTAGGCATTGAGATTACTATTAAGGATAATCTTCTGACCATTATCACTCCTATTGAAGATACGCCGGCTTGGAAAGCCGGGGTTAAGACTGGGGATAGGATCGTCAAGATTGACGGAGAATTAACGAGGGATATTACCCTGCCTGATGCAGTAAAGAAATTAAGAGGCAAGCCCGGCACAGAAGTTAATTTGACTATTCTGCGAGAGTCAGAGAGCAGGATATTGGAAATTAAAATTGTGCGTGACATCATTAAGATTAATGATGTAAAGAAAGCGCAAATTTTAGAAGACAATATTGGTTATATTCGCTTAATAGAATTCAGAGAGGATACGGCTAAAGAATTTGAGGCTGCTCTTAAGCGGCTCAAAGAAAGCAAGATGGACGCTTTGATCTTAGATGTGAGGTATAATCCAGGCGGCCTTTTAGATGTAGCTATTGATATTACTTCCTCTTTCTTGCCCAAAGATAGTTTAGTTGTCTGGACTAAAAGCAGAGAAGAGGGGTCGAAAGTAGAATTTAAATCTAAAGGAAAAGATCACTTATTAGATTTGCCTATGATAGTTTTGATTAATGAAGGCAGTGCTTCTGGTTCGGAAATCCTTGCCGGCGCTCTTCAGGATCACCACCGAGCAATAATAATGGGCACAAAAAGTTTTGGAAAAGGCTCGGTCCAGACTGTTATTCCTATGGGCGATGGTTCGGCTTTAAGGCTTACCACAAGTAAGTATTTTACTCCTTCTGGCAGGTCAATTCATAATATCGGTATAGAGCCGGATATTATTGTAGAGCCACGCTTTATTAGCGAAGACGAATCTGAGGAGAAAGAAGATATTTTCAAGAAGCTGGAAGAAAATGAAAACTCAAAGAAAGAAAAAGAAAAACCTAAATCCGAAGAAAAAATGAAGCAGGAAAACCCAATGGAAAAAGAAGATTTCTATCGTCGCGATGCCCAGCTTTTAAGAGCGCTGGACTTGCTAAAGGCGATTAAGGTTTATAATAAAAATCTTGAAAAAGCTAAATAGAATAAAGAGAGCACAGTTTAATCCCCTGACAGCTTTTCTTATCGCGGTTATTTTTGTTCAGTCTTTAGTCTTAATCTATTTGCTAGCGAATCAAAAAAAACAAAAATCGTTCAAAACAGAGGCTAAATATACAAAAGCAGCGCCCCTAAAAAAGATACCGCTTGAGAAAAAATCTGTTGCCAAGGTAGCCATCGTTATTGATGACTGGGGCTATAGTACTAAAAATCTCGTGCTTTTAGACGGTATCCATAAACCACTTACATTATCGATTTTGCCTTTTCAGCCAAACAGTAAAACCATTGCTCTTTATGCAAAAGCAAGAAACTGGCAGGTTATTTTACATTTGCCTTTAGAGCCAAGAGAAACAAAAGAGTATGCAAGATTAGAGCCTAATACGATTTTAACTACAATGAAAAAAGATGAAGTCATTGAGATTTTAGGAAGAGATATTGATTCATTAGGAGATATTGTTGGCGTTTCCAATCATATGGGGTCTAAAGCTACAGTTAACGAAAAATTAATGCGGATAGTTTTTCAGGAACTTCATAAAAGAAATTTATTTTTTCTGGATAGTTTAGTTACTACCAAGTCAGTTTGCAAGAAAGTAGCGAGCGATTTCAAGATTGGTTTTGTAAGCCGTGATGTGTTTTTGGATAATGAATCAGACTATAATTATATTTCTGGCCAGTTGGATAAATTGATTAGCTTGGCTAAAAGAAAGGGCAAGGCAATCGGCATAGGCCATGACCGGAAACTTACCCTTGAAGTTTTAGCCGATAGATTGACTGCATTTGATTCTAATAAAGAAGGCGTTGATTTTGCTCTTGTTTCAGAACTTATTGATTAATGAATGTTTTGGGAATAGAAACTTCTTGTGATGAAACAGCCGCAGCTGTGGTTAAGGATGGCAGAGCTGTTCTTTCTAATATAATTTCCTCTACGCTTTATTTGCATAAGCAATATGGCGGAGTTGTTCCCGAGATTGCCGCCAGAGGCCACTTAGAGGCAATAGATATTGTTGTTAGAAGAGCACTAAAAGATGCTGGATTAAGCTTAAGTAACATTGACTTAATAGCTTTGACTTGCCAACCGGGTTTACCCGGCGCCTTATTGGTGGGTCAGGCCTTTGCAAAGGCTCTTAGTTTTTCTCTTAATTTGCCTCTGATAGAGGTTGACCATACTTTGGCTCATATTTATGCACCCTTTTTAGATGCTAAAGAGAAAGAAGATATGCCTGAATTTCCTTTTGTCGGCTTAGTGGTTTCCGGAGGGCACACCTCTCTTTTTTATTTTAAGAGTTTTAAGGAATTTAAATTATTAGGTCAAACGCGGGATGATGCAATAGGAGAGGCTTTTGATAAAGTAGGTAAAATTCTTGAGTTTTCTTATCCCGGAGGCCCTGAGATTGATAGATTAGCAAAAAGGATTGATAAAACAAGATTGCACTTTAGTTGCGCCAGATTAGGTGATTCATTCGATTTTAGTTTTAGCGGCATTAAGACTGCTGTGCTTTATTTTGTGAGAGACTGGCAAACCAAGCAGAACAAGAAAAGTTTGCCTCTAAAATTAAAAATGGAAATTGCCAAGGCATTTCAAGATTCAGTTGTAGAAGTAATTATAGCCAAATCAATATCTGCCTGCAAAAACAAACAGGTTAATAATTTAGTCCTGGGTGGAGGTGTTGCTGCAAATTCTCTATTGCGCAAAAAAATGCCTTTAATAGCCCAGAAAGAAAAAATAAGAGTGTATTTTGCAAGGCAATCTTTTTGCCTTGACAATGCCGCCATGGTTGCAGGCTTAGGGTATCAGATGAGGAGGGGCAAATGATGCTTAGCGATAAACAGGTAATAATCCGTCTTATATTGTCTGTCATCTTAGGTGGTTTGATTGGCGTTGAGCGCGAGATGAGAAAAAGAAGTGCTGGGCTAAGGACGCATATTCTTGTCTGTTTAGGTGCTACTTTGATAATGTTGACATCTCTGTATGTTTTTGATATATATAAAAATATAGCACAAGTTGATCCTTCTCGCATAGCCGCCGGAGTTATTACAGGTATAGGTTTTTTAGGTGCAGGTGCTATTATTCAGGCGGGCGACAGCGTGCGCGGGCTTACAACTGCTGCAACGCTTTGGATTATGGCAGCAATAGGAATGGCAGTAGGATGTGGTTTTTATATGGCAGCCAGCATTACCACCGTGTTGGTTTTGATAGTTTTGTTGGCGATTAGAAGTATTGAATATTATTTTATTAGACAGAAAGTTAATGAATAACTATTAAACGGAGGTGGGTTATGGCCCTAAGAGCAAGAAAGGAAGTAGAAGAAAGATTCTTAGATGTTGATGCTTCCATGAGCGGGACGTTAACCTTTAAAGAGCCGGTTAATTTGCGCATAAATGGAAGATTCGAAGGCACCTTGGAGTCGAAAGGTAATTTGCATATTGGCCCAAAAGCATTCGTAGATGCGCATATCAGTGGAGATAATATTACTGTGGCAGGCAGGGTTAAAGGTGATATTGTTGCCAGAGACAAACTTATGTTGGAAGCAAGCGCTGATGTTCGAGGTGAAGTTAAAACAGCCAGGCTTATTGTCTTTGAAGGGGCAATTTTTGAAGGTAAATGCCATATGTTGGAAGATATTCTAAACGTAGAAGATTTGGCGCGATATCTGGAAGTAGATACCAGTTCTGTTCTGGAATGGGCTACTTCCGGCAAGGTTCCTGCCTTTAAAGAGGCAGATGCTTGGCATTTTGATAGAAAAAAAATAGATGAATGGGTAGCATCGGGCAAGATTAAGTAAGGCTCTATATGGCAGAAGAGAAAATGTTGACGGTGCGCCAAGCCGCAGCCTTTTTAGGTATATCTGAAAAGGCAGTAATAGACTTGTCGGACAAAGGTTTAATTCCGGCATACAAAGTTGGCGGCGTTTATTTGCGATTTAAAAAAGAACAGCTAAAGGGTATAAATTTAAGCCCAGAAGTTCTCACTCAAGCTCAGGCTGGCGATACAGCGGGAAAATTTTCCTCTGGACTGCGAGGCATAAAGGATAGGGTTGTAGATTTTTTTTATTTTAATGATTTTTATTTTCTTTGCCTTATTATTTGTCTAGCACTTTTATTTATTGTTCTTAAGACATGAGAGACAAATTCTCCTACGTGCAAGTGGGGGTTGCTAAAATAGATATACAACGGCCCAGGCGATGCGGCATAGAAGAAGCTATATATGCCCCGGGTAAAACAGTAAGCCAATTAGAAAAGACGTGTAAATTTTTTTTTCGTTTTCGAAAACCCCTTATCCTAACCCGTCTTGAGCAGGCTGTTTATCAAAAATTAAAAAAGACTAATCCTTACTTAAAATACAGCTCTTTAGCCAGAATCGCTTTTTTCTTACCCGAAGCGGCCAAAAAAAAACGGAAAATCAAGAGTTTTGTATTAGTGATTAGTGCTGGTATATCTGATGCGCCAGTAGCAGAAGAGGTTTTTGTCACTTTAAAAGTTCTGGGGCTGCGCACGCAAAAACTTTATGATGTTGGGGTGGCTGGTATAAATCGGCTCTTGGCTCATAAACGCTTACTCAATCGTGCAAGTTGCATCGTAGTTGTGGCTGGTATGGATGCCGCATTAACAGGCGTTGTAGCTGGCCTGGTCAAGGCTCCGGTTATAGCAGTCCCTACCAGCTGTGGTTATGGCGCTCATTTTAGAGGATTATCATCTCTTTTAACTATGCTAAATTCTTGCGCAGCAGGAGTTGCTGTTGTAAATATAGATAATGGTTTTGGCGCAGCTGTATTAGCTTACAAGATCTTAAATCAATTTGGTAAATAAAGAAATATTATTAAAAAAGGCGATAGAATTTCACGGCCATTTAGGCCCTTTCTTGGTTTTAGGGCTTAAGGCCGGAATGTTCTGTTTAAATAAGTTAAAAGCAAAGAAATATTTCGGGATTAATGTAGTTATAAAAGGAGCGCTTAAAAAGCCAAAGAGCTGTATCATCGATGGTTTGCAAGTTTCTTGCGGCGCAACTTATGGCAAAGGCAACATAAAAAAAATTTCAGGAAAAGAAATCGAAATTTTAATTCAAAATTTAAATACCAAAAAGAAAATTAATCTCACTTTAAAAAGTAAGCTTATCCAGGAACTCGAGGCAGTAAAAAATCACAAAGAAAGTGAAATACTTGCGCTAAAATTATATAAGACTTTGCCAAAAAAGTTGTTTCAATTAAAAGGGCAATAAAGATGGCGTTATCTGGTTTAGAAATTTATAAATTACTTCCAAAAACAAATTGCCGCAAGTGTGGCTTTCCTACTTGTTTGGCTTTTGCTTTAGCTTTAGCTAAGAAAAGTACTGATATTTCTAAGTGTCCTTATTTAAGCGACGAGGCAAAAGCTATATTGGAATCTTCGTCTCAGCCGCCAATAAAATTAGTTACCATCGGCACAGGCGACGATGCTTTAGCAGTAGGAAATGAAACTGTATTATTTCGCCATGAAGAAAAATTCCGCAATCCCGCAGGCCTCGGTCTGATATTGGAAGACAATCTTTCTGAAAGTAAACTAAAGGAATCCGTAGATTTTATCAACAAATTGCAATTTGAAAGAGTGGGCCAGAAGTTAAGTGCCAGTTTAATCGCCGTAAAAAACGTATCAGGAGATTCGGATAAATTTAGTGCGACAATAAAATTTGTCATAGAAAATTCTAAACTTAATCTGGTTTTAATGGCAGATGAACTGAAAATAATGCATGAAGGTATCAAAATAGCTAAAGACAGAAGACCCCTTATTTTTCCTACAAATGAGAAGAATATCTTAGACGTGGCAAAACTAGCTAAAGAGTTAAGCCTGCCCTTGGCTGTTTCTTCTAATAATTTGGACTTGCTATCTGAAGTTATAAAAAGTATAAGCGAACTAAAGGTGGAAGATTTAATTTTAAATATAAAGGAAGATAAAATTTCTCAAAATTTAGAAAATCTTACTCAGATACGCCGGCTTGCTCTAAAGAGAAATTTTAGGTTGTTTGGATTTCCCGTTCTTGCAGTTATAAAAAAAGGCGACTTATTTAATGATACGCTTTCTGCCGGAGCGCTTTTGGTTAAGTATGCCTCGATAATCCTTTTGGAAGGAACAACTGTTGCGCAGATTCTATCCCTACTTACCTTACGTCAGAATATCTATTCTGATCCGCAGAAACCATTGCAGGTTGAGCCTAAAATTTACCAGATTGGTTCGCCGACTAAGCGTTCCCCACTTCTAGTTACCACTAATTTTTCTCTTACCTACTATACTGTGCTTTCTGAAGTGGAGGCGAGCAAAATTTCTTCTTATATTTTAAGCGTGGATACAGAAGGCATGTCTGTATTAACTGCCTGGGCAGCTGAGAAATTTACTGCGGAAAAAATTTCTCAATCCATAAAACAATATGATGCTGGCAATTTAGTGGAGCATAAAATAATAATTATTCCGGGCTATGTCGCAGTTATGAGCGCAGACTTAGAAGAGAAAAGTGGCTGGCAAGTATTAGTTGGGCCTCGCGAAGCATCAGGCATAACTGGATTTTTAAAGAACTTTAACTAAAGACCATGGCTGAATTTAATGTTACCTTTTTACCGGATAATATCAAGATAAACGTTCCCGTGGGCAAAACCATTCTTGATGCAGCAATATCAGCTGGTGTCTATATCCATTCCAGCTGCGGCGGAGAAGGTGTCTGCGGTAGATGTAAGGTAATTATTAAAGAAGGAAAAGCAAGCTCTGCCCCGTCTGGAAGAGTTAGCAAAGAAGAGAGAGAAAAAGGGTATTGCCTAGCATGTTTATCTGTGATTGAGAGCAATATTGTCGTAGAGATACCGCCTGAGTCTCGGCTCGAATTTGATAAGATTAGTGAGGAGGAAGCTTTTGCCCAGAGACTTAAAGGCATGTTTAGTAAGGCAGAAGACATTGACAGGGCTGTTTCTTTTGTCAAAAGCGATATCTTTAGTCATTCTCCTTTGGCTACTAAATTATTCCTTAAATTAGAGCCGGCTACGCTTGAAGATAAGACGAGTGACCTAGAGCGTGTCTATAGAGAGATAAGAAAAAAAGAAGACTTAAAGATTATGCAGACTGGCCTCGCTAACATCAGACGATTGGGTGAAATTTTGCGCTCCAGTAACTGGGATATTACTGTAACGCTCGGACGGCGCGGCGGCACAAACGAAGTGGTTTTAGTTCAGCCGGGTGATACTTCAAATAAAAACTATGGTTTTGCTTTTGATATAGGAACCACCACGGTTTCTGGCCAATTAATAGACTTAAATGCTAGGACTATTTTAGGGACAAAGGCTTCTCATAATAAACAAGCCAGTTTCGGCACAGATATTATCTCCAGAATAGTTTTTGCTAAAAATATTGAAGGCTTAGAAAGATTGCACCATGCAGTGATTGATGTGATGAATGATATGATTCGCGATTTAATTAATGCAAATTCAATTGATTTAAATGATGTTACTTGCTGTCTATGTGCTGGAAATCCAACTATGATGCATTTGCTTTTAAAGATTGATCCCACTTACATCAGGCGAGAACCTTATGTGCCTACGGCAAATTTTATTCCGGTGATAAGAGCTTCTGAAGCAGGAATAAAAATAAACCCCAGAGGTCTCTTAGCAACAGTGCCTTCTGTTGCAAGCTATGTGGGAGGCGACACTGTGGCGGGAATTGTTTCCTGCGGTATTGATAAGAGTAGAGTATTAACTCTTCTTATTGATGTTGGCACTAATGGTGAGATTGTGCTGGGTAATAAGGACTGGCTTGTTGCCTGTGCAGCTTCGGCAGGGCCTGCTTTTGAAGGTAGCGGGGTAAGTTGCGGTATGCGCGCCACAAAGGGAGCGATTCAGAGAGTAAGTATAGATAAAAATACTTTAGAGGCTAAATACGAAACTATCCTTGATGCAGCACCTGTCGGTATTTGCGGTTCAGGTTATATTGATTTGCTTGCAGAAATGCTTTATGCAGGAATTATTGACGGCTCAGGTAAGATAAATCCTAAAAGAGATTCTTCAAAGATAATAAACACAGATACAGCTAAGGCATTTGTTGTTGTAAAGGGAGAAAATTCAGGTTCAGGAAATGATATTGTGATAACTGATGAGGATATAGATAACTTAAAGCGCTCCAAGGCAGCAATTTTTGCCGCAGCCGCTACGCTTGTAAGGCATATGGGAATTAAATTGAATGATATAAAAAAGATTTTTATTGCCGGCGGCTTTGGCACATATCTTGATATTCAAAAAGCCATAGCCATCGGATTATTGCCGGATTTAGATAAGCAGAGATTCCTTTTTGTAGGAAACAGTTCTTTGGCTGGAGCGCGGGAAATCCTGCTTTCCTCTCAGGCAATGAACCAGGCAGAAGAGATTGCGAAAAAAATTACATATTTTGAACTTTCTACTGAAAGCTCTTATATGGATGAATATACTGCAGCCTTGTTTTTTCCGCATACCGACAGGAGCAAGTTTCCCAGCGTGAAGTTATAAACTAACATGGCATTTACCATTGCAGTGGCAGGAAAGGGCGGTAGCGGCAAGACAACCATAGCTGCTTTACTTATAAAGACTATTAGAGACAATAAGCTGGGAACTTGTCTGGCAATCGATGCTGACCCTAATAGTAATTTAGCGTTAAATTTAGGGTTAGATTCTACTGTTTCGATAGGAGAGATTATTGACTCTATTGCCAAAACCCCTAAGTCTATTCCGGTAGGCATGTCCAAGAATGAATTTATTGAGTTAAAGGTTAACGAGGCGCTGTCTGAAGGAAATAGTTTTGATTTGTTGTCAATGGGCAGGCCCGAAGGGCCAGGCTGTTATTGCTATGCCAACAATGTGTTAAGAGATATCGTAGGTAAGATTATTAAACAATATGCATTTTGTGTAATTGATAATGAAGCAGGAATGGAGCATTTGTCGCGCAGAACGACCAGAGAGGCAGATTTTTTTATTGTTGTAAGTGACCCAACAGTAGTCGGGATGCGTTCAGCAGCAAGAATCAGAAGTCTGATTGACGAGATGGATTTTAAATTCAAAAAAATTTTTCTTTTTATCAATAAGGCAGAAGGTAACGTCAAATTAATTCCTGAAATAGAAAGAGTAAATTTTGACAAAATCTATCAGCTTCCTTTTGATGAAGAATTATTTGATTTTAGCATTAAAGGTAAACCAACCCCTGACATTAAAAAAACGAACATGGTTTTTAAGAAGATAGAGGAGTTTAGGCAAGAATATGGCTTTAGAGCTAATTAAAGAATCTTGGTCAGGGCATATTAATGCAGTTAATATTGGCGCAACCAGCCAAGAAGGAGGTAGCCGGACAAATAATATTAAGATTGGCGGCGAAACCGGTTTACCTTTTTTGCATAGCGAGTCAAATATTCCGAATAAACCGCAGATTGCATTTGAAGTCTGGGATGTTGAGCCGGACTGGCCGGATATCTTAAAATCTAGTTATGGCTCATGTTTAAAAAATCCGCTTGATTGGGCCAAGGTTTGTAAGGAAAAATTTAATGCTAAAGCTTTGTGTTTACGATTAATGGGCGGGCATCCTGATTATGGCAATAAGCAAGTTAGTGATTTGGCTAAATTGGTTGAAGATTTGTTAAAGACAGTTGATTTACCGTTAATTATCTTAGGTTGCGGAGATGATGCAAAGGATAATTCAGTATTGCCAAAAATTTCCGAGGTCACAAAGGGAGAGAAGTTACTTTTTGGCGATGCCACACAGGATAATTATAAAACCTTGACCGCTGCTGTGCTTGCTGACGGCCATAGTATTATTGCCGAATCTCCTATAGATATAAACATCGCAAAACAACTTAATATACTTATTTCAGATATGGGATTGGCGGTAAGCCGGCTTGTTATAAATCCTACAGTGGGAGCTCTTGGCTACGGTTTAGAGTATGCTTATTCAATAATGGAACGGGCGCGGTTAGCTGCTTTTGCCGGAGATACAATGTTAGCTATGCCGTTTATTTGTTTTGTCGGCCATGAGGCCTGGAGAGCAAAAGAGGCAAAGGCAACTGATGAAGAGGTTTCTATTTGGGGTCAGCAATCGCAACGGGGGCCGCTCTGGGAAGCGTTAACTGCCTCAACGTTTTTGCAGGCAGGCGCTGATTTATTAATTATGCGCCATCCTGAAGCAATCAAGCAGGTTGAGAAGTTTATTGATAAACTGATGGAGAAATAATGTTTATAATTGGTGAACTGATTAACGGGATGTATAAAAATGTTCGAGAGGCAATTGCTAAAAAAGACGAAAGTGCCATTATTAAGTTAGCAAAAGACCAGGAGGAAGCTGGAGCAAATGCGCTTGATGTTAACTGTGGGCCGTTATCCAAAGATCCACTTGGCGACATGACGTGGTTAATAAATTCAATTAAAAAGGCATCGAAATTACCCCTTGTCCTTGACAGCACTAAGCCAAATGTAATTCAAGCAGGCTTAGAGCTAAGTAAAGGAAATGCTATAATTAATTCTACAAGCGCTGATTTAGAGCGGCTTGAGATTTATGTTGATATGGCTATTAAATATAATGCATCGTTAATTGCGTTAACTATGGATAAAAAAGGCGTGCCTCAGGATAAAGACCGGCGCTTAGAATTAGCAGCGCAAATTTTAGCATTTTGCCAAGAGAAAAATTTCGATATTAATAAAATTTATCTTGACCCAATAGTTTTGCCAGTTAATGTTGCCCAGTCACAGCTAAAAATATTATTAGAAGTTTTGCATGAGTTTAAAGTAATCTCCGAACCTGCGCCAAAGACAATCGTAGGTTTAAGCAATGTTTCTCAGGGCACTTGTGAAAGAAATATTATAAATAGAATATTTTTAACCATGGCAACTGCATACGGTCTTGATGCAGCAATAGTTGACCCGTTAGATAAAGACTTGATGGATGCGGTAATTACTGCAGAATTACTTTTAAATAAAAATATCTATTGTGATTCTTTCTTGAGCGCGTATAGGAAAAAGTAGCGAACGACAGAGGTTCGTAGGCTGTTATCCTGCGAAGCAGGATTTAGCTTTTAATACAGCCGAGAACCAAAGGGGTATGGGGAAAGAATTTTCCCCATGTTTTCGGGGTGACAGGGAGCGTAGCGACCGCCAGAGGGGCAGAGCCCCTATGGGGAGTGAGCGTCATCCGATAATGAGAAAATTAATAGATAAATCAATAAATATTTTTTGCGTGCGCACATTGATTAGATAATTAGCGAACGACGGCGGGGTAGCTCAGCCCGATAGAGCATTCGGCTCATACCCGATTGGTCGAGGGTTTAAATCCCTCCCCCGCCACCATCTTAAAAATAGTTAAATGGAACAGACTAAATTTTTTATTTTTTTTGTTATTTGGGTAGCTTTAGGAATTTCAAGTGGTTTTTTTTATATTTTTAATAAAGATGTAAAGTTAAAGAGAAAACTGCAACCATGGTTAATAGTTGGAACAGGAGTCTTATTTATTGCATTTGTTATTTGGATAGCTGGTATAAGAGTTGAAGTTTTGTTATTGGTTATTCCAGCGGTGGTTTTAATTTCAGCTCTTAATCTTAAATTAACGCAGTTTTGCGATTCATGTGGTAGGACATTATATCCGAATCTTTTAAATTGGAAGATTGAATTTTGTCCAAAATGTGGTGCCAAATTGGAAAAGAGATAATTAAAAAAGGAGAAACTGCTATAGCGGGCAAACACTAGTTGTTTAAGACAATTTTCAGCGGCTCATACCCGCTATGTCAGTGGTTCAATTCCACTCGCCGTCACTCTACTTCGCTCAAATGTTTCTTCGCTATCGCTCATTCACGTTTGAGCTTCGAAGAGTGCTCTTCGAAGCTAAACACGAAGGAGCGAAGCGACGAAGTAATTTAGCGTAGTAGAGCACCATTTTATCTAATATGTTATACGCAGAAGTTTTTAAGGCATTAAATAAGGAAGGCGTTAAATATGCCGTAGTAGGTGGAATGGCAGTGGTTCTCTATGGCTATGTGCGTTTCACTGCAGACTTAGATTTAATTGTGTGTTTAGATGAAAAAAACGTGGATAAGTTTTTTGGCACTTTAACTAAATTAGGATATCTACCAAAAGTGCCAGTTACCAAAGAACAATTTAAAGATAAAAAGCAAAGAAGCCTGTGGCGCAAAGAAAAAGGAATGATAGTATTTAGCTTTTTTCATCCAAAAGAGCACCTAAAATTAATCGATGTATTTATTGATGAGCCAATAAAGTTTGACATTATCAAAAAAAGTTTGAAAAAGATTAAAGTCGCGGGTATAACCATTCCTTTGCTTTCTCTAAAACATTTGATAAAACTTAAAGAGAAAGCAGGTCGGGCAAAAGATTTAATCGATTTGGCTAATTTAAAGGCAATTACTAAGTTAAGCAAAAATGAAAAATAGAAAACGTAGATGTAAAGAGACAAAGTTCGAAGCTGATGAGCATCTTGCTGATTACTTAAAAACTTCCTATGCCCAGAGATTAGAGTGGTTAGCAGAAATTAATAAATTTCTTAATAAGATTACACCTTTACAGAGCAAAAGAAATTGGGAAGAATTAAAAAGGAGAGGTTGGTAGTTAATATACGTTTTCCTGCCATATTTTACCTGCCTTTATTAACCATTAAAAAACATGCCTTTTAAGCAGAAAGTCCTGGCTACAATAAAAAAATTCAGAATGTTTAAGAAAGGCGATTCTGTTTTGGTCGGCGCGTCTGGCGGGCCTGATTCAACAGCGCTTGTATATGTGCTTAATTCGCTAAAAAAAGAGTTGAAAATAACCTTGCGACTTGCGCACTTAAATCATTTATTGCGTAGAACCGAATCTTACAGAGATATGGAATTCGTTAAAAAAACTGCCAAGAAATTAAATATCCCAATTGATTTAAAAATAGTTAATATATCTAAGCTTGCAAACAAAGGTTCTGTTGAAGAATTTAGCAGAAAAGAGCGTCATAAATTTTTTAGAGAAATAGTAAGGAAATGTTCTATTAAAAAAATTGCACTGGGTCACAATCAGGATGATCAGGCAGAGACTGTCTTGATGCGTCTGATACGGGGAAGCGGCCTTTATGGCCTGCAGGGGATAGTTCCAAATCGCCTTCTTGAAGGCTTAACTTTTGTCCGTCCGCTGCTTGAGGTTTCTCGGTCTGATATAAATTCATATTTAAAGCGTATAAAAGTTAAGCCCTGCACAGATTCATCTAACCTTGAGAATACTTTTTTTAGAAATAAGATTAGGAATAGGCTTATTCCTTTTTTGGAATCAGGTTTTGATAGAAATATTAAAAAACATCTTGCAAATTTAGCGCAGATTTTATCTTTGGACTACCAATACTTAGAAACTGCTGCAAAAACGAGATTAGATACAACTGTGACAACTAAAACAAAGTCTAAAGTAAGTTTTGATTTGAAAAAGTTTTTGAAATTACATATAGCTATACAAAGAATGATTATACGTATGGCAATAAGTCACATTTTAGGCTCAACCCGCAAATTTGATTATCGCCATTGGCAGGAAATAGAGGATTTAATTCGAAATAGGCCGATAGATTCTGTAGTAGACTTGCCTAAGGGGCTATCAGTAAAAAAGATAAAAGAAAAACTCGTTTTTTACTTGAGAAAGTAGTTGCCGTCAAGATGCAATTTTTGCGTTTTTGCGTTACTGATTTTGCGGACTTTGCGGTTTGAAAATAGTTGATTTTTGTGTTTATATTGATATATAATAATTAACTCGAGGTGATTATGGATATTTTAGAGCCAAAAAAACAAAAAAAAGAAACTGGAAAGAAAAACAACAAGGCCAAAAAGTCGATATTTAATAATCCTTACTTATTTTGGTTCGTGATTATTTTTTTGGTATTTTATTTTTCGAGTATAGTAAGGTTTCCTTTTGTTGTAAAAAAACCGCCACAGCAAATAAATTATAGCGAGTTTTATAAGATATTACTTGATAATGATAAGACTAATAAAATTAAAAGCCTCGTTCTTACTGTGGACGAGAATAAGATAGAGGGAGAATTTAGCGACGGCTCACAATTTAACTTATATATTCCTATCCAAGATGAAGAAATCATTCCTCTAATGCGCCAGAAGGTAAGTAACTTCGAAATTAGGCTCCCCCGCACACTATTAGCAAATCTTTTATTTAACTTAGGCGGTCCAATTCTTTTAATTTTTGCTCTTTGGTATCTTTCTTTTCGTGGCAATCAAATGGGAAATCGAATCTGGTCTTTTAGTAAGATCAGGCCAAAATTGGCATCAGATGTTAAGGAACAAAAGAGATTTACCTTTGACGATGTAGCTGGTGTGGACGAAGCAGAGGAAGAACTAACAGAGGTTATAGAATTTTTAAAAGACCCTAAGAAATTCCAGCGTTTAGGCGGTAAAATTCCAAAGGGAGTCTTGTTAGTCGGTCCTCCTGGTACAGGAAAAACGCTTTTAGCAAAGGCAGTGGCTGGAGAAGCAGGAGTGCCATTCTTTTCCATAAGTGGTTCTGATTTTGTGGAGATGTTTGTAGGCGTTGGCGCTTCTCGGGTAAGAGATTTGTTCGAACAAGGAAGGCAGGCTGCTAAAGTAAGCGGTAAGGGTTGCATTATATTTATTGATGAGATTGATGCCGTGGGACGTTTGCGTTTTTCAGGCATCGGCGGAGGCCACGATGAGCGCGAACAGACTTTGAATGCCCTTCTAGTTGAGATGGACGGCTTTACAACGCAAGAAGGTTTAATATTAATAGCAGCAACAAACCGGCCTGATACATTAGATCCTGCGCTGCTTAGGCCTGGAAGATTCGACCGTCAGATTGTTATTGACAGGCCTGATATCAAGGGCAGAGAGGCAATTCTTAAAGTGCATGTGCGTAATATTAAATTAGCAGAGGATGTGAGTTTAGAGTCTATAGCCCGGCAAACGCCGGGTTTTTCTGGAGCAGATTTGGCCAACTTAGCCAATGAGGCAGCTCTACTTGCTGCTCGGCGCAATAAAGAAAAAGTCGGCATGGAAGAAATGCAGGAGTCAATAGAGAGGGTTATTGCCGGTCCACAACGAAAAAGCCGGGTAATTTCCAAAAAGGAAAAAGAGATTGTGGCTTTCCATGAAGCAGGCCATGCGTTATTGTCTCTTTTGGTTTCAGACGTTGATCCTTTGCATAAAGTTTCGATTATTCCGCGCGGCACTGCTGCTTTAGGTTATACTATGCAATTGCCCCTGCAGGATAGATATATTATGACCAAATCAGAACTTTTAGCTCGCTTGACCGTACTTTTAGGGGGATGTTCCAGCGAAGAGCTTATATTCGGCGAAGTCACAACAGGCGCAGAGAACGATTTAGAAGTAGCCACTGAATTAGCCAGGCGAATGGTTTGTGAATTTGGAATGAGCGAAAAATTAGGCCATTTGACATTTGGCCGCAGGCGTGGCCTATTGTTTTTAGGCAAGGACCTGACTGAGGAGCGCAATTATTCCGAAGATACAGCAAGGGAGATTGACGTAGAAGTCAAGCGTCTTGTGGAAGAACGATATAAAATAGCCAAGAAAACTTTAGAAGAGAATAAAGATAAATTATCACTTTTAGCCAGCACTTTATTAGAGAAAGAAGTATTGGCAGTTGATGAGATAAGGAAGCTTCTCAATATCTCGTGAAAAGAAAGTCCTTTATTGTCCCCGCTGGTAAATTTGCGTTAGAGTTAGGCAGCCGCACCTTGATAATGGGGATTATTAATATAACAACAGACTCGTTCAGCAAAGATGGATTATTGAAAAATATTAATAATTGTTCTTTGGTAAGTAGAAGTGCTTTGGATTTGGCTAAAAAGATGAAAGCCAGCGGTGCAGATATTATCGACATAGGAGCAGAATCAACTCGGCCAGGCGCAAAACCGATATCAGCGAGAGAAGAATTAAAAAGACTCATCCCGGTAATTGAGAGCATTGATAACCAGTTACATATCCCTATTTCCGTAGATACCTATAAGTCTGAAGTGGCAACTAAGGTAATAGAAGCCGGTGCAAGTATAATTAATAATATTAAGGCTTGCGATGCCAAAATAAACAGAAAAATTGCAACACTCTGCGCAAAAAAAAATAAGGCATTGATAATAATGCATATGCGCGGTGTTCCTCTAAATATGCAACAATATACGAAGTACGGTTCTTTGATTTCCGATATAAAAAACGAATTAAAAAAAGCCATTGCCGTAGCTAAACAGGCAGGGCTTTCTTTTAAAAATATAATTATTGACCCTGGTATTGGTTTTGCAAAGACCTTGAGTCAGAACTTAGAGATAATAAAGCGTTTAGCTGAATTTGCGAGTTTAGGCAGGCCAATTCTCATTGGGGTATCCCGTAAGTCTTTTATCGGTAAAGTGCTAAATCTCGATGAAAAAAATCGACTGTTTGGCACTGCAGCATCAGTTGCTTTAGCCATTGCGAACGGCGCACACATAGTGCGTGTTCATGATGTAAGAGAAATGCAGCAAGTAGCACATCTAACTGATGCAATTTTAAACCCTTCTAATTATCCAGCATGTTAGATTACATTTTTTTAAATTGGCGGCCGGCCCTAGAAATTCTCATCTTATGGTTTATATTTTATCGGATGCTCGTTTTCTTCGAAGGCAGCCGCGCGGTAAATGTTTTGCGCGGCATTATAATTTTGATTATTGCATTTTTTGTCTCTCAGAAGTTAGGTCTTTTGGCAATCGAATGGCTATTGACTAAATTATTCGCTTTTTGGTTGATAGCTATAATTGTAATATTTCAACCCGAACTGCGCCATGGCCTTGCGCGTTTAGGCCAGCAGCATCTGTTTTATCTGCCTCCCAAAGAAGAAGAATTAGATCAGATGATAAAAGAACTGGTTAAGGCAATACGCAGGTTTTCCTATGAGCATGTCGGCGCAATTATTGCTTTAGAGAGGCAGCAGAAGTTAAGGACATTTACAGAAAGCGGGGTACAATTAGACAGTATCGTTAGCACGGAATTATTGCATACAATTTTTGCTCACGGCACTCCTCTTCATGACGGAGGAGTTGTTATTACAGGTAATAGAATTGTAGCAGCAGCCTGCCTTTTTCCTCTAACTCAGCAACAGGGGTTATCTCCTGTATTCGGCACCCGACATCGCGCTGCCATTGGCTTAAGCGAGGAAACCGATGCTGTAGTAATTGTAGTTTCCGAAGAAAGGGGAGAAATTTCTTTAGCGCTTAATGGACGACTGAATTCCAAATTAGAGATAGAAAAATTAGACAGCACAATAAAAAATTTATTATATAAACAAAAATAATATGAAAAATTGGCTCATACATAACCTATGGCTTAAGGCGATCTCTTTAATTTTAGCCATTATTAGCTGGATTTATATCACCAGCGAAATAAAAAAAGGATTTTATTTCTAAAAATGAGATTAGGCGTAAATATTGACCACGTAGCTACCCTGCGCCAGGCAAGAGGCATTAACCTTATCAGCCCGATTGAAGCAGCGAAAACCTGTTTGGAAGCAGGCGCAGATTCTATTGTAGCGCATTTACGCGAAGACCGGCGCCATATTCAAGATGCTGATGTTGTAACTTTAAGGAAAACTGCCAAGCATTTTAATTTAGAGATGTCTATTAATAAGGATATAGTAAATATTGCTCGACGCATTAAGCCAGATGTTTCGACATTAGTGCCGGAAAGGCGCAAGGAATTAACTACAGAGGGTGGCTTAGACGTAATTACTTATGAAAAAAAAATTGCAAAGGCGATAGAGAAGTTAAAATCCGTTGGAATAAGGGTGAGTTTATTTATTGACCCTGTAAAAAAGCAGATAGAGACAGCGAAAAAGATAGGTGCAGATATAATAGAGTTACATACTGGTAAATATGCCGATACTAAAAGTAAGAAGGGAAGCGAAAAATACTTAGCCAAATTACAAGATGCTGCAATCTTTGCTAAAGATATAGGTTTTGTTGTAGCTGCAGGCCACGGCCTTGATTATTCTAATACCGCAGATGTGGTAAAAATTCGGGAGATAGAAGAATTAAATATCGGTTATTCAATTATTTGCCACGCAGTTTTTGTAGGATTAGAAAACGCAGTGAGCGAAATGCGTAAGTTAATCGACAGAGAAAATATTTATAGTTCTATTTAACGCGAATTCTCGCAAATCTAACGCCAATTAACGCAGATAAAAATTATTTGCGAATATCTGCGTTAGATTAGCGTATATTTGCGTTTAATGTTTTACTTTTTAAAGAGGCTTCTTTATGATAGTCGGCACCGGCATTGATATTGTTGAAGTTGAGCGCATAGAAACTGCGATTAAAAGAAATGGCGATGATTTTCTAAAACGAATTTTTACCCAGCGCGAAGTTGAATATGCAAAAACAAAAAGACTATCCAGTATGCATTTGGCAGGAAGATTCGCTGCAAAAGAGGCAGTTTTGAAGGCATTTAGCCGTGGGCAATTTAATTTCAAAGATATCGAGATATTAAATGATGATGTAGGCAGGCCGTTTTGCCGCCTGAACCGCAATGGTTTTAATGTTTCAATCTCCATTGCTCATATAGAAAAATATGCGGTTGCCAGCGCAGTTGTTGAAAAGAAAGAAAGACTCGCATAAGGGCGATTTTGGCCATTTATTCCTCTTAGCTGGTTCATCTGGCTTAACCGGAGCAGCTGTTATGGTAGCGCGCTCTTGTCTACGGGCAGGCGCAGGGTTAGTTACGCTAGGTGTACCGGAAACTTTAATTGAGGTCTTTGAAAAGCAATTAATTGAAGTAATGACTTTAGCGCTGCCTGAAACTAAAAACCAGACGTTAAGCGATAAGGCCTATAAAAAAATAAATAATTTTTTAGAAAAGTGCGATTGTTTAGCCATAGGTCCGGGTTTGTCTGCTAATTCGTCGACTCAAGTGTTAGTGCGAAAAATTATCAAGACCTGCAAGCTTCCTATGGTAATTGATGCCGACGCTATTAATGCACTTGCCGGCCACTTAAATATTTTACGCAATACGCAACACGCTATACGCAATACGCGAATACTTACTCCGCATCCTGGCGAAATGGCGAGGCTAACAGGAAAAACTGTTTCCTATATCCAGGAAAATAGAAAATCTGTTGCAACTAAATTTGCCAAAGAGTTTGGAGTGACTTTAATTTTAAAGGGGCACAATACACTAGTAGCAGATTCAAAAAATTGTTACGTTAACAGAACCGGAAATCCGGGAATGGCTAGCGCAGGAATGGGCGATTGCCTGACTGGAATTGTAGGTGCATTCTTAGCCCAAGGCCTGGATAGCTTTTCCGCTGCAAAATTCGGTGCATATATACATGGCCTTGCAGGAGATTTGGCGGCAAAAGAAAAAGGCGAATTAGGTTTAATTGCTTCGGATTTGATTGAAAAGATTCCAGAAGCCATAAAGAGAAGTAGCAGAAAAAAGTTAAATTGCTAAACTGCTAAATTGTTAGACTGTTTTAGCATCGAAAATAACAATTAACAATTCGACAATTTGACAATTTAAATATGCCGACGTAGCTCAGTTGGTAGAGCAAGGGTTTTGTAAACCCTGGGTCGGGGGTTCAATTCCTCTCGTCGGCTCCATAAAATATAAATTGCTATATTGTTCCATTGTTAAATTGTCATATAAAAAGCAATTTAGCAGATAGCAATTTAGCAATAATTTTTTTAACGGACAGGTACCCAAGTGGCCAAAGGGGGCAGACTGTAAATCTGTTGCGCATAGCTTCAGAGGTTCAAATCCTCTCCTGTCCACTCTACTACGCTTAAATATTTCGCTTCACTGCGTTCGCTTCATGTTTAAGCTTCGAAGAATTTAACGCCAGTAAGGATTTGAACAAAAGAGGAGCTTGAGGGGAAAAGATGATTTTCCCCTCAAGAATAGCTAACTTTAGTTACACTACGGGGTGACAGGAGTCAGCCTTGGGGTGACGACGCCATGGAGGGGCAGAGAGCCCCTATGGTAAGTTCAAATCCTCTCCTGTCCATTCGCCTTCGCCAAATGCTTTGCGTTTGGCTTCGGCGAATGTCCGCCGTAGTCAAGTGATTAAATTCTCTTTGGAAGACGAAGGCGGACACTAAGAGATAACTAATGTGGTATGTTTATTTCCTTAAAAGTATAAAGAAGCAGAGTTATACCTATACTGGTTATACCAATAATTTAGAGAGAAGATTAGAAGAACACAACTCAGAAAATAGTAAATTATCTACCGCTAACTATAGACCATTCGAATTAATTTCTTATATCGGTATTAAAAACCTACGATTGGCAGTTAATCTAGAGAGATATTTTAAGACTGGTTCAGGAAGAGCATTTTTAAAGAGACATCTTCTGTAGGGCCATGCGGGCATAGCACAGCGGTAGTGCAGTGGCCTTCCAAGCCACCTACACGGGTTCGATCCCCGTTGCCCGCTGTAGAGACTATTAGTTTATGGAAAATGAACTTCTTTTCTTAGGCCTGCTTAAAGGCGGCCCTAAACATGGCTATGAAATAAAGCGCTTAATTAAAGAAGAAATTAACACATTTTTCAAAGTTGATTCTACCTCGATTTACTATCCGCTTAGGCAATTAGAAAGACAAGGCCTTATTAAGAAAAGCACCACTCAGGCAGGTAAACGGCCTGAAAAATACGTATATAGCCTCACCCCTAGAGGAGAAGTTAGGTTTAAAAGGCTTCTTCAGGATAGTCTTATTAGAATAGAACGGCCATTTTTTAGCATTGACCTCGGTCTTTATTTTATTTCCTACCTTAGTCCACGCCTGGCTAAGAGGCGGCTTAATACAAGGTTAAACCTGTTAAGGCGGCTTAAAGGCCAACTATTAGATTTAATCAAGACTACAAAACCAAAACCATCCAACCTTATAAATATCCTTCGGCACAACCTCAAATTATTAGAATCAGAGATAGAGTCTTTGCTTGAGTTTTTGTCTTGACTAAATAGGAAAATATAGTAAAATTTTACTATATTTTAAAGAGGATAGGCCTATGGACTGGGAAAGCAAAACTCAAGAAAAGCTCAAACTGATGATTTCAAAGATTCCTGTTTTCCATCGGCACATTACTGAGCAGGTTGTTACTAAAAGGGCAGAAGAAAATGCGAGGCTTAGGAATTCTTCTTTAGTTGAAGAATTGGATGTTATAAGCGCATTTTTTTCAGACGTGCCGTCCCCATTTTATAGCATGATGGTTCGGCTCTTAGAGCAGACAGGTTTTGATTATAAAAAGTATGGCTTTCCTAAGTGAAGCCACAACTTATGGAAGTTCGTAAGAACGACATAAGTTGTATGGCTGAACTTACCCAGCACTTATTTTATTGCCAGGCTTTAATTTGAAATAAAATAAATTTTCTTTGAATAAAATCTTAATTTTTATTACCCAGCTTTTTAGTAAAATAAGTGCTGGGTTAAATTCGCAGACGCCCCGCCCTTTTGGGCTGGGTTCGTCTAAATATGGATTAATAAAAGGGCGGGGCTATAATTTATGTCACTTACGTTCCATAAATTATCTGCTCATTTAATATGAAAATAGCAGTAATTGGAGCTGGAGCAATTGGTTGTCTTGTAGCTGGATATTTAAAATCTAAGGGCGAAGAGATATCTTTAGTCGGCCATAAGAGTTCAGTTAAGGCAATAAAAGAAAAGGGCTTAGAGATCTCAGGAGTAAAGGGAGATTTTAAAATAGGAATAGAGGCTTATGAAAAATTAAACCACAGGCCTGATTTAATAATTTTGGCAACTAAGACACAGGATATAGAGACAGCATTAAAAGAAAATATAAATCTGATTAAAGATACGCTTATATTGACAACCCAGAACGGCATTCAGGCAGAAACAATAGTTGCAAAATATATCTCCAAAGATAATATTATCTCAAGTATTGTTATGTTTGGCTCTACGTATTTAGAGCCGGCTAAGGTAGTGCATAATTTTGAAGGTAGTTGGATAATCGGCAGGACTTTTAATAAAAATGACGAAATAGTAACAGAAATTAGTAGAATCCTAAATAAAATTTTTCCGGTAATTGTTTCTGATAACATAAAAGGAATGAAGTATTTGAAAATGTTTGTAAATGCAAATAACTGTATAAGCGCAATATTAGGCGTGAGTATGCAAGAGGCCTTTTCTGATATTGAGATTAGCCGCATAAGTATTGCAATATGGAAAGAAGGGCTTAAAGTTATCAATAAAGCCGGCATAAATTTAGTTTCATTGCCTGATTTTCCGTTAGAAAGATTGACTAAATTAACTTCTCTCTCTAATCTAGAAGCAGCCAAGATATTTTCTTCTATTATGGCTAATTTAAGCAAGGAACCATTGTATGGCTCAATATTGCAGAGCATTAAACGGGGCAGGCTTTCAGAAATAGATTATATAAATGGTGAATTTGTAAGAATTGCAGAGGAAAATAATATTAATGCATTCTTAAATAAGAAATTAGTTGATATGGTTCATGAAGTTGAACGAAAAAATAAATTTTTTACTAAAGAAGAATTGATTAATAACACAAAGGAGTTATTTAATTAATATGAGCGAGATTAATTCACCATTTCCAAAGTTAAAACTTACTGTAAACGAAGTTGCTGGTCATTGTTATCACGGATATAAGAAAGGCGATGAGTTAATTTTGGAAGATTTTACTCATCCTCCAAAACATTTTTGCTTAGGACTCGCCCATGCTCTTTTTCCGGTTATATATGCCTTAAGTTTTGGCGCAAAATTCCCCTTTCGGGATAATCAGCGTTCTTTATTGGTTACTTGCCCTGACGGTGGAAAATTAGAGTTTAAGGCAGAAATTTTGGATAAAAATGGCAAAGTCGAATTTATTCCCAAAGATGAAAATTTCAAGGGTCCCAAACCTAAGAAGATGCTTATTGAGGTGGTTAAAGCAAAAGGCAAATGCACCTTTGGTTACCAGGTAGGAGATAAATGGGAAACTCAAGGCCTCAAGTGTATACCTAACTTTTGCGGAGCTGCATTCCATACAGCGTTCCCGGCGCTTTTTGCGCTTAATTTCGGCGCAAAATTTTTCTTTATGAGTGACCCTGACTCAATCGATACAGTTACCTGTCCAGACGGAGGGAATATAGTTTTTAAAGTAACAAGGGTAGAAGATTGATTAATATGAAAAAACGAAGAGTGGTAATTACTGGTATCGGCGTCATATCCCCAAACGGCATAGGCAAGGAAAATGTTTATAACGCGATGATTAAAGGTAAATCAGGGATTGAATTAGTTGATGGCTTTGACGTTTCTGTATTTAATACCAAAATTGCCGCAGAGGTCAGGGATTTTGATCCGTTTAAATTAGGCCTTAGTCACGATGATGTTATGCGTATGGATAGATATGTGCAGTTTGCTGTCCTGGCAGGTGAGATGGCAATAAAGGATAGCGGCTTAGACTTTTCTAAAGAAGACCATCAGCGCATCGGCGTCTGCCTTGCTAATGCTATTTGCGGAACAAAATATATGGAAGAGGAATTTGCATTAGTGACGGAAGACGGTAAGAAAGCCATCGATCCAGGGAAAGCAAGGCCTGATTTATACGATGCAGCAATGTTTAATACTCCGTCTATCGAGATTAGCGCCAAATATGGTTTAAAAGGGATATGCAATACATTGTCTACTGGTTGCACTGCTGGTACAGATTCTATTGGTTTTGCTTTTGAGACAATTCAGGATGGAGAACAAGATGTTATGATTAGCGGCGCAGCTGAAGCGCCAATTACACCAATTACCTTTGGCGCGTTTGATGTGGTTAATGTTTTATCTGTTCGTAATGATAATCCAGCTGCAGCAAGCCGGCCTTTTGATAATAAGCGCGATGGTTTTGTCTTATCTGAGGGCGCAGGCATATTAGTGCTAGAGGAATTAAATCATGCATTAAAGCGTTCAGCTCGTATTTATTGCGAGGTTCTTGGTTTTGGCACAAGTTGTAATGCCTTTCATATGACCGATCTTCCGCAAGACGGGACAGCAATGACAAATTGCATACGCTTGGCTTTGGAAGATGCGAGGTTCAGGCCTAAAGATATAGATTATATTAATGCCCATGGTTCTTCTACTCGCATGAATGATATATTTGAAACAAATGCTTACAAGACGGTTTTTGGCGATTATGCTTATAAATTGCCTATTAGCTCGCTTAAATCTATGATTGGCCATCCTTTGGCTGCGGCAAATGCAGTAGAGTTGACAGTATGTTCTATGATTTTTAAGGAAAATATTCTGCCTCCCACAATAAATCAGGAAGAAAAAGACCCTCTTTGCGATTTAGATTATATTCCAAATGTGGCGAGAGAGAAGAAAGTAAATACAATTCTCAAAACCTCAAGTGGATTTTCGGGAATACATTCATCATTGGTGATGAGGAGATACGGTGGATGAATGAAATTAAATCCTAAATCACAAATCCTAAACTCTAAACAAATCCAAAACCTAAAACATAAAACTCAAAAATGCTATTTTGGACATTTTTATTTTTGCTTTTGGGTTTATTTAGGATTTAGAGTTTTGAGTTTAGAGTTTAACCATTTAATATGAAGAAAATCGCTGTTACAGGCATTGGCGTGGTTGCGCCTTCTGGTATTGGTAAGCGCCAGTTTTGGGCAAATATAAAAGCGGGAAGGTCTTTTATAAAAGAAATTACCCGTTTCGAGTCAAGTAAATACCCTTCGCATATAGCCGGCCAGATTGACGATTTGGAAAAATATTCTAATATCTCAGAACGCCTTCTAAAAAAAATAGACGCATTTTCTCATATGGCTCTTATTGCCTCAGAGCTTGCCTTAGAAGATGCAGGTATTGACATTAAAAATGAAGATCCTAATCTCATAGGAATTTTCTTAGGTAATGCCTTAGGCGGGTGGATGTATGCAGAAACAGAGTTGCGCGATTTATATCTTGAGGGCCGCAATGGCGTTTCTCCTTATATGGCCTCGGCCTGGTTTCCGGCTGCGCCGCAAGGCCAGGTTTCTATTTATTATGGTATAAAAGGATTTAGTAAGACAGTTGTTGCTGACCGGGCAAGTTCTTTAATGGCAATTGGCTATGCCCGTAAGGTTTTGAGCAAGAATAAACTTAATATGATTTTAGCCGGCGGCATGGAGGCCCCGGTTACTCCTTACGCGCTTTTATGTTGCAATAGTTACGGCGCGCTTTCTAAAAATAATCTTAACCCGCAAAGCGCATACAGGCCTTTTGATAATAAGCGCGACGGATGTGTTATAGGAGAGGGCGCAGGCATTGTTGTTATGGAGTCTATTAACCGTGCAAAAGCGAGAGGCGCCAATATTTGGGGTTTTATCAGCGGTTATGGCACTACCTGTGATGGAGCTGATAGGATTAACCCATCCCCAGACGGTAAAGAATTGGCAAGGTCTATTAAAATGGCACTAATAGATGCGAAAGTTGAACCTGATAAAATAGATTATATAAGCTTGGATGGTTTGGCATTAGACATTTGGGATAACTCAGAATTAGAAGCAATAAAAAATGTTTTTGGCAAAAGAGTTAAAGATATACCTATAAGTTGCCCTAAATCAATGTTTGGCAATCTGCTTGGCGCATCAGGTGCTGTTGATTTGATAATTACCATTCTTTCTATGGAACATAGTGTAGTGGCGCCTACTATAAATTTGGCAGAACCGGTTCAAGCAGGTCTAAATTATATCAAGAGAGAAGCAATTGATTATAAGATAAATAAGGCGTTGATAATTTCTCGTGGCAGAGGCGGGATTAATTCAGTATTGGTAGTGGAGAAAGCATGACCGCAAAAACGCAAAACTACAAGAAATATAATTTAGTCAGCAGAGAACGCAAAATAAATTTTTGCGATTTAGCGGTGTTATTTTAGATATTGTAATAACTTATTTTGCGTTTTAGCGATTGAGGGAGGTTAAAATGAAGATATTGTTCGTTATGCCTAAGGTTGGTTCTTGGGCAACGCATGGAAAACATGTTGCTCCAAATCAATTGTACGCCCACTGGGCGAGCTTTGTACGGGAGAAGGGCTATGAAGATGTGGAGGTTATAGACGGCAAGGCGTTGGAAATACCTATGGACGAAATGGTTGCTAAAGTAAAGGCGAAAAATCCGGATATAGTTGTTTTAGGCGAGCAGCTTCATTCTTACGGCGGTTACGGCGTCTTGCGGCATTTTAACGAAATAGCTCCCAGAATAAAACAAGTACTGCCTAAGGTTAAAATTATATTCGGCGGGCTCTGGTATTCTGCAATGCCAGTTCCTACATTAGAAGAAAATCCAGCTGTTGATTTTGTGGTTATGGGTGAAGAAGAATCGTTTTATGATTTGATTAATGCAATTGATAAAAGTGAAAATTTAAAAGATGTAGCGGGAGTTACTTCCCGAATCAACGGCAAGATTGTTATGGGCCCGCACAAGCCATTATTAGAAGAGCTGGATAAGCTGCCCTTGCCAGCCTATGATCTGTTTCCTATGGATAAATACGTTGGCCATACTCATTGGAAACCATTTGTAGATATGGTAACATCGCGGGGATGCCCTTCTGCCTGCACTTTTTGCTATGAATGGGACCAATATGACCCGCGTTCACCTTCCGACTTTCTTAAATGGCGGGCAAAGTCGCCAGAAAGGGTGATAGAAGAGCTAGAGCTTTTGCATAAAAAATACGGAGTTAAAGTCGTAGTTATCCAGGATGATAATTTCAATGTTGACCCGGCGAGAGTAAAGAAATTCTGTGAATTAAAAAAAGAGAAGGGCATACCGGTTAAATGGGTGTCTTTGGGCAGGGCAATAGATTGGGTTAATTGCGAGTCCATATTGCCTCTTATGAAAGAGACGGGGCTTTTTATCGGCGTGTTTGGAATAGAAGTTACCACTCCGGAAGAATTAAAGAAAATCGCCAAGGGTATCACAATTGACCAGATTAAAAAGACAATTGAGATTTTGTGCAAAAACGATATTGCAGTTGTTGCTGATATTATGATGGGTTTCGACTATGATAATGAACAGATTATAAAACAGAGATATGAGTTTACTGATGAGGTTGACCCGGACATCCTTTGGATTGGCTATGTTACACCGGCACCGAATTCTCCCATGTGGAGAATAGGCCTGAAGAAAAACTGGATTAATCCCAAGAAAATAGATTTTAGCCAATGGGATTTTTTGCATCCGGTTATTCCTACTGACCATTTATCTATCGAAGAATTAGGAAGGTTAGGTTCTTGGTGCATGCGGGAATTTTATTCTAAGCCAGGCCGGATAAACAGAATTATGGAAAGTAATTTTGATATATTGGCCAAACTTTGTTTTCAGGATGTTATGGCTGGTGTAGGCAAATGGGAGGCAGGCGCGACAAAAGGCGAAGTGCACGTCTGATATTGAAGGAGACAAATATATGGATACTAAAGCAAAAATAAAAGATACCCTAATTACACTATTAAGGATTAGACCTGAGGAATTAAAAGATGATATAGCCCTTGAGTCTGGGTTAGGCGTTGATTCTACGGAAATGGTAGAGGCAGTAATTGCTTTGGAGAAGGCATTTAATATTAAATTGAGCGCAAAAGAAGTTACAAAATTTTCGAGTGTTAATGATATCGAGAAGATTATTAATCTTAAATTAGGTGCATAATGCAAATAATTGACTTGAGTCTGCCGATTGACGATACTTTAGATGAGACTCATGCTGCGAATATCCAGCGGATAAGCCACAGCCAGGGAGTTGAACATCTAAATTGGGTGCTGATGAGTAAAGATAGGGTATCTGAGGCAAAGTTTAAAAGAGGCGAGAGATTAATAGCGCCGGGTGATGTTCCTGATGAGGAACTCCTTTCTTTAGAGATTGTAAATTCTTCAGTACATATGGGCACCCATGTTGATGCGCCATATCACTATGGAAGCAAATCCGAAGGCAAACCCTCTAAATATATAAATGATTTGCCGTTAGAGTGGTGCTATTGCGATGGAGTAGTTTTGGATTTTAAGTATAAAAAATATCCTGAGATTATTAACCATAAAGATGTGGTTAACGCGCTAAATAAAATTAATTATAAATTAAAGCCCCTAGACATTATTTTATTTAATACAGGTGCTGATAAATTTATAGGAAAACCTGAATATGTGAATAAATACGTTGGCGTCTTACCAGAAGCAATCGAATATCTTCTGGATTTTGGCATTAAAATGATAGGTATTGATACCTTGGGCCTTGATCGACCTTGCCCGGATATGTTTACGGAATTTCTAAAAACCAAAAATAAATCTGTTCTCTGGCCATCGCATTTTTTAGGACGCAGGCGCGAATATGCGCATATTGAAAGATTGGCTAATCTGGATAAAATACCTGTAGCCTTTGGATTTAAGGTAAGTTGCTTTCCGGTAAAGATTAGAAATGCCGGTGCTGGCTGGGCGAGGGTGGTCGCTATCTTATAAGTTTACTGAAAGGAGAAATTCATGGGACATACCTGTAATTCAATTCTCATCAATGCAGATTACAATAAAGTTTTTGATATATCTAATGATATACCGCGCTGGACAGAATTATTTGGTGGAGAATATAAAAAATCCGAGGTTTTAAAAAAAGAAGGGAACAAGATAACCTTTCGTCTGACTGATGATGAGGATAAATCCTGGCAGTCTTGGCGGCTGCTTTTTAAAGAAAAATATTTTACTTATTCAGAAAGAGAAGAGCCAAAATTTCCTTTTAAATATATGAAGATTATCTGGCTTTATACGCCTAAACCGGAAGGCGTAGAAATGACTTGGATACAGCATTTCCAGATGGATGAAAAAGCAAAATTCAATGACAACCAAATAGAGGGTTTTATAAATAAGCATTCCCAGGAAAATTTAAAGATTTTTAAATCCGTTATCGAAAAAGAAGCCGGCGAGTGAAGAAAACCACATTTATAATACTTTGTTTAGAGGGTGCGCTTCTTTCTTTTAATGTTGCCGCCTGTTCAGCTTTGATTCCATCGATTTCTCAGGAATTCAAAACTTCACAGTTTATTGCCGGCAATATAATTTGGCTTTACATGCTTCCTTATGGCCTGGCTGCGCTTTTTTACGGTCCATTGGTTAGAGTAATTGATGCAAAAAAAATAGAATTAGTTTGTTTTTTCCTGTTTTCCTTAGCAAATCTCATAGCTGCTCTTTCTCAAGATCTAAATATGCTCTTTATTGCCAGATTCTTTATGGGCTTATTTGGCGCCTCGGTTATACCTCTTGTTCTTATATTGATTTCCCATTATGCTTCAGATACTAATAGGGGTAAGCTAGTGGGCACTTTTTTTTCAAGTACATTTGTGGCTTCACTCGTAGGACTATTTTTAACTGGTTTTATACCTTGGCGGCTAATTTTTTTAATCCCGGCGATATTGGGTTTTATTCTCTGGATACATATTTATTTTTATCTCCCAAGTTTTAAAGAAATTGCCATTGGTTTTAAGTTTAATTATTTAACACTCTTTAAAGCCAAGAAAATAATCTTTATCTTCGCCTACATATTTTTAATTAGTTTGTTTTATCATGGCTTGCAGCAATGGTTAGGAGTTTATTTTTCAGTTAGATACAGCTTTAGCCAATTGTCAATTAGCATGCTTATTACCTCGGTAAGCTTAAGTGGAATATTTGGAGAAGTATTGGGTGGTTGGTTTTCTGATTTTGTTGGACGGCTAAAAATTGTAAATTTAGGCCTTATCTTAATGACTATCAGCATATTTTTACTAACCGCTAAATGGCCTATTATTGTTTTAGCGCTGATTATGATTGTCTGGGGTCTGGGTTGGACTTTTAATCACGCTGGTATCTCGACTTTGCTTACTGATTTGCCAAAAGAATTCTTAAATGAAGCGGCAAGTCTAAACAGCAGTATACGTTTCCTCTCCGGCAGCATCGGAGTAGGCTTAGGCGGCTTATTGATGCAGAGGAATTTTAATTTTGGTTTCGTTATTTTTGGTATATGCCTGGTATGTTTGCTATCCTTAACAAAACCATTATTAGGCAATAATTGAAAAATCGGAGGAATTATGAGTGTTAATCTAAAAGGAAAAACCGCAATCATTACCGGTGCAAGTCGGGGAATAGGAAAGGCCATAGCTAATACCGTGGCAAGTTTAGGCATTAATTTGAGTCTTGCCGCGCGTCAGGAAGGCCCTCTAATTGAAACAGCAGATGAAATTAAGAAAAAATACAAAGTAGAGATTTTAACTATTCCTTGCGATGTAACTAAATTAGAAGACCTCCAGAATTTGGTTAATAAAACTAAAGAGAAATTTCATTCAATAGATATCTTGATAAACAACGCCGGAGTCTCTAGCCAGTACCCATTTGAAAAACAGCCCCTTGAAGATTTTGAAAAACTCAGCCATACAAACTATTTGGGTTATGTTCGGCTTATCCGTTTAGTCATAAATGATATGATAAAAAACAAAGAGGGTGCAATTATTAATATGGTTTCCGGTTCTACTCTTTGCGATCCCTTACCAAGGAATTTCATTGTCTATAGTTCCTTGAAAGTCGGTTTACGGGCTTTTTCTAAAGGGCTATTTTGGGAATTACGCGACCACGGCATAAAAGTAACTTCGATATTGCCGGGTGTAACCGACACAGACCTTACCGGGAAATTGCAAGAAATAACTACCGATAGCTCGCGCCTTATGACTACGGAAGCGATTGAGAATGCGGTAAGATTTGCCTTAACTGTTCCGGCCAATGTCTGCCCTTTGGAAATTGCCGTAATTAACCAGCAGACGCCTTGGACAAAACCAGTAATACCCTATAAACAAGACCATCCTAAGGAATAAGTGAGGCCACAACTTATGGATCATAAAGGACGACATAAGTTGTCTGGCCGAACTTACCCAGCACTTATTTTACTAAAAAGCTGGGTAATAAAAAGGAAGTTTTTATTTTAATAAAACTTAAAATTTTAATGCTAAGACTGGCAGTAAAATAAGTGCTGGGTCAAATTCGCAGACGACCGAAGGTCTACAACTTACGTCGCTAAAGCTTCCATAAGTTGTCTGCTCATTTGAAATGGAAAAAGCAGATATAAAAGATTTAAAGAAAAGGTATTTAATCTGGTTGTATAAGACTACTAAAGAATCCTTAGACAGAATTGAGAGGAAATTTACTCAACTTTCGATTGATAAATTTTTGCTAAAAGAATTAAAAAGGCACAGAAGTAAAAAAGAAATAGGTAAATTTATTGATGAGTTTTCTCTTTATATCGAAAATAAGGAAAAAGAGGGGCTTAATTTAAAATTTGAGGATAAGGCTTTCCATCCGCAATATAGTTTCCTAGTATTTAAATTAAAGGCGATTGAAAAGGCCATAGTTAAGGTATTAGGAAGAGCAGGCTTAAAAGAAATAAAATCTCTTTATGAGAAAGAGATGATTGAGCGAATTCTAAAAAGCACGGACCACAAATGATTATTGATAGCCATAGCCATTGGTTGCCAGAAGAAATTGTAGCAAATGCCCACTTTTTTTCTAAGGCCTGGTCAGATATAGAAGCCCATCTTAAGATGATGGATGAGGCAGGCATCGATAAGGCGCTGTTAACATATCCAACTTCTGATGCGCATCTAAAACTGGGTGGGCAGGAGAAGTTAGCCCATATTTATAATGATAATATAGCAAAGATTATTAAGCGTTATCCTAAAAGATTCATTGCTGCTGCTGTTTTACCAGATGGTAACCGAGAGCAGATGATAGTTGAATTAAAACGCGCAAGAGAAGGCTTAGGATTTAAGGCAATCTGTCTGGCTAGCAGCTATAACGGCGTATATTTGGATGATAATTCATTTATTCCTATATATGACATTGCCCTGAAACAAGAAATACCAATTTTTGTGCACTCTCAGATAATTAATCCTATCGGTTATGAAAGAGTTAATGATCCCTTGCTTACTCCGGTAGTTGAATATATCTTTGATACCACCATTTGTATAGGAAAGCTTTTGATGTCTGATATCTTGCGTAAATATTGCGATGTCAAATTTATATTTGCCTATTTTGGAGGAATTACTTGCCATATTGCTGGGCGTTTTGACGCAACCTATAAAATGTTAAGAGGCATAAATTTCGTAAAAGATTTGAAAGATAACCCTACTGCTTATTTAAAAAATATTTATGTAGATACAAGCGGAGATATATCTAAGACAAATTTCCTTTCCGCCTTAGAATTATTAGGACCCAAACATCTTCTTTGGGGTAGCGACTGGCCAGCAAAAAAGGATATAATTGGTTCAATTAAGGCAGTCAAAGATTTGGCTATAAAACAAGAAGATAAAGAAGATATTTTAGGAGGGAATTTAGAGAGGGTGCTTGGATGAAACTGGCAATTTTCTCGCTTCAGTTCGATTTTTTAACGCCAAGGGTCTTTCGCATTTCGGTGGCTGCGGAACTCGTCCGTCGGCTTTCGCCAGGACGGACTCAAACATCCTCGCCATCCAAAAGTACGGGATTCCCGAAATGCTCAAGCTTCCTTGGCTAAAATCTCTATTCGCTCGAAAATTGCCAGTTTCATCTTTGGGGAAGTAAAAATAGAGAAGAATTTTTGACGTCTTGCTCAAAACTTGCCAAGTCAATTGTAAAATGCTCGAAAATTGCCAGTTTCATTAAGGTTAATTTAGCGGGTGACGAGACTTGATTTGAGTAGCGTTGCTACGAAAACAAGGCTCGGCAGGACCCGCTAAATCCGCTTAATATTAGTAGACAATTATAAGGAGAAAGTAATGGAGATGAAAAAGGATATTCATCTGACTGGAAAAGATTTAACTGATATGGTGCAGTTGCGGCCGCAGGATGTTGGTAAATACGCAATTGTTCCTGGGCCAAAAGACAGATTAGAGGTATTGATTAAAAAATTAGAAAATCCGGTCAGAAACTTTTCCTTTATGGAATATACCATGCATACCGGCTCATATCAGGGGATTAAAATCACAGCAATGAATGGCGGAAGGTTTTCTACTGATACAGCTATTACAGCAGAAGTCATGTGTAATGCGCAAATCAGTAATATTATACGCATAGGAACTTGCGGGTCATTGAGCGAAGATATAAAGATTGGCGATTTGGTAATTGCTGACGAGGTTATAAGAGGAGACGGGGTTACGCCTTATTATGTTGATAATAGTTTCAAAACAGCCGCAGATAAGAAAATTTCAGATACACTTTTTAACGTGGCAAAGGATTTAGGCACGAATATCCATCGGGGCATTGTTTGGACAACGGATGCGTTATTGCGAGAAACCAGAGAGGTAGTTGAGGCAAAACGAAAAATGGGTGCAATATCCGTAGATATGGTATCATCAAGTCTATTAACTATTGCCGCAGTTTACAAGATTAAAGCTGGCTCTATTTTGGCAGTAAGCGATAATGTGATTACCGGAGAGATGGGCTTTATGAATCCGCTTTATTATATGGCGGAAAGTAAATTAATAGAAATTGCTTTAGAAACTGTAAAAAGACTTGAGGGCAAATGAGACTATCGCCGCTTTTTTGGCCAGTTCAGTTAAAGGGTAATATTATATATGTCTTAGATGAAACTAGCCTCCCATTTAAATTATCCTATATAAAAATAAAGGATTATAAACAGGCAGTTAAGGCTATAAAAGAGATGAAGACGCGCGCAGTAGGCCAGGTGCTTTTGGTAATGTATGTTTTTATTTTAGAATTAGCTAAGGATAGGAGTTTTTCGCATTTAGAGCATATTGCCAAGGCAATAAATACGAGCCGGCCAACATTGTCTTTTAAATATCTAACTGATTTAGTTTTAGGCTGGGTTAAATCAGGAGCTGATCTGGAAAAAAATATATTCGGATTTTTAGAAATGCTTAAAAGTAAGCGCATAGAGCAGGCAAGGAAAGCAAGTATTTTGATTAAAAATAATGATGTGATATTGACCTATTGCAATGTCAGCGGGCTTATGCCTCTTATAGGAGAATTTTGCCGAAAAGACAATAAAAAGGTTAGTTTCTTTGTTCCGGAGACTCGACCTTATTTACAGGGTTCGCGCTTAACCGCCTGGGAATTAAAAAGAGAGGATTTCCCGGTTACCTTAATTACGGATAATATGATAGGCCAGGTTATGTCAGAGGGTAAGATTGATAAGGTTATTGTTGGCGCAGACCATTTAGCGCAGAATGGCGACATTGCCAATAAAATCGGGACTTATCAGATAGCGGTTTTAGCCAACCATTTTAAGATACCCTTTTATGTTTTATGTCCTCCTTTCTCAAAAACAAAAACCGGTAAAGATATTAAAATCGAGATTAGGCCGCAAAAGGAATTATTAAATTTTGACGGGGTTCGGCTTGCCCCGAAAGGGATAAAGGCATATTATCCTGCTTTTGATATTACCCCCAGGGATTTGATTACTAAGCATATTTATTTGGAGATTTGAATATGTTTTTTGGCAGGGAAAAAGAGCTGAAAGAGGAAATAATTTATATAGGAAAAAGACTATACCAGATGCGCTTAGTGGTCGGCCGCGCGGGAAACTTAAGCGCTAAGTTAGACCAGGATAATATACTGGTTACCTCAACCGGCGCCTCACTATCAGACTTAAAAAATTATGATATCATCAAGGTAAATCTAAATAGGCCGCAAGATTTAGCAAACAGCCGACTTACCAGCGAATTTCCGCTGCACCATCTTGTATATAAAAGCTTTCCTGATAATAAGGTTATTGTGCATTGCCACCCGGCTTTAATAAATGCCTATTTTGCCCTTTACTCTGATATTAAAGCCTTAACTTTTGAAACCAAGCTTTCTTTAGGTAACATTCCGGTTATCGAACAGGACACACCGGCTGTTAGCAGGCCTGAACTTGTAATCGAGGCGTTAAAATGTAATAACCAGGTAGTGCTTAAGAATCACGGCGTGGTTTCAATTGCCCAGAATTTTAAAGATGCGCTGAGTTTAATCGAAACTTTGGAAGAGGCAGTAAAAGTAGTAGCAGTGGCTAGGATTTTTAAGAAAGGAATTCTGGATGAGCTTGATAAGGAATTGAAAGAGACGTTAGGCAGCGATAATATTTATACCATGTTCTCTAAGGAGCATATTCAGGCAATAGTAGATTTGGTTAATAAAGACGAATATATCCGCAATAAAGGCAAGGAGTTAGACTTGACCTTAGAGTTGGCGATTAAGATAGACGGCGCAGATAATGCCTTTAAATTCTCTTTTGAAAAAGGCGAGATTAAAAAGTTAGATTTCAATGACAATGCGCCGTTTATAATTTCTGCTCCGGCTGATATTTGGAAATTGGTATTTTTAGGCAAACTCGATCCTTTTGTTGCGGTTATGCAAGGCAAGATGAAATTAAAAGGCGAACTCGGCAAGCTCTCCCGTTGGTATGTGCCGTTCAGCAAATTATTCGCGTTATTTAAAGAGGTGAGTATAAAATAATGAGACGTTTCAGTTTATTTATTAATGGCCAGTTCAAGGATTCTGGAAATTGGAGCAAGATTATCAATCCCAGCACAGGCGATTTAATAGCCGAAGTGGCAGTAGCTGGCGAACGCGAAATTTATTCGAGCATTGATGCGGCCCGTAAAGCTTTTGACGAAGGGCCTTGGCGAACAATATCTTTAGAAGAGCGCAAAAATTTTCTTTTAAAAATTTCCCAAGCAATTCTGGAGAATGCAGCTGAACTGGCAAATCTGGAGACTTTAAATACAGGTAAGCCGATTAAGGAATCGACTTTTATGGATATCCCTTCTGCGGCAAAAACGTTTGAATACTTTGCCAATAATTTGGAAAATTTTTTAGTAGAGAATACATTAAAGCTAGATTCTCAAGCAGAAGGCGGGCTTATCCGAGAGCCCTTGGGAGTCGCAGTCTTAATCGTGCCTTGGAATTATCCATTATTAATAGCTTCTTGGAAATTAGCTGCGGCACTTGCTGCTGGTAACACGGTTATCTTAAAACCATCGAGCTTGACGCCTTTAAGTGTTTTTGAATTAGCCAAAATTATTGATAAGATTGGAATGCCTAAAGGGGCAGTGAATATTATTAACGCAAGCGGAGAGAGAATCGGCAAGGCTCTATGCTCGGACAAAAGAGTGGATTTGGTTTCTTTTACTGGCAGTAACGAAGTCGGCAAAGAAATTATTAGCTCGTCTGCGAATCAGGTAAAGAAACTGATTATGGAATTAGGCGGTAAGTCGGCGAGCATAATCTTTAAAGATGCAGACTTAGAAGCTGCGGTTAACGGCTCTTTATGTTCTATATTTTTAAATCAGGGCCAAATGTGTACGGCGATGTCTAGGATTTTTGTTGAGGATGCTTTATACGATAAATTTAGATTTGAATTTAGCGAGAAGGCTAAGCGTATTAAATTGGGAGAGGGCCTAGACCATGAGACCCAGATGGGGCCTTTAATCTCTAATGAGCAGCGTAAAAAAGTTTTAGACTATGTTAATAAGGCCAAGGCAGATGGCGCTAAATTACTTTGGGGGGGCGAGATCCCTAAAGATGCGAAGTTAAAAAAGGGATTTTTCTTTGAGCCAACTATATTTGAGGAAGTAACACCGGAAATGGCAATTTTTAAGCAAGAGGTTTTTGGTCCAGTGGTAACTTTAGGCAAATTCTCTGATCAAGAAGAGGCTGTCCGGTTGGCAGATTCAACTGATTTTGGGTTAGCGCTCTGTATCTGGACAAAAGATATCTCGAAAGCCAAAGAATTGGCTGGTAAAATAGATGCGGGTATAGTTTGGATTAATACCTATGGAATGTTTTATAATGAGTTACCTTACGGCGGATTTAAGCAGAGCGGTTTTGGCAAGGAATTAGGCCGGGAAGGTTTTTTGGAATACACCCGATTAAAAACCCTGGTGACTGATAAATCCAAAGATTCCAAGCCGCTGGTTAATTATTGGTATGGATTATGAATATTGCTAATATCTTAGATGAAAAAGCAAAGAAATTTGCTGACAAAAAGGCAATAATTTTTAAAGAAGAGTCAGTAACTTTTAGCCAGCTTCGCTCTTCGGCTTTTAAGCTGGCCAGCGCTCTAAAAAAAATAGGAATAAATAAATCTGAAATAATAGCTATTTATCTGCCTAATTGTTTAGAATATGCCTATAGTTATTTAGCGTTATGGTGCGCTGGCGCAACTTGCGTTCCGTTGGATTTTATGCTTACCGAAGAAGAGGTTGTTTCCTGCATAACGCATTCTCAGGCAAAATTGCTGATTATTAAGCCTAAGCAGAATATTTCACTAGCCGCTATCAAGGAAAAGTGCCCAAGCTTGAAACAGATTGTAGTCTGCGCTGAAAATTCAGAAGGATTCTTAGCTTTTCAAGAGTTATTACGAAAAGGTGAGGATAGTCCACCCGCGGTTGCGGCAAGCGATAAAGATTATGCAATAATTTTTTACACATCAGGCACAACAGGTAAACCCAAGGGCGTCTTAATAAATTACTTACAATTGACAGCCGCGCCAAAATCTATGGAGTTTTTTGTCGAATTAAAAGAGGAAGACATTGCCCTTTGCGCTTTGCCATTTTCTCATACTGGAGGTTTAATCTATCTGCAAAATTGTGTATTCTATGGGATAACAATAGTTTTAATGGAGAGATTTATACCTTTGGAATTCTTAAAAAATATCCAAAAATATAAGATAACTTGTTTCTGGATTGTACCTTCAATGTATTATGCAGTCCTACAATTAAAAGAATTTGAAAGTTTTGATTTGTCTCACCTGCGCTGGATCGTCACTTTTGGCGCATCAAGTTCTCCTGATGCGCTTCGTAAATTTAATCAATTTTGCCCGAACGTAGTATTAGTCAACGGCTGGGGTCTGACTGAAACAAACGCTCCTACTACAGTTTTGCCAATTAATTCAAAAAAGATCGAAAGCGTAGGAATACCTGCGCCTTGGATAGAGGTGAAAATATTCGACAAGGAAGATAAAGAGGTTGCCATAGGCACAGTTGGAGAAATAGCTGTTCGTGGTTGGGTGGTAACAGACGGTTATTACCAGGACCCAGAAGCTACTAAACAGGTAATGCGCAATGGCTGGTTTTTCACAGGTGATTTAGGTAAGTTTGATGCAGAAAAATTTCTCTATATTGTAGGAAGAAAAAAAGAGATGATTAAGGTTGCCGGTGAAATTGTTTTTGAGCCGGAAGTCGAAGCAGTAATACAAAAACATCCTGGTGTTTGCGAAGTTGCTGTTGTCGGCGTGAAAGATAGCTTACGCGGAGAGGTTCCTAAGGCATTTATAGCATTAAAGGAAGGCAGCTCTCTTAGCGAAGATGAGGTACGTTATTTTTGTCGCGAGCATTTAGCGCATTTTAAAATTCCGCATTATTTTGAATTTAGAGATGCCTTACCTAAAAATAGATCAGGTAAAATTGATAAAGAACAATTAAGGATGAATAAAATTTAAAAAGGCGCGATTATATGCATAAAGGAAAATTAATTTTACTTCTAAATGCCAGCCCCAGAGTTGGGGGCAATACTGATATTGTTTTAGAGAAAATCAGGCAGACTATCGGAGGTCGCGCTAGGGTTACCAAGATAGATATAAATAACCTGAACTTTAAACCTTGCCAGGTCTGTGGAGGTTGCGATAGAGATGAATGTTGTATTTTACAAGATGACCTAAGACCAATTTATAAAGAGATAATTGAATCTGACGCAATAGTTTTTGGTTCGCCCATTTATTTTGGCAGCCTTACTGCCCAGGCCAAGATGCTTATAGACCGTATGCAGCCATTCTGGCTGGCAAAGATCAGAAAAGGAAAAACTGATATAAAAAGAAAAAAAGGATTTTTGATTTTAATAGCAGCTGCGGCTAAAAATGAATTTTTCGAAAATGCAAAGCAAATCGTCAGGCTTTTCTTTCAAGTCATTAATACACAGTATTGCGGAGAATTATTATTTGCTAAGATTGATAGAAAGGGTGAAATCTTAGATTTTCCTGGTCTGGAAAAACAGGTAGCAAGAATAGCACTGGCAGCATTATCCGATTAAGTTTTAAGAGACTTCTATGAAAAAAAATAGTTTATTTTTGCTAATACTTATAATTGCCGTTGGTATCCTTATAACTTATTGTTTTCTTTCAAATAAATTTTCAAATGGAATCTACAAAAATGGCTTCTTTTTATTTTCTTCTCCTGAAGAGCCGAATTTTGGGGCTAATTTTATTTTCAAAAAAGGCGAGACAATTAATTATGATGTAAAATTGCGTGGTTTTAAGATTGGCACTGCTAAAATGTCTTATAAAGGAATTGTCGCGAAAAATGGCCTCACAGGTGTTTTAGTCAGCTTTTTGGCTGACGTGGCTAATTTTAAGGACCTTGAAAATATATATATAGATTTAGAGACGTTTAATCCTTTGTTCGTAGTACGGAAAATTTCCCTGATTATCAGAAAAGAAACAATCGAAGAGGATTATTTTTCAAAACGAAACAGTGTCGTCATTACTAAGAATAAAAAATTTCAAAATGCCAGAACCATAACTTCGGACGCTCCTTTTCAGCATATTATTTCCAGTATTTATTATTATCGCACGCTGGAAGATTTCGAAGTAGGCAATGAACTCGTTTTAAATTTACCCCTATATAAACTTAAACTGCAGGTTAAAAGAATTGAGGAAGTTGAAGTGCCTGCTGGAAAATTTAAGGCCTTTTACATTGAGAGCATCCCTAACAAATTTAAATTCTGGTTTAGCGCTGATGAGAAAAGATTGCCCTTGAAAGTAGAGGGCGTGGTGTCTTTGGCACCTGCAGTTATGATGATGACTAAGTATGAGACTGAAAAGGAAGATTAATCTTCAGGATGATTATTTTTGCTTTGTCTGTGGTAAAAACAATCCTATAGGATTAAAATTGACATTTCAGTTGGATGGCAATACAATGAAAGCGGAATTTACACCTTAAAAAATTATGGACCAACAATTAAATCCGGTTTTTATTGATGCCTTTGATTTAGATGACGCCTGGTTTCAAACCTTAAATGCTATTTTGGAAAAAGGCTTTGTGTATACTATTACGCGCGGAAGTTACGAGGGGCAGCGCCGCTTGGAATTTGATTTTTGCGTAGTAAGGGTTAGAAACCCCAGCCATCAGATTATACCGATAATTCCTGAGGGTATGAATATTCCTGCTCCGACTGATATGGATTATGTGCAAGGTTATCTTTCTTATCTATTGACCGGAACAAAAACTGAAACAGAAGACTATACTTATGGCGAGCGGTTGGTTGACCCGCGCATTAAAGTTAAGATAGAGACAGATACTGCTAAATACAAGGAATTACCGCTAAATGTCAACCAAGTTGAAGAGGTTATTAAGATATACAAGACGCAAGGCCATGGCACTAATCAGGCAATTATGGAGATTGGTATGCCTTCAGATATAAAATTGCAAGACCCACCTTGCCTGCGTTTAATTGATACACGCGTCCGCTATGGGAAGTTGCACTTTGTTCTCTATTTTCGTTCTTGGGATTTATGGGGCGGCTTTCCTTCAAATCTAGGTGGATTACAACTGGTAAAACAATATATGGCCAGCGAAATAGGCGTGCAAGATGGGGAGATTATCGCAGTAAGCAAGGGTTTGCATCTTTATGAATATTCGTGGGAACTTGCCAAAATGCGCACAATGAAAACCAATCTGCAAATCAAATATTGAAAACAGTTCATAACTTATCTATAATAATAAAGTTATGCTAAATTGTCATAAAGTTTTAAACAATAGGTTCTAAAATGGAGCAGAAAAATTATTCAGGTATTGAGCGTAGACAGTTTGTACGCATAGATTTTTCAGAGCCACTGCAATACAAGGTTTGTAAGGCCGAAACAATAACTAAACTTTTTGATGGTTATACGCAGAATATAAGCCAATCAGGGCTATTATGTAAATTGAAAGAGCCGATTCCCATAGAGGCAATTCTTTGGTTGTCATTCGATATGAACGTTTTGACCATCTGCAAAGAAATAGAGTCCCGAAGCCTGATTATTCAAAAAGGCGTACTGGGGAAAGTAGTTCGAGTAGTCGAGCGGCAAGATGGATGTTTTGATGTCGGGATTTGCTTTTTAACCCGAGACGAGAAAGAAGATTTTATTGAACTTTGTAATCGATTGAATAAACAGATGCGCTGATTATGAAAATTACAGTTTTAGGTGACGGTGGTTGGGGTACCACTCTGGCAATTCTTCTTAATAAGAAGAATAAAGATGTTGCATTGTGGAGCGTCTCAAAGACATATGCTCGTTATCTTGATAAATATAGAAGGAATCCAAGATTTCTTCCTGGTATAAAGATTCCTTCCCAGATAAAAATAACTGCAAATTTAAATGAAGCAGTCGCTGATGCTAATTTAGTTATTGTTGCTATACCATCGATTTATTTACGTAAAGTCGTAAAAAGATTAAAGAATATCCCCAAGATAAACAAGAATCTATTTGTTAGCGTAACAAAGGGTATAGAAATAAATACCTTAAGGCGCATGAGTGAGGTTATAATAGAAGAATTAGGCAAACTTAGAATAGCTGTTCTTTCTGGCCCAACCATAGCTAGAGAGGTAGCAAAGGATCATCCAACTACCGCGGTTATTGCTGGTAGATGCGAAAGCGATTTAAGATTTCTACAGCATCTTTTTACGGGGCCGCGCTTTAGGGTTTATACAAATACAGATGTTGTGGGAGTGGAATTAGGTGGAAGTTTAAAAAATATAATTGCTATTGCCTGCGGAATCTCGGATGGCTTGGGTTTTGGCACTAATTCTAAAGCAGCAATCCTTTCACGAGGCTTAAATGAGATGCGTAAATTAGCAGTAGCAATGGGAGGCAGAGGAGAAACCCTTAATGGTATTAGCGGGTTGGGTGATTTAGTTACGACTTGTGTTAGCAAATTTAGCAGAAATCGTTTTGTAGGAGAGCAGTTAGCAAAGGGGATACCTATTAAAAAAATTGTATCTAAAATGCAGATGGTTGCTGAAGGTGTTACTACAGTAAAGTCAGCTCATTCTTTGAGCCTAAAATATAATATAGAAATGCCGATTACTAAAGAAATTTACCAGGTTATTTATAGAGGTAAATCTGCTATTAAGGCAGTTAATGATTTGATGTCTAGGAAGTTGAAGCCGGAATAAAAATTAATCCCTCGTCCCGAAGTTTTGGGACTCGGGATGATTTGCCGATAGAAAATAGCTAGCAAATCACGGGGCGTGGCTCAGTTTGGCTAGAGCACTTGAATGGGGTTCAAGAGGTCGACAGTTCAAGTCTGTCCGCCCCGATTTGAAAATTGATTTCTTAATTGTTTAAATAGAGGTTGCTATGAGAAAAATAAATGTGGGTCTAATCGGATTAGGGACTGTGGGCAGAGGTGTATATAAGCTATTGATTAGCCGTAGTGCCTTTTTTAAATCTAAATTTGGCATAGATATTAGGCTGAAAAAAGTTTTTGATTTAAATAAACGAATTTTTAGCAAAGTCTCGGTATCGAAAAAAATAATTGCTGATAGTGCAAATGAATTAATTATTGATCCTGAAATAGATATCATAGTTGAGCTTATAGGAGGCATCCATCCTGCAAAAGAGTATATTGAGAAGGCTATTATTAACGCTAAATTTGTCGTTACTGCCAACAAAGCACTTTTGGCTTTGGCTGGAGGAGAGCTTTTTAAATTAGCTAAGAAATTTAACAGAGATATTTATTTTGAAGGTTCGGTTATGGGTGGGGTGCCGATTATTAAAGTGCTGCGCGAAGGGTTGGTGGCAAATAAGATTAATGCTATTTACGGAATTATTAATGGCACCTCGAATTACATTCTTTCAAAGATGGCCGACGAAGGGCTGGATTTTAGTCATGCTTTAGCCATTGCTAAAAAAAGGGGCTACACCGAAAGAAACCCGAGTTTAGATATCGGCGGCGTTGATTGCGCCCATAAATTAGCATTGTTGACTCATCTGGCGTTTGGCAAATCAGTTAATTTAGAGGAGATTTTTGTGGAGGGGATTAAGGATATTTCTGCGGTAGATATTCAATATGCTAAAGAATTAGGCTATTGCTTAAAATTATTAGGTATTGCAAAGATTGAAGATGGTAAGCTTCAGGTTAGGGTTCACCCTACCCTTTTACCAGCTAAGCATCCGCTTTCTTCAGTTTCCGGAGTATTTAATGCCCTATTTTTATCTGCAGATTTAGTGGGCGATATGCTTCTTTATGGCCGGGGCGCAGGCCAGCTTCCTGCTACCTCAGCAGTGATAAGCGACATTGTAGATGTTGCTTTAAATATTAAATGCGATACTGGCCAGAGATTGCCGGTTTTGCCTCTTGTTTCAAGCCCCAGATTAATTAAAATGCAGGATATAGTCTGCAGATATTATCTTAGATTTATGGCAATTGATAAGCCAGGAGTATTGTCCAAGATTTCTAGTATTTTAGGCAAACATAAGATTAGCATTGCCTCAGTCACTCAGAAGGAAAGAAGGCGAGCCAAGGTTGTTCCAGTAGTTATACTTACCCATGAGGCAAGAGAGAAAGATTTGCAACTGGCGTTAAAACAGATTTTTCAGTTTGCGGTCATTAAAAGGTTTCCGGTTGCCTTAAGGATTGAGGGTAGATGAAAAAAGATTTGTTTAAAATCAAATCAATTAAGAATGATAGCTTAATGCGCAAAATCGGCTTGTCTTTCCTATTGACTTCTTTGGTGCCGATTTTAGTTGTAATATACATATTATTTTTCTCTGATAACTTAATCACTTATTCATTCAAATACATAAAACTTACAATTGCTTTGTTAGTTGTTTCTAGTTTAGTTGGTTTTGAAATTATTAGGAGAATTATAAAATCAGTTTTGATGATAAACCAGCGCGTTAAGGCAGTTACCGAAGGCAATACTGATATAGAAAAAATAGAATTAAGCGAAGAGGATGAGATTAAAGAATTAGCACTATCGTTTAATCGCATAACCAAGCAACTCCAAGATAATATTAAAGAGCTGGAAGCATCAAAAGAAATGCTTCAGACAATTGCCTTAAAAGTTAGCGAGGCAATTACTTCTTTTGAAGATATCGATAGATTCATAAATCTGATTATTGAGACTGTGAGTAAGTCTTTACGGGCAAAAAAGGCTAAACTTTTTTTGATTGATGACAGTTTAAATAGACTCTTTATCAAGGCATCTTTCGGCCCAGGGGTTTATGAAGAGAAAATTGCGATTGGCGAAGGCCTAATTGGCTCGGTAGCAGAGACAGGAAAGCCGATTATTGTTCCGGCAATAGACAAAGGGTCTTCTTTGGTTGCTGTACCTTTAAAATACGCCAATAAGATCGTAGGAGTATTAGTTGTTGAAGATAAAGAGATCAATCAGTCTTTTAACAACGATGATTTAGTGTTACTTTCTGAGTTGGCTACTCAAACCGCCTCGGCAATAGAAAATTATCGCCTTCATAAAGATGCGCAAACTACTTATATTCAGACGATTTCTGCTTTGGCTATGGCGGTTGAGGCACGCGATCCATATACCCGAGGCCATTGTAAGCGTATGGCAGAATATTCTCTTCGACTCGCAGATGCTTTTGGTCTGGATGAAAAATCGAAAAAACTTTTAAGTGATGCTAGCGTATTGCATGATGTTGGAAAGATCGGCATTAGCGATGAAATCTTAAGAAAAGGCGAGCGTTTAACTCCGGCAGAATTATTGATTGTCAGGGAACATGCAAAAATCGGCGAAAATATTTTAAAGCCCATAGCATCGTTGAGGCCGCTTTGTGATTTGGTCAGACATCACCATGAGTGGTTAGACGGTAGCGGTTACCCAGATGGACTTAAAGGGGACGAGATATCTTTATTAGCAAAGATTTTATCGGTGGTAGATGCTTTTGATGCCATGACCTCGGATAGGCCTTATCGTAAAGCAATGAGCAATGAGCAGGCAAAGGAAGAGCTTAAAAAATTTGCTGGCAGTCATTTTGACCAAGAAGTAGTGAATAAATTTATTAAAATAATATGAGCAAATATAACGGAGTGATTGATAAGTACAGACATCTATTGCCGGTTACCACAAAGACGCCGATAATTAGTCTTTGCGAAGGCAATACACCTCTGATTTTTTCTCCCTATCTAACTAGTTGTCTAGGAGAAAGATTTAAGGTTTATTTAAAATTTGAAGGTGCAAACCCCACTGGTTCTTTTAAAGATAGGGGTATGACTGTTGCTATTTCCAAAGCAAAAGAAGAAGGAAAGGCTGCGGTTATCTGTGCTTCTACTGGCAATACTTCAGCGTCAGCCGCTGCCTATGCTGCTAAGGCTAATTTAAAATGCTTCGTGCTTATACCTGATGGTGCAATTGCCTTAGGTAAATTATCGCAGGCAATGATACATAATGCGAAAGTTCTGGCAGTTAAAGGAAATTTTGATGTTGCATTAGAGCTGGTGTGCGAAATCAGCGCAAAATTTCCAATCCAGTTAGTTAATTCTTTAAATCCTTATCGTATCGAAGGCCAAAAAACAGCTGCATTTGAAATTTGCGATGCTTTGGAAGGAGCTTGCGATTTTCAGGTAATGCCAGTTGGCAATGCCGGCAATATCACCGCCTATTGGAAAGGATACCAGGAGTATTTCAACTTAAAAAAGATAAGCAAACTACCAAAGATGTTGGGATTTCAAGCAGAAGGTGCTGCACCGATTGTTAAAGGGAAGATAATCAAAGAGCCAAAAACAATTGCTACTGCAATTAAGATAGGCAATCCCGCGAGCTGGAAAAAAGCAGAACAAGCCCGCGATGAATCAGGTGGCTTGATTGACTCTGTGACTGATAAAGATATCTTGAGTGCTTACAAGCTATTAGCAGAAAAAGATGGTGTATTTGTTGAGCCTGCCTCAGCCGCTTCAGTCGCTGGGTTACTTAAATTGGCTAAGAAAAATTATTTTAAACAAACTACAAACTACAAACTACAAACTACAAAGATAGTCTGCATCTTAACCGGACATGGCCTTAAAGACCCCGACCGGGCTATCAAAACAATAGAAAAGCCAAAGAGCGTCAAAGCAGATTTAAAAACAGTATTGAAAGAAATAGGTTATTAATAATAGTTACTAATGGTTACTAAAGCAAATGGGGAAGCAAGATGCTGAGTTTGTTACTAATAGTTACTATTGGTTGCAAAAATGTAACTGTTAGTAACCGATTCGTTGTTTTTGAATTTTTATTAGAAACTGTTAGTAACTAATAGTAACCTAAATGTAAATGACCTTAAAAAATAAAAAAATCCTTATTACAGCAGGTCCTACCCAGGTAAAAATCGACCCTGTGAGGGCAATCAGCAACATAGCTACTGGCGAAACTGGTAGATTGTTGGCAAAGTTAGCAAAAGAGAGAGGGGCTAAAGTCACTCTATTGTTGGCTGCGCCTAAAGAAAGAATAAAAGGAATCCGATTAAAATCATTTAGGTATTTTAAGCAACTTCGTTCTTTAGTTAAGGATGAAATAAAAAAAAATAAATTTGATTGCATAATTCACAATGCTGCTGTTTCTGATTTTTTGCTAGAGAAAGAATCGAAAAAGAAATTAGATTCAAACAAAACTAAATTTTCTTTAAAACTTATCCGTGCACCTAAAATTATTAATGAAATAAAAAAATGTGCTTCCAATTCTTTTTTGGTAATGTTTAAATTGGAGCCTAATGTTTCAGATACCCAATTAATAAAAAGGGCGAGAACCGCACAGGAGAAAGCCGCGGCAGATATTATTGTTGCAAACAAATTTAAAAATAACCGCCTAAAATCTTTTATCCTTAATCATCAAGGAATGTTGGCAAAATCAAATTCCAGATTAGGGCTGGCAAGAAAATTAATTTCTATCTTAGAGGAAAAAATATGAAATATATCATCTTTGTTCCAGATGGTATGGCAGATATACCGATAGTAGAATTAGATGGCCGTACCCCATTGGAAGCAGCCAAGACGCCAAATATGGATTTTATAGCAAGTTCCGGCAAGATAGGCATGGTGAGGACTATTCCTAAGGGACTATCTCCTGCTTCTGATGTTGCTAATCTTTCCCTATTTGGTTACGATCCGATAGAATATTATACTGGAAGGGCAGCCCTGGAAGCTGCACATATGGGCATAAATTTAAATGAGGATGAAGTAGCATTTCGTTGTAATTTAGTTACTGCCGATGAGCAAAAATTAATTGATTATAGCGCTGGCCACATAACTACCAAGGAGGCGCAAGTACTGATTAAAGTCTTAAATGACAAACTTGGGAATAAGGATATTCGCTTTTTTCCCGGTACAAGCTATAGGCATATCGTTGTAATTAAGCTTTCTGCTTTTGGCAAGAAAGGCGAAATTTCAGCTAAAGCTCCCCATGATATAATGGGAATGCCATTAAAAGATAATTTGCCAAAAGGCATTGGCTCGCAATTATTAATTAAGCTAATGCAAGACTCGCGAAATTTCTTAAAAGACCAGGCGATTAATCAAGTGCGCATTGATTTAGGCGAGAATCCGGCAAATATGATTTGGCTCTGGGGCGAAGGCCGGCCTCCTACAATGCCGGACTTTAAAACGCTTTTTGGCTTAACTGGCGCCGTAATTTCTGCGGTTGATCTCATTAAGGGAATTGGTAAAATAATTGGCCTTAAAGTTATAGAGGTGCCAGGCGCAACAGGTTATTATGACACTAATTTTTTAGGCAAGGCTTCATATGCTGTCGAGGCACTCAAGAAGGTTGATTTCGTATTTATACATGTTGAGGCTACTGACGAGGCAGGCCATAACGGAGATCTGCGCCAAAAGATTGCCATGATTGAACGCTTTGATAGTCAAGTTGTAGGCCAGGTTTTAAAGGAAACAAAAAGCTTATCTTCGCTTCGTGTTTTACTGGTTCCAGATCACCCTACGCCTATAAGCTTACGCACGCATACGGATGGCCCAGTACCCTTTGCCATGTGCGGAGAGGGCATTGAGCCTGATAGCACGACTTATTTTAGCGAGAAAGTTGCAGGTCAATCTGGGTTATTTTTTGAAAAAGGCCATGAATTAATAGAACATTTCATTCGACAATGAGCGCATTACCTATTGTATTAATATCATTATTGGCTTTTGCAGTTGGATATATATTTTATGCTTCTAAATTTGAACGTCTCTTTGAGGTAGATGCTAACCGGCCTACTCCGGCGCATACTTTAAGAGACGGCATAGATTATGTCCCTGCAAAAAACTGGTTAATTCTTTTTGGTCATCACTTTGCTTCGATTGCCGGTGCAGGTCCTATTATAGGTCCTGTAATAGCAGTTATTCTTTGGGGGTGGCTACCTGCCTTAATCTGGATAGTATTTGGTACTATATTCATTGGCGGTGTACATGATTTTTGCGCTCTCATGATTTCTGTGCGCCATAAAGGTAAATCCATAGCTGACATATCTCAAGAAATAATTTCTAAGAGGGCAAGGATAATATTTAGTAGTTTTGTTCTCTTGGCTTTAATTTTAGTTGTGGCGGTTTTTATTCACCTTTGCGCTAAAACATTTGTTGAAGAACCAAAAATAGTTCTACCGTCTTTAGGGCTTATACCTGTGGCAATGGTGGCGGGTTTTCTAATTTATGCCCGGAAGATAAATATAGCCCTGGTGACTTTGTTTGGCTTAATTTCTTTATTGTGTTTGATATTATTAGGCCAGGTAATGCCTATTAACGCTGGTGCTAACCCTATGCTGGTTTGGTCGTTAGTTTTAATTGTCTATTGTTTTTTTGCTTCGATTTTACCCGTAAATATTTTATTACAGCCCAGAGATTATTTTTCAAGTTATCTTTTATTTTTTACTCTTGGTTTAGGCTATTTGGGGATTATTTTTTCTCGGCCAATAATTAATCAGCCGCCGGTTGTTGCTTTATCTTCTAATGAAGGTTTTGTCTGGCCAATGCTTTTTGTTACCGTGGCTTGCGGCGCAATTTCAGGCTTCCATGCCTTAATTGCCAGCGGCACGAGTAGCAAACAGATATCATCTGAATTAGACGCAAAAAAAATTGGCTATGGTGCAATGGTAGCAGAAGGTCTGGTTGCCTTATTGGCTGTTATTTGTGTCTTAGCAATCAGCGCTTTTGATAAGAATATAGATTTATTAGCGGTACTGAAGTCATCCAGCCCGGTAGGGGTTTTTGGAAAAGGTTTTGGAATAATCTCGCAAGGGATTATTGGCAGATTCGGGTCATTTATAGCCATTATTACTCTCAATGCTTTTATATTAACTACCTTAGATACTGCCGTAAGAATTTCGCGTTATATTTTTGAAGAGATTACCTTGGTAAAAAATAAGTTTATTTCTACATCAATTATGCTTTTGGCTGCTTCTTTTCTAGCCTTAAGTGGAAAATGGAATAGAATCTGGCCGGCCTTTGGAGCTTCAAATCAGTTGGTTGCAGCATTGACACTTTTAGTTATATCATCTTGGTTGCTTAGCAAAGGAAAAAAAGTTATCTACACCCTTATTCCCGCGGCTATTATGCTTTTAACTACAATCGCAGCGCTTGTAGTAGGCAGTATTAATTATTTTAATAGCCATGATTTTTTATTATTGATTATTTCTGTTATTTTGGTCGGTTTGGCGTTAATTTTATCCTGGGATGCGTTTAGACTGATGGACTCTTTAAGGAGAGTTAAAAATGCATAAATTAGTGGTTTTAAAATTTGGCGGCTCTTCTGTTGCTAATCCCCAGAGGATTAAGCGCGTTGCCCGGCGCGTGGTGGAATATAAAAAGAAAAATTTCAATGTTGTGGCAGTTGTGTCTGCTTTAGGGGATACTACCGATGAATTGGTGGATTTAGCCAGCCAGATTAATACCAATCCTTCGGAACGAGAAATGGATATGTTGCTTTCTACCGGTGAGCAGATTTCTGTCGCACTTCTGGCAATGGCGATACACAAACTGGGTTTTAAAGCATTGTCTTTAACTGGTTCGCAAGTAGGCATTGTTACTGATCGGCATCATACTAGAGCACGCATTTTAAAAATTGATTCCCGCAGAATCAATAAACACTTGGCGCAAGGTTACATTGTCATAGTTGCTGGTTTTCAGGGAGTGACTTCAGAGAACGATATCACTACCTTAGGCCGTGGCGGTTCAGACCTGACTGCGGTGGCTTTGGCAAAAGCGCTTAATGCAGATATGTGCGAGATATATACTGACGTAGAAGGTATATTTACTGCTGATCCGAGAATTGTAAAAGACTCAAAAAAATTATCATTTATTAATTATGATGAGATGCTGGAGTTAGCTTCTTTGGGCGCACAAGTTATGCAAGTACGCTCGATTGAGGTAGCTAAGAAATTCAATGTTCCGATTCATGTGCGTTCCTCGTTTCATAAAAATGACGGCTCGTATATTGCAAAATCTATTTCTGATTTAAAGAGTTTGAAGATTAAGGAGGTAGGCGAGATGGAAGATGCCCTAATCAGAGGAATTACTTTAAATAAGGGAGAGGCAAAAATTACTGTTTGCGATGTTCCAGATAGGCCGGGCATAGCGGCAAAACTTTTTAAACGCATATCCAGTGCAGATGTTAATGTGGACATGATAGTTCAAAATGTTAGCCGCACTCGAGCTACAGATATTTCCTTTACGGTTTTTAAAAATGAATTACCCAAGGCAATGAGGATTGCCAGAAACGTGGCAGCGTCGATTGGCGCAGGCGATTGTATTAGTGATGAGGATATTGCGCGTGTCTCTCTTGTTGGCGTAGGGATGAAGTCTTATCCGGGCGTAGCAGCGAAGATGTTTGAAATATTGGCAAAAGAAAAAATTAATATCGAAATGATTTCTACCAGCGAGATAAGCATATCCTGTATTATTAAGAAAAAGCATGCCAATCGGGCAATGCGGGTATTACATTCTAAATTTGGGTTGAATAAGCTGCGCTAACTTATTTTAAAAAGGCTGTCACTAAAAAACGTTCCAGCCTATGATTACACAGATTTTAAAAAAAGATTACACAGATAAAAAAGCAGAAGATGTTTTTAATCTGCGTAATCTACAATTTAATCAATGTAATCAAGGGCGGAGCTTTTGCGACGCCCTATTATTATAAAAAAGAGGAATTCGATGAGCTTAAAACAATTAATGCTTTATGATACGACATTGCGCGATGGCGCTCAAACACAGGGAGTTTCCTTTTCTTTGGAAGATAAGATTAGAATTACCTCTGTGTTGGACGAGTTAGGCATCCATTACATTGAAGCAGGTTGGCCTTCTAATACTAAAGATAGAGAAGTTTTTAAATATTTCCAGAAACACCCTTTGGCCTTTAGCCAGTTAGTTGCCTTTGGCTCTACACATAGGGTAGATAAAAAGGCAAGCACTGATGAGAATTTAGTCAGATTAGTAGATGCGGGCACAAAAACAGTTACCATATTCGGTAAATCTTGGGATCTGCATGTTAAAGATGTGCTGAAAGTGAGCTTAGAGGATAATCTTAAAATAATTTCAAACAGTATTAAATTTCTGGTTTCCAAGAAACTTACAGTTTTCTATGATGCCGAACACTTCTTCGATGCCTATAGATCAAATCGTACTTATGCGTTAGAAACTTTGCGTATCGCAGCCTCTTCTGGTGCAAGCGTAATCGTTCTTTGCGATACGAACGGGGGAACCCTCACTTCGGATTTGATTAAGATTATTCACGACGTTAAAAATATCATTAGTCTACCGTTAGGAATTCATACTCATAATGATATGGGTTTAGCGGTGGCTAACTCAATCGCGGCAATCCAGGCAGGATGTCTTCAAGTCCAGGGAACTTTTAATGGCTTAGGTGAGCGTTGCGGCAATGCTGACCTTTGTGCGATAATTGCAATAGCTCAATTGAAGTTAAATATTGATTGCATTAGTGACAGCCAGCTTAAAAAACTTACTGAAGTGGCTAGGTTTATTAGCGAAGTAGCTAATATCAAACATCCAGATAATCTTCCTTTTGTGGGCCATAGCGCTTTTGCTCATAAAGGTGGCGTGCACATAGATGCAATGATGAAAAATCCCAAGACATATGAGCATATCGAGCCAGAGAGAGTTGGGAATTCTCGAAAAATTCTCGTCTCGGAGTTGGCAGGTAAAACTCCTTTGGTAATCAAAGCTAAGGAATTAGAGTTTGATCTTAATAAAAAGTCGCCCCAAGCAAAACAGTTACTAAAACTTATCCAGGACCTAGAGCATAAAGGATATCAATTTGAGGCCGCAGACGGCTCCTTTGCCTTACTTTTAGAGAAGGCATTTAAGAAATATAAACAATTTTTCCATTTAGAGGGCTTTCGGGTTATTATCGAGAAAAAAGAGCACGGCAAATTAGTTAGCGAAGCGACAATTAAATTAAAAGTGAATGAAGTTCAGGAACATACCACGGCTGAAGGCGATGGCCCGGTCAATGCCTTAGATAATGCTTTAAGGAAATCGCTTAAAGGCTTTTATCCGTCACTATCCAAGATGCGCTTGACAGATTTTAAAGTGCGAGTGCTTGACGCAAAATCTGGTACCGCAGCAAAGGTGCGGGTATTAATTCAATCGCAGGATGAAAAAGAGTCTTGGGGCACAGTGGGAGTATCTGAGAACATTATTGAAGCGAGCTGGCAGGCGTTAGTCGATAGCGTGGAGTATAAACTCATTAAGGATAAGATTAATAATACCTGATTATCTTTTTTCTTTTAAAGGCCTACCAAAAATCATAATATTCACTAATAAGATTAAACATGGATGAACTATCTAAGCAATACAATCCTAAAGAAGTAGAGGATAAGTGGTATAGCTTCTGGCAGGCCAATAATCTATTTAGCGCAAAGCCTGACCCTTCAAAAAAACCATTCTCTATAGTTATCCCTCCGCCTAATATCACGGGAATACTGCATATGGGACATGCCCTAAATAATACAATTCAGGATATTCTTATTCGTTATCAGCGTATGAAAAATAAAGAGGCTCTCTGGATGCCGGGAACCGACCATGCTGGCATTGCTACTCAAAATGTGGTTGAGCGACAACTTGCAAAAGAGTCCCTTAAGCGCCAGCAGTTGGGTAGGGAAAAATTCTTAGAGATGGTTTGGGTTTGGCAGAAACAATATGGCACAACTATTATAAATCAACTTAAAAAATTAGGCGCTTCTTGTGATTGGGAGAGGACTCGTTTTACCCTGGACGAAGGCTATTCTCTAGCGGTCAGCGAGGTATTCGCACGCCTTTACGACAAGGGTTTAATTTATCAGGGTGATTATATCATCAATTGGTGCCCTCGATGTCAAACTGCTCTTTCAGATGAAGAGGCGCCGCATAGCGAGTTACGCGGACATCTTTATTATTTAAAGTATCCTTTCAAAGAAAATAAAAGAGAGTTTATAGTAGTTGCTACTACTCGGCCTGAGACAATGTTGGGTGATAGCGCGGTTGCAGTTAACCCAAAAGACAAACGTTATAAAAAGTTTATCGGTCAAGCCCTGATTCTGCCTTTAGTAAATAGAGAAATAAAAATAATTGCTGATAATATGGTAGATATGAAGTTTGGAACAGGAGCGGTTAAGGTAACGCCGGCCCATGATCATAACGACTATCTATTAGGGAAAAAGCATGATCTCCAATTCATAAATATTATGCAGCCAGATGGAATTTTGAATGGCAATGCTGGTAAATATTGCGGCTTAGACAGATTTAAAGCGAGAGAGATTGTCTTAGAGGATTTAAAGACAAGGGGAAACTTAGAAAAAATAGTAGATTATCCTTTATCCGCTGGCCATTGCTATAGATGCCACACTATAATTGAACCATATTTATCAAAGCAATGGTTTGTGAAAATGAAACCCTTGGCAAAACCGGCAATAGAGGCGGTAAAGAAAGGCAAAATTAAATTCCATCCATCTCGCTGGCGAAAGGTTTATTTAAATTGGATGCAAAATATTGGAGACTGGTGTATATCACGCCAGATTTGGTGGGGACATCGTTTGCCTGTCTATTATTGTAAAGACTGTTTAAAACAGGCAAACGAGTGTACAGTTAACAGTGAACAGTTAACAGAAAAATCTTTTACTGTAAACAGTAAACAGCCAACTGTAAACAAAAAGGGAATCATTGTCTCGAAAATAAAGCCGGAAAAATGCCCGAATTGCAGCGGCAGTAACATTGTCCAGGATGAAGATGTGTTGGATACTTGGTTTTCGAGTTGGTTATGGCCTTTTGCTACGTTTGGCTGGCCGTTTGAGACGAGAGACGAGAGACGAGAGACGAGAGACGAAGAAGACCTAAAGTATTTCTATCCAACTTCTGTATTAGTTACGGCGCCAGAAATAATTTTCTTCTGGGTAGCACGTATGATTATGGCTGGATTGGAATTCATTGCAGATGTGCCTTTTCGCAATGTCTACATCCACGGTACGGTCAGGGATATTGAAGGCAAGAAGATGTCAAAGTCTTTAGGCAATGTTATTGACCCATTGGAAATTATCTCGCAATTCGGGGCTGACGCATTGCGGTTTAGTTTAGTGTCGATAACTGCAACCGGCCAGGATGTTTTCTTATCGGCCGAAAAATTTCAGATGGGCAGAAATTTTGCCAACAAGATTTGGAATGCCTCTAGATTTATATTAATGAATTTTAAAGTAGATGCCTTGCCTGCCCTAAAAAGCGAAGAATTAAATATTCAGGAGCGTTGGATTTTAAGTCGGCTAAATAGGACGATTAAAAATGTAACTGCTGCATTAGATAATTTTGATTTTAATGAAAGTTCTAAGCTATTATATGAATTTTTCTGGCATGAATTTTGCGATTGGTTTATTGAAATGGCAAAAGATGATTGTCTGCCTCACCGCCAGATTACAAAATCGGTTCTAATATATTGTTTAGTTGAGTTTTTAAAATTATTACATCCCTTTATGCCGTTTATCAGCGAAGAAATATTCTCTCGACTCTCCAGCAGAGCAGGTTCAATAATGATAGCTCAATATCCAGTTTACAAAAAAGAATTTGTTGATTTAGAATTGGAAGCTCAGTTTGACAAATTTATTTCTTTAGTCAGCCGAGTCAGGAATTTGAGAGCTAAGCTATCCTTAGCGCCTTCGCAATTAATTGAGTGCCAAATTGTAGGAGGGGCTAAAGAGGATTGTGAATTTTTGCAAAGTCTAGCTAATAAATTTAAAATCTTGGCAAAATCTAGTTCAGTAACTTTTAAGCAAAGTGCTGAAAAACCCCAAAAAGCAATTGCCGACGTAGAAGCAGGTTTTAGTATTTATGTGCCCTTATCAGACTTAGGAGATGTTGTAGAGCAAATTAAGCGAATTGAAAAGAAAAAGATTGAACTAAATAGCTTAATTTTAGGTATAGATAAGCAGCTAAGGAATAATGAATTTTTAAAAAAAGCGCCTCAGGAGGTTGTGGATGCCCAAAAAGAAAAGTTAGAATTTAATAAAAATAGTTTGGAGAAATTAAAAAGGATTCTCGATGCACTTAAAGCAAGCTGATTTTAAAAATATTCTTAAAGCTGCCTTAAAAGAAGATGCTGCGTTCTCTGATATAACTACACAAAACTTAATTGAGGCTAATTTAAAGGTGCGCGCAGATATAATCGTTAAGCAAGACTGCATTTTAGCTGGACTTTCTTTAGTCAAGAGCACTTTTAAAACAATTGACCCAAAAATAAATTTTAAAGCTTATTATTGCGACGCGGACCAGATAAAGAAGAATACAAAGGTTTTAAGTATCTTTGGCAAGGCCAGGGCAATACTTTCTGCAGAAAGAGTCGCGCTTAATTACCTGTCGCATCTTTCCGGAATTGCTACCCAGACCCATGAGTTTGTTAGAAGAGTTTATCCTAATAACGTAAAAATACTGGATACCCGTAAAACGATACCTGGACTAAGAACTTTACAGAAATATGCTGTGCGCGTAGGGGGAGGTTTTAATCACCGTAAGAGTCTCTCTGAAGCAGTTTTAATAAAGACAAATCATCTTAGGTTATTACTAAAGAGCGATAACTTTAAAGAGAAGGTTATTAAAGAGGCAATTTATTCTACGAGGAAAAATGCAAAAGGCAAAATAGTAGAGATTGAGGTAGCTAATTTAAGTGAATTTAATGCAGCATTAAAAGCAAGACCTGATATTATAATGTTAGATAATTTCAATGTCGATTTAATACGAATGGCGGTCAGAATTAGAAATGATTTATCGCTTCGTAAAACACTTCTTGAGGTTTCTGGCGGCGTAAATTTAGAAAATGTTGAAAGAATAGCTAAAACTGGAATAGATTTAATTTCTGTAGGTAGTTTAACCCATTCTGCCAAAGCCGTTAATCTTGCTTTAGAGATTGTTACCAGGGGGATAAAATGAACAAAAAATTAAGTATTTTATTTTTGTTAAACATTCTATTTTTTTTGACGCCTAAATTAGTATTTGCTGAACAAATTGCAGAGATAAGTGGTAAGATTTTACCTGACCAGACAATTGTACATCAATTTCTTGTTGATCCGGCTTCGCAGTTACGTATAAGAGTTAGTGTCACCAGCGGCTTGCTTTCTTTTGGACCCTCTTTTGGATTTGACCTTGGCAAAGTAAAGGTAGTTTTTATTCTACCTGATGGCAGACGCATTGATCCAACAGATCTATCATCAGATTATTCTATTAGGATAGAAAAAATCACTGCCAAGGGCAAGGGTATGAAGTCTCATACACTCGTTTTCGACAGGCCTATTTCGGGTCTTTGGCGGATTGAATTAAATCTGGCCAAGGGAGAGAAAATAACTAATTACAGTATTAATATTTCATCAGAAAAACCAGATTATATGCTGCAAGTTCCGCCGATTCAATTAATTAGATTAGGTGAACCTGTGCGCATTGAAGTAAGATTAAGGAAACATGGCCAACCATGTTTAAAAGCATCAGTAACAGGTAAATCAAGCTCTTTTAATACTAATAAAGAACAAGAGCTTATATTTAAGGATAACGCGTTAGATGGCGACCTTGTTTTAGACGACGGTATTTATACTGCTACCCTGAAGTTTGATAGACCAGACCAGTATACAATTTACATCAACGCCACAGATACAAAGACCTTCCAGCGTATTGGTTGGACACAAGTTTATGCGTCTAAACAAACAGCTTGTTTAACAGGCAAGGTGAGGGAAGTAGCGGCTGACGTTGATAATAATGGAAAGTTTGAAGCATTGAATATTCTGGTTGAAGTAGAGGTTTTTGATACACAGGGGAGTTATTCCTTAAGTGGCTTTTTAAACAATGCTTCTGGACAGTTTATAGGATTATCGTCTAATCTTGACCCAAGAGCGCAAGCGATGATGCCTATTGTATCAGCACAAATTCCGAAGACTATTGGTGTGCATGAAGTTGGTATTTCCTTTCCGGGTAACTGGTTTTTGGAAAGTAAGTTAGATGGATCATATCTTGCACGGATTGATTTAGAAGATGACGTAGTTGGTCCTGGTCGGCCTATCCAGAGTCTCAAACGACCTTATCAGACAAAACCCTACCACTGGAAAGATTTCCAAGCAAAGTAAATCTCGTTAGAAAATTTCGTTTCTAACGGGACGAGGTTTTCTAACTGGGTAAATAAATATGGATAAATTCAAATTAGTATCCAATTTTAAGCCTTGCGGTGATCAGCCCCAGGCGATTGAGAAGTTAGTGGATAACTTAAAAAATGGCGTTAAGAGTCAAGTGCTTTTGGGGGTGACGGGTTCAGGTAAAAGCCTAGATAGAGATGAAAAAATTTTAATATTTAAGAAGACAGACAAAAACACTTTCTCGGCGGCGTTAGTTAAAATAGGAGACTTTATCGATGAAATTATAAAGCAAAATCAGAAAGAGAAAACCCGATTTCGCCATGCAGAGATTATTGCCTCGTCAAAACTTAGGTATTATACCTTAAGTTTTAATCCCAAAAATTATAAATCAGAGCTAAAGTCGATAAACTCTTTTATCCGTCATCAGTCCTCAAAAAAAATGTTTTTGATGACGACATCGTGTGGTAGAGAGATTATTGTCAGCTCCCACCATAACTTTTGGGTATTGCGAGATGGCAAGTTGATGCTTATTCGCACAGAGCAAATAAAAAATACAGATTATATACCTTTACCTAAAGAGTTGCCTCGGGTGAAGGAAGATCTGCTTTTTGTGCCTGTTTTAGAATATTTACACAACAACGAGAGATTTTATCTAGAGGCAGAAAAGTTATTAAGAAAGTTGATATTTAGATTTGGCAAAGATAAGATTGTTACCATCTTTTCTCGTTATTTTAAATGTGGGTATAATAAACTTTATTGTATATCTCGCGGGATAAAAGGAAAGAGGATTCCAGCTAAAGTCTTTTCTGTGTTATTGGATAGATTCAATTATAAATTGAATCATGCCCAATTGCGGAAAATCAAGATAACTCCTAAAACAAATTCTAGACAATATTTATCTGCTATGCTATCGGTAAATAAATATATATTGTCTTTCTTGGGATACTTTATTGCCGAAGGGCATAGCGAAGATAAATATATTTTGATTACGTCTTTTGATAATAAAACCAGAAAGAGATTAAAATCAATTTTTAAGAGATTAAATTTTCGTTACTCAATAAGAAAAAATTCTGACTTTCAGATTTCGTCTTCATTATTAGCTTCTTTTATCTGTAATTTAGTGGGAAAAAATGCAAGAAATAAAAGATTGCCGGGGTTTTGGCCTGCTTTATCCCAGAAGCAGTTGGCAGTGCTTTTACGCGCATATTTTGATGGTGACGGCACCATTGAAAGAGGTAAGGGCGTTAGCATGACTACGGCTAGTAGAGAGTTAGCCTCTGATATTGCCTATGCATTATTGCGTTTTGGTATCTGGGCACGGGTTAAGAAGGTTTTTAAGAGAGCGTTGAATTCTTCTCATAAAGGAGACTGGTATTGGAGAGTTTCATTTTACAATCAAGAAAATCTAAGAATTTTTGCCAAAAATATAGGTTTTATTTCAAAAGACAAGCAGGATAAGCTAAAAACCGAAATTTTGCGTAATCCACACCATAATCTAGACCTTATTTTTGGCGTAGGTCCAAAGCTGCGGCAAATACGTAATATTTTAAAAATCAGTCAAGATATTATTGCGCAAGCGGCGGGGATAGATCGTTCGGCTATTTCTATGATAGAATCAGGTATTCGTAACCCGCAAGTCAGGACATTTAAAAAGATAATTGCGGTACTTGATAAGTATTCCAAAAATAATCTTTTGGCTAAACAGTTAATCGAAGAGATTAGCAAGTTGTCGAATTGTCGCTGGACGCCTGTGGTGGAAATAAAACCCTTAGACTATAAACGACCTTACATATACGACATAAGCGTAAAAGATAACGAAACTTTTTTAGCTGGTCAGGGAGGTTTATTTATACATAATACTTTTACCCTTGCAAATGTGATTGAAAAGCTAAATCTGCCAACCTTGGTTATTTCGCATAATAAAACTTTGGCAGCTCAGCTCTACACTGAATTTAAAGAATTTTTTCCTCAGAATGCTGTTGAATATTTTGTCAGTTATTATGATTATTATCAGCCGGAGGCCTATATACCGGCTACCGATACCTATATAGAGAAAGACGCTTCTATTAATGAGCGCTTAGACCGGCTACGGCTTAGCGCCACCAGCTCTTTAATGTCCCGGCGCGATTGTTTAATAGTGGCATCTGTCTCCTGTATATATAATTTGGGTTCACCCCAAGAATATAAGAGTTCAATATTGAATTTCCAGATCGGCGAAAAATGCGATAAAATTAAAATAGCCCAAGATTTAGTGGGCTTACAATATGAGCGTAATGATTTTGATTTTAAGCCCGGCAGTTTTAGAATCCGGGCGGATTTTATTGATGTTTTTCCCGGCTATATGCAGTTCGCTTACCGAATCCAGCTGGATTTAGAAAATGTCCGGGCTTTATTCACCCTAGATCCTTTAAATTCTAAAGTAATCTCAAGATTAGAGAGGATTTCTATCTTACCGGCAAAACATTTTATGGTAGCTGATGAGCAAATAAATTCTGCCTTAGTCTCGATTAAGGCGGGATTAAAACAAAGGTGCTTAGAATTGAAGGAACAAGGTAAAATCTTAGAGGCACATAGATTAGCCACGCGCACAAAATACGATATGGAAATGCTCAAAGAAACAGGTTACTGCCAAGGAATTGAAAATTATTCCAGACATTTATCAGGTAGGCCAGCCGGCAGCCGGCCATATTGCCTTATTGACTATTTTCCCTCTGATTTTTTAACTATAATTGATGAGTCGCACGTAACCGTACCTCAGATAAGAGGGATGTACGAAGGCGATAAATCTCGCAAACAAACTTTGGTGGAATACGGATTTCGCCTGCCCTCTTGTCTGGATAATCGGCCTTTAAAATTCGAAGAATTTTTACCCTTAATGAATCAAACAATTTATGTCTCAGCCACGCCAGCTGACTTTGAAATAAAGCACTCTAATGGTAAAATTATTGAGCAGATTATTAGGCCAACCGGACTAGTTGACCCACAAATTATCCTCCGGCCAACTACTGGTCAGGTTGATGACCTTATAAAAGAAATAAAGGCAAGGGCAGATAAGTCTGAACGAACCTTAGTAACTACCTTAACAAAGCGAATGGCTGAAGATCTCTCCACTTATCTTAAGGAAGAAGGATTGGAGGTTAACTATCTTCATTCAGAGATTGATACAATTGCGCGCAGCCAGATATTGCGGGATTTAAGAAAGAAAAAATTTGATTGCTTGGTGGGTATCAACCTATTGAGGGAAGGTCTGGATTTGCCCGAGGTTTCCTTGGTGGCAATTTTAGATGCGGATAAAGAAGGCTTTTTGCGCTCCAAGACAACTTTAATCCAGACCGCGGGTAGAGCAGCCCGGAATATCAACGGAACGGTTATTATGTATGCGGATACAATAACAGATTCGATTGCTTCGGCAATGAATGAAAGTAGCCGCCGCAGAAAAAAACAGATCCAATTTAATCAGCGCAATAAAATAACTCCCCGCTCAATAAAAAAGGCCATTGTTGAGGGCATTGAGAAAGAATACGAGGCAGAAGAGCTCTTAAGAAAATCAGTTGATTTAAATAGCCGGGATTTTGAAAAAGAGCTCTTAATCGCAGATTTGGAAAAAGAAATGACTATAGCAGCGCGTAACCTGCAGTTTGAGCGCGCCGCCCAGCTGCGGGATAGGATTAAGGAAATGAGAAATGCGTTAACTAATTAAACGCGAATAGTCGCTAATTACACGCCAATAATCGCTAATTTTATTAGCGTAGATTCGCGTTACATTTGCGAGAATTAGCGTTAAAAATATGAAACATAAATTAATAATAATCGCCATAGATATAGGTAATACCAGTATTCACTTAGGGCTGTTTAAAGCCAACAAATTGATTTCACAAATTAGAATTCCTACCAAGATTAGTCGCTCAAGACTTAAGGAGAATATTGCTCACTTTGGTTTATCAATAAAAAGAAGGCACTTTAGAACTAGTAGTGCAATAATTTGTAGCGTTGTGCCGCATATGAATTATCCTTTAGCTAAATTGTTAAAGAAAACTTTTGACATTAAGGTATTGATTTTGGGTAAGGATCTTATTGTTCCTATAAAAAATCTATACAAAAAACCAAAATCAGTTGGAGAGGATAGGCTCATCAATGCCTTTGCAGGCAAAACAATCTATGGCAAGCCGCTAATTATTATTGATATGGGTACTGCAATTACTTTTGATATTGTTTCTAAGAAAGGTGAATATCTTGGAGGTATAATTGCTCCTGGCTTAAATTTGAGCCTTGATGCTTTGGATAAAGGCACAGCCTTACTTCCCAAATTACAATTACCTAAAGCAAATAAGAAATTTAAGCTTATTGGAACAGAGACTTGTGAAAGTATATATAGCGGAGTAATGATTGGTTCTTCTTTAATGATTAAAGGCCTGATTAGAGAATTAAAACATATTTTAGGCAAAGATACAAAGGTAATTTTGACTGGCGGGGATGCAAAATTAATGATACCGTTTTTAAAGAAAAGTGTCGACTTTATAGACCAGACCTTGACCTTGCGAGGCATTGCTTTACTTGCTCAGATTTTGCTTGACAAAATTTAAAAATTATGTAAAATATTTTTTCCAGTAATATTAGCAATCAACAAAAAAGAGTGCTAATTAAGTGAGGACACACAGATAATCACAGATTAAAAGATACAGATGATCACAGATAATTTTATCTGTGTTAATCTGTCGCTCCTTAATCTGTGCTAATCTGTGAATTTTGCGAAGCAAAATAAGGGGGTGTAGGAAATGGATATACAGCCATTAGGAGACAGGGTAGTAATAAAATCATTAGAAGCAGAGAACAAGACAAAAGGCGGCATAGTATTGCCTGATACTGCAAAAGAGAAACCGCAGGAAGGTAAAGTAATTGCAGTTGGTAAAGGCAAGATTTTAGACAACGGCACAGTTGCGAAATTAGAAGTCAAGGTTGGCGATAAGGTATTATATGGAAAATACGCTGGAAACGAGATTACCACAAAAGACGGCGAAGAATATATTATTATGCGCGAAGAGGATATACTGGCGATTATAAAGTAAATGAAGCCACAACTTAGCGAACAAGCATTAGGTGAAGCTAAGTTGTATGGTTAAATTTACCCCCACACCAATTTTACCAAGATGTCTTATATTAAATATAAAAAGTTGAATCCGAAAAAAACGTTTTATTTGAAAGCCAATTTTTTCTGTAAAATATGGTGTGGGGGTTTAATTCACAGACGTCCCGAAACTTCGGGACTATAATTTATGTCACTATCGTTCCATAAATTATCTGTTCATTAAAGGAGGATTATTATGGCAAAGCAGTTAGCATTTAGAGAAGAAGCCCGGCAGGCTATTTTGCGCGGTATAGAACAATTATCCGCAGCAGTGAAAGTAACCCTGGGACCAAAAGGAAGAAATGTAATTCTGGATAAGAAATTCGGTTCGCCAACTATTACTAAGGACGGTGTCACTGTAGCAAAGGAAATCGAGCTTGAGGACCCTTATGAAAATATGGGCGCTCAGATGGTTAAAGAGGTTGCAGAAAAAACCTCGGATATTGCCGGTGACGGAACTACTACCGCGACTATTTTAGCTGAGGCAATATATAAAGAGGGCTTAAGAAACGTCACTGCCGGCGCAAACCCAATGGCTTTAAAGCGCGGCATTGAAAAGGCAGTTGAAAGGGTAATTGAGGAATTGAAAAAATTATCCAAAGATATCAAGGATAAAAAGGAAGTCGCACAAGTTGGTTATATTGCCTCAAACTGCGATAAGGTTATCGGAGATTTAATTGCCGATGCCATGGAAAAAGTCGGTAAAGATGGCGTTATAACCGTAGAAGAAGCAAAATCAATGGCTACTACATTAGACTTGGTAGAAGGCATGCAATTTGACCAAGGTTATTTGTCACCCTATTTTGTTACTGATGCCGAGCGCATGGAATGCGTTCTGGATAATCCGCTTATTCTTATCTATGAGAAAAAAATTAGCTCCTTAAAAGATTTATTGCCCCTTTTAGAGCAGATTGCCAAAATAGGTTCACCTTTGCTTATTATTGCCGAGGATGTTGAAGGTGAGGCATTAGCTACCTTAGTAGTTAATAAGATTCGCGGAACATTAAACTGCGTGGCAGTAAAAGCCCCTGGTTACGGCGACAGACGCAAAGCAATGTTAGAAGATATTGCCATATTGACCGGCGGTAAGGCAATTACCGAAGATTTAGGCATAAAATTAGAAAACGTTAATTTAGATGATTTAGGCAAGGCAAAGAGAGTGAAGATAGACAAGGATAATACCACAATCGTTGAAGGAGCTGGAAAAACTTCCACTTTAAACGGCAGAATCGCTCAAATTAAAAAGCAGATTGAGACTAGCGATTCTGATTATGATAAAGAGAAATTGCAGGAACGTTTAGCAAAACTTGCCGGCGGAGTAGCAGTTATTAACGTTGGCGCAGCTACGGAAACCGAGATGAAAGAAAAGAAAGCCCGTGTAGAAGATGCCTTGCATGCTACTAGAGCTGCTAAAGAAGAAGGAATTGTCCCTGGCGGCGGCGTTGCATTACTGAGGACAATTAAGTCATTAGATGAATTGAAACTTAAAGGCGATGAGAAGATTGGCGTGGATATAATTAAGCGCGCTTTGGAAGAGCCGGTTCGCCAACTTACCTTTAATGCTGGGCTGGAAGGCTCGGTGGTTGTGCAGAAAATCAAAGAACTATCCACTAACGAGGGTTATGATGTTAACCAGGACAAATATGTTGATATGATAGATGCAGGGGTAATTGATCCAACTAAGGTTACTCGTTCTGCATTACAGAATGCTTCCAGTATTGCAGCGCTTTTACTTACTACTGAAAGCTTGGTGGCAGATAAACCAGATCCGGAGAAGCCAGCTATGCCAGCAATGCCTCCTGGTGGAATGGGCGGAGGAATGTATTAAAAAGCGAAAAACGCAAAGCGTAAAGCTAAAAATAAGGGCAGGAGAAATCCCGCCCTTATTTTTTTTAAATTGACACTACTAACGATTTCAGATAAAATGTTTTTTTAAATAAAAATAGTCATTAGCGAGGTGAGGTATTATATGGCAGAATGGGTTGGAATAGGAAGGCGAGCACGGCGCTGTTATGGCTTTGATGAAATTGCTTTAGCGCCGGGAACAATAACCATAAATCCAGAGGATGTAGATACCAGTTTTACATTAGACGGCAAGAAATTTAAAGTTCCAATTATCGCCGCAGCAATGGATGGCGTGGTTGATGTGCATTTTGCCGTTACTATGGGTAAGTTAGGTGGCTTAGCAGTCTTAAATCTTGAAGGCGTGCAGACCAGGTATGAAAATCCTGCTACGGTTTTAGGCAAAATCGCCAAAGCCAGCACTGAACAGGCAACAAAATTAGTTCAGGCAATTTATAAAGAGCCGATTAAAGAAAAACTTATCTCCAGAAGAATAAGCCAGATAAAAAAAGAAGGTGTTTGTGCAATAGTGAGTTGCACGCCTGCTAACGCAGAGCGTTTTGGCAGGATATCTCAGGAAGCAGGGGTTGACTTTTTTGTAGTTCAGTCCACAGTTACCACTGTGCGCCATATTTCTAAGGCATATAAGTCATTAGACATTGCCGCCTTTGTAAGAAGTATGAGAGTTCCAGTATTACTCGGGAATTGTGTTACTTATGAAGTTACCTTAGAGCTACTTAGTACTGGCATTGCTGGAGTACTAGTCGGAATAGGACCTGGCGCAGCCTGCACCACACGAGGTGTTTTAGGAATTGGTGTGCCTCAGGTAACCTCAACCATAGATGCAGCTGCAGCGCGAGATTATTATTATAAGCGAACTGGAAAATATATAGCTATTATTTGTGACGGCGGTATGCGTACCGGAGGAGATATTTGTAAGGCATTTGCCAGCGGCGCAGATGCAGTAATGATTGGTTCTTCTTTTGCCAGGGCTAAGGAAGCACCGGGAAAAGGATTTCATTGGGGCATGGCCACAAGCAATATAAACCTACCTCGCGGCACACGGATCAAAGTAGGCACTGCTGGTTCATTGGAAGAGATACTTTTTGGGCCGGCAAAGGTAGATGACGGCTCTCAGAATTTAATGGGAGCTCTTGCTACTTCTATGGGGTCGCTAGGTGCTGCTAATATAAAACAGATGCACGATGTAGAAATAATCATTGCTCCCTCGATTCAGACAGAAGGAAAAATTTTCCAGGCAGTGCAGCGCGTAGGGATGGGAAAGTAAGTGTTGCGTGAAACCGTCATTATCTTAGACTTTGGCTCTCAATATACTCAGTTAATTGCTCGTAGAATTCGAGAACTTAAAGTCTATAGTCAGATTGTCCCTTTCAATATCTCAGTCTCTACCATTCGCAAAATTAATCCTAAAGGCATTATTCTTTCCGGAGGTCCTTCCAGCGTCTACGATAAAGGCTCGCCACATCCAAACAAAGGAATTTTTAAATTAAGATTACCGATTTTAGGCATTTGTTACGGGATGCAATTAATCGGCCAGAATTTAGGCGGTGAGGTTAATCAGGGAATTAAGCGCGAATATGGCAAGGCAACACTTTTTATAAATGATGCAAAGGGTCTATTTAGGGGCATACCAAAAAAAATTACATGCTGGATGAGCCACGGAGATTCTTTAAAGAAATTACCACCTGATTTTAAGTCAATCGCCCACACTAAAAATTCTAAATTTGCTGCTGTCAGCAACACTAAAAATAAAATTTTTGGCGTGCAGTTCCATCCGGAAGTAGTGCACACCCCTTTGGGAAAAAATATTTTGGCAAATTTTCTATTTGAAATTTGCCGCTGCCGTGGCAATTGGCAGATAGAGTCTTTTGTAAGTGAGGCAATTAACCAGATTAGAGAAAAAGTTAAAGAGGGGGAGGTTATCTGTGGCCTCTCTGGCGGCGTGGACTCTTCGGTTTTGGCTCTACTATTGCATAAGGCGATTGGGAATAAGTCAAAATGCATATTTGTAGATAACGGCCTATTAAGAAAGGATGAGGCAAAAAGGGTTAAGGAAGTATTCCAGGATAATCTCAACCTTAATATTGACTTTGTAAATGAACAAAGCAGATTTTTGGATAAATTAAAAGGAGTGATTGACCCTGAACAGAAGCGCAGGATTATTGGCAAAGAATTTATCGAGGTTTTTACGAAAGAGGCAGTAAAATTTAAAGATGCAAAATTCTTAGCCCAAGGAACTCTTTATCCAGATGTTATAGAATCTGTTTCTCCTATCGGCTCACCCAGCGCAAGGATAAAAAGCCATCATAACGTCGGAGGCTTACCTAAAAATTTCAAATTAAAACTTATTGAGCCATTGAGAGAATTATTTAAAGATGAAGTAAGAGAGATTGCTAAGGTTTTAGACTTACCAGAGCATATTGCGCAACGGCATCCTTTTCCAGGGCCGGGCTTGGCAGTACGGATTATTGGCGAGGTTACTAAAGAGCGGTTAGATCTCTTAAGAGAAGTAGATGATATTGTTATTGAGGAGATTAAGAAGGCAAAAAAATATCACCAGATCTGGCAGGCATTTGCAGTACTCTTACCTATAAAGACAGTCGGGGTAATGGGCGATAAGCGTTCTTATGAAAATGTTGTGGCTATTCGCTGCGTGACTAGCCTAGATGGTATGACTGCGGACTGGGCAAAACTCTCTTTTAGACTCTTAGAAAAGATTTCAAACAGAATAATAAATGAGGTAAGGGGCGTAAATCGCGTAGTCTACGATATCAGCTCAAAGCCTCCTGCTACAATTGAGTGGGAATAACTCACCATGCAGCACTCTGATTTTGTCCACCTTCATTTGCACACCCAATATAGCCTCTTAGACGGCGCCTGCCGAATCAGCGAAATAGTAAAGCTTGCCCAACAGTATAAAATGCCTGCCTTAGCCATAACCGACCACGGCAATATGTTTGGTGCAATAGATTTCTACCTTGCAGCTATGAATGCCGGGGTCAAACCAATTATTGGTAGCGAAGTTTATGTTGCTCCCAAAGACAGGCGGGATAGAACAATATCTTTAAATGAAGAAGCAGCATACCACTTAATATTATTAGCCAAGGATGAAATTGGCTATAAGAATTTAATGAAGCTGATTTCCATCGGTTATCTGGAGGGTTTTTATTACCGGCCAAGAATTGATAAACAGACTTTAAGCGAATATTGCGAAGGCCTACTTGGTTTAAGTGCCTGCCTGAAAGGCGAAATTGCGTATCTAATAAATTTCAAACGTATGAATGATGCCTTCAAGGTAGCTGATGAATATTATCAGATTTTTGGCAAAGAGAATTTTTATTTAGAAATCCAAGAAAATAAGATCCCAGAGCAGTCAAAAGTAAACGAAGGACTGCTCAAGATTTCAAAAGAACTGAATATTCCAGTGGTTGCAACAAATGACGTGCATTATCCTTTAAAAGAGCACGCACCTGCTCATGAGGCACTTTTATGCATACAAACACAGACTACCTTACAAGATCCGAATCGGATGAAATTTCAGACAGATGAATTCTATTTTAAAAGTGCGCAGGAGATGAAACAGCGTTTTTCCTATTGCCCAGAGGCGTTAACTAATACCATTGTCATTGCGGAGAAATGCAACCTTGAATTTGATTTTTCTCAGATTCACTTGCCTCATTTTGAAGTGCCGAATGGCAAAAGCAAGCAGGACTTTTTACTAAATTTATGTAAAGAGGGCTTAAAAAAAAGATATCCGAATCCAACCGCTGCTGTAGAAGAACGTCTTAAGCACGAGTTAGAAATTATAGAAAAAACTGGATTTACCAGTTACTTTTTAATCGTCTGGGATTTTATTCGTTATGCAAAGGAACAACATATCCCAGTTGGTCCGGGACGCGGTTCTGCAGCGGGAAGTCTTGTAAGCTACTTATTAGGGATTACTGATATTGACCCTTTAAAATACAGTCTGATTTTCGAACGTTTCTTAAATCCTGCGCGTTTGGGCCTGCCGGATATAGATATTGATTTTTGTTACGAACGAAGGCAGGAAGTAATTGATTACGTGACGAAAAAATATTCTGTTAATAACGTAGCGCAAATCATTACCTTTGGGACAATGCAGGCGCGGGCGGCGATTCGAGATGTAGGCAGGGTTATGGGTATTGCTTATGCAGATGTTGACAGAATTGCAAAATTGGTTCCGCCTGATCCGAATATAAGTTTATCTGAAGCAGTAAAGCAAGAACCTGAACTCAAAAAGCTTTATGACGAAGATAAGCAGATAACCAAACTTATTGATACTGCTAAAGTTTTAGAGGGCTTAACCAGGCATGCATCGACTCATGCTGCCGGGGTAGTAATTTCTGACCGTCCTCTTACCGAATACGCCCCTTTATTTAAGACTGATGAACAGATTACCACTGGATATTCTATGACTGCCTTAGAGAAAATCGGTCTTTTAAAAATGGATTTTCTGGGCTTAAGAACACTTACAGTGAAAGAAGATGCTATAAAAATTATAAAGCAGAGACGCAATATCGATATTAATTTTGAACAAATTCCTTTAGATGATACAAAGACATTTAAGTTGCTAGCCAGTGCAAAATCAATCGGCATTTTCCAGTTAGAAAGTTCAGGTATGCGCGATCTATTAAAGCGGACAATCCCAAGCCGCTTTGAAGATTTAATTGCTCTTCTGGCTTTATATCGCCCGGGCCCTATCGGAAGCGGGATGCTGGATGATTTTATTAATAGAAAACATGGTAAGGTCTCTATACATTATGAACATCCGGCATTAAAAGCTATCTTAGAGGAGACTTATGGCATAATCGTATACCAAGAACAGGTTATGCGCATAGCAAGCGACTTGGCTGGATTTAGCCTATCTCAAGCAGATATGTTACGACGAGGCATAGCCAAGAAAATACCCGAGGTTATGGAAGAGCGCAGGAGAGAATTTGTCGAGGGTTGCCAGAAAAAGAGGATTGATAGGTCAATTGCCAACAGAATTTTTGATTTAATCGAATATTTTGCCGGTTATGGTTTTAATAAAAGTCATTCTGCTGCCTATGCTTTGATTTCTTATCGTACCGCCTATCTAAAAGCAAATTTTCCTGTTGAGTTTATGTGCGCACTTCTCTCAAGTGAAAAAGATAACACAGATAAGATTGTTGAGTATGTTAAGGAAACTAAACTGATGAATATTAAGATGTTACCCCCGGATATTAATGAGAGTTTTGCTGATTTTACCGTGGCGACAGATAATAGCATTCGCTTCGGTCTTTTAGCAGTTAAGAATGTAGGAAGAGGCGCTATAGATTCCATATTGTTGGCAAGAGAAAAAGGTGGTAAGTTTACTTCTTTATTCGACCTCTGTCAGAGGATTGACGGTCGCCTGGTTAATAAAAAGGTCTTAGAGAGTCTGATTAAATGCGGCGCTTTTGATGGTTTTGGAGCGCATCGAGCCCAATTGATGACAGTCTTAGAAAGGACAATTGAGTTAGGGTCTAGAATTCAAAAGGAACGCAATTGCCCGCAACTTTCATTCTTTCAAACAGAGAGCAGTTCTTTTGACGTTTCTCTTACTAGGGAAAAGGATGTTCCCCAAATAAACGAATGGCCTAAAACGCAAGTTTTAAGTTTTGAAAAAGAGGTTCTCGGGTTTTATGTAACTGGGCATCCTTTAGCAAAATATGAAAGGGATATCAGCCGGCTTTCTACCTGTTCTCTAACTGAGCTTGCAAATTGTAGAGATGGTCAGGAGATCAGTATTGTAGGTTTAATTAATAAAATCCGCCACCTCCTTACTCGGGCTAATGCAGAGAAAATGGCAGTATTAAAAGTAGAGGATTTAGCAGCAGCAGTTGAGGTAGTTGTTTTTCCCAAGGCTTTTAGGGAATTTGAGAAACATATCCGAGGCCATAGCGTTGTATTCATATCCGGACGCCTAAATTTAAAAGAAGAAGCCCCAAAAATTATCGCTAACTGTATTCTACCTATTGAAGAGGCTTATAGTTATATATCACGCATTAAGATAAAATTAGAACATTCGCAAGACACACAATTACTTATTCTTAAAGAAAAACTTGCGCAATTTCCCGGCAAAATTCCAGTAGATTTAGATATACCAGATTCCCAGAAACAAAGAGTTCAAATCCGCGTAGGTAAAGAATTCTATGTCCGCCCAGCAAAAGAACTTATGGAAGAACTGGAGAATCTGGGCGAGCATCTTACCCTGAATCTGTCCTTATCTGGGCAATCCTAACTTCTTATCCTTTCTTTAAGAGATCTTTCGTCGCCTTGCTCCTCAAAATCAAAAAAAATCAGCCAATATCTAAGTCAATAGGCTAATTTTTCTTGACATCGTAACATTTTGATGGTATTGTACTTATATAAAATTTGTATCTAACATATGTCGTTAGGAGGTATGCATATGACCAAAAAAGATATAGTGATAAGGATCGCAGACCAGACGAATGTGAAGCAGGTTGTGGTTAAAAAAATAGTTCAAAAAACTTTTGACGCTATAATAGATGCTTTAACCAGAGGAGAAAAGGTAGAATTACGCAACTTCGGCGTATTTAAAATAAAAGAGAGAAAAAGCAGAACCGGAAGGAACCCGCGCACTGGCGAAGTAGTGCCTGTCCCCCCGCGAAAAGTAGTGGTTTTTAAGCCCGGTTTAGACATGAAACACAAAGTGAAATAATTCACGTCCCTTACCCAAACGTTCAATTCTAAAATAAAATTTAGATGGTTTATAAAGCTCCCCGCGGCACGTCCGATATTTTAGGTACGGAAGTTTGTCTTTGGAATAAAATTTTCCAAACCAGCCGAGAAATTTTTAAACTTTTTGGGTTTACTGAGATAATTACCCCAATTTTTGAAGATTCCCGCCTGTTCATCCGCTCTTTAGGCGATACCAGCGAGATAGTAACAAAACAAATGCTTAATATCCAGACCAAAGAAAAGTCTTTAACCTTGAGGCCAGAGGGTACTGCTTCTATAATCCGTGCTTACTTAGAGCATCATCTGGATAAAGGCAGGGGCTTTACGAAGCTTTTCTATATTGGGCCTATGTTTCGGGGAGAGCGCCCGCAAAAGGGGAGATTAAGACAATTTAACCATATTGGCGCAGAGGCGATTGGCTCTTATTCACCGGCACTTGATGCAGAGATGCTAGTTTTAATAACCAGGCTTCTCGAAGGTTTTGGTATCTCTGGCTATGAGATTAATTTAAATAGCGTTGGCTGCCAAAAAGACAAGGAGAAATTAAAGGGCATATTAAAAAAGGAATTAGAAAATAAGAAATCAGGTCTTTGTGAGGATTGTAGAAGCCGATTGAAAAAAAATGTGTTAAGAATCCTTGATTGCAAAAATGAAGCCTGCAGAGATTTGGTTCAAAACTTAGACTTCCAACTTCAGTTTCGCTGTTCTTCTTGCTCTAGCCATTTCGAACAGGTTAAGGAGCATCTTTCAAGGCAGGATATTAAATTTAAAGAATTGCCCTATTTGGTAAGAGGTCTTGATTATTATACTGGAACAGTTTTTGAGATTAATCATGCTGGCCTCGGTAGCCAAGATGCATTGGGCGCGGGCGGCCGCTATGACAACTTAGTAAAAGAACTTGGAGGGCCTGATCTGGGTGCGGTTGGTTTTGCTTTGGGCGTTGAGCGTTTAATTATTGCACTGGAAAGCCAGGCTAGGGATACCCATCCCGTTAAGCAGGATACAATAGATGTTTTTGTAGTTGTAACCAAAGATGAATTTTTGTCAGAAGGATTATTGACTTTAGCTAAGTTACGCAACAACAAGATTTGCGCAGATATAGACTATACAAACCGCTCGCTTAAGGCTCAGATGCGCAGGGCAAATAACGAAAATGCACACATAGTCGCAATTCTGGGCGAAGACGAGGTCAAGGCAGATAAGGTCAGCTTAAAAGATATGCAGACTGGCAAACAAGAAACGTATCCCTCCGAGCAATTGATTGATAAAGTTAAAGAACTATTAAAATGAACAGAACCCACACCTGCGGCCAGTTACGAAAAGAGGACATTAATAAAGAAGTTATTCTTGTTGGTTGGGTATATCGCCGTCGCGACCACGGTAAATTGATTTTTATTGATATCCGCGACCGCGAAGGATGGACCCAGGTAGTATTTAACCCCAAAGATTGCCCAGAGGCGCATAAAAAGGCGAATGAATTGCGTAGCGAGTTTGTAATTGCCGTGCGAGGAACTGTAAGTGCTAGGCCAAAAGGCACAATTAACCCTAAATTAGTCACTGGAGAAGTTGAGCTTTGTGCCAAAGAATTAGAAATAATAAATATTTCAGCGTCTTTGCCGTTTGAAGTTGATTCTGATTCTTATCCCAGCGAAGAATTACGTTTGAAATATCGCTATCTTGATTTACGCCGGCCTTCGATGTTAGAAGGGTTTAAATTACGGCACAGGGTCTTTCAGGTAATAAGGAATTTTTTAAGCGAAGCAGGATTCTTAGAGTTTGAGACTCCGATTTTGACTAAATCTACTCCAGAGGGAGCCAGAGATTTTCTTGTTCCCTCCAGGTTATTAAACGGTAAATTTTATGCACTTCCTCAGTCTCCTCAGCTTTTTAAGCAATTACTTATGGTTGCTGGTGTGGAAAAATATTTTCAGATTGCAAAATGTTTCCGGGACGAAGATTTGAGGGCAGACAGGCAGCCTGAATTTACTCAACTTGATATTGAATTATCATTTCCCGACCAGGAGCAGATATTTAATTTGTGCGAACAATTATTAAAGAAGATTTTTAAGGATTGCTTAAATTTAGATTTAAAAATTCCCTTTAATCGGATTTCTTATACGGATGCAATCTCTAAATACTCTTCGGATAAGCCAAATATAGGAAGCGAGAAATTTAATTTTCTCTGGGTAGTAGACTTCCCTTTATTTAAATACAACGAAGAAGAAAAACGCTGGGACAGCGAACACCATCCTTTTACTGCACCGGCAAGCGATGATATCAAATTTTTAGAATCCCAACCACAAAAAGTTAAAGCCCAATCATATGATTTAGTCTTAAACGGCTGTGAGATTGCTAGCGGTTCAATAAGAATTCACGAGAGAGAATTGCAAGAAAAGATATTTAAATTAATCGGTATTTCCGAAACTGAAGCAAAAGAGCGTTTTGGGTTCCTCTTAGAGGCGTTTAATTTTGGCGCACCTCCTCACGGAGGTATCGCAGTT
>JBFMEB010000003.1:0-100697 GCA_040753675.1 Candidatus Omnitrophota bacterium | reverse complement strand
GAATTCCGCATTAGCCGCTGGAAGCTTCTCATAGCCACGCCTGGTTGTATTATCATAGTCATATGTCGTAGTAGACTTACCAGAGCGTTCTACTTTTTCTGTTATCTTGCTACTGCGATTAGTCTTGATATTCATTGTAGCAGATGGGCTATATGCATCGCCAATGTCATCAGATGCAGCCTTTAGCCTACCTGATATAGCCCTGCTAACATATAACTGCATAAATAAAATAGCAACTATTATTGCGCCTAAAATTAAAGCATATTCTACCAGACTTTGGCCTTTTCTTTTTCTTAAACATCGCAACATCTCTTTCACCCCCTTGTGCAGTCAGTGCTTATGGAACCGTATTAGTAAGTCCAGGCGATACTACATTTCCTGTGCGGCCTGTTGTCTCAGTATCAAAAGTCCTCGTAGTTTCTCCGCCTGCTTGTGTTCTTGACAATGTCTCGCCGCCGGTTCTTGTCGTAATAATGGTTGATTCAGTGCCTGGCTCAAATAGCTCAGTTGTAAAAAGATTCTTCGGGTAATCAGTGACTACGAGGTCTGGATTTACAGCTGCATCGCGAATCTTTGCCTTAATGCTTCTTCCTACCCATGACTGCATAGCAATAACTGCGGCAATAACTATACCAATAAGTATTGCATATTCAGCTGTGCTTTGGCCTTTTTTACTTAGTCTCAACATTTTGCTTCACCTCCTAAAATAAAATTTTTAAAATTAAAAAATAATAAAAATTGATATTAAGGTCACGGTATTACGTTTCCAGGCTCGTCTGCTGGCAACATATTTGTGCTTGATAACATACTCTGTGGCTTACGAGATACCCTCCTAAGTACAGTCGAAATCTGCTCTCTGAATGTGCCAGTTGCTATAACAACAATTATCGCTATAATAACAGCAAGAACAATTAAATACTCCAATGTGCTTTGGCCTTTCCCCTTTCTAAACCTCATCTTTCCCACCTCCCTATATTTCATTTTTAAAAACTTTATTTATAAAAGTTATATACCATACTCGCTGGTTTACGAGATACCCTCCTAAGTACAGTCGAAATCTGCTCTCTGAATGTGCCAGTTGCTATAACAACAATTATCGCTATAATAACAGCAAGAACAATTAAATACTCCAATGTGCTTTGGCCTTTCCCCTTTCTAAACCTCATCTTTCCCTTCTCATTATATATCTTCATTTTTAAAAACTTTATAAAAGTTATTAAAATGTATGTTAAATAAAAAAGCCGTAAAATTTTTTTACGGCTTTCGGCAACCCGGCTGACATTTTTTTGTCCCGTGGCTTTGCGCTTTCCAAATCATCACTGGAAAATGCCTTTTCGTTTCCGTAACTTTCTCTAACTTCTAAACTTCTCTCCTTTTTGTCACTTAAAATATAACATAAAAAAATGCATTTTGTCAAGCAAAAAAACGCTTCAAAAGGAACCGCTTTCATAAACGCGAATTACCGCGGATATGGCCTCAAAAAGTAGCCAAAAACGCGAATAGTCGCGGATATTTTTCGCTAATTGGAGGCCTTGGGGAGCAAGAAAATGCGCTTATTATTGATAAAAATCTCATCTTCGTTGAACCTGCGGCAGGCAAAGGAAACTCCGCTTTGGAAGGCAAAACCAGAAGGGTATTTAATATGAACTATCTTGGCCTTTTCTGTCTGGCTAACCATACCAGGCAGAGAATATATTTTCTCTCTCATCTCTTGAAAATTGACTATCTGGCTGGTTGAAGGGAAAAAGCGTAGTTGGCAGAACTTATTCAAGTTTTCCAATAAAAACAAAAACAGGCTTTTAAAATCTAATTCTTCTTGAGGAAAATTTATTCTTAACTTATTGATATTATTAATGTTATAACTTTTACCTAAACTGGCGTATTCTGCTTTCTTAAGCATATCTTCAAAGCCTTCTTCCATATTTGGCCAGCGCTGTAGAAAACTATCTGCAATCTCTGCATCGCTCTTTTCAAGGTTGGGAATGTTTGTAAATAAACATAATCTGGGGTGTAAAGAAGTGTTATTAAGCAAAATGGTCCTTAACTTAAGGCTTTTATTATCAATGCGTTGCGTAAAATTTAACTCGCTGGATTCTAATATAAACTCTTCTAAAAAAGGACCCAGATTAACTCTCATGGGGATATTCTTTCGCTCTGGAAGCCTTAAGTTAGGTATCTGCCAAGGCAGAACAGCAAATATAAAATCCCGCCTTTTTAGCGGCACCTTATCTATTCTATAAACCTGATTAGCGTTAACATCTAATAACCTAACTGCCTTCATCTGATAGTCTGGTTCGCCATTCCAGGCTTTAAAGAAATATACCAAATCCTCGACGAGAGGCTGATAGGGCCTGGAACTCAACAGGATTAGCGGCTTGTTGTTGAAAAGAACATCGCTAATGAGCTCCTGGGCTTTTATAATCGGCAAAGTATATGCTAAATTTATCACAGGTTTAAACCATATTAAATGGCAACCTGGATCAATAAAAAAGTTAGGCCCATTTTTAGGTTGAATAGCAATTAAATTCACAAAATCTATACCTAACTCTATGCCACGCATAATGTTAGGAATAATATCCAATTGTTCTATTTTTTCTAAGTATCTAATAATACTTGACTTATGAAATTTATTTCCCTCTGAAGATATTTGCCATAAACCATTTCCTGAATACTCATCTAACTTTTCTAAACCAGCAGGATGAAAAACAGGTGAATATAATGCAACATTATTCTTATATTCCATAACCTTTGAGTTAGAATTAGGCAAGACATTTCGGCTGAATTGCCTTAAAATCAAAGACAGCGAAACCAATTCATCCATACCCTTAAGAAAATATGCTCCAGCGCAGTCGACTTCAAAGGATATGCTTGTTTCTTTGCTTTTTGCCTTAACCGGCCTGCCAATTGCGCTGCTCAAGCCCTTTTCTTTGAGTAACTGGTTAATAGAAGATTTTGATATTTTTTGATTAAATTTATCAGCAATAAGCGAGCTTAATGCTCTACAGCTTAAACTACTATTAAGTTTTTTCTGCTCAACTATAAATTTTTCAATTTCATTATTAATTCTAACTTTGTTTTTCATTGTATTTTATAATTTATATTATTATGGACATTATTTATATTGTAATAGTAAGTATAACATAAAGTTATGAAAAGTCAATGAAATTGTTTAATTTTAATTTGGACAATTATTTTGATATCTTTTTATTAATTTTGTTGATTTTAATACTGTTAATTATTGATAATTGTCCAGTAATTTTAGGCAATGGCTGTGGATACGATGCCCGTTTCGTTATTGGGTTACGTCTTTCGTATTTAAATTCTTACGTTACCCATTAACGTAACCGATACGGGCTTCGTTACCGTAACCGTCTGACAGTATGCAGTTCATACCGCGGATTTATTCAGAATCAAAGACGATGGGAATACTGTCCAGTCTCCGAATTTTCTGTTTATCTTATCAATTGAATTTATAAGCCTATTCCTTGCTTTTTCCTGTTCAAACATGAATATTTGATTGGCCACACATAGGCTTGAGACACTAACACCTAAAGCCCTAACCTTTAGCCCTTTTTCAAGACCTGCAATAAAAATAGCCCTTTTAAATACTTCATAACCGTCATTTGTGGCCTGGAAGAATGTCTTCTGTTTTGAAAAACCAACAAGATATCCAAAATTTAAATAAACGTGTATTGTCCTGCCTTGCAAGTGCAAATCTCTTAGTCTAAAACCCACCATCTCAGATAAAAGCCGTAGCCATGTTTTGACAGTCTCAATATCAGATGTTGCCTCGCTTAAGGTTTGCGAATGACCTACGGACTTAGGTGGATACTCTTGCCCTATGCTAGATGAATCTTGGCCTTTTGATGCCATATGAAGGAAAAATCCTAACTTGCCAAATTTCCTTACTAATAATTTTAAAGGAAATGTAGAAAGGTCTCCACAAGTATAAATACCTAATTTATTCAACTCTATTTTTAGCCTTGGCCCAATGCCACAAATCTTCTCAACTGGCACGTCTTTTAAAACCGTTTTAACCTCTTCGTCTTTTATGATTACTAAGCCATCTGGCTTGTCTAATTTAGCTGCCAGTTTAGAAATAAGTTTTGTCCCGGCAATCCCAATAGAACAGCTAATGCCAAATTCCTCTTTTATTTTATGTTTTATGATTTTGGATAAATTCTCGCAACTGCCGAATAATCCTTCAAGCCCAGTTATATCCAGAAAAAACTCATCAACAGAAGCCATCTCAACCTTTGGGCTGAATTCCTTTAAAATCTCAAATATCCTTTGGGAGGTATAAAGGTATTTTGCAGAGTCTGCTACAACACATATAGCATCCGGGCAAACTTTAAGGGCCTGCCAGGAAGGCATGCCAGAGTCTATGCCCTTAGCTTTTGCTTGGTAAGAAGCAGCGCAGACTACAGAACGGTTTTTATTATGCCTGCCTATCACAATAACTGGTTTGTTTCTAAGGCGGGGATTTAACTGCTGCTCAATGGAGGCAAAAAATGCGTCCATGTCAATATGCATAATTAGTCTATGCATACCTTAATCAATCTCCAGGTGAGGAATTTAGTGCTGAGATTTATTTGGTAGGTATTGACGCTGTCAGAGACAGCAAAATAACAAAATGTTTCTTCGCCTAATTTAGCCTGCCACCTATAGGTAACCTCTTTTATTCGGTAAGTTTTGCCTTTCCAGATAAACCAGCGCGGGGTGACTTTGGAATTTTTAAACACTGCTGAGACACTAATCAAGTCTCCGGCTGAACTATCATCCTGAGGAAGATGCCTATCCCAGCGGGCATTGGGATTAAACATATTTTCTTATTACTGCAATTACTTTGCCAATTATTGATGAGTCTTTTTCTACTAAGATTGGCTGGTATCTCTTATTGGCTGGCTCTAAATAAACCTTACCTTGCCTACGGCGTAAGATTTTTACGGTTGCCTCTGATTCGATTAAGGCCACCACTATCTGGCCATCTTGGGCACTAACCTCTCTTTTAACCAAAACCAAATCATCAGGCATAATACCTGCCTCAACCATACTATCGCCTTTTATGCGTAAGAGAAAAATTTTATCTTCGTTATTTAACCATCTATCCAAATCAAGATAACCCTCGACATCCTCAATTGCCAAATCAGGTAGGCCTGCAACTACCTTGCCGATAATAGGCAACCTAAGAGGAGGTCTGATTAGCTCTATTGCCCTGGATCTCCTGGCAGCCAACTTAATATAACCTTTTCTAACCAAAGTAGACAGGTAATCGCGCACTGTGCCGGTTGAAGAGAAATTAAATTGCTTGGCTATTTCGCGTATGGTAGGCGGCAGTTTATCAATTTTAATCTTCTTTCGAATAAACAAAAGCACTTTTTTTTGTTTCTGCGTTAACTCTATCTGCTCTGCCATATATTATTTATATACCACACATTTGTGTGTGTGTCAACTCCTTTGGAGGGAAAATGCTTGCGAGGAGTTTTTGTTTTAAGTATAATAATTTTCAAATGGTAAAGAAAGCCGTAAACAAGCTCATAGGCTCTATCCTTATTGAATGGGGACTTATTGACCAGAAACAATTAGATAGGGCTCTACAGGTTTATAATGCACGCAAAGGCCAAACCCTTATCGGAGAGATTCTAGTAGAGTTGGGATTTATTAAAGAGGAAGATATTATAAAGGCTTTTAAAATTCAATACACCATACCGTATATCAATATTAAAGACTATAGCATCACCAAAGAGGTCATTGAGTTAGTACCTGTAACGCTTGCGCGAAAATATAAATTAATCCCCATAGATAAACTGGAAAAAAATTCTCTAACTTTAGCTATGGCTAATCCATTAAATACACAGGCAATAGATGAAGTAAAGAAAGTTTCAGCTTGTAATGACGTGCTAGTTTATATAGCCACTCTCGCTGAAATAAAAGAAGCAATTAGTAAATACTACCCACAGAACCAAATACTTTAAACTTTGTAATTTGGAATTTTATCAGAAATTGGGATTTGTTTATTGGAGTTTAACAGGCAGGTTCCAGTTTATGCTATCTGAATATCAATCTTGTCGCCGATATCTGTGGTAGAGGCATCAATCATGCCTATAGGTAATTCAATGGTTATCTGGCCAGTAAACGGGCAATCTATGAGTCTAAACGGGCCAACTGACTTCTTTATCTTTGTTACCCTGCGATGATTATCAAGAAATATAACGTCAATTGAAAAGCCCATAAAAAATGTATGTATCGAGCCGCAGTCAGGAATAATAAGGCCTTCCCCTTTAGTTAAAACGCCTCTACCAAGAAGCCCTTTAAGCCGGCTTAGCAGAGACTTGGCAACAACTGCATTTTCAGCCAAGACCGTATTTTTGGAAAGATTAATTATTTTCATTTAAACATGCTCTTAGGTAAATCTATGCCTCTAACTTTAAATTCGTCGTAAAAAGACGGTAGGTAGCCCATAGGTGAAAAATCACCTATCACCCTGCCTGTCTTTGGCTCTATTCCTGTCTGTTTAAACATAAAGATATCGTCTAATTTTATATGAGTCTCGTCTTTCATCCCGCTGATTTCAGTAATCTGGACAATTTTCCTTGAGCCATCCGAAAGCCTGGCCATATGCACAATGATATCAATGGCCGAGGCAATCATCTCTCTGATTGCTCTGACTGGAAGTTCTATTCCGCTCATAAGAATCATGGAATCGATTCTGGATAAGCAATCAAAAGTAGAATTAGCGTGTATTGTAGTTAATGACCCATCGTGGCCAGTATTCATAGCCTGAAGCATATCCAGGGTTTCTAAGCCACGGCACTCTCCGATAATTATCCGGTCAGGCCGCATCCTTAATGTATTGCGGAATAAATCGCGAATAGTTATCGCGCCCCGGCCTTCGATATTAGGCGGCCGAGATTCAAGCCTGCCCCAATGCTCTTGATGCAACTTCAATTCTGCTGCATCTTCTATGGTTATAATTCGCTCATCATCTGGGATAAACGAGGATAAGACGTTTAAAAGAGTGGTCTTGCCACTACCAGTGCCGCCGGAAACAATAATATTCTTGCGGGCAATAACGCAAGAACGCAAGAATAGCGCCATATCATCGTTAAGACTGCCAAACCTTTGGAGGTCTTCTACAGTATAGCGCTCCCGGCTAAATTTTCTAATTGTAAGCATTGGCCCGCCTAAAGATAGCGGCGGTATTATTGCATTAACACGCGAGCCGTCGGGAAGGCGAGCATCTACCATTGGCACGGATTCGTCGATATGTCTACCCAAGGGGGATATAATACGTTCGATTATTGTGCGCACCTGGCTATTTGAGACAAATTTTTTGCTACTTAATTCTAATTTTCCTTTGCGCTCAATATAAACCTCATCCTTGTTATTAACCATAATATCAGTAATTTCGGCATCTTTAAGCAAGTCTTCTAATGGGCCCAAACCGAAAGCCTCATCGATTATCTCTCTCACTAATTCTTTTCGCACCTCAATCGAAGACAGAAGCACGCCGCTTTCTTCAGCCAGGAGATTGGTAATTATTTGAGTTGCCTTGTTGTGGAATTCTTCTGCCTTTGCAGGATTGTTACGAAGCACGTTTATGTCAACCTGTTTTAATGCCATGTCTTCAACTAAGCGCAGATGGATGCGCTTTTTTAACTTCACCACCTCGTCTTCTTCGGTTTCTACCTCTACCGTTGCCTGGCCTGATTGTTGGCTTATCTCAAACTGCTTCCAGAAATTAAGCTCTTTGGGAAGTTCTCCTTCTAATTTTGTCCGCAACTGGCTTAACTCCTGATGGGCAATAAAATATTCAGGATGTTCAATTAAGTTATTGGCAATAGAGATGACAGCCTCGCTTACTTTACTGCGCGGGCTTTCTAAAATTACTGGATTACCCTTATTAAGAGACAGGCCAACTGTTCTACCTTCAGATGGAATTAGGCCTAACAATTCCGTCGGCAAAGCAAGCTTTACTTCTTGCCAAGATACCGCGCCTTTAGACTCAGCGCGATTTAAGACAACCCTTACCATCTTTAATGGAAAATGTAGAGATTGCAAAACATCTAAGCCCCATTTTGTCTGGTATACGCTTAAAACATCTGGTGTGACTATATAGATAATAAGATTCGACTGATTAAAAAGCGCAATTAATACGTCGGAGTAAGCCTTGCCGCCATCGACTATTATATAATCATAGTGTTTGGCTAAACCAATTAACACGTTCTCAACTACTTGAGGACTGATATGGCTGGAATGGCGAATATGGACAATTGCTGGCAGAAAGTCAAGGCCACAAGAGTGCCGATTAATATATGGGCTGATATCTTGTTCTTCTTCTAATTGTTTTAATTTAGGAATTATATCTAAGATAGCCTTCTTAGGCGGGATATTAAGCATCCTTGCCATATCCTGGCCAGCATGTAAATCTAAATCAACAAGGACGCATTTCTTGCCTGCTTTTGTCAAGGCAACTGCTAAATTAACAGATAAAAATGTTTTGCCTACTCCACCTTTGGTGCTGAATATGGCGATTGTTTTACCAGCCATTAATACTCCGGTTAACTGCAGATGTTAGCTAAACAAAAGTCAAAAGTTGTCATACAATTGTCATACTATTGCCATATATTGTTTTTGCAATGTATGACCATATTTGACTATTTATGACTATGTATGACTTATCACTATCAGTGCTAATCTGTGCAAAGATTAATCTTTTAGAAATACAACAGGAACTTCAACCCAAATATCATCAGACTCAACCGAGGCAGGAAAAGGCGGATAGGGAGACAATCCTTTAGCAACCGAAATTGCCGCATCGTCAAGAAGCTGATAGCCAGAAGTATTGACAATATCTATATCAGCCAACTCACCACCAGACCTGATGTGTAATTTCAAATTCACTTTGCCTTCCCAACCAGCATCCTTTGCCTGAGAAGGATAGTATATTGCATCAGCAATTATCTTCTGGACATTTTTTATATATTTAAGGAGAGGGTCTTCTGGCTCATCTATACCAAGGGTCGGGACAATAGCCTTTTCTTCTGTCTCGGCTATAGATGGCGTCTTCTGGTGGATAATAGTTGGGCTAAGAGAAATAACTAATTCAGTATCACCTTTGATAAAGCTTTTTGAACGGAATAATGCGCCCAAAATAGGTACATCAGCAAGGCCAGGAAACTTATTCATAGTCGTAGTCTCTTTGTTTTTAATTAACCCTGCCAAAAACACAGTCTGGCCATCTCGCAATATCAATTCCGTATCAACTGTGCGGGTTGAGAATGCCGGCGCATAATAAGTAGTTGTCTGGACAGCCCGAGCAGTATCTATTTCACTGACTTCAGTTTTTAATTGGGTATTTATCTGGTTATCCTCGGTGACCGTAGGTTTAATATTCAATACTATACCGTAATCGCGATATTGTATATTACTAGTTACTGTAGTACTCGTGCTCGTCGTGGTAACTATAGGCAATTGTCCGCCCACAACTAATTGCGCCTCTTTTCCACTTAAACATACAAGTTTAGGCCGAGAGAGTATCCGTCCTTTGCCACGCGTTACAAGCAAATTTATTTTAGCGCTCAAGGCATCGCGGCTAAATTCCACAACACGGATAAGGTCGCCTGTCCTATTTAAGGTAGTCACGACGCCGCCACTAGCAGTTGTTGTAGTGCCTCTTACTGGCTCTTCAGTAATATTCATTGCATCAAGCCAGTCTATGCCTAATGTATCTGTGTCATCCTTAGACAACTCTAAAACCTGAACGTCTATCTGGACCAAGACATCTTCCTGCGTCCGGATTAAATTAATTATCTTATCTGAAAAAGGCTTTAAGACTAGGCCTACATTCTCTTCTTGGTCTGGCCGCACCTTACCCAACAAAACTACCTTACCTTCTTCTTTGTTTATACGGATAACTATTTCTCTTAAATCCATCTCGTCAGACAGCAGTTTTTCAAGCCGGGCTTTCAGATAATCTAAATCTTCTGCTACCACCTTTACATTCAATATCCTCTGGCCTAATTTATCCCATATTGAAAGCGTAGTAGTGCCGATGGCTTTGCCTACCAATATAACCTCATCCTTATTCACGCTCTCAATATCTGCCACCGCAGGATTGGCAATGCCTACTCGGCGCGGGCTAACTACGCCGACAGTAGCAACTCCGCCTTGAATTAAAAATATCTCATCTTCCCACTGACTAAGCATTACACCATCTGATATACCTAACCATACAAATGCTAAAAGCAGACTAATTAGAACTATTATTTTTTTCATATTTTTATTTATTAGCATCATTCTATCGGAACAACCTCTTTCTCCTTGCCTCTGTAAATTTCTACCATAGCACTGGGACCTTCTTGTTTTGCCGGCTGGCTAGGAAGCTGCATACCTGCCTGAGTAAGTATCTGTTGCCACAAAATATCAGCTGTAACCGGAGGTATGCTTTGAGTCTGAGTCTCAAGCGGCGGCCGCAAGATAAGTTTAAGCTTTCCTATATCTTGGGCAAAATTTAGCAATTCTACCTGTTGTAGATTCAAGGCAAAGGTAATTGTATTACCACCACCTGCCTTTGCTGCTCCTGTCTCTTCGGGCCCGGTCTGCCTGCCTACTGCAAGAACCAAAACATTCTGAAATAGAGTAACTGAAACATTCTGAGTTACCTGTTTACCTTCCACGACTTGAGTAAAAGGAAAAGTTCCTATTATATCCACATAGTCGTTGGGCCTAATCATACCACCGGCTGCAGAAATATCATCGATAGCAATGGTGAATGCTCGAGTGCCAGAAGGTATCTTCATTGCTAAGTTACTGCCTGAAATTGGCTTTTCCTTAGCAATAGGGCTTGTTTCCGACATCAACTTAGTAGAGGAAATCTGCTCGCCGCTAACTATGTCTGCAATAGCAACCTTGCCTATTGCTGATTCAAGATTAGTGATTGTGCGCGGCTGCAGATTTGCTTCGCGAACAGTTCCGATTTTAACCATTGCGTTTGTAATCTTAGCGCCTCGAGGAATATTACCACTAGCCAAAACAACTGACACTTCTTTCCCCAACTGCTTTTCTCTTTCTAACGCTAATCTCTTCTTCTCTTTGGCTAAATAAAAATTCACTAAAACCACCACTAATGCGCCCAAGGCTATGGCGACAATAAGACTAATAATATTTCTGTTTAATTTCATTATCGCAGTAACTCCTCGCGAATTTCGATAGTGCTTTTTGCTCTTAAATCCCGTTCAAGGTCAGATATAATCTGATTTTGCTTAAAATTAAGCAGTTCCTCTTTAACTTGATCCCATACTTCAGAGATAGGCTTTACCTGGCCGCCTTTTCTATCCTCTACTTTCAGAATAAAATATCCTTCAGGTGTGCCAAACACGTTAGAAATTTCTCCTTTCTTTAAAGAGAAGGCCACCTCGTCGAAGCGTTCGACTTTCCTATCTCCTAATTTTAGCCAACCTAAGCTACCGCCCCTTCTCGCGGAAGAAGCCTTAGAGTTGCTTACAGCCAAGGAAGCAAAATCTGTTCCTTTTAAAACCTCTATTAAAATCTGCTTTGCTGTTTCTTCGCTGGAAACTACAATCTCGGAAACCTTAATCTCTTCTGGGGTGCGAAAATTATTCTTAGCCATATTATAGAAATTCTCTATCTCACTTGCCTCAACCCCGACATTTGTAAGTTTGTCGCTTATTAATTTTTGTACAATTATGCCCTTACGAAATTCGTTAACTGCCTTTTCAACCTGAGGGTCTTTATCCACTCCAAGAGAATGCGCATTTTGGTAAAGCAACTCTTGTTGAATGAGAAGCTGCAACAGATTCTTCTTTTCATCCAGAGTGTTAATTTTATCTTTTTCTTCAGCCATCTGGTTGTAATTATCCACTCGCGAATTGAAATCTTCCAAGGTGATAACTGCAGCATTGATTTTAGCCAGGACTGTACCTTCTATTTTTGGTGTCGGCGTGGCTTGTGGGATGGGCTTCTTAAAAGGGAAAGATAATTTATCGCAACCCAAGATAAACAATAAGCTGACAGATACAGAACTAAAAATTATAAAGCTTCTTTTCATACTCTGCCTTTGAGGGTTGCTTATTACACAGATCTTCTTACCGAGTTCTAATCTCTGTAATCTACAATTTAATCACTGTAATCAAGGGCGAAACGATTTTTGTGAAGCCCTTTTAGTTTTATCATAAAAAATAACATAAATCAATAAAAAATCTAAAATTATGAAAATTCAGCCCCAACCGGATTTGAACCGGTGTTTAGAGCTTGAGAAGCTCGCGTCCTAGACCAGACTAGACGATGGGGCCAAAACTCGCTTCGCTTGTAAATGCAAAATTCAAATATCAAATATCAAAATTTATAAATTCAAAAGATGTGTTTACAACTATTGAGATTTATAAATCCCAATACCACCAATATTACCAATACTACCAAATAAATTCCAATTTCCAATACTACCAATTTGGATTTGGGATTTTGGATTTATTTTGCCTGCCTGCCGCAGGCAGGGATTTGGTAGTATTTGAGTTTTGGATTTATGCTTATAATCCGAAGAACTTAATTGCTATGCCACATAATAAGATTGCTAACCCGGCTAAGGCATGAGAATATTTTTCTAATTTCGAAGTCGGCAATTTCATCAGGCCATAAAACATAAGCGCGACTATAACCAACATCGTCAAAATAGTTGCAGCGCCAAATATTGTAGCAACCATAATTACTGAAACAAGGCTGCCCTTAGCCGCCGGATACATCAGAATTGGTATTAATGGTTCGCAGGGGCCAAAAACAAAGATAGTAAAAATAATCCAAGGAGTTATATCTGCCTTCTTTTTATCCTCATGCAGATGTAAATGCCCTCCTGTATGAGAATGTATATGCTCGTGCGCGCCTCCACAATAATGATTGTGGATATGCTGATGTTGCCGGTTCTGAATTGCCATATGTATGCCCCATACAAAGTATGTAAATCCAAATATCAATAGAAACCATCCAGCTATCTCGCCACGAAAAGACTCAAGAGCCTCCAATTTAAATAAGGTAATACCTACTGCTATGCCAATAAACCCTAATACAATTGAACTGGCAACATGCGCCACACCACACAAGAATACAATTATGTTGGTTTTAAACATACTCCAGCCTCTTGCTTTGGACATAACCACAAACGGCAAATAATGGTCCGGACCAATCAGGGTATGAAAAAAACCCAGGCTTAACGCTGTCCACATCAAAACCGCTGTCTCTCTTGGCATTATTTCCCCCTAATATGTTGTTATAAAAATAGCATGAAACTAATATTTTGTCAAAGATTCTAATCGCAAAAGCGCAAAAACAGATTACCAAATCGCAAAGATTTTCTTTGCATTCTTTGCGCTGTAACTGTAGATATGTTTGTCATTTTGCGTTTTTGCGGTTGCAATGTTCTATTGACACTGAATACAATATTAGTGTAATATAATAGAGAAATTTCAGGCCTATGTGTTATGAGATCTTTAGAAACGCAATTTCTAAAGCGAAAGAAAGGCAATATTAATAACCCTGTTAACCCCCGGAGGTAGTTATGCCTAAAAACAAATTTCTATTTATTCTAAGCTTCTTATTCGCCTCAATACTTGCTATGAACCTTACCTCTTACTGTTATGCCCAGAACAGAGAAGAACTCACCATTACTACTTATTATCCTGCGCCATTTGGAGTGTACCGGCAACTGCGTCTATTCCCAAGAGATGACATTAATTTGCTTAACCCTTGTAATAACGGTGATATGTTTTATAGAAACACTGATAATCAGTTTTATTTTTGCACGAATGGCAGTTGGCAAGCTGGAGGCGGGGGACTTTGGAGGCTTGACAATCCTTTCCTTTACCCTAATGACCTTAACTGGAGAGTCGGCATTGGAACTGCCACCCCTTCAGCCGGATTACATGTAAATGGAACATTTAGAATCACAAATCCCATTCCAGCCGGAATGGCGCCTGAGTATTTTGGTATGGCGCTTGACTATAGTAGTCATCCTTCCTATGGGTTTGCTCCCGACCTCTTTCCTATGCTCACCCTATCCGCTCCATTTCAGTTACCACTTGTAGAGCCATCTGCATTGCGCATTGTTGTTTATGAGTCAACATATGGAAATATTATCTATAGTTATCGGCCTCCTATCCCTATTACTGGAGAGCCAGACATTCCTAATTTACCCCCAGCGCCAAATCTTGGAGGGCGGGGTCTTGGAATTGCCGGTGGCGGTAATATGGCACCCCTTCCTCGCTTTGTGGTTAATGCTAACGATATGTTCTTGGGATACTCTATTCAACCCGGCGATGGAGCTCTTGCTGGCGGAGCAAATGCTAATGGAAATCTCTATGTTAGAGGAAAAATCAATGATGTATCCTTTACTGATCCAGCTAATACTACGTTAGATCCTGCTTTTATTGCAACTTCTGTAGTAGGAGCGTTAAACGAACTCAGACAATCTTACTGGACTGGTGCTGGGTGGGTTGCTATAACAACAAATGCTTGGGACCAAACAGTGAATCCAAGTAATACCTGCAACATGAGCGGATTAATTCCCTGCGCAGATAAGAATGGAAATTTCTGTAGAGATTCAGCATTGCCTGATACAGTCGCGTTTAAGTGGACTGACTGGCTAAATAAATGGACCTGTGTTATGGGAGGCCCAATAGTCACGCATGCTCACTGCTGCAGTCCTTAATAATCTATTAGTAATGTGATAATTATTGTATATTTAGAGACGTTCATTAAAGTATATGGACTGTAATAACCTTTCAGAAACTGGTAGAATGACTCTTGAGACGAGCACAAACACGCTGTGGCTTTGTACGCAACCAGCGCCAGATATAAATTCCTCTAATCCAGAAGTCTTATGCATTTGTGGAGCATGGAATTGGCTTAGCCCTTTCCCTGAGGATGCATCTGTAACGCAGTTCTGCAAAGAAAAGGTAGCTAATCCAAACACTACAGACACATTTACAACAGTTGCCCCTGGCGGATTACCCTGCACATGTAAATGGGATGGTAATTCTTGGGATGGAGTTGGGTCTGTATTTGTTGTCAACTCTATAGATTGTAGTCAACCTGATGGCTGGGTGCCTAATTAAACTAAGAAATTTTATGATTTGATTTTACACTCTTCATTTTAAGTTTTACGCTCTCCAATTATGTCCACAAAAGTATCCGTAGGGATAAATCAATCTATTGATTCTCTCAGCGCAGGCAGGGATGCCTGCTTTAGCGCTAAAGTAGATTTGCAGAGCGACGATATAAGTTTAGCCATAGTTTTCTCAACAATAAATTTTAATTTGAATGAGGTCTTGCACGGAGTAAAGCGGGTAATAAAAAATACACCCCTCGTTGGCTGCTCAGCTGCGGGGGTAATAACAAATTCAGGTAACTTCATCCGCTCCGTGGCAGTAATGTTAATAGCTTCCTCAAATATTAAGCCCGGCGTAGCCTGCGTCGGCCCGATTAGTTTCGGCAAAGAAAAAATAAGTGCCTACCAATTGGCTCAAACTGCCTCCAGCCAAACTGCCGGCCTTAAGCGCCACACCTTTAGCTTATTCGCAGATAATTTAATAGACAACCCTGCTGATTTGATTGCCGGCTTGAGAGAGGTATTGGGAGGTAGTTTTCCTATTGTGGGAGGTTTCAGCGCAGATGATGGCCACTTCGGCAAAACCTATCAGTTCTTCCAAGATGAAGCCCTCTCTTATTCTGCCTGCGGCATACTTTGGACAGGCAACTGTGAATGCAGCTTCTCTGCTGGACATGGTTGGAAGCCCTTGGGAAGGCCCTTGGCTATAACTGATTCACGAGTAAACCGCATTCGCGCAATAGAAGGGAAGCCTGCAATCAAACTTTACGAGAACTATTTTGGAGACAAAATAGCTGATTTAAAAAAAATAAAACTATCAAAAATTGCACTTTTATATCCGTTAGGGCTTTATGTAAGCACTGAGGACGGTTATATCTTAAGAAATGTTTTGGCAGTAGAAGATGATGGTTCGCTTATCTGCCAAGGGGATATACCGCCTAACAGCGAAGTCCGTTTAATGATTGGGACCAAAGATTCTTTGCTTGCTGCAGCCAAAGAAGCAGCAACCGAGGTCAAGGCTAATTTAGATAAGAAAAACAAAAAAGCAGTTTTTATTATTGTAACCGATTCGTTTTCGCGCTATAAATTATTAGGCCGTAGTGCTAGCCAGGAAATAGAAATAATAAGAGAGGTTTTTGAGGATGTTCCGCTAATAGGTTTTTATAGCTTCGGGGAACTGGCGCCTTTGTCAGCATTGAACTTTATGGGCAAAAGTTACATCTTAAATGAATCTATCAGTATCCTGGCAATAGGTGAATAGATGTTATTAAGTGCAAGGTTTTTAGCTATATTTATTAACGCCCTGGGTTTATTCGGACTGTTGGCCACTATAATACTCACCTATTTATTATTGGAGAAAAAAGCCAAATTAAAAGAAGTTTCCAGCAGGTTGGGAAAGATTGAGCATGCCTTTGATAATATCGACGAGCAAGCAAAATTGATTGTAAAAACCGACCTCGAACTAAATAAGATTCAGGAAGAGTTGGATAAAAAAATCTCTGGTCTATCTACCTTACAGAGAATTTCCCGCGCCATCAGCAGAACTTTTGACAAGGAAGAAATTTTTAGCCAAATCGAGATGTCTTTTTTACAGGACCTTGGTTTTGATAAAGTGCTAATTTGTCTATTGGCAAATAACGCCCTGATTTCCAAGGTCCATATGAATTATGAAAAGGAAGAAATTTCTTCCCTGCTTGAAGAACTCCAAACACAAAAAGGCAAAGACACTATTTTAAGCCGGATAAAACAAGGCAAGACAATTATAAATACCCAAGGTAGCGAAAGCGCCAAGACATTACGGGATGATGCAAAAAAAATATTTGGTCTAGAATATTACGTAATAACGCCGATTCAGCTGAAAGAGCAATCAATCGGATTTATTTTAATAGGCAATAACCAGAAGGAATACCCTATCACCGAAGGCGATACCGAACTAATCAAAATTTTAAGCACGCAAATCGGCGAGGCATTGGAAAATGCCGAGCTTTTTGAGGAAACGTGGAAGTCAAGCCAGGAATTAGAAACAAAGGTAAAAGTGCGCACCAAAGAATTAAGTGAGGCATTGCAAGAAATTCAGCAGATTAGTAAGCGCAAAACTGATTTCATAAGTGCTGTATCCCACGAGTTGCGCACCCCGCTTACTTCAATTAAGGGATATGCAGCAATTCTATTAGCGGGTAAACTCGGCGAAGTGCCGCAAGCTATAAAGGAAAGGTTGGAAAAGATAAACCAACATTCGGATGATCTGACAAAATTAATCAATGAACTTTTAGATATCAGCCGTATTGAATCTGGCAAAGCAGAATTAAAACTTGAGCTTATTAATTTGAGAGATTTCATGAATAAGATAATAGATTTACTTCAGCCGCAAATAAAAGAAAAACAATTACGAATAGACCTTTATTTGGATGCCAAACTTCCTCCTCTAAAAGTTGACCGACATCAATTAGAGCGAGTATTTATTAACTTGATTGGTAATTCTATAAAGTTTACTCCCTTATCCGGGACAATCTCAATAAGCGCAAAAAATGTGCAAAATGCTGTGCAGATAGACATATCTGACTCTGGTATTGGAATATTGCCAAAAGATTTGCCTCACATTTTCGAAGAATTTTATCGCTCTGAAAATGCCATAAATGAAAAAATAAAAGGAACAGGGTTAGGACTTTCCCTGGTTAAATCTATCATTACTGCGCACGGGGGGAAAATTTGGGTGCAAAGCGAACTTGACAAAGGCAGCACTTTTAGCTTCACGCTACCAATAAGTTAAGCACAATATATATGCCAAAGCCAAAAATCTTAATAGTTGATGATGAGCCGGACATACGAGATATCTTAAAAATTACCTTGGCTGATGATTATAAAGTATTAGAAGCAGCTAATGGCCAGGATGCTTTAATAATAGTCAAATCAAACACTCCTGATCTTATTCTTCTCGACTATAAAATGCCTGGTATGACCGGCATCGAGATATGCAAATTAATTAAAACCGATATCTTGTTGCAACATCTGCCGATTATAATGCTTACCGGAAAAGGCGAAGTCTCGGATAAAGTTACCGGAATAAACGCCGGCGCAGACGATTACATTGTAAAACCATTTGTGCCAGAAGAGCTTTTAGCCAGAATCAGGATGGTCTTACGTAGGACTGAGCGAGATTTAGATGCCAATGCCTTAACTCGCCTGCCTGGCAATTTATCAATTAATAATGAGTTGCAGAAGAATATAGAAAAAGCAAAACACAATGCGAATTATAAATTTGCAGTCTGTTACTTAGACTTAGATAAATTTAAAAGTTTTAACGATAAATACGGATTTGAACGCGGAGATGAAATCATAAAAGAAACTGCGCGCATATTAATCCGTGCACTTAAGGAGAGCGAACATCCAGATGATTTTATTGGCCATATTGGCGGTGATGATTTTATTATTGTAACTGAGCCACAAAGAGCCGAAGAATTAGCAAAAAGGATTATTAATGATTTTGATAAAGTTGCGCCAAGTTTCTATAACGAAGAGGACCGAAAAGTAGGGTTCATAGTTTCAACAGATAGGCAAGGCAGGGAGCAAAAATTTCCAATACTTTCTATATCAATTGGAATTGTTACGAATGAAACGCGAAAATTAGAGCATATTGCTCAGATTGGCGAGATTGAAGCAGAGTTAAAAAAATATTTAAAAAGTTTATCCGGCAGCAATTTTGCCAAGGACAAAAGAAAATAGCTATTCTTGGGCTCCTTCGGCAGGCGAGACTAAACTACGCAACTCGTCTAACTTCTTAGCCAAGGAACTTACATTATTTTCTATCTTTTCCAAAGATTCTCTGACGTGCGTAGCCATATCTGTTTTTTCTTTCCCCTCGATACTTAAACTTTTCATCTCTTCTTTAGCCAGGCCAGCAATAATGCTTATATTGTTAAGATGATTAGATATCTTGTGAAACGCATCGCGAATCTTATCCATAGTTTTGATGTTAGATATTGGCTCTAACCCACTGATAAAATCTTGTAGTTACTTTTACTATCTCAAGCGCCTCATCCTTATAAATATTTCGTCTTTCATATTGAATAAGATTTTTCTTAGCAATAACTTTCTTTAGCAGCTTTGCTTTTTCTTTCGCTTCGTCTATTGGTAAAGATGTAACTAAATCGCATACATCAAAATGATCTTGGGATATAGAACGGACTCCCTTTTCAAAAACACATATAGCGTCTGCAGAAGAAATCGCACATTGAATAGCAAGTGTGGCTGCAGCATTATAATTATCTACTTTCATTGCTGTTAACATTTGTTCATAATTATCCGTGGCTTTATTAAGATAATCATTAGCGGCAAAACGCTCTTCTTGTTTTATCTTGATTTCTCGCGCAGCCATTTTAAACGTCTAAGGGCTCTCTGCCATAAATAACAGAATAAGATTTCATCAGAGTTGAAACAGGAGGCAAGTTTCTCTTTAATCTTGGGCGGAATTCATCAGCGGTCTTAATATATGTATCTAAATGTACCTTAAAATAATCATAAAATTTGACTGAAATATGGTTTAAAAACTTTTCTTCAATCCCCTCTTTGTCTTTTTTGTTTCTAATGATAACAGCGATATCAATGTCGCTTTTTTGATTAGCCTCGCCTCTTTGTAGGCTGCCATATAATAAAAGTGAGATTATTTTCTTTTCAATGCCAGCTTTTCGAATATGTTTTATTAAAAAATTTTTTACCTCATCTTTAAGTGACTTTTCTTCTCTAAATAGGGGTTTTAATATTTTTTGAACCACCCTATTGCTATTGTCAAGAGTATAAATGTGTTGCTTACCAATTGTTTCTAGTTTTAAAACGCCATGATTATAGAGCTCTTTTAAGGCAGCGTGGGCTGCAGGGGCAGAAAAATCTATTAGTTTGGCTATCTCTCTGCCTGTAGCCTTAAAATCACTAGTTTTAGAAACAAAAAGACGAATAATCGCTATTTTTAATTTTGAAGTGAGTATATCATCTAAACTTTTTTCCATAACAGCCAAAATGTGTAAATTTTAATTAACAAGTGTAAATTTTACTTAACGCTAACAGTTATTATATTTATTAACCATTTATGTGTCAATAAAAATATTTCTTTTTTGGCGAGATTATTCATAGCTTAAGAATAAATATCTCTATTTCCAAAGCGCTTGCTTATTAGGCATTTTTCAATTATAATTTATTTGGAGGAGAAATATGTTTATTAACGAGGAAGTTGCTCTACTCATTAAATCAAAATATCCAGTAGTTTTTTTCGAATCTATTGACGAAGAATATGTTATAAACCAATTAAAACAAATAGCTGAAGATCTATATATGGAATTTTATCAATGGTCTATAACCGATGGGCTACGAAAAGGCAAAAATGAAAGTTCTTATTACCAAACCAAAGAACCAATCAGAATGTTAACAATGATCTTGGATCTCGTTAAAGAACGAGATGTAAAAGCTGGGTTATTTGCACTTAAGGATTTTGACAAGTACCTTGAAGATGCTATAGCCTTGCGATTATTTAAAGATTTAATCAATGCAATAAAAAACACAAAAAATACCTTAGTGATTTTAGCTCCAGAATACAAACTCCCAAAAGATATAGAGGCCTATGCCGCTTATATTGTAGGTGGCTATCCTGATGTGCAGAAAATAGACGAAATAATAAAGGAGACTGTAGAAGAATTTAGGCGTAGCAACAGAAAAATTGAAATTGATCTCAATGAAAAGGACAAGAAAAAAATTATAAAGGTGCTAAGTGGATTATCGATCCAACAAATAAGAAACGTCTTAAACCAATGTGTACTGGACGATAGCATCTTAGACATCGATGATTTGGGAAAAATAGAATCATTTAAAAAGAAAATTTTTGATCAAGAAGGGCTATTAGAATTCTGTATATCCGAGGACAAAAATAACATCGCTGATTTTGATAATCTAAAACGTTGGTTGTCAGAAAGAAAGGATAGTTTTCACTTAGATGCGACCTCTCCTCTACCTACTCCCAAAGGTATACTTTTGATGGGAGTGCATGGTTGTGGCAAAAGTTTAGCAATAAAGGTTATTTCTAGAGAATTGAGCTTGCCTCTATATAGATTAGATCTTAGCAAACTCTATAGTAAATACATCGGAGAAACAGAACAAAATCTTAGAAAGGCCTTAAAAACAGTGGAGAAAATTTCACCTTTGTGTCTATGGATTGACGAAATAGAAAAAGGCTTTGCTGCTTCTGCTGGAGATATTGACGGTGGAGTTTCTGCGCGAATCCTAGGAACTTTTTTAACTTGGATGCAAGAACGTAAACCAGGTTGCTTCCTGGCAGCAACAGCAAATGATGTATATACATTGCCGCCTGAATTTTTAAGAAAAGGTAGATTTGATGAAATATTTTTTGTGGATTTGCCTGACCAAAAAATAAGAGAATATTTATTGCGGATTCACCTTAAGAAGCGCGATCTGGATTCTGAAGAATTTGATTGTGGGCTACTAGCAAAACTTACAGCTGATTTTAGTGGCGCAGAAATTGAACAGACTATTATATCAGCTTTATATAGGGCATCCAGTGAAAAAAAATCAATATCCACTGAACATATTATTGAACAGATAGAGTCGACCAAACCACTCTCTGTAATAAAACGCGAAGAAATTTTAGCGCTCCGCGCCTGGGCAAAAGAACGCACTATCCTGGCCTAAAGTTTTTATATACCTCTGTGAAAATTATACCTGCAATAAACCCACCAATATGTCCCCAATAGGCAATACCCACAGTTTTACTCCCTGATTGCAACATAGCAAAGAATACATTCATAATTATCCAGAAGAGAACATAGTACATACTTGAAATTTGAGTAGTTGCAATCTTCTGGATGGGGACTGGTAGAAAAACAGAAAGGGGACGATATATGTCAAATCTTAATTTTGCCTTAGGAAATAAAATTAAATAAGCCCCAATAATTGCCGATATTGTGCCACTCGCCCCGACGCATGGAATAGATTTATTATTTGTGGTAGCAATAAATAAAACTGCTGAAAATATGGCTCCTAAAACAAATAGAAATAAATAATTATTCCAGCCCAATCTATCTTCTACACTACGTCCAAAAACCCATAAGAACCACATATTGCCTAGAAGATGAAAAATGCCACCGTGCAGAAATGCATTTGTAATCAATCTATACCATTCCCGGCTTATCAAAACTTTGTCTGCAATAAGGCTAAATGTTGGCACTAAATCTATGAGCAATAAATCTAATAAAAAAATTAATGAACAAGTAACAATTATTCCCTTAGTAGCATAGGATCTAGTTTTAACCGTTATATTATCACTGATAGGAAAAGCTGCCCCGGCAACCGATAAAGGGATAGCTAAAAAAGGTGCAATAATTTCATCTAACGATCTGGGTTTGATGCTTCGCCGGTGAACTAAGATTTCATATAAATTATTAATGTTCCTTTTAAAATTTAAATCATCAGGGTTATTCTCTATAAAAGCAATAGATACTAAAGGCACCTGCATTGAGTTTAGCCAAATAGCTCCGCATTGAGGACATTTATTTGCGAAAAAATTTAGCCTGCCATTAAAATCATAATTTTTAGTATATGTCTTACAGTTGGGGCAGGCTAAATTATCCGCTGCTTTTAGCATTTCTTTTGTGTTTCTCAACACAGACTCATCCAATATATTAGAGATTAACTGATTTAACACCTCCTGCTTACAGAAGTGCTTTAATATTTTTACAGACGACTCCTGTAATAAAAGAACAGAAAGGCACAATGGGCAAACATATACCTCTTCACTTTCCTTAGCAAAAATCTCTAATTCATTACTACAATTCGGACATCTCATATTGAATTTTTAGACTGTAGAATATTCTAATAGAATTTAAAATGAGGGAAAATAGACGAGTCTTCTTTATAAAAAATTTTAATGCGCGGGAAGAGAATTGAACTCTTACGACCTTGCGGCCACATGCCCCTCAAACATGTGCGTCTGCCAGTTCCGCCACCCGCGCTCTACTATGCTCAAATGTTTTTTTTCGCTTACGCTCATTTCACGTTTGAGCTTCGTAGAGCTTCAAATCGACCCCTACGAAACCCAATGGTTCTTCGAAGCTAAACACGAACGACCGTAAGCGAGGGAGTATTTAGCGTAGAAGAACACCCGCGCGTCTTTTCTACATTTTAGTAATATTATTCTATATTTATCATATTGATTTAGCAAGCCTTTTGTATTTAATGCTCAGGAATGCAAATTCCTATAGATAAATCCGCGTATATCCGCGTTTCTTCCGTATCGGAAAGACTGAGATCTGCGCTAATCCGCGTTTAACTGGACACTAATAAAAAATTGTGATATTCTTTTGAATATGGCGCAGACTCTATTGTTTCCAAAAAATTTTTTGTGGGGCTCTGCTACCTCTGCTTATCAAGTTGAAGGAGCCAATTTCAATAACGACTGGTATTGTTTTGAAAAACAAGGAAAATTGCCGCATATTTGCGCCAAAGCAACAGATTCTTATAATAGGTACGAAGAAGACTTTAATTTAGCGAAGACACTTGCTCAAAATTGCCATCGGCTCTCTTTTGAGTGGAGCAGGATTGAGCCTCTCAAAAATCAATTTGATGAAAAAGAAATAGCCCATTATAAAAAAGTAATTCTTAGTCTAAAAGAAAAGAATATTACACCCATAGTTACGCTGCATCACTTTACCAACCCAATTTGGTTTTATCAGTCAGGTGGCTGGCTAAATCCAAGCTCTAGAGATTATTTTGCGCAATATGTAGAAGAAATTACAAAAGAATTCTCGAGTTTAGTTGAATATTGGATTACTATAAATGAACCTGTAGTATATTGTTATTATGCCTATATTCAAGGCATCTGGCCGCCGCAAGAAAAATCATTTAAAAAAGCAAAAATTGTTTTAAAAAATTTAATTAATGCTCATCTAAAAGCCTATCATATAATTCATAAAAACATAAAGGGTGCAAAAGTTTCCATTGCCCAGAATACGATGAGGTTCATAGCATGCCCTCTACGGAATTTTGGCCAAAATACCATACCAGTGTTTTTAAGAGACAGATTTTATAATTTTGGGGTTGTAGAAACACTTATTAAAAAAAGGGCTCTTGATTTTATTGGCCTAAATTATTATGGTGGAGTTTTTCTTAAATTTTCTTTCAAACATATTTTTGGAAAAGACTGCTCATCAGACCATCATAAAATAAGAAAGAATTCTTTAGGCTGGCTGGTTATGCCAGAGGGAATTTTTGATATAATAATGCAATTAAAAAAATTTAACCTGCCTATTCTAATTACTGAAAATGGCACAAGCGAAAAAGATGATTCTTTCTACGGAAAGTATTTAAAAGAACACCTTTTCTATATTGCCATGGCTATTAACAAAGGCGCGAATGTGATAGGTTACCTTTGGTGGTCGTTATTGGATAATTTTGAATGGGATAAAGGCTTTAGCCCAAAATTTGGCTTACTTTGCCTCGATAAAGATTTAAATAGAACTATAAAGCCTTTTGCCGCTCTCTATAAAGATATTTGCACAAATAACAGAATAGACTATGCTTAATTTAGAAGATATATTATCAAAATTTCCCATATTTGCTTCCTTAAACAAGAAGGGATTAAAAGAACTTGTTTTTATTTCCCGGCTTAGGGAATTTGCTAAAGGCGAAATTGTCTACAAACAAAAGGCTCCACCCCATAGTTTGTATATCTTATTAGCCGGCAGGATTAAAACCTATACGGAAAGCTCAAAGATATTAGAATATCTCTATAAAGGGACTTGTTTTGGCATAATCTCTTGTATGACTGGCCAGCCTCATTCAGTTACCGCGGAAGCTGCCAATGATTCTTTGATTGTAGAAATACCGAAAGATAAATTCCGTAAATTTCTGGATAGGTATCCAGCGTTCTCTATCGATTTTTCTCACCTGCTTTCCCGCCGCGTCAAAAAAAGGATTGATAAAGATAAAACCATCTTTGAAAGCTGCGTAATATCTGTCTATAGCCTAAACCAACGTATCGGAAAAACTACCTATTCTTTAGTCTTAGGAAAGGCATTAAAAGAAGAGTCGAATAAAAAAATAATTGTTCTTGAACTGAGAGACGAGCCAACCGGATTCTTTTTTGCTTCTCGCGACAAAACCCTTAACTTGGAATTATTATCTGAGGCGAATTTTAATAAATTTATAGATAAAAGAGATGGCTTTGAATATGTACGGATATTTTTTAAGCCCCAGCCCATAGACACCTCAAAATATATCCAGCGGCTTTTAAGCCACTTAAGCCAAAGCTATAATTTTATAATTTTAGACTTACTGAGCAAAGAAAGCGGCTTTATCACTACGGCTTTAACCCAGGCAGATTTTGTGCATTTACTTATGTTTGGAGATTTAAAAAGTGCAACCCAATTACAAAAACAGATAGAATTTATAAAAAATAAATATAGACTAAAAGAGGAAAATATAAAAACAATACTGCGAGACACAACTACCATTACTACCAGTGCCTTTCCTGAGCTAACCCCGCATCCTATTTTTGCTAACCTTCCTTTTTTTGTAGCCTTAGATGCCTCTAAACTAATACAAAACTATCCATTAGACCCCTATGCTAAAACTATTCGCAGGATCGCCAGAGAAATTTCGAACGTACGTATTGGCCTGGCCTTGGGAAGCGGTGCGGCGTTTGGCATAGCCCATATTGGGGTATTAAAGGTTTTAGAAAACGCAAAAATAGATATCGATATAGTCTCGGGAACCAGCATGGGGTCAATTATCACAGGCCTCTGGGGCTTAGGCTATAATTGGAAAGAAATAAAGATGAGGATTATGAAATTTAAAAAATTTCCTGTATTTTCTTTCTGGGATATCGGTTTTTTCAAAAAATCCTTTTTAAAGGGCCGTTTCTTAAAAGGCATTCTCTATGGCCTTTTTGGCAATAAGACATTTTACGATTTAAAAAGGCCAGTATTGATTGTTTCTTTTGATTTTATAAAAAGACAGGCCTTTGTTTTTTCGCACGGTAAATTCTTGCTGCGTGAGGCAATTTTAGCAAGTTGCTCGATGCCTGGAATTTTTGAGCCAGTAAAGACTAAAGAAGATTTATTTTTAGATGGAGGCGTGCTTAACCCCCTGCCTGTCGGCTGTCTCATCCAGGAAGGAGTTAAAAAGATAATTTCAGTTAACGTAACTCCTTCTAAAGAAGCAATACACCGGGCTTATCAGGAACACCCTGATAAAAATAAATTCACTGTGTTAGATTTTATATTTGGCAGCGTAGAGGCTATGCAACGGGAATTCATCCAGTCAGCAATTTCGCTTTCGGATATAGTGATTCATCCTGAGTTTAAAGACGCACTTTGGACAGACTTTAAAAGAATTGAATATTATATCCAGCAAGGCGAAAAAGAAGCCCGAAAATATATAGACAAGATTAAGCAACTTCAAAAAGCCTGAACTTGACTGACAGAAAAAACTTGACAGGTTAGTTTTTGAGGTATAGTATTACACAATATTGTAAAGTTTGATTTTAAAGAAGGTCAAATGAAGACATAACTTAGCGAGCAAGTATTGTGCGAAGCTAAGTTATTTGTCTGAACTTGACCCAGCCCCAATTTTACTTAAATATTTGGGTTTAAAATAAAAAGTTGGGGTTTGTGCCCAGACCTTTAATTAATATCAAAACTACTTAGTAAAATTAGGGCTGGATTTAATTCGCAGACGCTTCGCTATAACTTATGTCGCATATAATGTTCCATAAGTTATCTGCTCATTAAAGGAGGATAAATGAAAAAAATTACTCTTATCGTCTTTATATTATTCGCGTTCGGAATAATTAGCATTGCGGGTTGCCAAAAAGCTGAGAAACAAACAGTTTTAAATGAAACTATGGAATCTATGGAAGGCGTCCCTCCTTCTATTACTGAAGAGACTCCGCCTGTATCTTTAAACGAGGTTAGCGCAGTAGCCCCCACAGAAAAAATACAAGTTAGCGCGCAAGGATTTGTAATGCCAACCCCAGAACAAATCCAGACTGCGCTCAAAAATGCCGGGTTTTATACTGGAACGATAGATGGCAAGATAGGCCCAAAGAGCAAAAAAGCTATAAAAGACTTCCAATCTGCTAATGGCCTTGTTGCTGACGGCAAGGTAGGTAAAAAAACCTGGGCTAAATTGCAGGCGTTTTTAGTTGCGCCTACAAACCAATAAATATTTTAAGAGAATATTCCCTCTCTAAACACCCTCCAAAAACTTACCCGCAGTACTAAGGAGTTATCAGTTTACTCTGAAAAAGCTAAATAACCAATAAAAACTAAACCCACAAGCGGTAGAACGGCCAAAATTCCTAACCAGCCAGGTTTCTGACGGGCTAAAGCAATCTTATACCAAATAAAACCAGAAAGAGCTAAGCTAGAAAGCATGCCCACGATAGGTATAAAAGATAACAGTAATAGCAATAACCACAAATAGCTTATGCCACCAATCTTGCACATCAGAAAAAATTGTGCAATAGGAATCCAGGCTAACCAAACTGGACCCTGGCTTGCCTTCCTGCTAATTAATTGCAAACAAACCGATGTATACACGTAGAGGAGAAGGAAAGAGACCAATATAATAATCCCGATAGTCGCCATAACAGCCGGTGGCACTTTGGGCATATCCTTGATATCTGGCGATGAGTGAATTGTTGATTTATTTTCAGTTTCTTCGGCAAAATCTTTAGAGGCAATAGATTGTTCAGGGGCTGCCGAGACTACTTCTCCTGTAGGTTTAGAGACGGGTTTATCCTGGAGAGATAAACCGACCTTCTCTCCGTTAACGCTATCTATCTCATCTAAAAAATAGGTTATTGGCACGCCGGCAATTTCTACTTTAAGACGTTCATTGGTTCTTTCTAAAATCTTAGCATCGATTTGTTTGCCTGATTTTAAAATTATTGTATCGGCGAATAAGCTTGAGCTAACAAGAAAAAAAATGACAACTAGAAACAAAATTTTCTTTGCCATTTTCGACCCCCTATAAATTAAAAACAACAATATGAATTATTTCCCCTCACAATCCTCAGAAGACACAACCCCACCTGTCTCGGCAATAAAAATCTTAGTACCGGTTATCCCGCACTCCTTTGGGGCAGCCACAATCTTATAGCCATTAGGCTGAAAGGTCTCCAAGATAATATAGCCCTGCGCCAACTTGTTATTGTAGGCCTCAGGCAAATAAGAAGGTTTGGCATTAATAAGGTCTGATTCATCTTTTGGATATTTTCCGTTATTTGCCAAGCGGTAATCTTTAATAGCCGTGGCTATTGTCTCAACCTTTATCCTCGCAAAATTCTCATTAGCGGCTAATCTGGCTCTTAACAAATTTGGGATAGCTATAGCTGCGAGAAGAGCCACCATAAAAATGCCTATGCCAAACACTACGACCCCTATCACAGCAGCAATCAAACAGCCTGGCCTGCTTTTAACCAGTATCTTACCCTGATTAATCTTAACAGCTATTTTATAAGCGTCCACAATGCCGATAACCCAAGGGATAATAAGCCAGGAAGTAAAGAATATCAAGATGCCTTTTCCAATTTGTCCATTATAAATCTGGCCAAGCCCAGCAATAATAAAACTAAGTATTGCCGCCAATGCCGGAGAGCGCTCTTCTTTCTTCTCTCCACCTGCTTTAAGCGCAAGGCAATCTTTGCAATAAATTTCGCCTTTAAGTTCTACTGAACATTCTGAACAGATATTTTTCCCGCAGTGATTACAAACTCTCGCTGACTCTCTATCTAAATGAAAAAAACACTTCATGAGCCCTCCTTGATTCAATCTTGCTTAAACAGGTTATAGTTTTGGTCTAACCGGGCTAAAAACTTTAGACTAAAAGTGCGAAAGAAAACTGCAAATGGTAGATTAAGTGCGGTTAAACAATACAATAGGAATAAAAACAAAGGTATCCCCACCATAAACAGAATTATGGAGTATAAAAGCCGAAATGCCTTGGGTAGGATAAGATAAATTAGATAGAATACCGCTACAGTAATGCCACCTGGCAATAGCAATCCAATGAATGTAATAAAAGATAACAAGCCAGCAATAATCGCTGAACAAATGGCTAATCCTAATTTGATGCATAGGTATTTGACAAAATCAACTTTGTGCACTCGAAGCATTGCCAAAATCTTTCTCCAGGCCTTCATAATCTTTATTTTATCTTTAAACATCACCACCAGAACAAAATCTTGAGCAATTAAACTAATAAGCAGGGCAATAAATATCACTGAGAAAAGTAATAACCCATAAGGTAAGCAGGTTAAAAAAATTTGCTTAAAACCCACGTTTGCCTCTTTTTGAAAAACGCCTAAATTTATTAGATTATAAATTAAGCCAACTGTAAGTAAGCCGAACAGTGCCAAAAAAACTACTGAACTAACTAAATAAAATAAAAACAAGGAATTTGCTATTTGTTTATTTTCTCTAAATGGCATCTTTATTGAAGCATCGTTTTTTATCACATCTTCCAAAAAAATAAAAGAAAAACGCGCAGTAAGCCAAGTTAAAACCAAAAAGGCCAGAATAACTAGAACTGCGATAGCTACGATATACAGGAAAAGGGCTGGATTTTTACTCTTTTTAAGAGAAAATGACTTAAGGATTTCTGATGGGCTAAATGTAGATTTCTTATTCACCGTCTGTGCGGTTGGATAAGAAATTGATGCCTGATAAATCTCTGCTGCCTGGGCAGGCTTGGTTTTGTCTGTGTGGTCTCTGCCAGGGGAGAACGAATTACAGCCTCCTCCGGCAAGCTGACCTGCCAGTAAGGCAACAAATACTAAGATAAACCATTTTTTAGGACTAAATGGCCTAAATAAAACTGTTGTTGTCCATTCTATCGAAGCTTCTATTATCTCTGTAAATTTGACCATTAGCTTATCTGGCGACTAATCTCCTTTTATTTATTATATCTCATTTTTGTTAAATCTCAATTAAGAAAGCGCGTTCGACCCACTATTTTATCTCTATCGGCTTTGTGAGCTCTTCGTCGATTATCTTCTTAAATATATCAAAAGGATACGCGCCGCCTACAAAGCGGCCATTAATAAAAAATGACGGCGTGCCTTCGGCTCCAAATTTCTCAGCATCCTTGATATCTGCCTCTACTGCTTCTTTAATCTCTGGGTTTTCTTGGCAATCTTCGAATGCCTTTATATCTAAACCCAATTCTTGAGCATATTTTTTAAATGTCTCTTTGTCTAACGAATTACCCGTAAGTAGCTTATCAAACATCTGCCAATATTTACCCTGCTTGCCTGCGCACCTTGCTACAATAGCCGCCGGTTTAGCCATAGGATGAAAGGCAAGTGCAAGATCTCGATAGGCGAATTTCACCTTACCTGTTTCGATATATTCCTTTTCGATTTGAGGAAATGTCTGTTGAAAAAATCTCTTAGTAAAGGGACACTGGAAATCGCTAAACTCAACCATTAAAACATGTGCATTGTCATTTCCTTTAGACGGATTAGTGCCGACGCCGACCCCCTCCACTTTCTTGCTTCCCGCAACTTCAGGCATTCTCGCGGTTGGCTGAACTTCTTTGGGCTGGGCTAAATCTTTTTCTTTTAGCATCTTTACCAACTCAGAAATAATCTTAGTTTGAGTATCTGCTTCTTTTGTTTTAATACTACTTGCTATTATTGCTGCAGATTGATTTATGCTATTTCCTATAATTGCAGATGCGCCTATTATAGAAAGAACCACTGATAGAGTTCGTAAAGTTTCTTTCATATCTTTCCTCCTATTAATGTAATGAAAATTTTTAGCTGCCCCGTGTGGACTCGAACCACAATACCAAGATCCAGAGTCTTGTGTCCTACCAATTAGACGACAGGGCAAAATTTTTACTCTACCAAAGCACTTGCTGCATTCTCTCATCAGCGCGCTTTAGGGCTTTATAGCCATCTACAACATTATCAGCAGTATTCTCGATGTCTTTGGCTATGCCCTTTGTTGTCTCACAAGAGATCAAATTAGCGCAAAATCCAACCAACAAAATTACTAAACAAATTCGCTTTAACATAATTAATCCTTGCCTGCCACAGTGCAGGCTTTTTTTAAACGTTTAGTTATCCTATCTTTACCCAATAACGAAATAACTTCAAATAATCCCGGGCCAATGGTTTTTCCGGTTAACGCTGCGCGTAAAGGATGAATTAAATCCCGCGATTGAATATTATTTTCTGCCAAATAAGTCCTGAATTCTTTCTCTATTGTTTCCGTATCAAATTCTTTTAGTTTAGAAAATCTGATTGCCAATTCTTTAAAATCTTTTGAACAATCACGCTCTTTTAGTTTTTTGGCCGCGGCTTCGTCTGGCTTTATATCTTCCAGAAAGAAAAAATCAGCCCAGTTTACAAAGTCATTAAGCGTATTCAAGCGTGCTTGGAATAATTTCACTACTTTTTTAAGCCAATCTCTATCCGCTTGGTCTTTCAAAAATCCTTTTTCTTTTAAGCGTGGAATGAGTAAATCAAACAGTTTCTCTGTATCTGCCTCTTTTAAATATTGATTATTCATCCATAAAAGTTTATCCATATCAAAAGTTGCAGCAGTCTTATTTATAGATTCTAATTTAAATGTTTTTATTGCTTCTTTAATATCAATTATCTCTTTATTTTTTCCTGGCGACCAGCTTAATAACAAAAGATAGTTTAAAAGCGCTTCAGGCAAGAATCCTAATGATCTATATTCTGTTATGGCAGTTGCGCCTGTGCGCTTTGAAAGACGGCCGCCATCTTTTCCTAAAATCAATGGTAGATGCGCAAAATCCGGCATCTTAAACTGCAGCGCCTCATAAAGCAAAACCTGTTTCGGCGTATTAGAAATATGGTCATCCCCGCGGATAATATGAGTTACTTCCATCAGGGCATCGTCAACTACGCAGGCAAAATTATAAGTCGGCATACCATCGGATTTCATCAAAACCTGGTCTTTAATCTGGCTTGTTTCAAATTCAATATCGCCGTAGATTAAATCTTTAATTTTTATTTTTTTATCTTTTTGAACCTTGTAGATAATTGCCTTGCCCTCAACTCTCTCTTTATCGCTCTTTTCTTCGTATGCGAGGCCCTGACCTAATAATTTTTGCGCATACTCTCTGTATATATCAATCCTTTTACTTTGAAAATACTCTTCCTGCCAGTCTAAGCCCAGCCATTTTAGAGAATTTAATATCTCGTCGAGGTATTCCTTTTTACTTCGCTCGGCGTCTGTATCTTCGATGCGCAAGATAAAAACTCCGTTATTTGCCTTAGCAAAAAGCCAGTTAAATGCAGCCGTCCTGCCGCCGCCGATATGCAAATTCCCTGTTGGGCTTGGAGCAAAGCGCACTCTAACCATTAAAACCTTCCTCAAAGGCCTTTTTATTGATTTCAAAAAGTTCTCTGCTAATGCCTTTACTCATATCAAACATCACATTAATTAATGCCTGTTTATTAATTATTTTCTTTTTAGCTAAATAGGCGCCCAAAGCCACAATGTTCGCAACCTTTATATTGCCAAGTTTAATGGCAATATCTGTTGCGGCTATTTTAACTAAATAAAACTTTTTTGTTTTTGCCGGCGGTTCTGCCAAAGATGTATTTAACACCAAAATACCAGCCTCTCTTAAAAGGGGAAAATATTTTCTTAATGACGGCTGATTCATGGCAATAAAACTATCAGCGCTATTAATATAAGGAGAACTAATCTTCTTATCACTGATAACAACTATACAGCGGCTGGCTCCGCCTCTTACCTCTGCTCCGTAAGAAGGCAGCCAGGTTACAAATTTATTATCTTCCATTGCTGCCTGAGCAAGCACTTTTGCTACTAACATTATGCCCTGTCCGCCTGCTCCCGCAAAAATTATACGTTCTGTCATTTTATTCTTCCTAACGGATATGTTTTGGTCATTTCCTGTTCGATCCAAGTTAAAGAATCTTTAATGGATTTATTCCAATATGTCGGACAAGGGCTTAAAACCTCAACTAAACTAAAACCCTTATTTTCAATCTGATTAATAAATGCCTGCTTTATTGCCCTTTTGACATTCAAAACTGACTTAGGTGAATAAATTGCCGTGCGCTCTAAAAATGCTACTGCCGGTAAAACTGCAAGCATCTCTAAAAGCTTAAGAGGGTTGCCTTCTTTACCAACACTACTGCGGCCAGCCGGCGTAGTAGCAGTTTTCTGACCAACTAATGTAGTGGGAGCCATCTGACCGCCAGTCATTCCGTAAACAGCATTATTTATAAAAATAACTGTTATGTTCTCGCCTCTGTTTGCTGCGTGTATTGTCTCTGCTGTACCGATAGCGGCCAAATCACCATCACCCTGATATGTAAAGACGATTTTTTCTGGTTGGACGCGCTTTAGGCCAGTTGCAACTGCTGTTGCCCTGCCATGCGCTGCCTCAGTAGTATCAAAATCCCAGTAATCATAAGCGAGCACCGCGCAGCCAACTGGAGCAACACCAATAGTTTTTTCTCTAATGCCTAACTCATCAATAACCTGGCATATTAATTTATGCACCAGGCCATGTCCACAACCCGGGCAGTAGTGAGTTATCGTATTAATTAGACTTTTGGGATGAGAATAAATTTTGGTCATAATCAATTATTGTTAAATTGATAAATTGTTACATTGTTTATATTAAAAAGATCATTTAACAATTTAACAGTTTGGCAATTTGGCAATTTTATTTATTATCTCTTCCTCCGTCGGTATCCCTCCGCCGGTGCGGCCTAAAAATTCAACCTTGGCGCTTGGGTCAACTGAAAGCAAAACATCTTCGAGCATCTGACCAGCGCTCATCTCAATAACTAATATTTTTTTATTTTTGGAAATTTTTTTTATCTCTTTTTTCGGAAAAGGCCAAAGACTTATTGGACGAAATAAGCCGACTTTTAAGCCAGCTTGCTTTAACGTATCAATAACCCCAGAGGCAATCCTCGCCATAGTGCCATAACTTATAACTAGACAATTGCATTCATCAACATTTGTGGCGTCAAAGAGCACTTCTTTCTCTTGTATTTGTTGATATTTTTTCTGAAGTTGATTATTCAACTCTTCTAAAGCTCCTTCTTTTAAAAATAAAGAGCGGATAATATTTGGCTTTCTTCCCTTTGCCCCAGTCAACGCCCAGGGTTTTTTATCTGTGTTCATCTGTATCTTTTTATCTGTGTTCATCTGTGTTAACGGTTCCATCATCTGACCTAACAATCCATCAGCCAAAATCATTACCGGAGTCCTATATTTGTCAGCTAAATCAAATGCGGATATAGTTAAGTCAAATGCTTCCTGGATAGTTGCTGGCGCAAGCACAATAATATGATAATCGCCGTGGCCTCCGCCTTTCGTAGCTTGAAAATAATCTGATTGGCTTGGAGAGATATTACCTAAACCCGGGCCGCCGCGCATAACATTTACAATAACTGCTGGCAATAAACAACCAGCCAAATAAGAAATGCCCTCTTGTTTTAAACTTATACCTGGACTTGATGAGCTGGTCATTGCCCGAGCTCCTGCAGCGCTTGCTCCAAATACCATATTAATTGCAGCCAGTTCGCTTTCTGCCTGGATAAATGTTCCGCCTACTTCCGGCATCCGCCTGGCGAAGTAAGCCGGTATTTCGTTTTGAGGGGTAATCGGATAGCCGGCATAAAATCGGCATCCGGCCTGTATAGCCCCTTCCGCAATCGCCTCATTGCCACTGATTAATATTCTCTTTGTGTTCATTTAAAAACCTCAATAGCCGCGTCCGGGCAGATAATTGCGCAAAAACAACAACCTGAGCAGGCCTTATCCTTTTTTTCAGAAAAAACTGCTGGCCTGTGGCCTGATTTATTTAGAGAATTAGAATTCTTAATGTGGCCCAAAGGACAAAATATAATACACAACTCACAACCTTTGCATCTCTTTTTATCAATTTTAATCTTTGGCATTTTTTTGTTAAGGCTAATCTTTTGTTAACTAATGTCTATTCTCTTGAGTTCTAGAATTTTACTAAGGCGCATCAGGGTATATAAAGTAATGTTTTTCTTGCCTTCTTCAATCTTAGAAATATCCGGCTGCTTCATACCTATGCTAAGAGCCAGCTGTTTTTGACTTAAACCTTTGCTGATTCTCGCCTGCCTAATTGATTTGCCAAAATTTAGGAAAAAATCAGGGCTTAACCCTTTAGCATTTTTATATTTATGCTGGTATTTCTCTAAAAGTTGCTCGTATATAGTTTCCCACCAATCTCTGAAATCTGATATCCGCTCAACCTTTAACCAATAAGTTTTAATCTTTGGCCAAATTTTAATAAAATCTTTCTTAGAAATTATGGAAAATAGTTCTTTTGGTTTATCGCACCGAGACAATAATGTTACCATGCGCATCAAAAATTTAGGATGTTTAATATCCTTAATAGCCCTTTCTGTTTCCTTTAATGCCTCTTTATTTAAATCCCAAAAGTATTTCTGAATCATTCTCCAATAACCCCTTTTGCGAATTGCTTGATCTCATTTTCCAAATAATCAATCATTTCTTTAGAGTCAAATTTTGGCTCATAAATATCCAAATCTAAAAGCGCTAATTTTAGTTCCTGGCGAGAAAATGTCCTATACCAATGAATCATACCCCTTTGAAATCGCGAAGAAACATTTTTCAAAAATATGTGCAAGGGTTGTATTTTCTTTGAAAGCATATAGACATCAAACGCATCACGAGCCTGCTTACGGCCTTCTATAACCTGTCTGCCAATCTCATCCACTTGCGGCTCTGTGCCGGAAATAGCACTAATCTTATGTAAATATAAATCTTCTATGCTATAAACACGCACTCCGCCAACTTTTTTAATTTTTGGGCTTTCAATAACAGTGTCCTCGACAAGGTCAATCTTTAAAGGCCTCTGTGAACCCTTAATTGGTATGGTGTAAAACCTGACCTTGGCCCTGCCCCTTGCAATAAACTCTGACCCCAATTTAATTTTTTTATTTATATGCTTCTTAAAAACACTAATCAATTTATTTATCTCAATAGTATCATATTTTGGTGAAAAAAAGTCTAAATCTGCAGAGAACCTGTGATGTAAATAATATAGCTCGAGTGCTGTTCCTCCTGCTAGTGCAAAGACCTTAGCCTCTTTTGAAAAAACTTTTAAAACTCGCTCTTGTGCTTCTCTAATCTTTATATCCATAGCTGGTTTCTCATCTCTTATATAGACTATAAACTATATATATATAGATTATAACCTATATATAATGTTTGTCAAGCCTTTAATTTCTGTGTATTTATTTCTTGCTTAAGGTAGTTTTCACAACTTCGGCAATCTTCTGTGGACTTAGGCCATACATATCTAATAGAAATTCGCGTTGGCCGTGCTGGATAAATTCTGTGGGCAGACCTAATGTTTTAACAATTGTTTTAGCATCTATCAGGCACCTCAGCGCGTTACCAAAACCTCCGTCGAGAATACCTTCTTCAATAGCAAATATATATTTACATTTTGCTCCTATGTTCTTATAAAATGCTTCGTCTAACGGCTTTGCACAACGAGCATTTATCAAGCCAACTTCTATGCCTTGCTTTTCTAAAACCTCTGATGCCTGAAAAGCTTCTTTAACCATACTACCCAGAGCAATAAGTGAAATTTCTTTAACTGACTTTAGTGTTTGAGGTTTTAAAACATTCTGATCTGACTCATATCCCTTTGGAAATTCAAATATATTTGCCTTAGGATAGCGTATTGCTACAGGGCAATTTTGCTTAAAGCTAAATTCTAAGCATGCTTCTAATTCTTTAGCATCTTTTGGCGCTAAAATAATCATATTTGGTATGGTGCGTAAAAACGCGATATCAAAAATCCCTTGATGGGTAACCCCATCCGCTCCCACAATGCCGGCACGGTCAATTGCAATTACAACATTAAAATTCTGGAGCGCCAAATCAATCATTAGTTGGTCATAAGAGCGCTGTAAAAATGTCGAATAAATCGCAACCACTGGTTTTAAGCCATTAGAGGCTAAACCGCAAGCAAATGCAACTGCATGCTCTTCAGCAATGCCAACATCAAAAAATCTGCCAGGGAATTTTTTAGCAAATTTATCTAAGCCAGTGCCTTCTGGCATTGCAGCTGTAATTGCAACAATGGAATTATCTTCTTCTCCTAATTCAATCAGTTTGTTGCTAAAAATTTCGGTAAAACTCGGTGTTTTTTTATCGGATAGCACCTGAGGTTCTAAAACATCTTGGCTAAATTTTGCAACGCCGTGAAATTTCTCAGGTTCCTTCTCTGCCGGAGCATAACCTTTGCCTTTTTTGGTAGTGATGTGCAATAACCTCGGCCCCTTGATTGACTTTAAATTATTAATAGTTTCGATTAGCTTAGTTAGGTTGTGCCCGTCGAGTGGGCCAAAATAACGAAATCCCAATTCTTCAAAAAATATACCCGGGACAATAAGCCCTTTTAGAACTTCTTCAAAATGTATGGCAAGTTTTACTAATCTGCGTCCTATGCGCGGAACGCGTTGTGCAATAAATTGCTTAAGTGCTGTTTTATATCGGTTGTAAATGGGGGCTGAAATTATTTTATTCATATAATTGCTTAATGCCCCTACCACTGGAGAGATACTCATCTCATTAGTATTAAGAATAATAAGGATATCTGTATTTAAATGGCCTACGTTATTTAAGGCCTCAAAACACATCCCCCCGCTTAATGAACCATCTCCGATTACTGCCACAATCTTTTTTTGCTCTTTTTTTAAATCCCGAGCTACAGCAAATCCCAAGGCAAGTGAAATTGCTGTTGAGGCATGGCCCACGCTAAACATGTCATAAGGCGATTCTTCTCTCAACGGAAATCCGCTAATACCTTTAAACTGGCGCAAAGTAGAAAATTCCTTTCTTCTACCGGTCAGGATTTTATGAGTATAGCATTGATGACCCACATCCCAGACAATAATGTCTTCTGGCGCATTAAAACAATAATGAAGAGCAATCGAAAGCTCCACTACCCCTAAACTACTTGCCAAATGGCCGCCAGCCTTAGAAACAATATCAATAATAAGCGCGCGGATTTCGCCTGCTAAAACCGGCAATTGTGCTATAGGTATTTTTTTAAGATCCTGGGGGCTATTAATACTTTCGAGTAACATTTTAGTTTTCGGGCTTAAATGGCTTCCTTTTTAATTTTCCTTTTTCTTCGCCAACCACTTCTTCTACTTTAACTTTTATCGAGTCCAACATCTCTAAACATTGTTTGGCTAAAGCAGAGCCGATTTTAAATTTTTTAATTGCCTCATCCAAGGGCAATTCGCCTGTCTCTAACTCTTCCACTATTGTTTGGAGTTGGTGTAGTGCCTTTTCAAAATCGATCTTTTTTGTTGTCATTATCAAGTCCTTTCTCTCGGATTTTAGTTACCGCGCTTTCAAAACTTCCTTTTGCCAGAAGCGTTAAAGTTTCTCTCCCGATATTTATGTCCTGAATATTCTTAATCACTTTTCCTGTGTTTTTATCAAAGGTGACACTATAACCCCGTGCTAAAATATTCAAAGGGCTTAAAGATTTTAATCTATTTAATATGCCAACGATTTTCTCATTTCTTAACTCGACCATTTGTCTTAGGCTGAGCGACAGTGCCATCGTTAATTCGTCCAGCCGCTGTTTAGCTTGAGGGACTAAATCCTCTATATATCTTTCTAAGCGCCTGATTAAATCAAGGAGGGATTTGCGCAATTCCTCTCTGGAGGGAATAAGCATTTCTATAGCAGCAGAGGGTGTAGGCGCGCGCATATCAGCAACAAAATCGCATATGGTCCAATCTATTTCATGGCCAACCGCGCTAACCGTAGGAATGCGACAACTAAAAACTGAACGCGCCACTTTCTCTTCATTAAATGGCCATAAATCTTCTAAACTTCCTCCGCCCCGGGCAAGCACTAAACAATCGAATTCTTCATAAAATTTATCAGCTAATTTAATAGCTTGCGAAATTTGCTCTGCTGCAACTTCTCCCTGGACCTGAACGCTAAAAAGGCTAACTTCCACCTGGCTGGCGCGGCGTTTAAGGATAGTTAGCATATCGGAAATTACTGCACCGCTTCTGGAAGTAATAAAAGCAAGGTGTTTTGGAAAAGCAGGGATAGGTTTTTTTCGCGCCTCATCAAACAAACCTTCTTTGGAAAGTTTCTCTTTTAACTGTCCAAAGGCAAGACTCAATGCACCTATGCCTTTTGGCTCAATGAGTTTAAGGTAAAGCTGATAATTGCCTGTTTTTTCATATACGCCTATCCTGCCTAAACAGACAACTGACATTCCATCCTTAAGTTGAAATTTTAATAATCTATTCTGGTCTTTAAAAAACACAGCCCTAATCTGAGCAAGTTCATCTTTAAGTGTAAAATAGATGTGGCCTGAGGCGGGAATGCTTAGATTGGAAATTTCACCGCTTACCCATACTTCTGGCAGTGAATTTTCTAAGATTAATTTTATATCTTTCGTCAGCTGGCTGACGGTCAGAATTAGCCTTTTGTCTGATCGGTCTGTAGGCATTTATCAACTATCTTTTCAATCCTCTCAATATTCTTGCTGTCTAAGTCTTTGAACTCTATACCAGTATCAAAATATCCAGCCCTGTCTTTTTTAATCTCATGGCGCCTAACTACCCAAACAACAGTGCCTTCGGCTTTAATTGGCGCTGCCCCGTCTTGAAGGTCAAGCTCTATATCCACGCTTGAGAACAGCCCTAAGTCTTTCTCTAAGATAGCGCAGATGCCGCCGCAACCAAGATTTTCGGTTTTCGCCGCAAGGGTTTCTTTGCCTTTCTTCTTTCGAATCTTAATTAGGCATGGATAATCAGCTCGGGGAAACCGGCGACGATTAATCCCATCCCACATAATCTACCCTCCTTTAAATTATACATTTAAACCCTAAATTCAAAACCCTAAACTCTAAACAAACTCAAATACTCAAAGCATAAAATCTTAAATTTATAGTCCCGATAATAAAACTTTTAATTTTAAACATTTGGATTTTTGGTTTATTTAGGATTTAGAGTTTGGTGTTTAGAGTCTTACTATGCTTTGCGCTTTATTCTCTCAATCGACCTTGCCTTACCAGTTTTCTCGTCGATATCTACTACTGCACCTTGCAACTGTTCATCGCCTTTGGCTAATTCGAAACGGGTTGGAATCCCGCTTAGGAAACGTTCGATAATCTGCTCTTTTTTTCTGCCAATAACAGAAGCGCAAGAGCCGGTCATGCCAACATCAGTTATAAAAGCAGTCCCCTCGGGCAAAATACACTCATCCGCTGTCTGAACGTGAGTATGAGTCCCGAATATCGCGCTTACCTTACCATCTAAAAACCAGCCAAGGGCTATCTTTTCGCTGGTTGCCTCAGCATGCATATCCACAATAATAATCTTGGTATCCTCTACACCAGCTAAGATATTGCGCGCTACCCTAAAGGGGCAATCTATAGGGCTCATAAAAACCCTTCCCTGCAAGTTTATAATTAAAACTTTATTGCTGTCTTTGTTTATTAAAATATGGCCTTTGCCAGGGACATTTTCAGGAAAGTTTGCCGGACGCAAGATCCTAGGATGAGCAATAATCTCAAAAACTTCTTTCTTTTTGAAGATATGGTCGCCGCTGGTTAAGGCATCAACGCCAGCACTAAATAATTCATTAGCAACTGAGGCAGTGATGCTGGAGCCCCCGGCAGCATTTTCAGCATTGGCTAAAATCAAATCCAGATTAAATTCTTTCTTTAGCCCTGGTAGAAGCTTGGCAATTGTCTCTCTGCCTGGCCTGCCTACTATATCGCCTATAAATAGTACTCTCATAAAATCAAATATCAAAAATCAAATATCAAAATTACAAATAAAAATTTAAAATTTTACATTGTCATTTTACATTTTGCAATTTGATATTTAAATTTATTTAGCGATCTCTATCGCCCTGGTCTCGCGGATAACTGTTACTTTGATCTGTCCGGGATATTCCATTCCTTCTTCTATCTTCTTACGAACATCGCGCGCAAGATTAACCGCCTCTGCATCGGTAATTTTCTCCGGCTGGACAATAATCCTGACCTCGCGGCCAGCCTGAATTGCAAACGCTTTCTCTACTCCAGGAAATACATTGGCTATTGATTCAAGTTTATCTAAACGTTTTACGTAAGTCTCCAGAGTTTCGCGCCGGGCGCCTGGCCTGGCAGCGCTGATAGCATCTGCCGCAGCAGAAAGAACAGAATAAAATGAATTCAATTCTATTTCTTCATGATGGGCGGCAATGGCGTTAACCACCTCATTGGATTCGCCGAATTTTTTTGCCAGTTCTGCTCCGATTTTTGCATGCGTTCCTTCAACATCCTGGTCTACTGCCTTCCCAATATCGTGAAGCAGGCCTATGCGCCGGCTTAGCTTAAAATCTGCACCCAACTCCGACGCCATCACTCCCATAAGATAAGCCACTTCTTTAGAATGCTGCAGGGCATTCTGACCAAAACTAGTGCGATATTTTAATCGGCCCAAAAGTTTAATAAGCTCCGGATGAAGGCCGTGAATGCCGATATCAAAAGCTGCTTTCTCTCCTTCTTCGCGAATATTAATCTCCATGTCTTTTTTGGCTTTTTCAACTATCTCTTCAATCCTGCCTGGGTGTATTCGGCCATCGGAGATTAATTTTTCCAAGGCAACCCGCGCAACTTCTCTGCGCACTACGTCAAATCCGGATAGAATCACTGCCTCTGGCGTATCATCAATAATTACGTCAATGCCAGTAGCCATTTCAAAAGCCCGAATATTCCTGCCTTCTCTGCCTATTATCCTGCCTTTCATTTCATCATTAGGCAGTGCAACTACACTTACCGTAGATTCTGTAGTATGCTCTACGCAGCTGCGCTGAATTGCCAAGGCAACTATTTCCTGGGCTTTTTTTGCAGCGTTTTCTTTTATTTGGTCTTCCATATTTTTTAACAAAACCGCCTTTTCATTGCTTAATTCCTGTTCCAAGCGGGAAAGCAACAACTCTCTTGCCTGTTGCGGGGTAAGGGAAGAAATCCTCTGCAATCTTTCTTTTTCTTCCTTGACCAAGCCATCTAAGTGCTGCTCTTTAACGCGCAGATTGTTTTCTAAGCTGTGCACTGCATTCTGTTTAGACTCAACTTCTTTCTCTTTTCTTTCTAACAACTCCACCCGCCGGTCAATATTTTCTTCTTTGGAGAGCATACGCTTTTCCATGTTGCTTAATTCTTGCCGACGGTCTTTTGTCTCTTTCTCAAAATCAATGCGTAGCCGATATAGCAAGTCTTTTGCCTCTAACTGCGCATCTTTGCGAATCTTTTCTGCCTCCTGTTTTGCCTCTTCTAACATCTGCTGGCTCTTCTGTTTATTCAGGGCTAATCTGCGTTTTAATATATAATTTGCAATCAGAAAACCTGCGTAGACACTAAAGGCAACTCCAGCCAGGCCGATTAAAAACATTAATATACTTGAGCCACCTGACATTTATAAACCTCCCTCCTGATGACACCAAAGCTTAAGTAAAGTGTCAAATTGTTATTATATTATTGACTAGAAATTTGCGCAAGGATTTATCTTTGCGCGCGCAGCTAATTTTTATGCGCTGATGACTTTACTGACAGGTAGATCAGAGGAAAAGCGAGGGACTGAAGAGACGATTTGGAAATCAAAACAAAGCCCAATTGCCTGGGTCTTTCTAGGCAGCCCGGCTAAAAAACGGTCATAAAAACCAAGCCCTCTGCCTAAACGAAAATTTTCCTTATCAAAAGCCAAGCCTGGAACAATGACTAAGTCTAAATTCTTCTTACTAATAACCCGCGAGCAAGCCTTTCTCGGCTCCAATATGCCGAATGGGCCTTTTTCTAAATCACGAAGTGTCTCAATTGCCCGGGGAATCAATCTCTTCTTTCTCTTTGCTATAGCAGGCAAAATAACTGTTTTGCCTTCTTTAATAGCCCCTTTAATCATCTTAAACGTATCTACCTCACCATCAAATGACGCATAAAGCATCACTGTCTTTGCTTTTTTGAATTCGTTTAATTTAAATAACTTATTTTTAATTATACCACTTTTTTTACGTCTATAAACCTCCTTCTGATTTTTAAGACGTTTACGCATTATTTTTCTTAGCGTCTGTTTTTTCATTTGGAGATAACTTTTTTTGATAATCTTCTATTGCTGCTTTTAACGCCTCTTCAGCCAAGACCGAACAATGCATCTTAATCTTTGGCAAGCCGCCCAATGCCTCGGCAACTGCCTTATTAGATATGTTTAATGCCTCTTGAACTGTCTTGCCTTTCACTAACTCTGTAACCATTGAACTGGTTGCAATAGCAGCACCACAGCCAAAGGTTTTAAATTTCGCTTCACTAATAATGCCATCTTTTATTTTTAAATACAATCTTAAGACGTCACCACATACTGGGTTGCCTACATTACCTATGCCGTCAGCATCTGAGATTTCTCCAACATTCCTTGGGTGCAAAAAATGATCCATAACTTTATCGCTGTATGGCTGCATGATTATTTACCCCGTTTAGAGATTTGTTACAAAATATATTCTTAATATCTAATTCGCTTCTATAAGAAAAAGTTTAATTCCAAATACTACCCCATTACGTCCGCTAAATAAATTTGGCGGACTATCTCTAACGGGGTTTATTCTCCAATATAAGCTTATGCGGTTTTATTGTCTTTGAATGATCCTTTGGCGGCTGAATTGCCTTAACAGCCTCGAGATTATTTTGTTTAGTTGCCTGTTTATAAATAAGCACCCAGGCGCAATCCTGGTCTTTATCCACTTCGCATTTGCCTTTATTCATTCCTCCGCAAGGCCCGTTAAGAAGACCTTTTGCGCAGCGAGTAACCGGGCAAATGCCGCCGGTAATATCCAACACGCATTGGCCACAATGAGAACAATATTCACGAAATGCGTTACTAGCGTCGATTGCCGCAGCAAAGAGAGTATCACATCCGGGCAAAACCCTTAAAGACAATCTGTCATTCTCAAGCACTGACTGCACGCCTGAACCGCAGGCCATTACCAGAATTGCCTGAGACTGGCTAAGCAATTTTCTATTTTTAGCAAAGTCAACCTTAACCTGGGATGCAATGCAAGGTGATTCAATAACTGTTGAGCCGGTAACGGTTTTGCCTGCCCTGATGAGTTCGTCTTTTATCCAATTAACCTCCGCCTCTCCGCCGCTTTTGCAGGTAGTTGAACAAGTCCCGCAACCAATAATAAATATCTTATTGTAATTATGAAGTGACTTTAAAATATCAGATATCGGCTTTTTTTTGCTTACTATCATCTTTCTCTTCCCTCTTTAACTCCTCCAGCCACTGTTTTATCTTTGCCTCATAACCCATAACAGTCGGAACATAGTATTGTTTTTTTTCTGGTATATAATCCTGCTCTACAAAATGTTTTTCATAGTCGTGAGCATATTTATAATCTTTTCCGTGGCCTAATATTTTAGCTCCGGGATAGTTTGCATCGCGCAGATGCTTAGGCACCTCCATGGTTCTATCTGATTTAACATCTTCCAGCGCCTTTTCAATACCCATATAAGAGGCATTTGATTTCGGCGAGCAGGCAACAAAAACTGCTGCCTGGGCCAAGGCAATCCTCGCTTCAGGCATACCTATAAACTCCACTGCCTGGGCTGCTGCATTTGCTAAAATAAGCGCCTGAGGTTGGGCATTGCCAACGTCTTCTGCAGCGCAGATAAAGATTCTGCGGGCAATAAAACGCGGGTCCTCGCCTGCATATAACATCTTTGCCAGCCAATAAAGAGTTGCATCCGGGTCAGAGCCACGCATTGATTTTATAAATGCGGAGATTGAATCATAATGCGCATCGCCGTCCCTGTCGTAAACAACTGCCTTTCTCTGTATTGACTCTTCCATTATGGAAAGCGTTAAAGTAATTTTACCATATTTATCAGTTTCTGTGCTAAGAACTGCAACCTCTAACGCATTTAACGCCCTGCGCGCATCACCTTCTGAAATTTTAGAGATAAAATCAAGGGCACCTTTTTCTAAAACTACATCTAATTCGCCTAATCCGCGTTTCTTATCAGAGAGTGCTCTCTGGATAATTTTAGTTATCTCTTTTTCAGTTAAAGGATTAAGACTGAATACTAATGACCGGGATAAAAGAGCGCTGTTTAGAGAAAAGAAAGGATTAAAAACAGTAGAGCCGATTAAGATAACTGTCTGGTCTTCAACAAAAGGATTTAAAACATCCTGCTGCGGTTTTGTGAAGTGATGGATTTCATCTATGAAGAGGATAGTTTTTTTACCGGAGTTTCTTCGGCGCAGTTTTGCTGCCTGGGTAACCTTGCGCAATTCTTTTACGTTAGAATCAACTGCGTTAATCGGTTCGAAATGTGCCTGGGTTACCTTGCTTATGCAATAGGCAAGGGAAGTCTTACCTGTCCCGGGCGGGCCATAAAAAATAACAGAGGTCAGCCTGTCTGCTTCAATAGACCTACGCAGTAAGCGCCCCTTTGCCAAGATATGCTCTTGGCCTACGAACTCATCGAGACTAACTGGCCGCATACGAACAGCTAACGGCCTGTCTTTATCAAAATTGCTGCTAAGTTCTGTATCTAAAAATAAGTCTTTTGACTGGCTATTTCTCATAAGTAACTCCACCCCGTTAGAGATGTACTCTAAAAAATATTCTAAAGAGATTTATACCCACTAAAAGAGATAAAGCTCTAATTAAAAGGTTATCTTTTCTATTTACGGTCGCCTTTAGGCGACCTATCTCTAACGGGGCAAATAAAAAACCCCGCTTGTGTCGTCGGATAGGGCAATCTGAACCGTTGTTGTTACACGTGGGCGCCTCTCATCCTGCCCGCAAGCACAGATGAAGTCGAGCTCCCTTTAAGATTGTGTTGGTTCAAAAAATATCCAATCTATCCAACGAACACTGCAGGGCTATATTCGCAGAGTAAGTATATCATAGCGACAACAAAATTGCAAGGGCTTAAGATAATTAATTCTCGCGCATTGATACAGAAAATTTATCCATTAAGGTAGTCTTAATCTTGGCTAGCGAATTATTTATCTCTTCCTCTTTTAACGTGTGGTTTTCGCCAGAGAATTTAAACGAAAACGATAAACTGCGAAAACCTTTAGGTATATTTTTCCCCTTGTATTCGTCGAATAGTGAAATATTTTCTAAAAATTTTATGCCTTCTTTATTAATTGCCTCCTTAATCTCTTTTACGCTAATGTTCTCTTTTATGATAAAACTTAAATCGCGCTCTGCAGCCGGAAAAGAAGAAAATTTCTTGAAATTCTTTTTTAAATCTACAAATTCAAGCAATGCCTCAAGGTCAATTAAGCTCGCAAACAAATTCTGTTTTCTTATATCCCATTTATTTAATAATTGCGAGTTTACTTTCCCTAGCGAACCAATTTCTTTTTCGTTAATAAAAATATTAGCTGTTTCTCCAGGCGCATAAATTGGCAAATCCCCTTCTCTAAAACTAACCTTTTCGTACTCTATGCCCAACTCTGACAAAATACTTTCTACCACCCCTTTTAAATCAAAAAAGTTAACCGCATTTTTTTCTTTTAATATTGCTTGCCTGTGCCAATCGCAGATTTTTTCACCGCAACTTAAGATACCTAAGTTTAAGCCTTCTTTTGTCTTATTATTTAGATGCTCGAAAATCCCTCCCATTTCAAAAATTTTCACATCATCCTGTGAATGATTAAAGTTATACGCAGCTGCTTCTAAAAGCCCGGGCAATAAACTGGGACGCAAAATCTCTTGTTCTTTGCTTAAAGGGTTGGCTATTGGTATTATTGACTCATCTGGGCATATCGTAACCTTATCTCGACTCATCAGACTATAAGTAATTACCTCAAAAAAACCGCAGGCACAAAGCGTCTTATTAATAAGATCTGTTACTTCGTCAATGTCAGCTGCGGGCTTCTTTTGTCCCTGCATGCAAATTTTAGGAAGACTGACCAGTATATTATCATAGCCATATATTCTGGCTACTTCTTCAAAAATATCTTCTGGCAAATTTATATCAGAGCGAAAATCCGGGATATTTACTTTTAAACGTTTGCCACCGGATGTGCGGCCAATGCCAAATTGGAGCCTTTTTAAAATACTCACAACTTCATTGCCAGCCAAATCTATCCCCAATGTCTGGTTTAAAGAATTAATATCCAACTTCAGGCTTATATTTTTTCCTCTTTTAGAAATAGAGCCGTTAGAATAAATTTTTGAGAAGTTAGCGCCGGGAGAAATTGTTTTTATCAAATTACCTGCGCGTTCTTGCGCTTTTAACACAGTAGGCATATGCACTGAACGTTCAAATCTATAAGAAGACTCAGTGGTTATTCCTAATTTTTGCCTGCTCCTTCTCACAGTTATCGGATCAAAATATGCACTTTCTAATAATACTCTCTTTGTAGAATTATCTACTTCTGTGTCTTTGCCGCCCATAACTCCAGCAATTGCAATCGGGCCATCCGAATCTGCGATAACCAAAATGTCCGAGCTTAATGTGCGTTCAACATTGTCTATGGTTATAATTTTTTCTTCCTGCTTTGCCCGACGTATACTAATCTCTACATGTGACTTGGCAAGTTGGTGACTTGGTGACCTGGCAGTAATTTTATCCAGATCAAAAGCATGCATGGGCTGGCCAGTTTCAAGCAAAATGTAGTTTGTAATATCAACGATCGGGCTGATAGGCCGTAAACCAAGAATAGCCAGACGCTCTGCTATTATTGGGTCTGGTTTATTAATAGAGATGTTGTCAATAATCATCCCTGTATATAGTGGACAATCTTTTTTGTCTTCAATTGTAATCTTCACAAGAAGATTATTTTTTTGGTCTTTATTTTTAATATTTAATTTTTGATTTTTGATTTTTGATTTTGTTATTGCTGCAATCTCCCTAGCAACCCCAATATGGCTTAACCAATCAGGCCGGTTTGAAGTTATTTCTATTTCCAACACAGAATCTCCTGACTTCTTCTGACAGTCAGTAACTTCCACGCCTGCCATTGTCAATTTCTGACGCAGGGATTCGACCGGCTCATTTATTTCGACAAAATCTTTTAACCAATTATAAGATACTTTCATATTTCAAAACTGACTTAAAAAACGCAAATCGTTTTCAAAAAATAGTCTGATATCTTCAATGCCGTATTTTAACATCGCGATACGCTCAATACCCATACCAAAGGCAAAACCAGTGTAACGTCCAGCTGGATAACCCACATTCTTAAAGACATTGGGATGAATCATGCCCGCACCCAATACTTCCAACCAACCTTTTCTGCCGCAAACAGAGCAACCCTCGCCTTTACATATTATGCAGGAAATATCCACTTCTGCTGATGGCTCTGTAAAGGGAAAGTAATGCGGCCTAAAACGCATTTTTATATCTTCGCCGAAAACGCTCTTAGCAAATAATTCCAATGTGCCTTTAAGATCAGAAAATCTTATTGTTTCATCTACCATAAATCCTTCAACCTGATGGAACATAAACGAATGCGATGCATCAGTTGCGTCTGGCCTATAGACCTTGCCCGGCACAACCACTGCTAAAGGCGGCTTACGGCTTTTCATTACTCGGATTTGCACAGGCGAAGTATGGCTTCGTAATAATAACTTTTGACCACGTTGGCTTGGTGACTTGCCCAGGTAAAATGTGTCGAATGTATCCCGAGAGGGATGTTCCAAGGCAATATTTAAACCTGTAAAATTATTAAATTCTGTTTCTATCTCCGGGCCATTTACAACCTCAAAGCCGATTGTTTTAAATATGCCACAGATCTCTTGTATAGTTTGATTTAATATATGTTGTTTGCCTAACTTCGGTAAAATTCCGTCGCAAGTTATATCTATTGACTCTGCCTGAGATGGGGTGCTTTGCGAAAGGTTTTTTGATTTCTCATCTAATTTTTGGCTTACTTCAATCTTTAAACTGTTTAATGCCTTGCCCAAAGCCGGCCTTTCCTCTTCTTTAGCACTTCTCATCTGATCAAATAACTCTGCTATAAGACCTTTTCTGCCTAAATATTTTATGCGCAACTCTTCCAATTCCTTTGAAGAGTTGATATTCTCTAAGTCTAAGTCTATCTGGTTTTTAATCGAGTTAATATCCATATTAGGCCCAAAATTATAAACAACGCAATCGCAAAATTTCTTTTATTAATATCGAGTTTTTCATATAGTTTGTTGCCTACTTGTATTTTTTTTATTTCCCTGGCGTGTATATCTAAATCTCCGCCGTGCCCTGGGCAGGCGCGATTGAATATGCCGGTTATTTCTATCAAATCCCCTTTGGATTTAAAACTACCTGTATATAAAATATCTTTGGTTAAAGAGGCTTCTATCCAGATGCCGATGGCATTTGCCCCGTCGTTAACATTCAACCAGGCAAAGTTTCCTCTCTTCATCACATCGCCGATAACTTCGCCGGAATATGTAACAACTTGGCCGTCATATTGTTTGGCATTATTAATAAGCTCTGTACTCGAAATTACTTGAGCATAAGCAACAGTGAACAGTGAACAGTGAACAGTGAACAGAATTAGAAAAATCCTGTAAACTGTAAACTGTAAACTGTAAACTTTATGTATCATTTCTTCCCTCTTATCGCTGCTACCAAAAATCCGATTAAGGTAAATATAGACATAAATTCCAGCCTGCCTGCCCACATCTGAAATATATAGGTAAGTTTCAATACTGCCGGCATCCCAGCATCGGTAATACCGCAAGAAAAACCAACGTTAGCTGCAGCTGAGGTAGACTCAAATAAAGAATCTAAAAACGGATAGCCAAAAAAAGTTCCGATAAGCGCTCCTATCCCATACAGAGTTAAATAGGACAAAGTTATTAATAGGGTTGCCCTTACTGCTTTGTCTTCCAAAAGGACTTCTTTCATGTGGTGAAATTTTACAGTAACAATTGCCTTTTCCGGAAGTATTATTCTTTTGATGTCTTCTTTTAGCGCCTTAAATATAATGCCGAGGCGTAACATCTTTATACCGCCGGCAGTTGAACAAGCGCAACCGCCTAAGCCCATGGCAGCGATTAAGGTTACTAAAGCTAAATTTCCCCAATCGCTAATAAACTGACGTGCATAAATAGTTGCATAACCAGTTGTAGTATGACCGGATATCAGTTGGAAGAATCCTTTGCGCAATAAAATTATTGCCTTCGGATAAACTCCCAATCGATTCAACCCGATGACAACAATTAAAAAGGCCAGCATTATACTGGTAAAAAATACCTTGGTCTCAATGTTTTTAAATATTTCTTTTCGCCTGCCCACCCACAACTGATAATGCAGATTAAAATTAAGCGAACCAAGAATTATTATAATAATCGTTGCTATTTCAAAAGTGAGACTGTGATAAAAAAGGACATTTTGAGACTGTGGAGCAAAGCCTGCAGTGTCAAATCCAGCCATAAAAATGCAGACGCCGTGAAAAAAGGCATTAACTGGCTTCATGCCGATTAAAATTCCAATTATTCCTAAGACAAGGGTGCCTAATATTAAATAGGTTATGCTTATTAGCCAAATAAATCTTGAAGTATGAATAACATTTGGCAATAACCTCTCTTCACGGGCTTCTCCAACATACATTTTGAATGCTCCGGATGTACCTTTTACAAAAAATGAGAGCGCAACAATCGCAATTCCCTGGCCTCCGATAAATGGGCCCAGATGCCTCCAGAGATTATGCGTATAGGAAAGATGATCAAGGTCCTGCACCAGAGTAAGGCCTGTTGTAGCAAATCCTGACATAGCTTCGAAACAGGCATCTAAATAAGATTTCCAATGACCGCTTAAATTTAATGGTATCGCCCCTAATAACATTGCTACCAGCCAAGAAAAAGAAATCACAATCATTCCTTGCATCCAGTTTAAGTCCTTATTGGTAAAACATAGCCTGCTAAGTAATAGCCCAATCAAAAGGCTTATCCCAGAACTTATTAAAAAATCCAAGCCAGGATTTATCTCGTTGAATAATATCGCTAATACAAATGGCAAAAGCATAATAAGGCCTAAGCCGATTATTATTTTCCCTAAATAATAGCCAATTGTTTTTAAGTCTTCTGTCCGGGGTCTGAGGATCATTAGATTAGACAGATTAAGAATCCAGTGAGGATTATAAGTAATGCATATAAAATTTCCGTAGCAATGCCTAAAATTATATTAGAAGTTGGCTTAATTATCATATCTTCCCTAACAAGAGATTTAATAATTCTGATTCATTGCCAACCAACGTAAGGGCGATAATGTCATCGCCAGGCATAAGCACAGTATTACCTTTTGGCACCACTACTTCCTCGCCTCTGACAATAGAAACCAAAACAGAATCCTCGGGCAATATAATATCCTTGACCTCTTTATTAATTACAGGAGAATCTTTTGGTAAATCTACCCTAACAATAGCAAGTTTACCGCGCTTAAAACTCATCAAGTTTACAATATCAGAGAAAGACACTTCTTCTTCGACAATCTTGGCTATAATACGGGTTGAGTCAACCGGTACATCCACTCCTAATTCAGAAAATATTTGTTCATTATCAGGATCATTGACTCTGGCAATTGTTCTCTTTGTATTAAATTTTTCCTTGGCTAACTGGCAGATAATAAGGTTGTCTTCGTCCTCTCCTGTAACTGCTGCTATAACCTCAGCACGCCTGGCTCCTGCCTCATCTAAAACTTCAGGGTCGCAGGCATCGCCATTAACCACCATGGCCCCTAATTCTTTAGCTATCTCTTCGCATCTTTGCTTATCTTTATCCATGATGCTTACAGTATGTCTTGCCGCACAGAGGCGTTTTGCTAAAAAGAAACCGACTTTACCCGCACCTGCGATTAAGATATACATATACCCTCACTCCGTTCGAAACTACTATAAATCAAACTTCTCTTTTATTTTCTTAAGGCTGATTACTTTTACCACAGCCATCAAAATATCTTTTTCTTTTAAAACCGTATCCTGCTCAGGGATAATTACTCCGTCTAATCTTCTTATTGCTACTACTAAAAAATCATGTGGGATATTTATCTCTTTGATGGTTTTTCCCACAAGAGAATTTTTTACCTCAATCTCAATAACTCCTAAATCCTTTGTTTCAATCAGGTAACTGGAAAAACGGCTCTCTATAATTTTATCGCGTAACATTGCAGCAAAAAGTATTGTCCCGCTTATTATATCCAAGCCCAATGCTGTATAAATATTTGCGCGCTGGGGGTCATATACCCGAGCAAATACCTTTGGGACTTTGAATATTTTTTTGGCTACCTGTGCGGCTATAAGATTTGTATTATCGCCGTTAGTGACTGCACAAAACGCGTCTGCCTTTTCAATGCCTGCCTGGCGCAACAATTCTAACTTAAAACCATTGCCCACCATAGTGATACCGTTAAAGGTATTGCCCAATCGGTTAAAAGAATCAGCGCTTTTATCAATTACAACCACATTATGGCCCTCTTGCGATAAAAGCTTTGATAATTCCGAGCCTACTCTACCACAACCAATAATTATTATATACATATTTTATCCTTGCCTTAAAATTTTAACTATTGCTGGCTAATTTGGACTAATTGCCCAAAAGCCTTTGGATCGCTTACAGCTAACTCAGCAAGCATCTTTCTATCCAAGGCGATTTTCGCTTTTAGAAGCCCGTGCATAAAACGGCTGTAGGTGATATTGTTCAGCCGACAAGCAGCATTAATCCTGGCAATCCATAGAGCACGAAAATCGCGCTTGCGCACCTTTCTGTCGCGATAGGCAAAAACCATACCGCGTTCGACTGTAATCCGCGCATGTCTATAGCGTTTGCTGCGGTCTCCCCAATACCCCTTTGCTAATTTAAGTATTTTCTTTTTTCTTTTATGTGTTGCTGGACTACGAGTTGATCTTGGCATATTTTTCTCCTGTATTTACTAACCAAAAAATAGGAAATCGTTAGAAAATAAAATATCAAAAATTAAATATCAAAATTACATATCAAAATTCAAAAATTTTAAATTTTACATTGTCATTTTGATTTTTGCACTTTGATTTTTGAATTAAAAAGCCTCGCTAGTTTATTTCACCCATACGGCAGTAGCCGCCTGGCCATCTTAAGATCGACGCTACTTACAAAGTCAGGTTTTCTTAGGCGCCTTTTGCGGTCAGAACTTTTTTTTGTTAAGATATGGTGTTTACAAGCACGGCCTCTTTTTATTTTACCGCTTTTTGTAATTCTTACTCTTTTTGCAAAAGATTTATTAGTCTTTAATTTAAATTTACCCATGGAAGCCCTCTTTTTATTAAAGATATAATGACAATTTAAAAATTTATCTAAGTATTATCTGTCTTCTGAACGCTAACCTGCTGTTTTGCCGGCTTATTATTTGGCGCAAACACCATGCTCATTGTCCTGCCTTCCAGCATAGGTGCCTTTTCCAACTGTCCCTTGATAGACAGATCAGTTATAAATTGGTCCAGTATGCGCTTGCCAAGCTCTTTGTGGGTCATTTCCCGACCGCGGAAAAAGAGATTAATCTTAACCTTGTTGCCTTCTTCTAAAAATTCTCTGGCATGGCGTAATTTAATCTGGTAGTCGTGCTCCTCGATATTTGGCTTTACCCGAATCTCTTTAATCTGAGCCTGTTTCTGGTGGCGTTTGGCCTCTCTTTCTTTTTTCTCCTGGTCGTATTTAAATTTTGCAAAATCCATTATGCGACAGACCGGCGGCCTTGCTTCTGCTGCCACTTCCACCAAATCCAGTTCGTGCTGGCTCGCAAGCTCCAAGCCTTTTGCCAAAGGCACGATTCCCAATTGTTCGCTGTTAGGACCAATAAGACGAATCTGACTTGCGCGAATATTGTTGTTTATTCGAATAAATTTTCGAATATCTACCACCTCCTTAAATGACGGCACAAGTTATGGAGCCCAATGGGCGAGATAACTTGTAAGCCGGAATTTAATCTCTCCGAAGCTAAACACAAAGGAGCAAAGCGACGTAGTATTTAGCATAGGAGGATAAATTAGCTATTTTTTCTCTTCTATCTCTTTCTTAACCCTTTTTATAAATTCGCTTACTTTCATAGCGCCTTGATCGCCGACAGAGCGTTTCCTTACAGAAACCTCTTCTTTTTCGACCTCTTTTTCCCCGACAATCAATATGTAAGGAATTCGCTGTGTCTCTGCTTCGCGGATTTTTTTATTCAAAGTCTGATTTTCTAAATCAATCTCGCAACGCAAACCTTCGTTGATTAGCCGCTGTTGCAGTTTCTGGCTATAGGCATTAACCGAATCTTTTAACGGCAAAATTATAACTTGAACCGGTGAAAGCCACAAAGGCAAGGCGCCGGCATAATGTTCAATTAAGGCGCCGATAAATCTCTCTAAACTGCCAAGGAGGACACGATGCAGCATAATCGGTTGTTTTTGCTTGCCATCTTTATCCACATAGGTTAAATCAAACCTGTGAGGCAGAGTAAAATCGCATTGAATAGTTGCGCACTGCCATGTGCGTTTTAAGGCATCTTTTAATTTGATATCTATTTTAGGCCCATAAAATGCGCCTTCTCCGATATTGATAACATAGGGCAATCTTCTTTCTTTTAATGAATCTTCTAATGCAGTTGTTGCTGCCTGCCACTGTTCAGGCAGGCCGATGTGTTTTTCTGGCTGGGTGCTTAATTCAATATGCATGTCGCAAAAGCCAAATACCTTCATTGTATCCAGCACAAAATCAATAACATTTTTAATTTCGTCTTTTAATTCTTCTTGCCGACAAAAAATATGTGCATCATCTTGAGTAAACCCTCGCACGCGCAAAAGACCATGCAAAACTCCGCTTTTTTCATAGCGATACACTGTGCCCAGCTCAAAAAACCGCAGAGGCAATTCCCGGTAACTGCGCAATTTTGATTTGTATATTAAAATATGGCCTGGGCAATTCATGGGTTTTACTGCATACTCTCTCTCGTCGATATCTAACACAAACATATTATCGCGGTAATATTCAAAATGTCCGGATTGAATCCAAAGATCCTGCTTTAATAAGTGTGGTGTTATCACCATCTGATAGCCCCGGCGCAAATGTTCTTCTTTCTCAAAATCTTCTATGATTTTGCGTAACATTGCTCCTTTGGGATGATAAAACACAAGACCTGCGCCTGCCTGCTCATAATAAATATCAAAGAACCCCAGTTCAGGACCTAATTTTCTGTGGTCTCTTTTCTTTGCCTCTTCCCTGCGCTTTAAATCTTCATCTAAGGACTTCTTATCTGGAAAAGCAGTGCCATAAATTCTCTGAAGCATGGGGTTAGTCTCTATGCCGTGCCAGTAAGCACCGGCTAATGAGAGCAATTTAAAAACCTTAATCTGGCCAGTAGATTCAACATGTGGCCCGCGGCATAAATCGACAAAATTATCGCCTGTCTTATAAAGCGAAACCTGGGCTTCTGGAATCTCTGACAACAGGGTTAACTTGTAATGCTCGCCGAGTCTCTTAAAAATCCTTATTGCCTCATCTTTAGACAAATCCAAGCGCGTAAACTTTTCGTTGCGCTTAATAATCTGCTGCATACGATTTTCGATTTTTTCTAAATCCTCTTCGGAAAACGGCGGATCTTTTTCAAAATCATAATAAAAGCCGTCTTCTATCGAAGGGCCAATGCCTAATTTTACGTCTGACCAAAGCTCTTTAACTGCCTTGGCTAAAACGTGAGAACAAGAATGTCTAAGAGTATCTAAATCCATAACAGTAAATTCAAATATCAAAATGCAAAATGCAAAATGACAATGCAAAATGTAAAATTTTGAATTTTGATTTGTATTTTTGACTTTTGATTTTTGATTTTTGCATTTTATTTTATGGTGGGCCCAAGAGGATTTGAACCTCTGACCTTCTCCATGTCAAGGAGACGCGCTAACCAGGCTACGCTATGAGCCCGAAACTCACTTACGTTCGCAAATCCCAATGTCAAATATCAAAATCCAAAATAAATACCACGGATAACAGCCTGCGAACCTGAGTCGTTCGCTAATATTTTATTTTTGATATTTAATCTTTAATATTACTAATGTGCCGGGAGAGGGATTTGAACCCTCACGCTCTTACGAGCGGGGGATTTTAAGTCCCCATTGTCTACCAGTTCCAACATCCCGGCAATAATTATTAATTCAAATGAACTGTTTTACTTTTAGTCCAGCCTTCATAAGAAGTTATGCAATCTCTTGCAAGTGTTGTTTTTCTTTGTAAACCAAGACAGCTCTCGTAATAACATCTCCTGGCGATTTCTCTGGCAGCCATTTTGCCATATTTTAACCTAAAGTTGTTTTTGCCCTCAGAATATAATCTGCCTTTAGCTCTTATATTCTTCTCAATTTCATTCTTGAGCCAAGCCAAAAAGCTTTTTGAGCCAGAAGCTATCCTTAAATTCCACTGCTCTCTTCTATTTGGCCGATGAATCCATCTTTGTATGCCTCCATCGCCATCAACCAGACCACGTAAAAAATCGACAAAATAAATTACTGGAACCTCAACTTTCTTTAAAGTAAGAGATTTATTCGGCGTTAAACCAATGGATAAAAGAAAATCATAAAAATTTTTATTTGCAATTTGGATATGATATGCCTGATTCTTAGCACCTCTGTTTTTAACCCCAACTTTGTTACTAAGGCCTAATTCTTTTGTCAAGCTGATTAGTAACTGAGAGTCTTTAGACGTTATATCAATATGCCTTCCGTCTTTTGACAAACAGCCGTCGCTGGTAATTAAGCCCACTAAATACCAAAGATTTCGGCCGCTAATTTTTAACTCTTTTCTTGGAGCTGCCATTCCACCACTTGCCCTTCGAAATTGATTGCTATATTGCTAAATTGCCATATTGTTTTTCAATTTAGCAGTTTAACAATTTAACAGTTTAATTACAGCCCCTCGCTAAACATATGAAAATTTTCTATAAGAGCTCGGGGTGAATTTTGCTAAAGCAAAATTCAAGGCGACGAGCGGATTTGAACCGCTGAATAGCGGTTTTGCAGACCGCTGCCTTGCCACTTGGCTACGTCGCCAAAAAATTTACAATATTTGCTTAATCTTTTTTAAAATCTCTTCAGGCTCGACGAACCTGCCTATGCCAACCTCACCTGAAGCAAGTTTTCCTTTTGCCGGGCCAATAAATTGATAGCCGATATTTTTTAATTTCTCTATATTCTCTTGGGTCGCAGGATGTATATACATTGTCTCATGCATTGCAGGCGCAATCAAAACCTTTGCTCTGCTGGCAATAATAGTTGAAGTTAATAAATCGTCGCATAAGCCGCTCGCTAATTTAGCTATTATATTTGCCGTTGCCGGTGCAACAACAATCAAGTCTGCTTCCCTAGCCAATGAAATATGATAAGAATCCCAGTTTAGTTCCTTTGGAAATAAATCCGTATAAACAGGATTTTCCGATAAATGGGCAAAGGTAATAGGCCGAATAAGTTCCTGAGCTTCTTTTGTCATCACCACTATTACTTCTGTGTTGGCTTCTTTTAATAAACGCACTAATTCACAGGCCTTATATATAGCAATGCTACCTGTTACGCCCAGAATGATGGTCTTTTTTTGTTTTTTAGCCAATTTAGCTCTTCTTTTCTCTGAGTTGCTTCATTTTTATTTTCCCTTGAGCTATTTCCTCAAGGGCAATAGTCCCAGGCTTTGCAATTTCGCTTTTTTCAACAAGCGCGGGAGCGCCCTCTGCAATCTCGAATGCCCGCTTTGAAGCCATAACCACTAACTTATACAGACTATTTCCTGTTTTATCTATTAATTTTTCTAATGGAATGTATTGCATATTTTCTCCGACAATTTTCAGCCAATATTATTCCTTTTAATTCTTGAGTCGCCCAATCAACATTGTCATTAATAATTATATAATCGTATTCTTTCGCTGCCTTTATCTCTTTTTGAGCAAGTTTTAATCTATCCTGGATCGCCCGCTCTGTTTCAGTCGAGCGAAGGCGCAGCCGCTCTTCTAAAATTTTTAAATTCGGAGGCATGATAAAAATACCCACTATGCCTTTTTTAAATCTGCTCGCTCTTATCCTGCGCGCACCAGCAATATCAACGCAAAGCAACATGTCTTTTCCTTTTTTAATAATGTCTTTAACAAATTTCAATGGCGTGCCATAGTTATACCCCAAAACATTTTTGTGTTCCAATAACCAGCGCTTTTTTACATAGCGGTTAAAGATTTCGTCGCTGACAAAAAAATAATCTCTGCCATCCACCTCACCTAAGCGTATTGGCCGAGTGGTAAACGAAATAGAGCGCACGATTTTTTGCCGCATCTCTTCAATCGCCATTAACATTTTGCACAAGGTAGTTTTGCCAGATCCCGACGGCCCGGATACGATAAAAATTCTCCCTTTTTTCTTTTTCATATCAAATCCTCACTCTACGTTTTGCAATTGCTCTCTTAATTTCTCTAATTGGCTTTTTATTTTCACTACCGCAAATGAAATATATTTGTCCGGAACTTTTGCCCCCAGGGTGTTAGCTTCGCGCTGTAACTCTTGGCAAATAAAATCCAACTCTTTGCCGCTTGACTCTCCCTTTGTGTTGGTGGCCACCTGACAAAGATTAGCAATATGAAATTTTAATCTTACAATCTCCTCGCTTACGTCGCAGTTGCGCATAAAGGCACCTAATTCTTCGTGGGAAAGTTTCGCCTTTAAGCGCTCAAAAACCTTTGGCAATTTATTTTCGATATATTTTATTTTCGAGCTAACAATCCTTGAGCGTTTCTGTAAATCTTTATAGATTGCTATGCCTTCCTTCTGGCGCATCACTAATAATTTCTCAAGCGCCTTATTGACTAAAGGAGTTAAAAGCCGCTTTGCTTCAACTTCGTCAATCGGCGGCTTTTCTTTTTCTATTAATACCGACGGCAAATTAAGCAACTGCCAAAATGCAATATCCTTAGATATCCCGAATTGCCTATTAAGTCTAGCCGCAAGGTGCACATAAGCTCCTACGATGTCTGGATTTAAATGAGGTTTTATAGCTCCTTTTGTAAAAATATTTATGGAAACATTTACCTTGCCTCTTTTGAGCTTCTTTTTAATTATTAATTTTATGTAGTTATCCAACGAGCGAAGATACTCAGGCAAATAAACTGATGCATCTAAATAGCGGTGGTTTAAGCTATGCACTTGTACCGTGGCTTTGAATTTACTATTTTCACTTTCAGCCTGGCCAAAGCCAGACATACCTTTAATCATGCTTTCTCCTTCTCTTGCCTAAGGCTAGTCGGGTCTTGCGGGCCTTTATAAACGCCTTTTTCTAAATCAACAATTATCTCTTCTGGGCTAAACCAGAGATTTATTTCTCTATTTGCTTCATCCTCGTTAGAAGAAACATGTATTACGTTTTCGTACAACCCTCGTGTGGTTATCCTGCCGTATGAGCCACGGATGCTTGTCGGGTCTGCCTCCTCGGGATTGGTGGCACCGGCAAGTTCGCGGCATTTTGTTATTGCCTGCGGCCCCCAATATACTAATGCCAAAACTTTTTTGCGATCGTGCAGCTCTCCGGTAAGGTATTTGATAAGTTCGCCGAAGAACGGCTTATCTTTAAGATGGTGGTAATGCTCTTCTGCCAGCTTCCTACTTACTCTAATAACCTTTGCAGCCACAATCTCCAACTTTGTCTCGGAAAGCCGGGTCAAAATATTTCCGGTTAAGGATTTTTTAAGCCCGTCGGGCTTAATCAAAATAAGCGTGGCCTGGTTTTTCTTTTTTTCTTGTGTATTCATTTTTTCAATAGCTCCACAATACGCTCTAAATCCTCTAAATTATAAAATTCAATAGCGATGGTACCTTTGTTTTTCTTGTTTATATTTATGCGTACTTTCGAACCGATTTTGTGTTGCAATTCTTCTTCTACTGCCAAGACATGAGGATCTTTTCTGGCTCTCTTTGCTGCCAAAGCCTGACTTGACTTCTTTCTCTTTGGACTTTCCTGGATTAAGCGCTCTAACTCTCTTACACTTAATGAGTCTTTTAAAATTTTTTCAAAGAACTCAATCTGCTCCTTTGTCTCTCCTAAGGCCAATAATGCCCGGGCATGGCCCTGGGTAATTTTCCCCTTGCTTACTTGTTCCTGGATTTCTTTCGGCAGGTTTAAAAGCCTCAAGGTATTTGAAACAGTTACCCTGTCCTTGCCCACTGCCTTACCAACATCCTCCTGAGAAAGATTAAATTCGTTAATCAGCCGCTTAAAAGCATGCGCCTCTTCTATGGCATTTAATTGTTCGCGCTGAATATTTTCAATTATGGACAAAACTAAAGAGCCCTTGTTGTCTACGTCTTTGATAATTGCAGGAACCTGCGGCAATTTTAATATCTTGGCTGCCCGCAACCTGCGTTCCCCAGCAATCAATTCATAGCCGCCACTAGTTTTACGCACTATCAGCGGCTGTAAAATACCTTTCTCCTTTATTGAGGCGACTAAATCAGTTAATTTATCGTCGGCAAAACTTTCCCTCGGTTGATAAGAACTTGATTTTATCTGACCAATATCAATATTGTCTATTTCCAGAGATGCCTTTGTTACAGTCTTTGTTTTTTCCGGAATTAAAGCTGCCAAGCCCCTTCCCAATACCTTATTAACCATAATATTCCTCTCAAATTAAAATCAAATATCAAAAATTAAATATCAAAATTACATATAAAAATTCAAAAATTTTAAATTTTACATTGTCATTTTGATTTTTGCACTTTGATTTTTGCATTTAAAACTAATTGTTTTTTACTAATCACTATTAATTACTGTATCTTATTTATTTTCAATTAGTTGTGATAAATTTTGGCCTAAAAATTCCTTGGCTAATGATTCGTACATTTTTGCACCCAGAGAATTTTTATCATAAAATAAAACCGGCTTGCCAAAACTCGGCGCCTCACTAAGCCGGACATTCCTTGGAATAATTGTCTGAAAAACTTTATCCTTAAAAAATTCTCTTGCCTCCCTTATTATCTCCTGGGTTAAATTAGTTCTGTAATCTGCCATAGTTAATAAAACACCTTCTATCACCAAATAAGGATTAAGTGCTTGTTTAACTAATTCTATTGATTTTAAAAGCTGGGAAAGCCCTTCGAGAGCATAATACTCACACTGAAGCGGGATTAAAACAGAATCCGCCGCAGTAAGGCCATTAAGCGTAAGTAAACCTAACGACGGCGGAGCATCAATAAAAATATAATCGTAAACTTCCCTTATCGGAGCAATCGCTTCTCGTAATCTGAATTCCCTGTTTTCTACGTTGGCCAATTCTACTTCTAAGCCAACTAAATCTACATTAGACGGCACAATATCCAAATTAGAAACAGAAGTCTTCTTTGTTGCCTCTTGTAATTTATTTTGGCCGAGCAGGCAATGATATATAGAAAACTCTAAGGAATTTTTATCTATGCCTATGCCGCTGGTAGAATTGCCTTGAGGGTCTATATCCACCAATAGCACTTTTTTATTTGCAACAGCAAGATAAGTTGACAGGTTAATGGCTGTTGTTGTCTTGCCTGTGCCGCCCTTTTGATTGCAAATAGTTATAATCTTAGCCATCAATTTGCTTCGACAGCCTTAATTTAGCATTCTTATTGCTTAAGTTTGAAAGAGACATTGCGAATGCTTCTAGTTTAATATTATCGGGCTTGCGAAACTTCTTTTTCTCTTCAAACATTGCTCGCCAAATATTGTAAGATTTTAGTTTTTTACCTATCAAAGGAAATTCATCAAAATGTTCAACAATTCTTTCTAATTCCGGAATCTTACTAACTCTATAATATAAAGCTGGTTGTGTAAAACCGCTGTATCTTTTTGGAGGGCTTGCTTTGATTTTATAAATTGTTCCTACCCCAAAGAAATCTTGTAGTTGTATAATAATCTCTTCCTCGTCTTGGTTTAATTTAACAGCAAAGTATAAATTAAAATTTTCTCCTTGCCGACTATAAGTAAAAGCTCCCTCGCCAGCGCAAAAACCCGTAACAAACCATGGATTTAACATTTTAATTATTTGCTATCATAATAATGTTCCACATGAAAATGTTTCAATTGAAACGTTTTCCCGTGAAACACCTGCCTTGAATACTTAAATAATTTATGCAATTATAATAGCAAATTAAACAAAAGTGTCAAGCAAAATCTGTCTCTGGCGCTTAGATTTTGCTTGATCCCGAGCTCTGCCGAGGGATCTTAAGCAAAATCAACTATTTTTTCTTAATTACAGTCACTCTGACCCTGGACGGCTTGCCGCCTTCCATGCCAAAAAGGCCCCTTTTCTCTTCAGACAGTATTTTAATCTCTACGTCTTTGCGCGCAACATTAAGGATCTTAAGAGCTTTTCTTATAGCTGATTCTGGGTTTTTACCCTCTATTTCAATGCTTTCCATTGACTTACCATGGTTAAACTGCTGTTTAAAACCCAATATAATACCAGGCCTGAAGGCATATTATAAAACATAATGCCAAATAGAGCGGGCATCATCCATAACATCATTTTTTGTTGCTCGCTTTGCGAACTTGGTAAATTGGACATTGACATCTTTTGCTGGAAAAACATAGCAATAATCATCAAAATAGGCAATATATTAATGTGCTTTCCAGCAAATATGGGGAACCTGTCTGGCTCTGACAGGTCTTTTATCCAAAGGAAATTAGCACCTTTAAATTCAATCCCTCTGGATAAAGCTAAAAACAAAGCATAGAATATCGGAAGTTGTAATAACATAGGCATACATCCGCCTAAGGGGTTATAATTGTGTTTCTTATAAAGCTCCATAACCTCTTTATTTTGCCTCTGAACATCATTTTTATATTGTTGTTTTATTTTTTCAACTTCTGGTTGGAGAACTTGCATCTTTTTCATTGATCGCATCGACTTAAGCGATAACGGATAAAGGCATAAATAAATAACAACAGACAGCACAATAATGGAAACTCCCCAATTATGCACAAATTTGTTTATATTTATTAAAGTCTTTAACAATAATTTAACAAAAACATCTAATTTCCCAAAATTATGAATGTACTCAAACCCAACGCCTGATTTTACTAACAAATTATCAATTTGCGGGCCGCAGTAATACAAAAATGAGGCAGTCTGCATCGAGCCTGCACTAATGGCCTCATCTTTATGATGCAGACTCAATATGTCTGACCCATCAAGGCTTTTCTCAATTTTGCCTAATTCATTTTTGTTAGAAATAGGGCTTAATATGTAGGCAAAATATTTGTCACGTAACCCAATCCATTTTATTGACTTATTAAGCTCCCTAATAAATCCTGGTTTATTTCGTAAGTTATTTAGATAGAGCAAGTTACTATCATTAAAGAACACTACTGTATCTCTGTATCGTTCAGCAGGAGAATGTTTAAATTCCAAATTAAAATTATAGTAACAGCTTGCGGCAGAAGAAGTTAAGTTATTATAAGTTATCTCAAAATTAATATAATATCCTTTTTCTGAAAATTTATATTGCTTAGTAATCTCTTTGTTAGCATCTTTATATCTAAAAACTGCTTCTTCAGGCCCGAGTTCATGAGAAAATTCCAAATCCTGCCATTCTTGGATTGCCAACAACGCAAGAGCCGGAGCTTCATATGCATAATCTTTAAATCTCGCTGAAATTAGATTTCCTCCAAGTGGAGTAAATTTATAAGTTACTTTTTCAGTCTCATATTGGATAAGAGGCGGGTTTGTCTGAGTTTTTACTTTTTGTGGTGGAGCTACTTTAGCAGTCTGCGGCTGCGCTACAGTCTCGCCTGAAGAAGTAATTGAAGATTTTTCTATAACTTCTTTATTTACAGTAGGATAGAATTTAGAAACCCATGAAGAATAGATAATTATTATTACAATAGATAATACAACAGCGATAAAAGTTCTTTTTTGTAAATCCATAATTTCCTTTTAAATTAACGGATCAAAACCGCCTGCAGAAAGCCCATGGCAACGCAGAAGCCGCTTCAGGCTTTTCCACAGCCCATAAAAAAAACCATATTTTCTTATGGCACTGATGGCATAATCTGAGCAACTAGGGGAAAAGCGGCAGGTGGGGACGGGCGAAAGCCGGGCTGAAACCATCTGATAAAGTTTTATCAGTCGGATAAAGACTATTTTCATAAACTATATTGTCAGACGATGGCGGCCTTTTGCTCTACGTCTTTTAAGTACCTTTCTCCCGCCGAGAGAACGCATTCTTCGACGAAAACCGTGTTTTCGCTTACCTTTTAAATTTGTCGGCGTCTTAAGATGCTTTTTCATAGTTTTCCAATTATAACATATTAAGTCTTTTAGTCAAGAAGATTTGGCAAGCCCAGATAACTGCTGATTTTCATTATTAAGTAGCGAGTAGAGAGTAGCAAGTAGAGAGATTTTTCATTTTTCTCGCTACTCGTTTCTCGCTACTCTCTACTTTAAGTAGTCTGTGCTCATCTGTGTAAAAAGATTTCTCTTGCAAAAACAAATTTCTCTGGTATATAATAACTACCTGTTGTAAAAGCCTGGTTATTGAATCTGTGGATAAGCTGTGGATACTGTGTAAAACTCTTCGTATTAATCTATAAAATGGATGCTGTAAGCCTTTGGGGTCTTGCTTTAGAAAAAATAAAAAGGGTGGTAGGCCAGACTGCTATTGAAACTTGGTTTGCGCCAATCCAAGTTAAGCTTGCCGAAAACAAGTTTATTTTGGAAGTCCCTGATGAATTTTTCAAAGACTGGGTAATCCAACATTACCTTGATTTGATTAAAAACTCTCTATTAGAAAGCGAACCTTCTTTTAATAAAGAAATAGAAATCAGTGTTAACAACCAGTCTTTTAAAAAAACAGAGCAAGCTCGTTTCGCTGATTTTAGCCAACGGCTTCAACCCCGTCAAGCTACCAACCTAAAGTTAAACAGCAGGTTTACCTTTGAGCAATTCGTAATTGGACCTTCGAACCGCTTTGCCCACGCTGCTAGCTTAGCAGTGGCTGAGGCCCCGGCAAAGGCATATAATCCTTTATTCATATATGGCGGGGTCGGGCTAGGCAAAACTCACCTGATGCAGGCAGTAGCTCATTTTATTCTAAATAAGAACGCGCTTACTAAAATTGTTTATATGCCCAGTGAAAAATTTACAAATGAGCTTATCAGCGCAATACAGCACCGCTCAACCTCAACCTTCAGGGAAAAATACCGCAACGTGGATATATTATTAATCGACGACATCCAATTTATAGCCGGCAAAGAATCAACCCAGGAAGAATTTTTCCACACCTTTAATGAGCTCTACGATCACCATAAGCAGATTGTAGTTTCATCTGACCGGCCTCCGCGCGAAATATCTAATCTGGAAGAAAGGTTACTTTCCAGGTTTCAATGGGGCTTGATTACCGATATCCAGCCGCCAAATTTTGAAACCCGCATTGCAATTTTAAAGAAGAAAATAGAAAACGAACCAATTAAGGTTCCGGAGGATGTAATTTATTTTATTGCCGATTTGATAAAGACAAATATCAGGGAATTAGAGGGGGCGTTGATTAGGGTTATTGCCTATTCGCTTCTCGAAGATAAACAAATAACCTTAAGTCTAACGCAAGAAGTTCTGAGGGATATGTTGACTGAATCTGCTAAAATTATTACAATAGACCAAATTCAAAAAGAGGTAGCCAATGTATTTAATGTAACTGTAAATGAATTACGTTCGCATCGCAGAAATAAAAATGTCATTTTACCAAGGCAGATCGCCATGTACCTATCAAGAGAATTAACCAACCAGTCATTACCTGAAATCGGCCAGGCATTTGGCGGAAAAGATCATACCACTGTTTTATATGCCTGTAATAAAATCAAGGTTGAGATGGTAAAAAACAAACAGGTAAATTCTTTTGTAGCAACCATATTAAAAAACATTAAACAATAATTTAATATTTATCAACAGGTTATAAAGAATTTATTAAAAATATAAATAAAGAATAATTGCTTTAAATGAAAAAGGTTAAGATAATTTTTATAAATTTCAACAATACTACTAAATACTACTGCTTTTTTAAATTATACTTAAGTAGTTAATAAAAGGAGTTGTTAATGAAAATTTCTATTAAAAAAGAACTTTTTTTAGAAGCCATTTTAAAAGTTTTAAATGTCATTAATCCTAAAACAAACTTACCAATCCTTTCTAATATTTTAATAGAAAGTATTGATTCTAAAATAAAAATATCCGCCACTGATTTAGATATTGGTATTACCACTTTAGTTCCGGCACTAATAAATGAATCTGGAGCAATAACTATACCAGCAAAGAAATTTTCAGAAATTATTCGGGAATTTCCAGAAGAAGAAGTGAAGATTATGGTAAAGAAAAACAATTCTATTAATATTGAATGTAAAGAGTGTAGTTTTAGGTTGATGGGACTACCAAAAGAAGAATTCCCGCAACTACCTGATTTTAAAAATAAAGACGTGCTTAAAATAGATCCTGTTGAGTTAGCAAAAATGTTAGAATTGACATCATTTTCCATGTCTAAAGATGAGACGCGTTATGTTTTAAATGGTATTCTTTTTGAAATAGAAGGAACAAACTTAAGGTTGGTATCTACTGATGGTAGGCGCCTGGCAATAATTTCAAAAGATATTGTCTATGGAAACGCCTCAAAAAAAATAAGTATGATTATTCCGGCAAAAACTATACAGGAATTAATGCGCAGTATTAATCAAAGCGATGAAGAAATAGCTATGGTTATATCGGAAAACCAAGTGCTTTTTGAAATGGGCCAAACCAGTGTTGTGTCACGTCTAATTGAAGGAGAATTTCCTAATTATAAACAGGTTATACCTACGAATAATCCCTATACGATACAAATTGAACGCCTGGCTTTTTTGGCAGCATTACGACGGGCAAGCCTATTGGCGACAAGCGATTATCAGGCAGTAAGGTTGGAGTTATTTAAAAATAAAATGGTAGTTTCTAAATCTACTCCTGACTTGGGTGAATCAAGAGAAGAGATTCCAATGCAATATAATGGTAAGGAAACTGTAATTGGGTTTAATCCTTATTATCTTATAGAGGCATTGAAGAATTTAACCACTGGACAAATTAATATTGAAATAAGCGACCCTGAAAAACCAGCGGTTTTAAAAGAGCCTAACTACCAATATGTTGTTTTGCCAATGCGGCTGTAAGATAATATGCATATACAACAACAGCCTGAATCAATCCAAAATATAATCAAACGGATAAATTTAGGCCAGCACAATACGACAAAAAAAATATTAGATAAATGGAAAAATTTAGTAGGTAACTCTTGTGCTAAACACTCCGAACCGGTTCAACTAAGAAATGGTATCTTGATAATTAATGTTGACAGTTCAGCCTGGATGTATATGCTGCGCTTAAAAAAAGCACAGGTCTTAGATAAACTTAAAAAGATAGACAACGAGCTTAGAGATATCAGATTACGTATTGGTAAAATCGCAGACGAGCGCAGATAATTATGGAGGAATAAATGGCGACTGTTTCAAAATATGATGCAACTACAATTCAGGTCTTAGAGGGCGTAGAGGCGGTCCGGCGTAGACCTGCAATGTATATCGGCGACACTGCTAACCGAGGCCTGCACCATTTAGTTTATGAAGTCGTTGATAACTCTGTTGATGAGGCATTAGGCGGTTTTTGCAAAAAGATAGGGGTTGTTGTACACAACGATAATAGCGTAAGCGTAACTGATGATGGCCGTGGCATCCCAGTTGACATTCATAAAACAGAGAAGAAACCCGCCGTAGAGGTTGTTTTGACTACTTTGCACGCCGGAGGAAAATTTGACCATCGTGTTTACAAGGTTGCAGGAGGCCTGCATGGCGTCGGCGTAAGCGTAGTAAACGCATTATCAGAATGGCTTGAAGTAGAAATTAAAAGAGATGGTGAAATTTACCATCAGCGTTATGTGCGCGGCAAAACAGCCTCAAAATTAGTAAAGGCAGGTAAAACCAAGACCTCTGGGACAAAAGTTACCTTTAAGCCAGATAGGGAGATATTTAAGTCAATCAATTTTTCTTATGATATTCTGTCGCAGCGCTTAAGAGAGCTGGCTTTTCTAAACCGGGGCCTCGAGATTTCCTTAAAAGATGAACGCTCAGATAAAGAAGCGACATTTAAATTTAATGGTGGCATCGAATCATTTGTAGATTACCTTAATAATAATAAAAATGTTTTGCATAAAAAGATAATTTATTTCGAAAAGGAAAAAGAGTCTGTACAACTGGAAGCAGCGCTGCAATATAACGACGGCTATACTGATAATATATTTTCTTTTGCAAATAACATTAATACAGTTGAAGGCGGGACGCATTTAATTGGTTTTAAAACAGCCCTTACCCGAGCTATAAACCAGTATGCAAAAAATAAAAAATTGTTTAAAAGCGAATCAAGCTCGATTACCGGTGACGATGTCCGGGAAGGATTAACTGCGGTAGTTAGCGTAAAACTTCCTAACCCACAGTTTGAAGGCCAGACAAAAACAAAATTAGGTAATTCTGAAATAGAAGGATTGGTTTCCTCCTGCGTATTTGACAGCCTAAGTACATTCTTTGAAGAGAATCCGCCGGTTGCAAATAAAATCGTAGATAAAGTTATCTTGGCTTCTCAGGCCCGCGAAGCAGCACGAAAGGCCCGCGAGTTAACCAGAAGAAAAGGCGCGTTAGAAGGCACCTCTTTGCCTGGTAAACTTGCTGATTGTTCTGAGTCTGATCCAGCTTTGTGTGAACTCTATATTGTGGAAGGCGATTCTGCCGGAGGGTGTTTTGCTGCCGATACAAAAATAGCCCTTGCTGATGGTAGGCATTTAAGCCTTGAAGATTTAACCGAAGAATGGCAAGAAGGCAAGACTAATTATTGTTATACGATCAGGCGAGATGGGGACATCGGGGTTGAAAAGATATTATCTCCTCGTGTTACAAAAAGACGGACAGAAGTTATAAAGGTGACTTTGGATAATAATGAAAAGATAGCCTGCACGCCGGATCATAAATTTATGTTACGAGATGGTTCGTACGCCCAAGCAAAAGATTTAAAACCCAAAATGAGCTTAATGCCTTTTCGGCAAAAGATATCCGAGATAAAAAATAGAATTACCATTGCCGGGTATAGGATGGTATTAAATCCAAAAACAAATAAATGGATTTTTGTGCATTTATTGTCGGATAAATACAATTTAGAAAATAACGTTTATAGCCAGGCACAAGGAGAATATAAACATCACACTGACTTTAATAAATTAAACAATAATCCAGATAATATTAAAAGATTAAGTAAAAACGAACATTTAGGGATCCATAGGGCTAATGTAAAGTTGACACTCCATAGGCAGGATGTAATTGATAAATGCAATAGAATAAAAAGGAGCCCCGAATATCGTCGCAAGATTTCCCAAGTTATTAGAGACAATTATGGCGAGTTTTTAAGCCAGAAGGCCAAGAAACAATGGCGAGATCTAAATTATAAAGAATACATGGTAAGCAAATATAGAGCATTTTATAGAAACAATTTAGATTATCGTAAAAGGATTTTAAATATTATTTATGAAGCACAGAAAAAATATTGGTCTTCCGAAGAAAATAGAGATAAGCAATCTAGGCGACTAAGAGAATATTTTAAAATTTATCCCCAAGCAAGGATACACCTTTCCACTATAGCTAAAAAACAATGGCAAAATGAGAAATTAATAGCTTGGCGTCGTGTCAAGACGAGCCAACAATGGGATAAGGAATTTAGAGAAAAAAGAAAAAAGGCCTACAATTTGACTTATTTAAACCATAGCTTAAAGTTTTTAAAAGATGTTTATGAAAAGCATGGGGATATTGCTCAATATGATAAAGAAAGGCAGTGCCTACCTAAAAGAAATAATAATTTACTTAGATTGGGCACTTTATTGAAGAGATTTTTTGATAATAATAGAGAAGAGCTATTTAATGCAGTGCACAATTTTAATCACAGAATAAAGAAAATTGAAACCTTAAGAGAGAAAATAGACGTCTATGATTTTGAGGTGCCTAATACTCATAACTTTGCTTTATCCTGTGGAGTTTTTGTGCATAATAGCGCCAAACAAGGCAGGGACAGAAGATTCCAGGCGATTCTGCCAATCAAAGGCAAGATTTTAAATGCAGAGAAAGCCCGGCTGGATAAAATCTTAAGCAATGAAGAGGTATGCACTATCATTGCTGCCCTCGGGATAGGGGTGGGAGAGGAGTTTGACATTGCCCGGCTGCGGTATTCCAAGATTATTCTTATGTGCGATGCTGATGTTGACGGTTCGCATATCAGGACTCTTATCTTGACTTTACTTTACCGGCAAATCCCAAAACTTATTGAAGGAGGTAATGTTTATATCGCCCAACCACCTTTATATAAGATTAAGCGCGGCCATAGAGAAGAGTATATCCAGACTGAACATCAGATGGATGAATTACTTTTGGAGTTGGGCAGCGAAGGCTACAGTTTAACTTCTTTAAAAGATAAGAAAACTTTTACAGACAAACAATTTAAGGAGTTATTGACTTTGCTGTCTGAATTAACAAAATTAGGGTCATTTTTAAATAAAAGGGGAGTTAAATTAGAAGAATTACTCAAATTTAGACATAAGAAGACCAAAAAACTACCACTTTATAGGTTACAAGTGGAGGATAAATACGAATTTGTCTATTCTGAAGAGGAATTGGAAAAGCTTATTAAAAGCATTGAAAATATTAGCGAAGATTTATTGGAACTATATGAGACAGAAGATATTGTGGAAATTGTTAAAAAAATAGAAAAATTAGGCCTGGATATTGACACTTTTACCCATCCACTAAAGTCAGATTTAAAGGAAAAAGACAAGCCAAAGCCGGTTTACAGAATTGAGAATGAAAAAGAGAAGGAAAAATATGACTTTCTTGATTTACAAGGCGTCCTGGATTTTGTTAAGGCCCATGCAAAGAAAGGCATGTTAATTCAGCGCTATAAAGGTCTGGGCGAAATGAACCCACAACAACTTTGGGACACTACGATGGCTCCGGAAAAACGTACCCTGCTAAGGGTGGCATTAGAGGATGCAGTTGAGGCAGACAAGACTTTTACCATACTTATGGGTGATGCAGTTGAGCCGCGCAGGGAATTTATTGAAGCCCATGCACATGCGGTACGGAACCTGGATATATAACAAAATGACAAAATTCCAATTACCAATACTACCAAATAAATCCCAATTTCAAAATCCCAACTAAAATAGGCTATATTATTTATCTTTTATTTTTGGGTGTTTGTTTAGGATTTTGGATTTGTTTTGGGATTTGGTAATATTTGAAATTTGTAATTACGACGAGCGAAAGCGAGGAGTAGATGTACACACAAGGCGAAAAAATAGTCCCGATTTATATTGAAGAGGAAATGAAGGATTCTTACATTTCCTATGCGATGAGCGTTATTGTTGGCAGGGCATTGCCTGACGTGCGTGACGGCTTAAAGCCAGTGCATAGAAGGATTTTGTTTGCTATGCACGAACTTAGTCTCGACCATACTAAACCCTATAAAAAGAGCGCTCGTATCGTGGGCGAAACTTTAGGAAAATACCATCCTCACGGTGATGTTGCGGTGTATGACACCTTGGTGCGTATGGCTCAGGATTTTTCTATGCGTTATCCACTAATAGAAGGTCAGGGGAATTTCGGTTCAATTGATGGAGATTCTCCGGCAGCGATGAGGTATACTGAGGCAAGGATGGCTGCTATCTCGTCTGAGATGCTGGCAGATATCGAAAAGGAAACGGTAAATTTCTCTCCTAATTTTGACGGCTCATTAACCGAACCAGTATTATTACCAGCAAGCTTGCCAAATCTTTTAGTTAACGGCTCAAGTGGCATAGCGGTAGGCATGGCAACCAACATCCCACCTCATAATTTAGGCGAGGTTTGCGACGCAGTTACTTATTTGCTCGATAACCCTGATTGCGAGGTTAAAGATTTAATGAAACATATCAAAGGGCCAGATTTTCCGACCAGCGGGATAATCTGCGGCAGAAAAGGCATAAAAGAGGCCTATGAAACCGGAAAAGGTAAAGTAACTGTCCGCGCCCGGGCTCAGATTGAAAAACATAAAGGCGGTAAAGATTCCATTGTAATCTCAGAGCTGCCCTATCAGGTTAACAAAGCAAATCTTATCACATCCGTTGCACAATTAGTTACAGATAAAAAACTGGAAGGAATAAGCGATATTCGGGATGAGTCAGATAAAGATGGTATACGCATTGTGGTAGAGTTAAAACGCGATGCCGAATCCCAGGTGGTGTTAAATCAAATATTTAAACATACAGAGATGGAAACCACCTTTGGGATTATTATGCTGGCTTTGGTAGAAAACCGGCCCCGAGTTTTGAATCTAAAACAGGCGCTGCATTATTTTATTCTTCACCGAAAAGAGATTATCAGGCGCAGGACCCAGTTCGAATTAGATAAGGCATTAAAACGAGCCCATATTTTAGAGGGCTTAAAGATCGCCTTAAAATATTTAGATGCGGTAATCAAGACGATTAAGCAATCAAAGAGCGTTCCTGAGGCAAAACAGGCGTTAATGAAAAACTTTAAGCTTTCCGAAGAGCAAGCAGTGGCAATTTTAGAGATGCAATTGCAGCGTTTGACTGCCTTGGAAAGAAGTAAGATTGAGGCCGAGTATCTGGAGCTAATTAAGAGAATAGAAATTTTGCGTTCGATATTGGCGTCTGAAAAAAAGGTCGAGGCACTCATAAAAGAAGAACTGTCAGAGCTAAAGAAAAAATATTCTGATGAACGCAGGACCGAGATTGTTGGCGAAGTCCAGGAGTTAGACATAGAAGATTTGATTGCCGAAGAAGATGTGGTAATTACCATAAGCCATACTGGCTACATCAAGAGATTGCCGGTTTCCAGTTACCGCAAACAGCATCGAGGCGGCAAGGGGGTTACTGGCGCAGAGGTCAAAGAAGAGGATTTTATCGAGCATCTTTTTGTTGCCTCCACTCATGATTACATCCTTTGCTTTACAGATTCAGGCAGGGTTCTTTGGCTAAGGGTGCACGAGGTTCCCCAGGCAAGCCGCATGTCAAAAGGCAAGGCAATAGTTAATTTATTAGAGCTTAAGGGCCAAGAAAAGATAAGCGCCTGCATCCCGGTTAAAGAGTTTAGCGCAGATAAATTTTTGGTTATGGCTACGAAAAACGGCCTGATTAAAAAGACCCGGCTGGATGCGTTTAGCAACCCGCGCAAAGGCGGAATTATCGGCTTAACCTTAGAAAAAAATGATCAACTAATAAGCGTTAAGGTTACCGACGGCAAACAAGAAATTCTACTGGCAACCCGGCTTGGCAAGGCAGTGCGCTTCCCAGAAAAACATGTCAGGGAAATGGGCAGGGCTGCCAAGGGAGTTAAAGGAATTTCTGTAGGCAAAAACGATAATGTTATTGCAATGGAAATTCCGGATAAGGAAGACACATTCCTTACTGTGACTGAACAGGGTTTTGCAAAAAGGACTTCGGCGAAAGAATACCGGCTGCAATCAAGGGCAGGTAAAGGCATTATCAATATAAAGGTAACAAATAAAAATGGCCCGGCAGTGAATTTATTGTCTGTAACTGACAAAGACGAAATTATGACCATTACTCAAAATGGCATGATTGTGCGTTGCAGCGTTAAGGATATCCGCGCCACAGGCAGGGCAGCCCAAGGCGTGCGCTTGATTAAATTAGAGGCGAAAGACAAGGTTGCCTGTATGGCGCCGGTAGTGGCAGAAGAAGAATAAAAATTTTGACCCCATCGTCTAGCCTGGTTAGGACAAGAGCTTTTCAAGCTCTCGACACCGGTTCAAATCCGGTTGGGGTCGCTTTTAATTAAAGGTGTTCGATGTGTGGGATTGTTGGATATATCGGAGAAAAGCTTGCCCAGCCAATTCTTCTGGAGAGCCTTAAGCGGCTGGAATATCGCGGCTACGATTCAGCAGGGGTCGCTCTAATAAGCAACTCCCGGATTCTTGTCAAAAAGAGGCGCGGTAAAATTATAGATTTAGAACATCTTTTGAGCCGCAGCCGTACACCAAAAGCAACCGTTGGCATTGCTCACACCCGTTGGGCAACACACGGTGAACCCAGCAATATAAATGCCCACCCTCACTTAAATAATTCTGCCACCATTGCCCTGGTTCATAATGGCATTATTGAAAACTTTTCCGAAATTAAGCAGGAGTTAATAAAAAAGAATTATAAATTTAGTTCTCAAACCGACACTGAAGTTATTGCCCATTTAATCGAAGACAAATTTAAAGAAAGCAAAGATTTTTTTCAAAGCGTAAGATTAAGCCTGGCAGCTTTAAGGGGCTCTTATGCCTTGGCAATCATTAGCTCTTATGAGCCTGATAAAATCTTTGTTGCCCGCCTTAATTCGCCCCTGGTCATCGGAAAGGGCAACGGCGCTAATTTCATCGCCTCAGACGTAACTCCGCTGCTTAATCACACCAAAGAAGTGATTTATCTTGATGACGGAGAAATGGCAGTAATCAGCAAAGATAATATCCAAGTAAGCGACCTAAAAGGCAACCAGAAGACAAAGTTAACTTCTACTATTAAATGGGATATAGCGGATGCCCAGCGGGGAGGTTTTGAGTATTTTATGCTTAAAGAAATACACGAACAGCCGCAAGTTTCCCGCCAAATTATTTCTAGCCGAATAAATGAAACCGGCGAGGTTAGTTTTGAGGAGATGCAATTATCCAAGTCTAAATTAAAGAACATCCAGTCAATTCACATCATTGCTTGCGGCACTGCCTACCATGCTGGATTAGTGGCTAAATATATATTTGAAAAACTGACTCGCATCCCGGTCAGCGTAAGCCTTTCCAGTGAGTTTCGCTATTGTGAGCCAGTTTTAGGAGCTGATAGCCTGGTTATTGCTATAAGCCAGTCAGGTGAGACCGCTGATACATTGGCAGCAGCAAGGCTTGCCAAAGATAAAGGAGCGCCGGTGCTTGCGGTTTGTAACGTGGTGGGCTCATCCCTGACCCGGGATTCAGATGCAGTAATTTACACCTTAGCTGGCCCAGAAATAGGTGTTGCTTCTACAAAGGCATATACTGCTCAACTTTTATCTTTATATCTTTTAGGGATTTACCTGGCAAATATTAAAGAAACTGTTTCAGTAGAATATTCAAAAGAATTAATAGATGTCTTGCGCATAATTCCCTCTTTGCAAGAGGAATTATTAAAGGCAGACAGCCATATCCGCTCAATAGCCAAAAAACATTCTCATTTTGGCTCATTTTTATTTTTAGGCAGAAATATAAATTTTCCTTCTGCTTTGGAAGGGGCCTTAAAATTAAAAGAGATTTCTTATATCCCAGCAGAAGGTTATGCTGCAGGAGAAATGAAGCACGGTCCCATTGCCCTGATTGATGAGTATAGGGCTGTTGTCTGTATTGCAGTCAACTCTCCTATTTATGAAAAGATGATTTCTAATATCCAGGAGATTCGTTCCCGCCGGGGAAAGATTATCGTTATCGCCAGCGACCGCGATTATGAGATAAAGAATTTATCTAAAGAAGTGATCTATATTCCCAGGGTTGACGAATTAATCTCTCCGCTTTTAGTGGCAATGCCCTTACAATTAATCGCCTACCACATTGCGGTCCGTCGTGGCTGTGATGTAGACCAGCCCAGGAATTTAGCAAAGAGCGTAACAGTTGAATAAAGATAAATTACAATTTACAAATCCCAAATCACAAACAAATTACAATTTCAAATAAACAATGATTAAAAATATTTTTTGTTTGTAATTTTATTATTGGGATTTTGATATTGTTTGTAATTTGTATATTGGATATTGGAATTTTATGGCTCTTTATATCGTCTCCACGCCCATAGGAAATTTAAAAGACATAACCTTACGTGCGCTTGAGGTATTAAAGTCAGTTGATTTTATTGCCTGCGAAGATACAAGGGTTACTGCAAGGCTCCTTAGCCGCTATAACATACAGAAGCCTTTAATTAGTTATCATAGCTATAATAAATTACAGCAAGGTAATTTATTAATAGAAAAACTTAAAAGTGGCCAGTCAGGTGCTTTGGTTAGCGACTCAGGCACGCCTGGGGTAAGCGATCCCGGGTCTTTACTAATAAGCCAGGCTATTGAGGCAGGCATTGATATTAGCGTTATTCCAGGGCCAAGCGCCCTGCTCGCTGCTTTAAGTGCTTCAGGTTTTCCTTCGGATAATTTTTATTTTTGCGGCTTTTTATCCAGTAAGGCTAATCGGCGCAAGAGGCAGCTTGAAGAGTTAAAAAAATTAAAAACCACTGTTGTATTTTACGAAGCGCCACACAGAATTCTTAAGACATTAAATGATATTTTAGAGATTTTTGGAGATATAGAAATTTGCTTGGCAAGAGAAATGACTAAAAAATTTGAAGAGATAAGAAGAGAGAAGGTTAGTTTGTCTCTTCATCATTTTTCCAAAACACCGTCACGCGGAGAATTTGTTATTGTTATTGGCAAAACCAGCAAAAAATAAAAAACCATAGACAAATTTGATTTTGCCCATGGTTTTTCTAAGCAGAAATTATTTTTGGTTATTGCAGAACTTTTAGTTTGTTGCTCACATCGCCTTGAAGTGAGCCTGTGTTAGCATCATCTTTCGTTCCATCTGTACCAGTTTCGCCTATACCAGTAATAGTAGTGACACCTGCTGTAGTACTTTCCTCAAAAGCCACGCCCACTTTTTCCGTGCCACCGCCACCATCCCCCTCATCTTCATCATTGCTACCACCTAAACTACCTGTACCGCCACCAGAGTTCCCTGAGCCGTCACTGTCGCTGTCACTGCCGTTATCACTAGCAGTCGAAGTACTTGTAGAAGATGTTTCATTATCAGCAGTAGATGAAAATGTCTCCAATTTCTCCTTCTCTTCCTTTTGTTGCGCGAGCTTTTCATGTTGTACTTCTGATAAAAACTCCAAATCATTGCAGCTAGATTCTGATCTCTCAACCCAGTCTGCATAACTAGAGGAGGTAATAAATAGAGCTATAATGAGCGTTAGCATAATAATAGTCTTTTTCATTTTGTACCTCAAACAAAAAACCTATTCTCGTAAAGAATAGGTTTAATGTTACATTTCGCATTCGGTAACTGGCTGCCTCAAAATTCCGGGGCCCTATAGTTTTGCCCGTCCTACGCTAAAAAACTTTGTTCGCTTTCGCGAACTCCGTGTTTAGCTTCGGAGGGTCAGCCACGCTTTGTGGCTGACGCCCTACTCCTTACGGAGAGTTTGCCTTTTCGTGCTTATACGTTTCTTGTCAATATAAGTATAACATAATTATGCTGGAAAAACAAAAAATTTTATTATTGTAACTCATTGATTTTTAAATGGTTATTAAAAGGTTATCATTAACCGGCTGTAGAAGTATTTAGTGTTGTCGTTGGTTGTGGAGGGGTAGGCATCACCAGGTAAGAATATGCCAAATCGACTTGACCAATAGATGTTTTTCTTTACTTGCCAATAAAAATAGGCATCTGCTTCTTGGCCAACATCAAGGCTACTTAGTGTAGCTTCAGTATCGTATATGCCGCCACTTTTTTTATCCTTGCGGTATTTAAAATATTTAACTCCGCAGACTATATTTTTCCAAAGTTTAATTTTTTCAAAAGGCCTTAATGAAAAATCTAATTTGTAGATATGCAAATTTGATAGCCGTGGCGCCAGGGCATAGCCGGAAAAAAAGCTTCCAAAGTACAAGAAATTCGTGTCATCTCCATAGAGGTTGCCGCCTGAGCGGGTATCCGTGACGCTGGTGCGGTCTTTGTCGCCCGAGCCGTAAGCATACTCAAATTCAAATCCTGGCTTTAGCGGCAAGTTAATTTTATAATTCAATCCCGCATCAACTGCCCAGGCATTAATATTTTTTTCATCTAAATCAACTGAAGCTGTATCAGTATGGCTCTTACCTTGTTCATTTATAGCTTCAAGCCAATAACTTAACTTACTCTTAGGATTTATGCTTTGTAAACCCAGGCCATAATATTCGCTGTTATATCGGTAGCTTTGAGTCGGTGTTTCAGGCGGGAAGCGCGGATTTTTATCCTTCTGGATCAATACAAATCCATATATTAAATTATCCTTTAAGCCAGAATAAGCAAGTTCTGCCCCAGCAAAGAGGCGGCTTCCGGTTTTTTTATAATTTGGCACGCTTTCATCGATATTGTCTTCGTTTTCATCAGACTGCGAGATAAAACTTTTAATATAAGCCTTGCGGCCGATATTTGTCTTGAATTTTACGCCATAGTTAACATCGCTATAAGCAATGCCTCTGCCGATAAAAAGATATTGTCTGCCGACGGTTAAATCAACCGGCACCTTCCACTTTGGCTTATTAATATTAAGATAAGCCATATCTAAATGCGGCCCATCATAATCGCTACGATAATTAGTTGAAAGAGAGCTTATGTCCCGACGGGTATAGAGGTGTTTAAGCCTCGCATATAGGATATATTCATTATTGTAATTTATTTGCGACCAAAGCCTTAGGTCTTCAGTTAAGATCCAGGAAGTAAGGTCTTTTACGCCGGCATCATTATCTAAATCAGCATAATCCCTGAAAAGGGTTGTAAACCATCCGCCGTATCTTAGAGAGAAAACTTTTTCTTTAACAGGCGGCTTTATAGGAATATCTTTTAATTCCCGCCTGTTTTCCTCTTCAATAAGTTTTTGTTCTTCTGTAGTATCGATAGAGGCAGCCAGGCCATAATAGGCGGAGTTAATAGTTATCAGAGCGCTAAAGGCGATAATAAATGAAAATTTATATTTAACCATATAATTAATTTATAATATAATAATATTGGCAATCCGTCAATGTGTTTTGTAACTAGATTAAAAGATCTTTCGTCGCTCTGCTCCTCAAGATCAAGAAAAATCCTCTTCAGTAAGGATGTACGCAGGTGGATTTTTCTTGACAACTATTTGTTAGGATGTTATATTGACAAATACCTTTAAGCTGGCTCAGAGAGGCTGGCAAGGTAATATAAAAATGTCTATATATAAACGAACTTACCCTTGGTATTTTTACGTGCCTAAACCCAAAAACGGAAATAGGCAAAAAGTCCAAGGGTTTTTTGTTGGCTAAATATAAGGTCTTGTTATGGAAATATTTAAAGAAAAAGCAAAGATAATGGATAGCCAGATTATGGCTAGGATTTTTGCCCGTCTGGCAAACGAAATTATTGAGAAGAATAAACCTGATGTAGGTAACTTATCTTTAGTGGGGATTCGCACGCGCGGAGTCTATGTTGCTCAAAGAATCAATAATGAAATAGGGAAGATTATTGGTTATCCTCTTGCGTTAGGAATTCTAGATATTACCCTTTACAGAGATGATTTAACTCTGATCGGTCCTGGGCCGGTTGTGCGTAAAACAGAAATTGACTTCGAGATACAGGGAAAAAGAGTGGTTTTGGTTGATGATGTGCTATTTTCAGGCAGGACCATCAGAGCAGCCATGGATGAGTTGATAGATTTTGGCAGGCCTAAAATTATACAGTTAGCAGTGTTGATTGACCGCGGTCATAGAGAGTTGCCTATCCGGCCTGATTATGTTGGCAAAAACATTCCCACTTCATTATTAGAGACAGTAGAAGTGCGTTTTCAAGAAATAGATGGCAAGGATGAAGTAGTTATATTGGAGCGCGGATAATGACTCAAAAGTCTATATGGGCGAGAAAAGATTTATTAGGATTAGAAGACTTAAGCCGTGAAGAGTTAGAATTTATCTTAACCACTATTGACTCATTTAAAGAAGTTTCAACTCGAGATATTAAAAAGGTCCCTGCATTACGCGGCAAGACAGTGGTTAATTTGTTTTACGAGCCGTCTACCAGGACGCGAGTTTCTTTTGAGGTGGCTGCCAAGAGATTATCTGCAGATGTAATCAATATTGTGGCTGAGAGCTCTAGCATAATAAAAGGTGAAACCTTAATTGATACTGGCAGAAACATCCAAGCATTAAAAGCAGATATAATTGTGTTAAGGCATAGCTTTTCCGGGGCTGCAGTTTTGTTAGCGCGTAACGTTGATATTAGCGTAGTGAATGCAGGAGATGGTTGGCATGAACATCCTACCCAGGCTCTATTAGATATTTTTACCTTAAAAGAGAAGTTTGGTCGTATAGAGGGTTTAACGGTGAGCATTGTAGGTGACATTGCGCATTCCCGCGTTGCCCGTTCAAATATCTGGGGCCTAACTAAATTAGGTGCCAAGGCAATAGTTTGCGCTCCTAAGATGCTTATCCCACCGGCAATAGAAGAAATGGGGGTTACTGTGACGTCTGATATAGAACACGCCTTAAAAAATGCCGACGCAGTAAATGTTCTGCGTATGCAATTTGAGCGCGATTCTCAAGACGCCTTTCCAAAACAATTAGAATATTTTAAGAATTTTGGCATTACCCGGGAGCGTTTGGAAAAGGCAAAAAAGAACATCTTAGTTATGCATCCTGGGCCGTTAAATCGCGGCATTGAGATAGCCAGCGATGTTGCTGACGGGCCAAAATCAGTTATATTAGAACAGGTTACTAATGGCATTGCTGTCAGAATGGCTGTATTGTTTTTAGTAGCCCAAGGAAGAAAAAAGAAATGAAATTGTTAATAAAAAATGGCCGTGTAGTTGATCCGGCTAATAATATCGATGAAATTCGAGATGTATTAGTTGATGGCCTTAAGATATCCAAGGTTGCCAAGGATATCAATGAAAAGGTAGAAAAGATAATCGACGCTACTGGAAAGATTGTTATGCCAGGCATTGTAGATATGCATGTACACTTACGCGAGCCTGGCAGAGAAGACAAAGAGACGATTTGTACTGGAACAAAAGCAGCTCTAAAAGGAGGGGTTACAACTGTTCTTGCTATGCCGAATACCCAGCCTGCCATGGATTGCGTAGGTAGCGTTAAGCTGTTAAAAGATATTATTAAAAGATCTGCTGTCGCTAATGTGTTTATTGCTGGTTCAATTACAAAGGGGCGTTTAGGCAGAGAACTGGTTGATATTGATAAAGTAAGAAAAGAAGGCGTGGTTGCCATTACCGACGACGGCAATTCTGTTGACGATGAAAAAATATTCTTAAAAGCACTTAAAGAAGCCAAGAAAAACAAAGTCTTAGTGGTTTGCCATTGTGAAGATAAGGCGTTATCTAAAAACGGAGTGGTTAATTTGGGTATTATTTCAACGCGCTTAGGGTTAAGAGGTGTTTCGAAAGAAGCAGAATATAAAAGAGTTGAGAGAGATATTGGTTTGGCAGAGAAGGCGTATGCCCCAATTCATATTGCTCATGTAAGCGCTAAAGAGTCTGTGGAATTGATAGCCAAGGCAAAGAAAAAAGGAATTAAAGTCAGCGCAGAAACCGCGCCGCATTATTTTTATTACAGCCAAGATGCTCTCTCTGGCTACGATACCAATTTGAAGGTAAACCCGCCATTAAGGACAAAAGATGATGTTGATGCGCTTAAGCAGGGCTTGCGGGATGGCACGATTGATTGTATTGCTTCTGACCACGCGCCTCATACAGAAAACGAAAAGATGGTAGAGTTTGATCGCGCAGAGTTCGGTACTATCGGCTTAGAAACTGAATTAGCAGTTAGTAATTTAGAATTGGTTGGGCGCGGTTTATTAACCTGGCCACAACTTGTTAAGAAATTATGTGTCAAGCCTGCTAAAATTTTAAATATAGATAAAGGCATGTTGAGTAAAGGCAAAGATGCAGATATAATTATAGTTTCTCCTGAAAAAGAGTGGGTAGTTGATAAAAGCAGCATTTTGTCTAAGTCCAAAAATTCATGCTTTTTAGGCAAGAAATTAAAAGGCATGGTTGAATACACTATTCTTGCCGGGAAAATTGTTTATAAGTGCACAAATTCATCGTGACAAAAGAATTAGGCAGGCTCGCAAAGTGGCTGCGCATTTTTGGATTTGATACAGAATATTACACCTCTACTAATCTAAGCAGTTTATTAATTGCAGCGCTACGGGAAAACCGCATTATTTTAACAAGGAACTCGAAGATAGGAAGGCATGCTGGTTTAAGAATCTTAAAAATTGAGAGTGATTTTTTGGCTGAGCAGTTAAGAGAAATTTTCAAGGAGTTAAACTTTCCTGTCGAAGAGAATAAGATGTTTAGCCGCTGCATTATTTGTAATGAAGCATTAAGGCCAATAGAAAAAGAGGCGGTTAGATTGAAGGTGCCAGAATTTGTTTACAATACTAATAACAAGTTTGTTACCTGCCCAAATTGTGCACGGATTTACTGGCAAGGCACGCATTGGGGGAACGTCAAAGAAACCATTGCTAAATTGTCAAATTGTTAGATTGTTAACAATGTAGCCATTTAGCAGTTAAACAATTTAATTATGTTTATCGCCGACTTCCACATTCATTCAAAATACTCTCGCGCTACCAGCAAGGATATGGATGTAAAACATATTGCTGACTGGGCTAAGTTAAAGGGCATTACTCTAATGGGGACGGGTGATTTTACTCATCACTTGTGGCTTGAAGAATTAAAGCATAATTTAGAAGATTTAGGCAATGGCCTGTTTATACATCCCGCCACAAAGAGCGGCGGGTCCGCTACGGATTCTGGAGGAAAGGGCATTTATTTTATACTCACCGCAGAGGTAAGCAGTATATATTCTAAAAAAGGCAGGACTTATCGGATACATAACCTTATCATTGCGCCATCGTTTAAAATTGTAGATGAGATAAACCAACATCTTTCCGGCATTGGCAATCTTGCCTCAGACGGCAGGCCGATATTAGGCCTGGATGCACGGGATTTGGCAAAAATTGTATTTGATATCTCGCCGCAGTGCATGATTGTTCCAGCGCATTGTCTCCTGCCAGATACTTTTGTGCATACTTCTAATGGATTGAAACTGATACAAGATATCGCAAAGAATGATTATGTATATACTCATAAAATGCGATTTAGAGAAGTTAATAAATCATTTAGAAGAGAATACACGGGAGAATTATTTCATATAAAACCTTATTATTTTAGAGAGGGCATAAAAACTACTCCAGAACATCCATTTTATATAATAAAATCATATAAGAATTGTCGTTCGAGGGGTAGTTTTTGTATGCCAAAATGTTCTCAATTGCAATATAAAGGATGCAGCCGAAGATTTTTTAACCAATATTGCCCACAATGGGTGCAAGCCAAAGACCTCGAAATCAATGATATTTTAATTTTCCCCAGGTTTAATAATCAAATTAAAGAGAGGGTTAGTTTGCAAATAAATAAACTATTGCCAGAAAAATTAATTTTAAAAAGAAATAAAATCGCATATAGAGGCTCAAAAGTGAATTTTATCAATAATGATATTGATATTAATAAGGATTTTTGTAGATTAGTAGGATATTTTGTTTCTGAAGGGTATACAAATAACAGAGATTGTGTTTCATTTTGTTTTTCCAGCAATGAAAAGGGATATATTAAAGATGTAATAAATTTAATGAAAAAAATCTTTGATGCCGATTTATCAAAGATGCGCATTAAAAAAGATACGAAAGGAGCAGAGTTAATTTTCTATTCCAAGGTTTTATGTAAATTGTTCGGCAGGCTATTCTATATAAATACAAAAATAAAGAAAGCTCATACTAAGTGTTTGCCAGAATGGATGTTAGAATTATCTCTTGAAAAACAAGTAGAGATTGTAAAGGGTTGGTGGCGCGGAGATGGAGGATATACTGTTTCTCGAACTTTGATGAATCAAATGAAAGCAATATTCTTAAGATTGGGCATAATTCCTTCCATCGGCATAGATTCTACAGATGGATATGAAAATCGTGGTAAACATTTTATAGGATTAAGGAGAATATCAGCTCGGCATAATATATTTCATTTCAACAATCTATCTTTCTTTGAGGACAAGTTTGGTTTATTAAAAGAAAGCAATCTTAGAAAATTTCGAACAAAATCACCATCGAGACATGGTTGGATAGATGATAAATATGCATATCTTCCGATTAGAAGTATTCTCAAAGAAAAGTATAAAGGAGCTGTTTATAATTTAGAAGTGGAAGACGATAATTCTTATGTATGTGAATTCGCTACTGTTCATAATTGCTGGACCCCTTGGTTTAGTCTTTTTGGTTCAATGTCTGGTTTTGATAAAATTGAATACTGCTTTGAAGAACAAACTTCAAAAATATTTGCTCTTGAGAGCGGTTTATCGTCTGATCCATCTATGAACTGGCGCCTGAGCGCCTTAGATAGATTTACCCTGATCAGCAATTCAGATAGTCACTCTCCGTCGAGAATTGGCCGGGAAGCAAATGTTTTTGACTGCGAGTTAGACTATCACACCATCAGTGAAGTTTTAAAAACAAAAGATAAAAAGAGATTTCTCTACACAATAGAATTTTTCCCCGAAGAGGGAAAATATCATTATGACGGTCACCGCCTTTGCCAGATTAGACTTTCACCGAAAGAGACTAAGCAGCATAATGGCAAATGCCCTAAATGTGGCAAGCCAGTAACTATAGGGGTTATGAATAGAGTAGGACAATTGGCAGATAGGCCTGAAGGCTTTAATCCAGAAAATGCAATTGCCTTCAAGAATTTAATACCATTAGATGAAATAATTGCCGAGGCAAAAGGCGTAGGAAAAGTTAGTCAGACAGTTGAAAAAGAATATTTTTCTATTATAAGTAAATTCAAAACTGAGTTTGAGGTATTAGTTAATGTGCCAAAAGAAGAGTTAAAGAAATCTCTTAACCCACGCATAGCTGAAGGAATCTTAAGAGTGCGCGAGGGAAGAGTTAAAATATTAGCTGGCTACGACGGAGAGTATGGCACTATTAAGATATTTGACGAAAACGAAGATAAAAAACAAGAAGAGCAGTTGAGCCTCTTCTAGGCCACAGATGATCACAGATAAGGAAAGGTGTTATGACTAAAAGATGTTTAGGTTGCGGAAATGTATCAGATAATAATCTGTATGCCTGCGCAACTTGTTTAAATACAATCAATGAAGCTCGACGGCAAACAGAGCTAAAAAGGTTTTATAAAAAAGATACAATGTTAAGCATTGCTAAAATAACGGATATTTTTAGCATAATAATTGTTTTAGCAGCCATTTCTATAACATTTATAATCTTAAATAGATTAAAATTTCCCCTAATTGTTCAAATGATTATTTTCTATCCAGCTTTAATTGGTTTTTTAATTTATTTTTTAGTAGGTGAAATTGTTATGAAATATTACTCTAAGCAATCGCTTAAACAATTCTCAAACAAAGATTATTATAGCGAAAAACCAAAAGATAGGCTTAAGGATATCAGAAATATTAAACCTATTCTCTTATTCATAGCACTTTCAATATTGGCATGGTTATTTTTTATAATTATATTAGTATTTTTGGATATGATACAGAAAGTTGAATTACCCGACGCCATATTCCGCTTAAGAAATATAATAATATTTAAAGTATTTATGTGGTCTGGACTCATTTTAGGCATAAACGCTTCATTTAATAAATATTTTGATTGGATAAGAGGGTTGGAGAAATAAAATACTTGAAGAATCAGCGCCCCTGTAGCCCAACGGATAGGGCACTAGCCTCCGGAGCTAGCTGTACAGGTTCGATTCCTGTCAGGGGCATAATCATATTTAGGAATCGAACCAAAGGGGTGTGGGGAAAGAATTTTCCCCACGTTTTCGGGGTGACCGGGAAGCCGACGTATAGTCGGCTGACCACAAGAGGGGCAGAGCCCCTATTGAGAGCGAACGCAGTGAGCGAGTTCGATTCCTGTCAGGGGCAATAAAGATATAGTTAATTAGCATGTTAAGTAGAGAGTAGCGAGCAACGAGTAGCGAGAAAAAATCTCTCTACTCTCTACTTGCTACTCGCTACTATTTTTGAGATGAGAAAGAAGATTGTAGGAGTTATAGGCGGTCATAGCTGTACTAAAGAAGTGGAGCAAATTGCCATAAATTTAGGTAAAAAATTGGCTAAAGTGGTTGATTTTATTGTTTGTGGCGGTTTAAGTGGAGTAATGGAATCAGTTTGTAAAGGTTTTAAGTATGGAAATGGCATAACAATAGGAATTATAACAAGTTACAACAAAAAATATGCTAATAAATATGTGGATATTGTAATTCCAACTGGGTTAGGCTTGGCTAGAAACGTACTGGTGGTAAAGAGCGCTGATGTGGTTATAGCTCTTCCAGGTGAAGCGGGTACGCTTTCAGAGATAGCATACTGTCTGCAATTTGGCATACCGGTTATAAGCCTGGGATCTTGGGATGTGCCGGGAGTTATTAGGGCGCAAACAGTTGATGAGGCAATAAAACAAGTTATAAGACTTTTAAAAATTTCTAATTCCTAATGTCTAATGTCGAATAAATTCTTAAATTTCCCAATGACTAATTTTAAATTAGACATTAAAGAATTAAAAAATTAATTAGGCATTCGGATTTAGGAATTAGTCATTTAACCTTCTCGAATTCTCATTAAATATGGACCAATTAACTTTAAAAACCACTAAGCGCAATGAGTTAGTAGATATTACTGAGAGAATCCAGGAAATTGTGCAGAAAAATAAAGTAAAGAATGGCCTTTGCATTGTATTTTGCCCGCACACCACAGCAGGTTTAAGTATAAATGAAAATGCAGATCCCTCTGTCAGGCGTGATATCATTAATAGTTTAGAGAAAATCGTGCCAGAAGAGGCTAGTTATTCGCATACAGAGGGCAACGCAGATAGCCATGTAAAGTCTTCTCTGGTTGGCCAGTCATTAAATATTTTTGTTGAAGATGGCAAGTTGCTGTTAGGCACATGGCAGGGCATATATTTTTGCGAGTTTGACGGTCCGCGTTCGAGGCAGATTTGGATTAAAACAATAACCAATTCATAAGCGAGGTGAAAAAATGAAAATAATGAATAAAGTTGACAAGCAAGTTTTGCTTGCTCTTTCTGCACCGATGGGATTTGTTATTTTAACCACTATAATTTATTATCTATTTAAGCGGATTAGCGTTATAACAAACCTTTCAATTCTCAAAATACCAGCTGGCTTTGAAGTATTTATTATTATTCCAATTGCAGCAATATTTGGGTCTTATCTTGGCGCAAGATTAGCTAAGATGCTTATAAAAACAAAGATTCCACTTCTCTTCCTAAGCATTGGAGCTTTAGTTGGTTATGAACTTGGCATAGGTCTCGAGTTCTTATTCTTGCGGTTATGGAGGTTGCCTTTAATTAAAGAGTTACAATATTATTTTGCGATTGTAGTGTTGATGAGTGGATTTTTGGGAGCACTTATCGGCGCGCGAATTACAAAAGAAAAAGAACAATAGATTATAAATGCAACAAAAACAAATAAATCAATTAAAAAAGATATATAAAGCCAAAAGGCAAGAAATCCTAAAGCGCTTGGATGATTTTAAAAAGGTTTGGGCCAAAAGCGACGAAGAAATTTTCTCTGAATTATGTTTCTGCATACTCACCCCGCAATCCAAGGCAAAAGTTTGCGACTCTATAATAAATAATCTAAAGAAGAACAGGTTACTTTTTAAAGGTAATGTTAAAAAAATCAGGCCTTTTCTAAAAAAGGCAAGATTTTATAAAAATAAATCCAGATACTTAGTAGAATGCCGAAATTTTTTTAAAAATAATGGCAGACTTTGCATGAAGAATAGGTTGGTTAATAAAGATATTTTATCTACGAGAGAATGGCTGGTAGGAAATATAAAAGGCATTGGCTATAAGGAAGCAAGCCATTTTTTAAGAAACATTGGGCTTGGGGATAATTTGGCAATATTAGATATTCATATCTTAAGGAATTTAAAAAAGTTTGGGGTTATCAAAGAATTGCCAAAGACTTTAACAAAAAGATTATATTTAGAGACAGAACACAAGTTAAAGAAATTCTGTCAAAAGGTAAAGATCCCCCCTAGCCATCTAGATTTGCTTTTTTGGAGCACGGAGACAGGGGAGATTTTTAAATAAGAAATAAGATATGAATATGGTTTTAATGGCAAAAATAATTGCAAATAACAAAATCATAGATAATTTCTATAAAATGCAGATTGATGCACCAGAGATTGCGAAAGTAGCCTTACCAGGCCAATTTTTGAATATTAAAATTAATTATATTTATAAGCCGTTATTGAGAAAACCCCTGGGAATTCATAATGTAAGTGATAATAAAAAATCTATAGAGATTTTATACAAAGTTGTCGGAGAAGGGACAAAAATTTTATCAGAGAAGCAAAAGGGACAGTATGTTGATGTCTTAGGACCGTTAGGGAATGGATTTGAGCACTCAATACTTGATGCTAGATGCTCGATACTCGTTGCTGGTGGGATAGGTGTGGCACCGCTTTTATTTTTAGCAAAGAAGTTAGTCCATAACCCAAAGCCACTGCCTTGCCGGCCGGCAGGCACAGCCCAAAGCCAAATTGTTTTAATAGGCACTAAGACAAAACGCCATATTCTATGCGAAGAAGAGTTTAAAGATTTTGGCTATGAGGTAAAAGTAGCTACAGACGACGGCTCAAAAGGATTCAAAGGTACAGTTGCCGATTTACTACTAAACAAACTACAAACTACAAACTATCCTTCGACAAGCTCAGGATCCCGAGCGAAGTCGAGGGACAAACTACAAACTATTTACGCTTGCGGCCCCAAACCCATGCTAAAGAGAGTAGCAGAAATATCCAAAAAAAATAAGATTAGTTGCTTTGGCTTATTAGAAGAATATATGGCTTGTGGCACAGGTGCTTGCTTTGGTTGTGCTGTGCTTACCAAAGCAGGATATAAACGGGTTTGTAAAGATGGGCCTGTATTTGACTTAAGTGTTATAGAGTGGTAGAATAAACTAATTTAAAAAGGAGGTTAGGATGGAGAATATTTTTACCTTGACAGACTTGTTAAGAATCGGCGGTTCTGTGTTTGGTGTAATCGGGGCATTACTTTCTTTGGGTCTGATTTTGTTCCCAGAGCAGGTGTTAAGGCTAAATAATTTTCTTAATAAAAAGATTTCTACAGATAAGCTGAGATTAGCCTTAGAAAAGGAATTCGATATTACCTCTATCATTATGCAAGCCAGAGTGTTAGCCGGAGTGGTTACCCTGTTACTATCATTAATTTTATTGATTATCAGTATAAGGCTTTAAAAAGTCTAATTTTAAATTAAATTGAGTCCGACACCTTTTATTTCCATAATAATCCCTGTCCGTAATGCTGCCCGGACATTGCCCACCACTTTTAATTACCTGTTTCGTATTGATTACCCAAGAGAGAATTTAGAGATTGTTATTGCTGATGGCGGTAGCTCTGATGAAACAGTTAATGTAATTAAAGACTGGCAAGTGAAATATCCTTTTATAAAATTAGTAGAGATTCCCAACTGTCCTTCGCCTGGCTTTGCCCGCAATAAGGCATTAGAAGTGGCTAAAGGTGAATTCCTCTTTTTTACTGACGGAGATTGTGCTCCTGCGCCTGACTGGGTATGGCAGATACTTAAGATTTTTCAAAGAGATGAAAAAATCGCAGCAGTTGGCGGAGAACTATATACCTTACGCGTGAATAAAGACAATCTTGTTGAGGCCTGGTGCGAACATTTTAGATTTAATATGGTTAGCCCAAGATATGGATTTATTAAAGAAGGATATTTTCCTGATTTTCCAAAAGAGCCAAGGCCGACTGAAATCGTAGGACACAAAGGTTATTTTTTTGGCACTTGCAACGTTGCTTATCGAAAGAGCGCAATGCAAGAAATCGGTGCTAAGTTCTGGGACAGACCCACTGGCGAAGACATGGATTTAAGTTATCAGCATCGGTCTAAGGGTTGGAAATTCTATTTTGCGCCTGCGGCAAAGATTGATCATATGCATCAGGCAGATTTAAAATCTTTGCGCAAAGTATGGGTTACTTATGGCGCAGCGCATATGCCTTTAGTTGATAAATACGTTAAGAAAAAAGGCCTTGAGATTATACTACAATTTTTAAAAGGCAACCCCTCATTTTTTATGCCTTTTCCGATGAAAGGGTTTATTTATATAGGTAATTTTCATCTGATGCATTTATTCTCTTTTTTGTTTTTGATAGGAGCAATTTTAAGTTTTATCCTAACCGCTTTATGGATAAAACTCTTTGCTTTGGCCTCTCTTGTTTTTGCACTTTATTTTGCCTTTCAGTTTGTCAAATGGAATTTTGGCATGGAGCCGAAAAATAAATTTTGTGTTTGGTGTTTAATGAAATATCTTACAAATCTAAGTTTTATCCAGGGTGGTTTAAAAGGGTTTTGGAAATATAAGATATTATGCGTGGAACCGAGTTTTTGAGTGAGGACATAACTTATGGAACGTAAGTGAACATAAGTTATTTTGTCCGAACTCACCCTTGACATCAAAGATGTCAAGGGTTCACTTCCTGCTTGACTTTTAGGCTTGGGATAATTGAGAAGTAAGCAAATGAGAAAGATATTATTTCTAAGTTTTTTATTTATTTTATTGACTTATTATTCACTGAATTATGCTTTTGCAGATAGACCTTTTGTGCCTTGCCCATCTCAATTAGAAAATCGCTTTCAGATTGCCATAGGTGCTAATCTAAATACATTTAACACTAGTATCCATGGTTGTTCGAAAGAGGGGGATGAATATTTCATTAGCTTAGCTTATATTGATATTATGAGTCAAAAGGGGAATATATATCCGCTGTTTATTTCACTAAGAGCGAACAGCTCGTATATAATATATCGTAATTTTCGTACCATTAGCGACGTCAAGAAATTAATTAACTTTATTGAGAATCTTCCAATTTATAAGCAGTATGAAGACAAAATAAAATCAGCATTCGCGTATAAAGTAATAACAATATGTCGAGAAGGCGAACATGAATATGAGGTAAGTTTTTCTCCAAATCGCTATACACCTGAAGTGCCACTTGATATAAGATTATCTTTTGATAAGTGGCTGATTTTTCAGGTAGTTAATGATGAATCGCTTCAAATCTTTATATTTGACGACAGAAAAATTGAACGCTGGGATTTCAGTAAACCTAAAGAAATAATTGATATAAAGCATTTACATTTATCATCTGGCAAATTTAAATATTGAATTTGTGGTAACTACTAAAAACCGAAGTACGTAACAGAGAGGTAAGAGATGGGGCAGCAAAGGTCAAAAGGCGTGACACTATTTGGAATAATTTTTATAATTGCCGGATTGTTAGGCTTATTAAGTTCAGTTTACTCAGTGAGCGTTTCAGCTGTTAGCTCATATTCAAGGCCCCTGTTTTCTTTAGTGTCTTCTGGTTTAGGATTAGTAGCCGGCATATTTATTTTACAGCTTAAGGAATGGGCGAGAAAATTAGAGATTATTTTAAGATTAGCATTGATAGTTTTATTTATTCCTAGTTTTTTGGGTTTTAGCCAAATAAATAAGATGATTACTTCTGTAGATGGAAAGCAAGAATTGAAGAAGGTATTTGATGCGGCAATGCAAGAGAATTTTAAAATGTATAAGCCAGAATACCAGGAACAAATCAGAAATGATTATGAATCGCGGTATAATTCAATAATTAAGATATTGCCAATTATTATGGTTGTCTTCTGGTCACTTGCCTTGATTTGGTATATTTCTATAATCTTCTTTTTCACCCGGCCTAAAGTTAAGGAACAGTTTCAATAAATATGACAACTAAGCAAAAAAATTTATCCACTCGCATCGGCAATTTGTCTCTTATTTCTCCTCTCATCGCTGCATCAGGGACTTTTGGATATGCACAGGAATTAGAAGGTCTCGTTGATCTTAAATATTTTGGCGCTATTACCACAAAGACAATAACAGTAAAGCCGCGGCCAGGCAATCCTCCTCCACGCTTAGTCGAAACTCCATGCGGGCTTCTCAATTCTATTGGTTTAGATAATCCTGGTATCGATGCTTTTTTAGATGAAAAATTGCCGTATTTAGCAAAGCTAAAAATTCCGGTTATTGTCAGTATCGGGGGAGAAAGTATCGAGGAATTTGCGCAACTGACAAAGCGTTTAGATAAGATTTCTAGTTTGAAAGCTATTGAGATAAACATATCTTGTCCAAACATCAAAAAAGTCCACGGTCAAACGATGTTTTCCCAGGATGCTAAATCAACTTTCGAAGTTGTAAAATCAGTACGCAAGCTAACCAAGAAGACGCTAATCGTAAAACTTACCCCCAACGTTACTGATATTTCTGAAATTGCACTTGCAAGCGAAGAAGCAGGCGCAGACGCAGTTTCTCTGGTTAATACATATTTTGGTTTAGCAGTAGATATTGATAAAAGAAAACCTGTCCTGGCAAATATAACTGGCGGCTTAAGCGGTCCAGCAATAAAGCCATTAGGGCTTTTTGCAACATATAAGACATTTTGTGCAGTTAAATTACAGATCATTGCAGGCGGCGGCATAATGAATAGCCAGGATGCAATTGAGTATCTGCTCTGTGGTGCGTCTGCCTTATCCTTAGGGACAGTAAACTTTGTCAATCTCAACGCTAGCAAAGAAATCCTTTCTGGTATAAAAAAATATCTCAAAGAAAATAATATCAGTAATATTAAAAATCTTATCGGAACGCTAAAAGAATGAATCCGACAACTGAAAACCGACAACTGAAAACTAAATTGACTCTCGCCTTAGATGTCGATAGTCTAAAGAAGGCCAAATATTTTGTAAACAGGCTTTATCCAAAAATAAAAATATTCAAGGTGGGATTGCAGCTTTTTACCATAGCCGGCCCGGACATAATTAAATTTATTCAAAAAAAAGGCGGCCAGGTTTTTTTGGATTTAAAATTCTTCGATATCCCTAATACAGTTAGAAATGCAGTGCGCCAGGCAGTGCGTTTAAAAGTAAAGATGGTTACTCTCCATATTCAAGGCGAAGATGAAATGCTTAGAGCAGCAGTCAAGGCAGCAAAAGAGGAATCCCGGCGGCTAAATCACCGCAGGCCTTTGTTAATCGGTGTCACGGTTTTAACCAGCCAAAAAGCAAGTTCGGGCAGGGTATTGAAATTGGCAAAACTTGCTCTGCGCTGCGGTTTAGACGGAGTGGTTTGTTCAGCGAAAGAAGCAAGGGCTTTAAGAAAAAATATTAAAAGGAATTTTTTAATTTTTACTCCTGGCATAAGGCCGAAAGGCGCGCTGAGCCATGACCAGGAAAGAGTGGCAAGCGCAGGAGAAGCTATTGAGGCAGGCAGCGATTTCTTAATTATTGGCAGACCCATATTAGAAGCAAAAGACCCGGTTTTAGCGCTGAAGCAAATAATAAGTTAGTATAATGTTTTCTTAAATAAATAACGCTTTAATGCAAAAATCAAAATGTAAAAATCAAAATGACAATGTAAAATTTAAAATTTTTAAACTTTGATATGTAATTTTAATATTTAATTTTTAATATTTGATATAAATATAGTAGCATTACTTAGCAGATAAAGCAGTATAAAGCATACTGAAATACCAGACAGCAGATAGCTGTTTTAGAAAAACGTAGGAGAATGTTATGGCAGAGGAAATTAGAGATTTAATAGCAAAAATTCAGAATGAAGGCATTAAAGTTGCCGAAGACAAGGCGCGCCGAATTGAAATGGAGGCTAAAGAGCTCGCAGAGCAAATTATTAATAACGCAAAAACACAAAGCGCAAAACTGATTGGCGAGGCTCAAGAAAAAATCAATAAAATGCAAGATACCTCAAAGAGCGCCCTCAAACAGGCAGGAAGAAACATGCTTATTAGTTTAAAAGAAGAAATAAATTCCCTACTTGATAAAATTGTGCTTTTATCAGCCCGTGAGACGCTCACCCCAGCTTTACTATCTAAAATTTTACATTCACTTATTATTGAGACAGCCAAACAGAACAAAGGCAATATTATAATTTCGCTCAATAAGGATGATGTAGAGAAATTAGAAAAAGGTTTTTTAGCACAATTAAAACAAGAGATAAAAAAGGAAATTACCCTTAAATCATCAGAAGATATTAGTGCGGGGTTTCTTATTAGTTTTGATGAGGGTAAATCGCATTTTGATTTTACCGAAGAGGCACTGGCAGACTACATCAGTCAATATCTTAAACCAGAATTAGCTAAACTATTAAAATAGTAGACGCAATGTCCTATTTTTATACTTATTTAATTTCGAGTTTGCCTTCTCTTCAGTTTGGCACAAAGCCTCCTTTTAGTTTTAAAGAATTTATTATATATTGTCAGAGATTTATTCCTGATGCTGATATCCAGATTCTAAAAAAGCTCTCGATTTCAGGAGATTACTCTACTATTGTCCAAGCTACCCTAAAAAAATGGCAGGATTTTGATAGCACATTAAGAAATGAATTGGTTAAGAACCGTGCCCAACGAATGCATATCGACCCTGGCCGTTATTTGCGCAAGGATAGATTTCCAGAAGCGTTTATTACCAATATTGCCATAACTGCTTTGCGCAGTTCATCTATCTTAGAGGCAGAAAAAATTTTAGACCTTGCCAGATGGCAGGCCTTAGATGACTTTTGTTTTGGTCATTATTTTGATTTAGATTTTTTAATTATCTATTGCCTTAAATTGTTGATTTTAGAGCGTTGGGAAAGAATCAATATCTCGGATAAGAAGCAAGTTTTAGAAGAAGCCTTAAAGGTGCATTGAAAGGTTGATGAATATGAGAGAGAAAAGGGAAGGCCGGATTACAAAAATTATTGGCAATATGGTATCTGCGCAAACAGAGGACAATATAATTCAGAATGAGGTTGCTTTTGTCTTGCATGGCAAAGAGCAGCTAAAAGCTGAGGTTATACGAATTCGCGCAAGGCAGGCTGAGATGCAGGTATTTGAAAATACCTCTGGCCTTCAAGTAGGAGAAGAAGTGGAGTTTACGGGAGAGCTTCTTTGCGTAGAACTCGGGCCTGGTCTTTTAGGCCAGATATTTGATGGCTTACAAAATCCCTTGCCAGATTTGGCTAAAGATCATGGTTTCTTTTTAAAAAGGGGTGTTTATATCCAGGCGCTTCCTTCACAAAGCGAGTGGGATTTTACGCCTATTGCTAAAGTTGGCGATTTTGTTTTTGCCGGAGCAAAATTAGGCTTTGTTCCAGAGAAGATTTTTAAGCACTTTATTATGGCGCCTTTTAGCTTAAAGGGCAATCTTGAAGTTGTCCAGATAGCAAATCCAGGAAGATATAATTTAGAACAAGCGATTGCAAAGTTAAAAGATGCACAGGGAAAGATTCATGAAGTTTTTTTAAGACAAGTTTGGCCAGTCAAGGTTCCTATTTCTGCGTATGCTGAAAAATTAAAACCCCAGGGCACTTTAGTTACCAAAATGCGATTAATCGATTCCTTGTTTCCAGTTGCCTTAGGTGGAACCTTTTGTATCCCAGGACCATTTGGCTCTGGTAAAACTGTGCTACAACAATTAACCAGCCGCCACGCTGAGGTAGACATTGTTGTCGTTGCTGCATGCGGCGAGCGGGCAGGTGAGGCAGTGGAAACTCTTAAAACATTCCCGCATTTGATTGACCCGCGCACAAATAAACCCTTGAGTGACCGTACAGTGATAATGTGTAATACCAGTTCTATGCCAGTAGCAGCACGAGAATCAGGAGTTTATACTGCTGTAACAATTGCCGAATATTACCGACAAATGGGATTAAATGTTTTGCTTCTTGCAGATTCAACCTCTCGTTGGGCACAGGCAATGCGCGAGATGTCAGGCCGTTTAGAAGAAATACCCGGTGAAGAGGCATTCCCTGCTTATTTAGAGTCGCGCATCGCTTCTTTTTATGAACGGGCCGGCATTGTTAAATTACACGACGGCTCAATGGGCTCTGTAACTATTGGTGGGACAGTAAGCCCTGCTGGAGGAAATTTCGATGAGCCAGTTACCCAGGCCACCTTAAAAGTAGTTGGCGCATTTCATGGATTATCAAACCAACGCGCAAATGCAAGGCGTTATCCTGCCATTGATCCACTGATAAGCTGGAGCAAATATAAGAGTTTTATAGATGAGAGACAGGCAAAAAAAGGCCATGAAATCTTACGAAAAAGTTTTGACGTGGCGCAGATGATGAAGGTTGTGGGAGAAGAAGGAACATCTTTAGCGGATTACATAGATTATTTAAAGGGTGAGTTTTTTGATTTTGTTTATCTGCAGCAGAATGCATTTGACCCAGTTGATGAGGCGACATCCGAAGAAAGGCAAAAATATACATTTAATTTTATCTACCAAAACATTTTAGAGCAAGAATTTAAACTTGATAGCAAAGAAGAGGCTTTGCACTTTTTCCAGAGCTTAAGGCAGCTTTTTCGAGGTTGGAATTCAAGCCCCTGGCAATCAGAAGAATTTAAAGCCATTGAAAAAGAAATTATTGCTACAGAAAAGGAAAAGATTAAATCTGAAAGTGAGATTATAGATGTATAAAATTTATACAAATATAGTGGAGATTGCAGGTGATGTTATTACAGTTGAGGCAGAGGCTGTTGGCAATGCTGAGATAGCGCAGGTGACTACAAGGCGTGGCGTTTCTCTTGCCCAGGTAATACGCCTGGAAGGTGAAAGAGTATCTTTGCAGGTTTTTGCCGGGAGCAAAGGCGTTTCAACAGGTGATAAGGTACGCTTCTTAGGCCATCCAATGCATATTGCCAGTGGAGATAGCCTATTGGGCCGCATATTTAATGGCAGCGGCGAGCCTTTGGATAAGGGCCCGGCTTTATCTCAAGATATTATTGATATTGGTGGGCCGCCAGTTAATCCGGTGAAAAGGATAATACCAAACAAAATGATTCGCACTGGCATTCCGATGATTGATGTTTTTAATTCTTTAGTTGTGTCTCAGAAGCTGCCCATATTTTCCATTGCTGGCGAGCCGTATAATGAACTATTGGCAAGGATTGCCATACAGGCAGAAGTTGATGTGATTATTTTAGGAGGTATGGGCTTAAAGCATGATGACTACCTTTTCTTTAGAGATACCTTAGAGGAGCAAGGCGCATTATCGCGCACAGTATTTTTTATACACACTGCTTCTGACCCTGTTGTAGAGTGCATGCTTGTTCCGGACATAAGTTTGGCTGTGGCTGAACAGTTTGCCTTGGCTGGAAAACGTGTTTTGGTTTTGTTAACTGATATGACCAATTTTTCTGACGCCTTAAAAGAGATTTCCATTACTATGGAGCATGTGCCTTCAAACCGTGGCTATCCTGGAGATTTGTATAGCCAATTAGCCAGCCGTTATGAAAAGGCAGTTGACTTTGAAGGAGCAGGTTCAATTACTATCCTTGCAGTTACTACTATGCCAGGAGATGATGTTACTCATCCGGTGCCAGACAATACTGGTTACATTACCGAAGGCCAATTTTATCTTAAAGACAGGGTTATTGAACCGTTTGGTTCATTGAGTCGACTAAAGCAGCAGGTAAACGGCAAGACACGCGATGACCACCGCACTATTATGGATACTATGATTCAATTATTTGCTAATTTCAGGGAGACAGTAGAAAAACAAGCAATGGGATTTGCCATGAGCAACTGGGACAAGAAACTGCTTAAATACGGCAGAATTTTCGAGAAACAAATGATGTCTTTAGAAGTGAATATTCCGCTCGAAAAGGCGTTAGATTTAGGCTGGGAAATTCTCTGCGAGTGTTTTAGCCCGGAAGAAACGGGCATAAAAAAATCAATGATAGAGAAACATTGGCCAAAACCTAAAAATGGCTAAGATAAAATTAACAAAAGGCGAACTAAAAAGACAACGCGATAGTTTAAGCCAGTATCTGCGATACCTGCCAACTCTTTTGCTTAAGAAGCAACAATTGCAGATTGAAATTTTGCATCAGTTAGCTTTGCTTGAGCAAAAAACCAAAGAGGAGCAAGACAAAAAACTTTCCTATGAGAGTTGGGCAGGGTTATTGAAAGCAGACTCTGGGATAAACATAAACCAATGGCTTAAGCCTAAAAAGATAGTGACGAGCCGGAAAAATATCGCAGGCGTAGATTTAGAAGTTTTTGTTAATGTAGATTTTGATAGACTCGAATATGACTTATTTATTTATCCATTATGGGTTGATGCTGCTATTGAGCACTTAAGGGCAATAGTTTCCTTACGGCAAGAGCTGGAAATAATTAAAAAAGAGATTGAGGTCTTAAGGCATGAATTACGCATTACCACCCAGAGGGTAAATCTTTTTGAGAATGTGAAAATACCACAATCGCAGGAAGCAATTCGCGTTATTAAGATTTATTTAGGCGATCAGATGGCTAACGCCGTAGGAAGAAGTAAAATTGCCAAGAGAAAAATAAGTGAAGCCACAACTTATGAGGCGATAGCAGCATAAGTTGTTTGGCTGAACTTACCCAGCACTTATTTTACTGCCAGGCTTTAAGTTGAAATAAAATAAATTTTCTTCGAATAAAATCTTAATTTTTACTACCCAGCTTTTTAGTAAAATAAGTGCTGGGTTAAATTCGCACTTATAACTTACGTCGCTAAGGTAAAACAATGGCTCCGTAAGTTATGTGCTCATTTAACATGATTGTACCGATGAAAAAAGTAGCAATTATTGTGCGCTCAAGTGATGCAGAGGCTACAGTAAAGCACTTGCGTTTGCTGGGGCTTTTACACGTGGAGCACCAAGGCGAGCCAAAAGGCAAAGATATTGCTGCGTTGCAGGAAGACTTAGCGCTGGTCAATTCTGCTCTAAATCTATTTTCGAAAATTGGAAATACAAAAGAATCAACCAAACAGCAAGAAAAAATAAATACTGACTGGCATAAATTAGCACTGCACTCAATTGATTTAGAAAAACGACTAAAGCAATTAGAGATGTATGCCGAGAAGTTACAATCAACTATTTTAGAATGGCAGAATTGGGGAGATTTCCAGCCCGAAGAATTAAAAGAGCTTGCCTTCAAAGGTATTTACGCTTCTTTCTACAAGATAACATTGAAAGAACTAGATTGTTTTCCAAAAGATGCGGTAGTAAAAATTGTTTATATTAAGGCAGGCGCGGCTTATGTAATAGTATTTTCGCAGCAAAAACTCGAGATACCTTTTAAAGAGATTGCAGCACCTAAAGACAGCCTTTCGGATATGCACAGAAGATTAGGAGATGACACCAAACTTATACAGTCTTTGAAACTCCAACTTTATAAAATGTCGCGTTTTTATCAAGACTTTCTAAAAATCAAAAATGAATTAGATAAAGAGATGGAATTGCAACAGGCAATTAATGGTATGGCAAATTTTGGTACTCTTAGTTTTATTATGGGTTATGTGCCTGCTGACAGAGTCGAAGGCCTGATCGTTAAGGCGCGCTCCATGCAATGGGGTATTGTAGTAAAAGAGCCAGATGATACTGATAATGTGCCTGTAGAATTACGCAATCCGCGCTGGATTTCCATTATCAGGCCCATATTTAAATTCCTGGAAATTCTTCCTGGCTATCGCGAACTTGATATCAGTTTGCCGTTTTTAATTTTTTTCAGCATCTTCTTCGGTATTTTAATCGGGGATGCAGGCTACGGCTTAGTTTATTTTATGATTACATTTTTTCTGCAGCAGAAATTGCGTAAGAAAAATGTGGCTGCGAGCAATTTCTATCTTTTCTATCTCTTAAGTATTTGCGCAGTTATTTGGGGCGTTCTTACTGGGACATTCTTTGGTCATGAATGGCTGATGAAATCAGGCATTAAACCGCTTTTGCCTGCACTTACCGACGACAAAGTGGTGCAGAGATTTTGTCTTTTCTTAGGGGCGTTGCATCTTTCCCTTGCCCATGGCTGGCGCGCAATACTAAAAGTGCCTTCTTTAAGCGCATTAGGAGATGTGGGCTGGGTGGGTATTCTCTGGGCGGCATTTTTTATAGCCAAAGCGCTCGTATTAGGAGATGTCTTCCCTTCCTATGGTCTGTGGCTTCTTATACCAGGAGTAATTTTGGTAATTCTTTTTACAAGTCCGAGGAAGAATCTTTTAAAGTCTGCCGAGGAATGGGCTTCGTGGTTTATAGCTCTTCCCTTAAGTTTTATGAGTAATTTTTCTGACGTGATTTCATATATTCGTCTATTTGCAGTGGGCCTTGCTGGTATTGCTATAGCTGATGCTTTTAATGCCATGGCAGCGATGGTTGGTAGTGCAAATAAATTTAGCATACTTGCATCTATTTTGATTGCCCTTATAGGCAATGCCTTAGCTATTGTGCTGGGGCCTGTATCAGTTTTGGTGCATGGCGTGCGGCTTAATGTTCTGGAATTTTCTGGCCACGCAGGAATTTCCTGGAGTGGTATACGGTATAAACCATTAAAAGAATAAAAATAGGAGGTCAAATGAAGCCCAAAGTTATGGAACAATAGTGTTCATAACTTTGATGGCTGAATTTGACCCAGCCCTAATTTTACTGCTATATGTGGGCTTGAAATAAAAATTTTAATTTTGTGCACAAA
>JBFMEB010000002.1:37264-110862 GCA_040753675.1 Candidatus Omnitrophota bacterium | reverse complement strand
AGTAAAGTAAAATGATAATCCTGGATAAAAACAAAAGGATTCTTTGCAGGCAATTCTTCTAATATGCTCTCAGCAAACTTTTGGTTTACTTTTTTATACATTTGCCAATCATTCTCGCGAAATATCGGACGAGTATGAGTTACGTGACAAAGTGGCCACAATCCCTCATTAGCAAAACCATAATAATATCCATCCTCTTCTTCTTTTTTTAACCAGACTCTCTTTAAGATATAGCGATTATCTTCAGGAGGCACGCCAAGTTTATTTTTAGAATTTACAAATTTTTTATCTACCTCACCACTTCCATGCGCAATCCAAGTGCCGCCACAGGCACGCAATATTGGATCTATAGCAGTAACTACGCCACTTGCCGGCCTGATACACTTTGCTTGACCAGTAATATCGTCAATAACATGCATATACGGCTCTCTATTAGAAACAACAAATAACGCATTTTCTCCTAACTTTGCATGGATAAGATCCCGTAACTTACTTTCTGTCCAAAGTTCTTCTTTCGTAAGACGAACAGTGGCTTCCTCTGTTACTACCTTTCGGGCTACCCTTAAGCCCAAAGCAACCTGCTCAACCTCGCTGATAAGTTTTCCAAATTCGCCCTTCTCCTTAAATGGGCGTAACTTATCCGTCTCTCCCCGTTGAAAATGAGCAAACCACTGGGTAAGCCGACGAACCGGAAGAACAAAAATTTGTCTTTGGATAAGAAAGGCAACCATTGCTATCAAAAATATGAGGGCAATTAAACTTACGCTTATACTCTTCCAAAGTTCAGTCAAGGTTGTAAATAAATAGGAGGTGTCGTAGATTACCTCAACTAATCCTAATACATTTCCTTCGTCATCCAAGACAGGCAGGATATAACTATAAACAGAATAATCTTTGAATATTTCTAATGAGCCACGGGGATTTTTTGTCGTCAAAATCTCTTTAAGATATGGCTTATCCTTTTCTCTCCAATCAGCGATTCGTTCAGTAATAGCCAAAATTTGCCCCTCTTTGTCATAAATCACACATCCCTGCAAGCGTTCTCTTTTCTGGAAACTTTCCACTAAACGATTAGTTGACTTCAAATCATTGTTAAGGAGAGAATACCTTACAGCTAACTCTAAGCTTTCATCAACAGATTTTGCCTTTCTCTTTAAGTCGTCCATCAATCGCTCTTGTGTAAAACGGACCTGCGTAATACCAGAGACAGTAAAACCAATGGCAACGATAATTAAAATCGGCAGAATAAATAAAAGTATTCTTCTCATTTATTCCTTCTCCTGTTGGTAATTTATTGCTCTTATGGGGTAAGGTATAACAATACCTTCCTTGTTGTAACATTCATGTAGACGTTTAATAAACTCGTGCTTAATCATATACTGGTCAACAAATTCCTTCACCCTTAATATAACTGTAAAATTAATACTGAAATCTCCCAAAGTGTGATAGCGTATAAAAGGCTCAAATTCCGGAACGCCTCCTTGAATTTTTTCCATCACCTCTTTTGCTACTGCGCAGGTAACCTTCTCAACTTTTTTTAAGTCGCTATTATAATGAACGCCGAGATTGACTAACACTGCCATCTCTTTATCTGGCAAATAGTAATTAGTAACAATTGCTTTGGTTAGTTTTTCGTTAGGCACTAACACGACATTATTTGGTAGCATTTTTATCTTAGTTGTGCGCCAGGTAATATCTGTAACATAACCCTCTTCGCCGGTGTCTAATTTTATGTAGTCGCCTACTCTAATTTGCTTTGCTATTATGATATGAAATCCGGAAAAAAGATTAGATAGGGTATCTTGCAGTGCCAAAGCTACTGCTAATCCGCCCACACCCAGAGTAGCCAATATGGGGGTGATGGAGATGCCTAAGCTATTTAAGATAATTAGAATTCCTATAGCAAAAATTATAATTCTGGTTATATTTTGAGTAAGCGAGGTAACCGGCATGGCAGTCTCAATTTTGCTTGAATACTTCTTTATTAATTTGGCGCAAATGTTAGCTAAAACAAACGTTATTGAAAAAATTCCTAACACCAACAAAAGTTTTCCAATTATATAGACGAAATTCTCTGACAGCTTAGAAAATTCAAGGGCAAAGTAAATAGCCAACATCAAAGACCATATTATAAAAGGACTTCTTATCGAATCTATGATCACATCGTCAATCTCTGTTTTGGTATTCTTTGCCAAATTCAAGAGCCGATTAAGAATTATTCTCTTGATAATATAGGCCACGATAAGGGTTGTTAATAAAACCGCTATTGGTATTAAAATATCCGATAAGCTCGCAATTGTTATTATTGAATTTTTATACATCGACAATCACTCCTTTATAATAATAACCGCCATCCTGCATATTCTGCAAGATGGCGGCCCGACCATCTAAAAACTACCTCCAGGAATATAAATCTATCCCCAGACCACTTAAAGTGCTTAACCCTCTTTATTAATATATCATATTTGAGAGGTATTGCAACAGTTTCGTTGAATCGGCTATCTTCTCGCCGAACTGATATTTTTGCCTTTAAGGGCGGCTTTAATCAGTTTTTGCAGCTCTTCTTTCGAATCTACCTTAACTAAATAGCCTCTATAAGCAATGCTTATCTCGCCCCGCTCTTCAGAAGCTATTATGGCAATAGCATCAGTCTGTTCGCTAATCCCTATAGCTGCTCTGTGGCGCGTTCCTACCCCTAAGGGCAAAGCTATGTTTGTGCGCAGTGATAATATGGCCTTAACCCGCTTAATCCGGCCGGAACTAACAATAATTGCGCCGTCATGAACCGGCGAATTTTCGCAAAATAAGGCAACTATAATTTCGGCTTTTACCTGGGCATCAAAGGGAATTCCTGCATCTACATACCCTAACAGGCTTTCTTTTCCTTCCAAAATAATTAAGCCGCCGACGCGCCGTCTGGCAAGAAAATCCATTGCCTGGCAAATTTCGGCAATATAATCAGCCTCGGATTTGGCTAAATTTGTCCCGTAAAAAAAGGCATTTTTAATCCTTAAAAATATTCCTAAAACAATATCGCTGAATAAGGTTAAGGCCGCCAAAACAATAATCAGAACTGAGCTAAAGCGTAAAAATTTTATTGAAATTCCAGAAGGAAGTAAAATAAATGCAGCTAATAGGCAAGATAAAGAGATTAGAAAACGCGAAGAAGATAAAAATTTTTCCTGTTTTAATCCACGTAAAAGAAACCCTAATGCGCTAAGGAATGCAACTAAAACTGCCAAATTAAGTGGCTCTGAAAAAAATTTTTGCATCTCTTTTTACGCGGATTCTCGCCCCTCGCTTTTCGCTCGGGATCTCGAGCATGAAACGAGAGACGAATCAAACGCGGATTTACGCAGATAAGTCTTTAAGAAATCTGCGCCTATTTGCGTTAGATTTGCGACTATCTGCGTTAAATATAGGTTTTCTGACGTATCTAGGCGCTCTTTGGCTTAGTAACTTCGACAATAGCTTCAGCTAATTGCCGACGGCGTAATTTACGCACAGTAATAGTGAGACCGTCTATTTCAAAAATATCTCCGCCTTTTAGGCCTTTTTTAATCTTAGCACACCACTCGGCCAAAGTAGGAATACGTCCGGTAGGCTCTTGAGTAAATAACTTTGGCAATCCAGTTGCCGACGCAACAGTACTCATCAACACGCCTCCGCCCATTACCCAACCGTCAAAATAAGGATGGACATAATTTGGCAGCCGGTCATATTCATCCTTAATCTCGCCCACAAGTTCTTCAATTAAATCTTCCAACGTAACCATTCCCAATATTTTACCCTGGTCATCCCGCACTAAACTTATATGTGCACTCTCTTGCATCATTTCCTCAAGGACCGAAGAAATCATCGTACCAGCATTAACACTTTTTATGGGCCGGGTTATACCTTGCAATGTCGGATTTGAAGGATTAACATGTAAGGCAAAAAGTATATCCTTAAAATTAACATAGCCAACGATTGACTGAGGATTATTATCTTCACTGCAAACTGGAAATCGAGTATGCATATCCAGATGTGCTCTGACAAAAGCATCGGATAAAGAAAAACTCATCGGAATCATTGAGATATCCATAGCCGCAATTATAATCTCGCGCACTGGCCGGCTGGGCAATTCTGTGATAGAAATAACCATCTTTTCTTCACGTGCGCCAATAACCCTCAAGGTCCGTGCCATAGAAGCAGCTGCCCTAAGTTCATGCAGTCCTTCACCAAGCTTCGGGCTAACAACTGCTTTCTTTGAGCCTATTCTAGAGATGGTTTTTACTACCCGCTCTAAAAAAACAATCAGCGGGTTAAGCATCTGCCAGAGGATCTTCATCAGAGGAGAAAGCTTTAGGCATACTTCCTCTTTATTATTTAATGCAAATGTCTTAGGAACAAGCTCGGCAAAAATAATCGTAAAGCAACTTAGAGGGACTACTATCAAAACCAAAGCCAATGCTTCTGATAAGAATGTTGGTAATTCTAATAATTGGCTGATTCGCGGCTCTAGTAAATTAGTAGCTCCTATGCCGCCGGTTGCTGCTGCTATTGCGCCGACAAAAGTTATACCCAACTGCACCACTGCCAGGCTTGCCTCTATCCTGTCTTTCATAAATAATGCTTCCTGGGCACCTTTCTTTTTTTGCGCAACTAAAACCGTAAGGCGTATGCGCGCTATAGAGGCAAGAGCCATTTCATATGCAGCAAAAATGGCATTAAAAACCAACATCAAGATAATAATTAAAAATGTATAGGCAAGCGGCATAAATATTATTATGGATTTTTAGAGGGATTTGATAATTTTATCTAAAATTTTACGTGCTACTTCTTTATCGCCTTTCATTCCCACTCGAACTTCAATCTTGGATATTGACTGGGAAACTCTATGGATATCTACCCAGGTTGTCCTGCCGTCAGTATAGGTACTTATAAGCTGGGCGACATTATCTTTTACTGTGTCTTTTTCAATATCCATTTTAAGCGACTTTAAAGCGGTCCGGCTAGCCTTCAGGCTCTTTTCAAATGAGGCATTTACTTCTTGGCTTAATTTTCCAGAAAGCCATGTTGCCGTGCCTGCGCCTCCTGCTGCTCCGGCTAAAAGAGCTACACAACCACACATGTTGACTAATAGTAACGCACAAAATATAAATGAAATTATTTTTTTAGCCATAACTACCTCCTTGTATTAATTCTATCTCAAATTCAAAACCATGTCTCTAACTATTTTTGCAACAGAAAATGAGCTGGTTAAACCAGGGGATTCGATGCCGATAAGGTTTATAAGGCCGGGCAGGTCGTTATTGCTTTCCTCCTTAATAATAAAATCTCTAAAATCCTCTCCTGGCCCTTGGAGTTTTGGCCTGATACCGGCTATATCCGGGCTTAAATCTTCTAAATCAATAAAAGGTAAAAATGTCTTTACACTTTCGTAAAAAATTTCTCTTTTAGAAGAATCGACATTATAATCTATCTCTCTCACATATTCATCATCCGGGCCTAAACGCAAACCTCCTGCCAAGTCTAAAGTCGCATGTATTCCTAATCCAGCTCTGTCTTTTTTAGGAACAGGATACACGAGCCTATTGATGAATCTTGCCTTATCTTTATTAACCCGAAAATAATCGCCTTTACAGTATTTTAATCTGTATTCGTCCTTTGCAAAGCCAGCCATACTCGATATCTTGTCTGAATTTAAACCTGCGGCATTGATTAAAATATGGCTAAAGAATTTAAAAGCACCTTCCCGCTTATCGCTAACTGCAACTTCAAATCCGTTTTTAACCTTTTCTACGCCGATTACCTCTGTATTATAGGCAATGGTGCCGCCTTCACTTTCAAATTGTAGCGCTATATTTTTCATTAAATTATGGGAATCTAAAATGCCTGTAGATGCTGAATATATAGCTGCTTGCGCTTCTATGTTGGGCTCAATTTTTTTTACCTCGCTTTTTGAAAGAAATTTTAAGCCGGCAACTTCATTTTCGCTTGCATGTTTAAAAAGATTTTCTAAGTCGCTTATCTCATTATTATTTATAGCCACGATAAGCTTTCCTATCTTTTTGTGATTAATATTATTTTTAGCACAAAATTCGTAAAGCAAATCCCTGCCTTCTATGCAGGTCTTGGTCTTTAGAGAATCCTTTGGGTAGTAAATTCCCGCATGGATTACCTCGCTATTTCGTGAACTTATTTCTTGGCCAAAGGAGAAATTTTTCTCAATCAAAAAAATATTGCTATTGCTCTTAGATAGCTCTAAGCCAATAGCCAGACCTATAACCCCAGCACCCACAATACTAATTTCTATCTTTTCCATTATACTTTTATTTCGTTAACGCCTGAGCAATCAGGCCGGCAATTGGTGGGAAAAAGAAAACACTGATAAGTCTTATAAGCGTAAATCTCCAACCTAATATCCCAACCTCCATAGGCAGGCGGCTTACAGCCCATAATGACCACCCAGTAAGGAATGCTACTGAAGTCCCTATGCTTGCACCAGCGCGTAGTAGCGCCGCAACAATAGGCAAACTTATATAAGGCCCGCCCGGAGAAAATGCCCCGGCTATTGTGCCAATAAATATTCCCCTTAGGCCCGACTCCTTGCCTACCAAATTAGTTAAAACTTCGCGAGGTATCAACAACTGAACCATACTTGCTACTATGAATGAAAATAATAATATCGGCAAAATCTGAATAGTCATATTTAAGGCGGATTTTATTCCCTCAATATGCTGGCCTTTAAGATATCCTATAAAAATCAAGATAATTGCCAATAACCCCATAATTATGGTCGGAATTAACATGTCAGCATTCCTCCTCTTCTTATTCATATTTTTTGCTTCCCCACTTTTCTAATATAGATATAACTTCTTTATCCCTTACGTCATGCCAATTTTTATACGCCTGAGCTACTGCCTGAAAAAAATGCGGCTTTTCCAAAATTATCACCTCATCAACAAGGGCAGCGAAATCCCTTTCTGCCTCTTCTCCTGAAACAGGAACAGCCACTACGATTCTTTTTGCTTTTTTATTTTTACATAAGGTTATTGCTGAGCGCATTGTAGAACCCATAGCAATTCCATCATCCACCAGTATTACGATTTTTTCTCTAATATTGGGCAGCGGCTTTCCAGCGCGCAGAACTGTTATGCGCCTAATAATTTCTGATTTCTGCTCGCTGATTATCCGATTAACTTCCTCTTTCGAGAGCAATGCCTCAAAGCCGGCAAAGAGAAATAAACTTCCATCCTCGGCAACTGCTCCAAAACCGGATTCAGGGTTATCGGGAAAGGGCAGTTTTCTGGAAATTATAATTGAAAAATCTGCGTTGAGATATCTGGCTACTTCGTATCCGACTTCAACTCCGCCCCGGGGTATGGCAAGAACAATGACTCCTTTATCTTTGTATTTTTCTAATGCCTTGGCAAGATTTCTTCCTGCATCCTCTCTATCTTCGAACATAAAAACTATCTTAACAAAGCTTCTTTTTGCTTACAAGGAGAAAGATTTATAAAACCATCTTGAATTGAAACTAAAATCTTAAGGCAGGAATAAAGGCCTGAGCTACTTTAAAATATACTATGAGACCAATTACATCTACAATGCTTGTGGTTATGGGCCCTGCCAGTGCTGCTGGATCTAGTCCTACTCGCTTCGAGAGAAGAGGCAAGGTAATACCAGTAGAGATTGCCACAAGCACTATCAGGAACATAGTAATTCCTACTACCGAGGCAAGCCAGAAATCTTTCTGCAACAAGAAAGCTCTGCTGAGGGCAACACTACCAACTATCGCTGCCATGAGAAAAGCAGCAAAAATTTCAAGTCTAATTACTTTCCAAACATTTTTAAATGAGACATCGCCAGTAGCAAGTCCCCGGATTATGGTAATTGAAGTCTGGGCGCCGGCATTGCCTCCTGTATCAAGAAGCATTGGTATAAAAAATGTCAGCGATACAACAGCACTTAAGGTTGCCTCAAAGTTTTTTAAGACAGTGCCTGTCAAGAAATCAAATATCAAAAGGGCAATAAGCCAACCCGCGCGCCTTTTAACAAGTTCTGTGACCGTGGCTGTCTGGTAACGTATAATCTCACCTTCAGCTGAACTCATTTTGCCTACCCCATACATATCGCTTGTTGCCTGGCGCTCTATGAGCTCGACTACGTCGTCAACAGTTATAACTCCCAGAAGTTGACCATTATCGTCAACAACCGGCGCATCCAATAAATCATACTTTGAGAAATGTTTTGCCACTGCTCCTTTGCTAAGCTTGGCATTGACCTTAATATCGTCAATCCCGGTCATTATATCCTTTATCAGAATGTCCTGAGGTGCCTTAAGAAGAAGCTGAAGGCCAACTGCTCCTATAAGGACATGCTCGTCATCTGTAACATATATAGAATATATATCTTTGGTATGGCCGCTCGTAAGGCGCTCCTGCAGAGTGAGAAGGGCTTTTCTGGCAGTCATGTCCTTTTTAATTTCAATTACATCAGTAGTCATTAAGCTGCCTGCGGTTCCATGGCGGTAAGTAAGAAGCTCCTTAACATTGGATATCTCTTCGCTCTTGAGAAGATTAAGGAATTTTTTCATTAGCTTGGGAGAGAGGTCTTTGAATAGCCGTGACCTGTCATCAGGAGCCATCTCGTTTAATATGCTCGAAGCTTCTTCGCTATTGAGGTTGCTTAAAAGACGGGATTGGTCTTCGAAGCGCAGGTCTTCGAATACCTCTACTGCTCTCTTAGGAGAAAGAAGTTTAAATAAAAGCAGGCTCTCCTGAAGGGTAAGTTTTGACCAACCCTCTGCAATATCTATAGAATTTATCTTCTTGATAAATTCTTTAAGGTCAGTAAAATTCTTCGCTGCAATGAGCTCTTTTATGTCCGGAAGAAAAAGTGCGAACACATCCAGTTGTTTCAAGCCATTTTTTCTATTGGGAGACATAATATTTCCACCTTCCAAAGTCATTTGCCTATTTTTTATTTATATTCCTTTTTAAGTATCGAGTCAAGAAAATATTTAACTGATTTTTCGCTACTCGCAGACTCCCTAAAAATAAGAAAGGCCCGGATTTCTCCGGGCCTATTTTTGGCTCCCCTTCGTAACTGAGTTTAGAAACTCCTTAATTGAAATCAGGCCATTTGATGATGCATTTTTAATGGCCGCATCTTCAGAATTTGGTCTCTGATTCTTTTATGCAAAGGTGCAACTTCAATCTTTACCTTAAAACCAATAGCTAAGAGAATCTTCTCAAGAGTAACGATATTGCTAAACTCACCATTCTCAATCTTGGATATGTGCTGCTGGCTAATCCCTATCTTTTTAGCTAATTGGCCCTGGGTAAGATTGTTTTTGACGCGATAATCAATGATGCGTTTGACAATATTTAATTTTTGCTCTTCCAGCTCATAAAGCTCTTTGAAGTATGGATCTTTCAGTTTCTGTTCTAAGTGTTTATTTACCTGTCTCATTTTAACCACCTCTTCTTTCTAGGAATAATTTTCTTCTCTCAATAGCTAATTCTTTCTCTCCCTTCGGAGTCTTATTCGATTTCTTAATAAAGCCGTTCGTAAATATGACCTCGTTTTTGTAATAAAAGAAATATAGAACTCGTATAGCCCCTTCTTTGCCTTCAAATCTTAATTCATAAATCTCACTGCCTATGTATTTCGCATGTGGAAAGGGTAATCTTGGTCCAAATTCCTCTAATAGCCCTTTCTTAAAAAAGAACTTCCTCTGACTTGAATAATCTAATGAATCTATAAATTCCTCAACTGGTGCCTTTCCTGATTCGGTTGTAAAGTAAAAGCACGAATAGTTAGCCACTTATATCCTCTCTTTATCCAAATAAAGTATACAACTAAATAGTTGTATTGTCAAGAGGGAAAATTCATGTTCGTTCTTTTCGAGTCCTCGCTTCTGGCCTCCCCCCGCGAGGTCGTCGTTCCCTTTTAGCTCCCCGTATTGGACGAGTTTCGCAACTGGCTCTACTCAGAAGAATCAGGCAAGCTGATAATAGATTTGGTAATTATCAGTTAAATAAGTCATTTTAATCTTTACTTACACCAACCCTGCTTTATTTGTTGGACAGATTGCTGGGCTGCCTTTCGAACTGAATCATCAGGATCTTTATCAATCATTCTCTTAAGTTTGGGTAAGATAGATGTTTCTAATGTATTTAAAATGCGTTTCTGTTCTTCTTCGGAAACAGAGCCCTTTGTAGGCCAATCAGGATTCGCTCTTAATATTTCGCCTAACATATCTGTGGCAACAGCGCGCACATCGGACTCAGGATCATTAAGTAAATGCTCTAAAGGCTTAATCGCTTCCATCCCCATAAGAGATAAAGAGTTTCTAAGCCACGAAATATCCCATCTGTATGGCTTTTCTATCATCGATATTAAGATCGGCGTTGCTGGAGCATAGCGCTCGTAGCCTAAAAACCTTATAATAGATTCATAGGACTCCTTTTTCTCTTTGGAAAATTGAGGCCATCTTATATATTCAAGTTGAAGATTCTTAAGAAGTAAAGATAGTAATGCTTGACGGTGCGGCTTCAAAATGTTTCCTGTAAATGGATGAGAAGATAGAGCTTCGAGAAGCAAGCTCTTGCGTGTGTCCTTAGCTTTGCCTAATTCTGCAGATAAAAAGCTTGTCCATTCTTCTGGCGTCATTACCCATGAGAGCGCTTCAAAACTCCAAATAAGCTTTTGGCGATCATTAGATCTACTTATGAATTTCATCAAAGGATCGCGGAAAACTTGCGGCTGGAAAACTTTCTGTCCTACAAGGTGTCCTGATAGTGCCACATTAACAGGATATACATCATCCTTCTCATTAAGACCCCATAAAATAACACCTTGATTTATCAGTTTCCAAAGGGAAGAAATAAGAGGTTGAATTTCTGGCAGGCTAAAAAACATGATTTCTTTCTGTTTGTCCTCAAGCGAAATACGAAGAGTTGACTTACCGGTGTCCTCAATAAAAGTAGTTTGTTGATCTGATTGTGAAAAGAAATTTACTTCATAAACAAGTGCCTTTAATTCATCCATCTCGTACTGGTTCAGCTTAAAGGATGTCTCTACACTCTTCTCGCCATAACGCTCAAATATGGTTACGCCCGAACCGTCAGCTCGTATTGAAACTTCAATAAACTCAAAAGGAGAATGAGCACCCTCATTGCGGAAAAAAATTATTTCCTTTGAAGTAACACTATATTTAGAACCTTCTGCCGCTAAGCTTAAGGATATTACCGAGAAACAAAGAGAAACAACAATAAACCACAATAGATAACGAATTTTAATATTCATCTTTTCCTCTCCTCTTTAAACCTTGGCTAAAAGAAAAACCCACTGCAATATATTATATCATAGTGGGTTAAAAAATGGAAACTCCCCCCGCTCGGACTCGGCGCCTCCGGTTTTCTGCTTGACTAATCCACCCATTGAGATAAAATAATAGAACAAAAAATAATTCCCCTGTAGCTCAGTTGGTAGAGCGGGTGGCTGTCAAATCCGCCAAAGGCGGATTTGATCCCGAGGCGAAGCCGAGGGATCTTAAATGGCAGCTTCTACGGGAAACCGTAGATGAAAAAGCGGGCTAATTCAGGGAAACCCCTGTCGTTTTGTTTCGCTTTTGCGAAGCAAAACGAAACAGCAGGGGTAATCCTGAGCTAAGTCTTCGAGAAATCGGAGTAAATGTGCAGAGACTATATACCCGCTGCCGAAACGTAAAGTCGCCGGCAATAATATAGTCCACTTCCGAAAGTAATTTCGGGTTAAGTGTAACCACCATGTCCGAGGTTCGAGTCCTCGCGGGGGAGCCAGTTGTCACTCTGAGCGAACAGTAGGTTACCACCTTGTTCGCTCAGTTTATTTTGGGGAATAATTAAGCGGGGTTGTTCGAAATAACTAATCTTGCAGTGTCCTGAGGAGCTATCATCAGGATTTTCATGCCATTGTATGATTTCTATGATTTGAAAAAGAAGCTCTTTTAGTTTTTGAGCATCAGCCTTTTTAACGACATCCCTAAAGGATTTAAAGTGCTCCTGCATTATTTCTGCACTGACTCTTTCCTGCTCGATTTTTGTAGCCTCAAAGTCTATTACCTCAAGTTTCTTTTCTAACTCTTCACGCTGTTTTTCCAATGCAGCCATTCTTTCTTGCAAAGTCTTAAAAGCTTTAGCGCCTTCGTTCTCTATAGTGTCGACCATTGCGTTAAGTTTCTCTTTTACTTGGTGGATAGCCTTCTGTAAGCTCTGTTTATCTTCAATTAATTTCTTTAATTGTGTATCACTATATTTATTAGCATTTTTTACCATCTTTGCAATTTCTTCTTCGTTTGTAGTCAGCTCTTTTACTCTTTCTACGACAAAATTCTCGATTGATTTTGCCGGGACGTATTTAGCTTTGCAGGCAATATTCCCTATATGGCTATTTTTTGTACATTGATAATAGTGGTATGGGTGTCCGGAACCGTTTATGCCACCTTTTGGTGTCATCATTGAACCGCATTTTCCACAGCGGAGAATGCCTTGCAAGAGATATACGTGTTGCCGTGGTAACTTATCATTAGTCTTTCTCTTTCTATTTTGTCGTAGTATTTCCTGTATCTTCAAAAATTTCTTTTCATCTATTGTTCCTTGGTGTTTTCCTTGATAAAGTTTACCACCCCAGTTTATTTTACCAACATAAACAGAGTTAGTAAGCATTCTTATAACTGCCTGCTTGGTAAAGAGGTTGTTGCCGTGCTCTTTGCCGCGCCTTGATTTATAGGTAGGCATTCTATAGCCGAGGTCGTTAAGTGTTCTTTGCACTTGTCCTGCTGAACCCTTTTCTATACAAAGGTCAAAGGCCTTTTTTACTATTGCCATTTGCTCACGATTTATTTTAAGGGAGCCCTTATTGTTTGGGTCGAGGTCATAGCCGATTATCCTACCGCCATTCCAGAGTCCCTTTTCCGCCCTGTATTGCATTGTTGCAGCAGTTCTTTCTCCGGTTTGTTCTCGCTCAAGCTGGGCGAAAACAAGGATAATGCTAATCATTGCCCTTCCCAGGGCTGTGCTCGTATCAAATTTTTCATTGAGGGAGATAAGCTGGATTCCTTTTTCTTTGAATAATTCCCAGAGGGTGGAGAAGTCCTTTAGGGATCTGGTAAGGCGGTCTATCTTCCAGATTACAATGGTGTTTATTTTACCGGCTTCTATATCTACTAAAAGCCGTTGAAACTCAGGTCGTTTTAGATCTTTGGCTGAGCGCCCTTCCTCACGATATATATCGGCTATTTCCCAGTCGCCGCCTTTATTGGTATTTTCATAATCTACATAGGCTTTTAATCTGGCTTCCTGAGCCTTTAAAGAACCATCTTCAACACTTGCCTGTCGTGAGGTAGAGACCCTTATGTATAGTGCGCACTTTTTTATGCTCATCTAATTCCCTAATTGTTATATACGATACCATATGGTAAACCGAACGTATCTAAATGTCAATTAAAATCTTTTTTCTGATAAGCTTCGGCTATAATGGCAGAACAAATTTCGACTATTTCTTCCCAACGTTCGTCGGGAGTTTTCTGAGGTATGGGTAGGTCGCTTTTTATAGTGCCAGGAGGCACTATTTCGTATGTAATACGGAATTCTTTTTTAGAGCCCCTTGGCCTACCCTTTTTGTTTGCTATTTTCCCGGTTTCCATTGATTTACCTTCCTCATATACAGTATGTCAAGAAACATGGGAATTGTGACAGAGGGGGTGAAATTTTTTTTCTTGACATCCCAGACAAATGTATGGTATATTACTTTTGCTGGAAGGAGGCAGATTCTAATGCAGGACCTAACCAGGAAACAGAAGCAAATTCTAAACTTCATTAAAGACTGTTGGCTGAAGAATAATTCCACGCCTACACTGCGTGAAATAATGGCCCACTTTGGGTTTAAAGCTCTCGGCACGGCCCAGGATTACCTGGCTGTTTTAGAAAAAAAGGGATATATAAAGAGAGAAAGAGATAAAGCGCGAGCCATTTTTCTTACAGGAATTAGAAAGACCTTACGTGATATAGTGGAGGTTCCGGTTTTAGGTAGAGTTGCAGCAGGAAGTCCTATCTTAGCTGTTGAGAATATCGAAGGCTATGTCGCCATAGATAAAACTTGGGCTAAAGGAGAGAATATTTTTGCCTTAAAAGTTCAGGGTGATAGTATGATAAACGCTGGTATCTATAACGGTGACTTTGTAATTGTCAAACAACAGCCAATAGCAGAAAATGGCGAAATTGTGGTTGCCTTAATAAATGATGAGGCAACTGTAAAGCGTTTTTATAAAAATGATGATACTATAACCCTAAAGGCGGAAAACCCTGCAATACCGCCTTTTGCCTTTCATCCCGAAGACGCTACAATAAGCATCCTTGGCAAAGTAATCGGAGTCTACAGAAAATATTAACCTGACTTGCTAGATGAACCAGCCCTTCCCGAATTCCCGGGAAACGCTACCCCTCCCTGGCAAAATCCCATTGGAAGATATTCACGCTGAAAGGAGGATTTTGCTATGAAGGTACTAGTTAAAGACAAAAGCACTGATACTAAAGAGGTCCGTTGCGATTGTAACCGGTATTTATTTACTATAAAAGGCAAAGAAATCTATGTTAAATGCAAGCGCTGTAAGCGCGAACATAAAGTTGAGATTATGAAATAATAAAGTCTTTATAGGTCCATAGCCAATTATTTAGGTTTGAAGGCCCAATTTCAGGTAATAGCCTGGGGTTGGGCTTTTTCTTTTTATAGAGATTTACCAATGTATGAAATCCGCTGCCCGAAATGTAATAGAAAATTAGCAGAGACTACCAGAAAAATTATTTCTGACGCAAATGAACACAGAAAGGATGTGATAGCAGAACGTCAAACTAGATACTTAGTATCTATCAAATGCAAAAAATGTAAAACCATAACCAAATTCTAAAAACTAACTAAAAAAGAAAGCTCCGAGGTTCTCCGAGACCCTGCCTGTCCGCCACAGGCGGGCTTTCTAGGCGAGGAGAACTATGGAGTCTATCAGAAAGCTTCTAAGGGAAGTAGAAAATGAAATCTCATCAGAAAAATTTATCGCACTCTACGAAACAATCAGAGAAAAACACGTCTCAATTAAATCCTATCCTACACCACAGGATCTTATAGATTGCCTGCATAACCAGAGAAATCCTAACTTCAAACTCAACGATGAAATCCTATCAAGCCTTATCTTGGAATATCAGTCCCAAGAGGAATCTAAGTCAGTCGGTTCATATTTACTAATTCTTTTTAGGCCCGGTTTGCTCAAGATATTCTTTCAATTTAAATCAAGGGCAAAACAATTTGCTTCGTATGGAGAATTGGACCTTTGGTGTCAGATTGTAACCTTATTCTTTGAAGAATTAAGCCAGATTGACTTAAACAAAGACAAAACAAAGCTCGCCTCAAAAGTCTTAGGCAGGCTGCGTAACAAGTTAAGGGATTATTTTACAGCCCTTTTTAAAGAACTCGGCTCTGAGCAGGAATTGGCGATACATCCAGAATGCATTCCCTCTATACCGGCTAAAGTTGACCCTCAAGAGATTATTTCTTTACTTGATAATTTAGTCAAATTAGGCGTTATCTCTGAAACTGATAAATATATCCTTCTGGCTACCAAGGTCTATGGCAGGTCCATGAAAGATGTATCCCAAGAACTAAAGGGTCTATCTTATGCAGCAATCCGCCAAAAGAAAGCAAGGGCACAAAAAGCCATACGAACATATCTTGGCAAGGAAAAATTTTAAAAATTCTTTGTCACAATTTGCCCCAAGATTGACATATTAAGGGTGAGAGCAACAAAAAGCGGAGGTGACAAGATGCGTAGCTCAAAAGAATACCAAATCTATGAACTAGTCAATGACACTTTTAAAGACATCGCATTATGCTTAGGCGGGATATTCCTGACCCGGAAAGCCGATAATAAACTCATCTGGGAGATAGCCAACTCCATTGAGGATATCTACTACAAGTCAATGGACAGGTTAGAAACTATCCTCGGCGCAGGGATTATCTTTGACCTAAAAGATGACAAGAAAAATCTTCATCCTCATCCGGCAATAGAAGGTTTACTGAGGACCATAAATTTTAAACCAGGGACAACAAAATCAAAATAAGGAGGCCCCCAATGGAAAAGAAAGACTACTCCAAGTTCATCCAGAAGCTAACCCATAAACAAAAACAAGAAGACGGAAGTTATAAGACCGTAACCAACGAATATATGATGGTCGACGGCAGAGTCAAGGAATTTACTGATATACATAAAGAACAGAATAAGAAATTCAAATTCTCAAGAAGATTTGAAAAAGACCCGGAAGGAAACATCATTTGCTACGTCAAGGTTTTCTCAGAAATCTTCGGAGTAGCCGAAGCCTCTGCCGGTGCCTATGGTCAGACTACAGTTGATAAATCCAACCCCTATGAGAATGCTGAGACCTCCGCCTACGGCAGATGTTTAGGTTTCTTTGGGATTGGTCTTTTAGGTGGAGGTATAGCAACAGCAGAGGAAGTAAAAGACGCGCTTTCAAGACAACCAAATACAGAAGAGCCGGTAATTCCTAAGCCAAAATCAGATGAAGAAAAGATAACTCCTTCACAGAGCAAATACATCCATATGCTTAGCCTGAGGCTTAACCTAACTGATGAGGACTATATGGAAATCTTAGAGAAGAACTTCGGAGTTATCTCATCAGCTGATTTAACTAAATCCCAAGCCTCAAAATTCATCGATATCTTGAAAGGTTACTTACAAAATGCCTCCTAAGATGAACAGTTTAGAGCAGACAATTCTTCATATTCTTGAGTGCCATAAGGGTAAGGATAATCCTATTACAGTTCAGGAGTTAGAAAGGATGACCCTAGCCTCATCGCGTAAGATTAGAAAAGCAGTAGCAAATCTTGTCATTTACCACGAGATACCCATTGCCTCATCAGTCAATTACCCTTACGGCTTCTACCTTATCACAGATAAAGATGAAGCGCTCCAATGTCTAAGGCAGTACTGGTCAAGAGTAAAAGAAGTGGCCAACAGGGCCAAGAGATTAAGCAAGGCAGTTGAGGATAAATTTGGCATCAGGTATCAGAAGGAGTTTGACTTTGAGAATAGGTAGCCCCCAGCTTGAGAAAGGTCATACGCGAATTGCCAATGAGCTTTTAGAGGCAATTATCGCTTATCCTTTCACTGCTGCCCAGATTAAAGTGCTCTTGGTCGTTATGAGAAAGACCTATGGCTGGCGTAAGAAAAAATCAGAGATAAGTTACGGAGTTATCTCTTATCTAACCGGCTTAAACAAGCGCTATGTCAAAAAGGTAGTAGAGCAGTTAATCAACGACCGAGTGCTTGTCAAAGAGAAAAATAGAACCAAAAACATCCTTGGCTTAAATAAGAGATATCCACAGTGGAAGTTGTGGATAACTTTAAAAGGTGGTGTCTTGAGAGACACCCCAGAGGTGTCCTGTAAGACACCAGGTGGTGTCCCCCAAGACACCTTAAAAGGTGTCTTGCAGGACACCACACAAAATAAAGAAAGAAATATATATAAAGAAAGTATTAAAGAAAAGGGGAATTTTTCTCAATCTCAATTCTTTAAAAACAGAAAATCCAATTTTAAAGAGCGCCTAAAAGAGCCGGTTCTTATAGGCGAAGTTATAAGGCAGGAATTTGGCGAGGAGGTGGCAAGATGAGAACAGGTCCATTATACGCAGTTAAAAAGTATTGCTTCTGGTGCTGTGGTGATCAGCCAAAGGAAGTAAAACTTTGCCCGGCTGAAGATTGCCCCATCCATCCTTTAAGACAGGGAAAAAGAGCAGAAGGCTTTAAAGAGCCGGTCCTTAAAGCAATAAAGATGCGCTGTTATGACTGCTCTGGGTTTGAATGGAAGGAAGTCAAAGAGTGCAATTTTACAGACTGCGCTCTTTATCCTTACCGGTTAGGAAAGAACCCTAATAGACAAGGTAAAGGCACATTAGCCAATATCAACCACTGCCAAGGTGAGATTACCCCTAAAACTGTGCAATGAGTGGGATAGTTTTTTAAAAAGTATGCGATGGGTGGGAGGGTTTTGGAGGTATCTCAAGATTTTCGCTTTATATTTATATTTAAAACACACAAACACAAATGACACACAAAAATACCCACAAAGCAATGGAAAGAAGAATAGCAAGACTCATAGGAGGTAAAAGAATTCCTTTAAGTGGAAGCTTGTCTTCTATGCCTGGTGATGTGATTACAGATAAGTTTTTAATTGAATGTAAACTTCGCGGCTCATCTGGCAAGAAGCAGATTGCGATAGAAAAAGATTGGCTTAAGAAAATTGAAAAAGAAGCACAAGCTCAGGGCAGGATACCGCTTCTGGTCTTTAAGTACAAAAACGATAAGGCCAACTACATAATCTTAAACCTAAAAGATTTTCTTAACTTAATTCAAAGGAGGCCCTAAAAATGAGAAAGTTAATATTAACCTTAGTAGCATTACTTACCATCACTCAAATTGTATTCGCCCTTCCAGCCGATGATGTATTGCCTTTGAATAATCAAGACTACTTTGAGGTAGTGCACAAGGCTATATCTGGAGCCAAGGAATCAATCTATATCGTTATGTATGAGGCAAGGTATTATCGTAAATATTATTCAACCCCCACAAATCTTCTTATCGAAGCATTAGCCGATGCAACTCAAAGGGGAGTTAAAGTAATAGTTATCCTTGAACAGTCAAAAGACTTCGGAAAAGCTAACTCAGACAAAAACTATGAAACAGGAGAGGTGCTTGAAAATAGAGGTATCAAAGTCTACTACGACAGCCTTTATACCTCAACCCACAACAAACTCATCGTCATAGACCGCTACATCACAATCATAGGAAGCACAAACTGGTCTTATTACGCCTTATCCAAGAACAACGAATCGAATGTGCTCATTAAATCAAAACAAGTCGCAGAGGAATTTATCCGGTATTTCAATTCTCTCTTGGAAGACTGCAAATAAAAAACGAAAGGAGGGTTCTAAAATGACCAAGGACTGGAACACAACACATGCACCCTTACACAACAAATTAATCGTTTGGATTAAATCGAAGATTGAAGGCACAAAAAGGGGAATGATAATCATCGAAATTCGTGACTCAAGGGTAATCTCAATCCACTATCAGAGCTCTGAATATATCGTAGATATAGACAATCAGGAGAACTAAATGAAGCCAAAATGGATAACCTTGATCCTAATTCTCTTTATCGCAACAAGCCTTCTCTATGCCGAAGAAGAACAGAAGACCTATTCTCCAAAATCCAAGCTCATCTACGATGGAAGATACCTCATAAACACAGGAAAAAAGGATATTCTTCACCTGGAAATAATTTTTCCCTTCTACCGCTACTTAGGAGGCCTAAAGCAAGGGCAGAGGATAAATGTATCTAACATAAAAACCAAATTCACAGTCCAATACACAGTAAAAGAATGGATAGGAGAATATAAGACTATGAAAGAAACCTTCGTTCCCTTAATCGAACCAAAAGGCCCTGATGTCGGCTTAGATGTAAAGGCAGACCTAAAAGGCGATATCTTGAAAATTAAAGTCTCATCAGCTGAGAAGATACAAGATATCTTCATCGAAATCTTATCCGATATCTCTGTAAAAATCTCAAATGACAGGATAAGATATGTCCTTTCAAGCGTAGGGGTAGTAGGCCAGAACCTAAAAAGAGGCCCAGAGGCAGACTTTAAACTCTATCTTATAACAGACCAGCCCTACTACAAAGTCTCAATCCAGATAACTTATGTATTCCAAGGCGCTGTCTACGACAAGGTATTTTCCTTCTCCTTTAGAAAGGAAGACTTTACCAATGGATCAACATCTCCTTAACTTCACAATAGGCAGAGAAGAAGAACTAAAGAAGCTCATCAAGAATTTAGATGAAGGAATTCCTACCCTTCTTTTAGGAAAGCCCGGCACAGGTAAGACCCATATCTTAAAGCTCCTCTGCCAGCATCTTAAAGAAAAAAGAAGGCCTTATCTTTATATCGAGAAATTCAAACCCGTCAAAGAAACGCTTATCAATCTTTACATAACCTTAAAGAAAAAAGTCTCCCAGAAACAACAAAAACAGATTAAACGCTTAACCGTCACAGAACTTACTGAGGAGGTAATCCTACTTCTAGAAGAAAAATCAAAAACCAGGCCCTTTATCCTCATCTTTGACCACTTAGAGGAAATCACCTCATCTACCGCAGACATATTACAAGAGCTCTCAAGCCTCTGCATTATCTTCGGCGCCTGCCAATTCATAAGAAGAATAAGGACCTTACGAAGATTCTTCTGGCAGTTTGATATCATCGAAATAGAACCCCTAACAAAGGATGAATCAAAACTGCTTGTAGATAGATTGATCAGATTAAAACGTCTAAAAGTCAAATGCAGAGACTTCTTCATCAATCAAGTCATAGCCAATACCTCAGGCATACCCTTATCAATCGTTGAAACCCTAAACCGCGCCAAGACCCAAAAAGTTATAACAAAATCCTATGTCAGAGAGATGTTCATCCACGGAAGCGGCATAAAAGAGATTGATGCCTCGCCATTTGTGATTCTAATCTTTGCCTTCTTTATCGTGATGAGATTCGTATACAGAGGCTTTGGCGAATACCAAGGTTACGCCTTATTTGGCGCCTTAACAGGCATAGGCATATTTATCCGGTATCTACTTTACAGACAGGCAAGAAGAGGAGCCCAGCAATGATCTCAGTTACCCATATATCCTTTGGAGTGCTTTTAACAGAGTTTATCCTAACCAGCTTAGGAATAGAGCCAAATACCACAACCTTAGCATTAAGCGGTATAGGCTCTCTTTTACCAGATATAGACACCCCTAAATCAGCCATAGGCAAGATATTCCCACCTTCTAAGATAATTGAGCAGAAATATGGCCACAGACAGATTACCCATTCTTGGATATTTATCATAATAAGCCTATTTCTTTTCAGTCCCTTTATCTTCTTTTTAGGATTGCTTAAATACGCAGGCCTAATCATAGGCATTATCTCCCATATTATGCTCGATATGGCGAATATATCTGGAGTTCCCTTCTTTTACCCAAGCCCCTCAAGATTTGTCTTTCCAGAGAATAAATCCTTGCGTATTGAGGTAAACTCAAAGAGGGAATATATCCTGCTTGCCATATTGATTTTCCTTGTAACTATAACCACACCCTTATCCTTTATCGGCTATAAGTCTTTATTCTATAGAATTTCCCAGACCACCTACGGCGCCATAGAGGAAGCAAAGAAATACTCCGAGAATTACCTCATCAAAGTAAGAATAAAAGGCATCTGGGCTGAATCCCAGATGCCGGTAGATGAGGAATTCTCTGTATTAGCTGTCTTAGATGAAGGCCTAATCATAGAAGACAACAAAGACAGAATCTACCTTGTAACCTATAGGGCCTACTCAGCCATCATCATAAACAAGATAAATGTCATCTTAGGAAAGAAAATCCAAAAACAGGTCTCAGACAAGGAATACTCCTACTGCCTCTTTGACTCAATAGATATTCCTAAAAACTCCATAATCTCTGGCTTTATCTTCTACGAAGGCTACGAGAACATAAAAGACATCCTCTGGTCATTCGAGGAGAAGGAATACAAAGTCATCAGAATAGACCCCAATCAAGGAAATAAACTCATCCTTTCCTATTGTCCAAGTGAATTCTTAGAGAAATTAAAGAATCAGAGCCTTTATGTTGCCCATGCAGATTTAACCATAACGGAATTTAAGGAGATATCGAGATGAAACATGTTGCTTTAATTTTATGCATTTCAATTATTATTTCCGGCTGCGCCACAGCAGGCGACTATCGCTTAAGAGTGGGAGACGAATTAAGGGTTGTCATCTGGAAGAAATTAGATGAAAAGACTATCGTCCGCCCAGACCAGAAGATAAGCCTTCCTTTAGCAGGGGAGATATCCTGCAAGAATAAGACCCCTGAAGAATTAAGCAAAGAATTAAGCCAGAAATATGAAGCCGAGACAACCGTAATGGTCTCGAAATATCATACCTTAAAAGATGACTTCAAAGAGATAATCGGATTTATACGTGATGCGGCGATTGTTTACTTTATCGGCGATAGAATTGCTAATGAAGGAAAAAGATAATCTATGATTCTAAATGCTATCAAGATTTTTATTGTAGGAGCACTGGAAAGTTTTTTCTCTGCCTTCAACACCAAGACGATACAAAAGAATAGGCAGATTTTAAGCTTTATCGTTTCAGTTATCTCAATTTTACTTTGGTACTATGTAATCGTGATTGTGGTAGAGAATTTGCACCATGTCTGGTTAATCCTCATCTATGGCTGTGGCAATGGCATTGGCGATATCCTCTCCATAAGATTTGACCGCTGGCTGGAAAGATTTAGCAAAGTAGGTAAAAGGCGAAGAAGGAATCCAAATCTCTTGGCCTGGAATAAATGGAAGAAGAGATTACGACGGATACTTCTTATGATATTTTTGTCTAAATGAAATTAAAGAATAGTCACTTAGAAAACCTTATTCGGGTTGTCTACAGGCATTGGAAGAAGAATCTCCCTCAGCGCAAGAGGAGATGTCCAGATGAAGAAACTTTGGCCTGCTTTGTAGAGGGATTATTAAGTAGAAAAGAACGAAACAGAATTATAAAACATTTACTTGGTTGTGATAGATGTCTTGAGTATCTAGTAATGTCTATAAGGCTCTCATTAGGCAGGCTTTAGCTCGGTTTGCTACACTCAATATCCAAGAAAAGAATTCTCTTGACAAATCTTTTTTATAGGGTATACTTATAGTGGTAGGGAGTATATCTATATAGGAGGCTAAAAATGGCTACAAAAAAAGGCTGTATTTCCAAAGAAAGAAAATCGGAACTTTTAGATCGTTTAAGCCGTATTGAGGGGCAAATTAAAGGTATGAAAAATATGATAGAAGATGAACGTTACTGTTTGGATATACTGCAACAGGTCTCCTCTACCTTCGAAGCCCTAAGAGGTGTAAGTAAGGTTCTGATGCGAAATTATTTAGAGATATGTGCTACCGATGCAATGCAGTCTAAACGTAAGGAGAAACAAGAAGAAATCTATAATGAACTTATGGATATAATCTATAAGTTTGCAAAGTAAAGGAGGTGTTTCAAATGAAGAGAAAAATTGAGGTATTCACAGCAGATTGTCCTCTTTGCAAAGATACATTACGCATCTTAAGGCAAGAGGCTTGTAGTGAATGCGAGATAATTGAAAGAAGATGCCAAGGTGATGAATGCTGTGAGCCAGCCTTGGATTATAGAATCAAGGCTGTTCCTACGGTAGTTGTGGATGGTAAGATTAGACTGATGGGAAAGCCGAGTTTGGCAGAAGTAAAAAGTCTCTTTGCGTAAATTCTAGAAGGAGGATAGGAGCATTTTAAGGGTGTTTCCTTTCCTCCTGCGGGTTGGAGGTATTCTATGAAAGCAAAAAATTTAGGTATATTTTCAGCGATCTTTGCTTCGATTTGTTGTGTGGGACCACTTTTGCTGGTTATGGTAGGATTAGGGAGTCTTGGCATAGGCGCAGTGATTGGGAAATATCACTGGTGGTTTGTGGGTGCGGGTGTTTTGTTAATTATCATTGCTTGGAAGTACTATTTTAAGGAAAGAAGGGCCTGTAACTTAAAAGGTTGCCAGATGGAGAATAAGCAAGCAACTCTAATCACTTTAATAGTGGCAACTATTATTGTCGCCTTCTTTGTAGGTTTAAATTTGTATACCTATACAGCTAAGCCAAGCAGTATTATCCCAAAAACCTCTGTAGCTAATCTTGAAAGTATTATTATTCCAGTTAAAGGAATGACTTGTTTGACTTGTGAACTTACTGTTTCATCTAGCCTTAAAAAAGTAGATGGTGTAATTGAAGCCACTGCCTCAGCTAAAGAAGGAAAAGTTAAGGTTGCCTTCGACCCTAAAAAGACAAATTTAAACAAGCTCATTGAAGCCGTAAATAAAACTGGTTATAAAGCCAGTGCGCCCGGAGAAATAAAAGAGACTGCGGAATGAAAGATTGGATAATTTATCTAATCGCGGTGATTTTATTGTTTCTTTGTTGCTTCTTTCATCTATTCTTGGGGAGGAAATAATGCGCCATCCGGATGATTTGCCTTTTGGCTATTCTAAGATTACCAAATATATCTACATAGGCACAAACAAATGCTGTGAAGAAAAGAGGTTTATTAAAGAATTACTTAAAAAAGGAATAAGGGCAGATATAAGTTTAGAAAGAGAGAAGATTGATACGCCTTTCGGGGTAAAATTTTACTTGTGGCTTCCTACAAAAGAGCACAAGCCGCTTTCGCCTGAACAGCTTTTAGCTGGTAGCTGTTTCTTAAAATCTTTAACTGACCAGAAGATAAAAACCTATGTCCATTGCGAACACGGCCACAGCCGCTCTCTAACCTTTGTAGCAAGTTTTTTAATTCTAACGCAGAAGATGAATACAAAAGATGCAATTAATTTCGTAAAAGATAAGCGGCCAGAAGTTCATATCAACCCGATTCAGAAGAAAGCCTTAAAAGATTTTGAGAGATTTGTAAGAAAAGGATTGAAAATTTGTCAGCCTTAAAAAGCAAGGAGGAAAGCAAATGTGCTGTTCTATTTCAGATAATAAATTTGATTTAATCATTATTGGTGGTGGCGCTGCGGGTTTTGCTGCAGCAATTAAGGCAGATGAATTAGGGGCCAAGACCTTAATGGTAAATTCAGGTTTGCCTATGGGTGGTACATGTGTAAATGTCGGCTGTGTGCCCACAAAGTTTTTATTAGAAGTAGCAAGTGATTATCATAACGCAAATCACAGTCGTTTTGATTCTTTAGTTTCCTCTGCTAAGATCGATTTTACTAAACTTATTGAAGAGAAAAATATCTTGGTCGATTCCTTAAGAAAATCTAACTACGAAGATGTACTTAAAAATCTACCTAAAGTAACTTTTAAAGAAGGTAAGGCACATTTCATATCCCAAAATGAAATAGAAATAAACGGCGATAAATTCTCTGCTTCTAAGTTTATCATCGCTACCGGTTCATCTACGAAGATTATCCCCATCGAAGGGTTAAAAGAGGTTGGATTTTTAACAAATCGCACCGCCTTGGAACTGAAGAGTTTGCCCGAAAGCCTGATTGTAATTGGGGCAGGCCCTATTGGTTTGGAATTTGGACAGATTTTTTCTAGATTAGGCAGTCGAGTTACGATTGTGGAGTTAATGGAGCGCATTCTACCCCAATCAGAGCCAGTAGTTTCTGAGGAATTAAGAAAGTCTCTTGAGGATGAAGGAATAAGGATAATTACCGGCGCAAAAACAAAAAACGTTCGCAAGGATAAGAAAAAGATTGTGCAGATTGAAAAGGAGGGGAATATTGAGAATATTGAAACAGAAGAAATTTTATTAGCTACGGGCGTTATGGGAAACAGTCAAGAATTGGGATTAGAAAATACCGCAATTGAAGTGGATAAAAATGGATTTGTTAAGGTAAATGATTACCTACAGACAGCAAAACCTCATATTTATGCCGCAGGAGATATAATTGGAGCGCCGTGGCTTGAGACCGTAGCTGCCAAAGAAGGAAATATTGCCACGCAGAATGCGCTTAAAGATTCAAAGATTAAGATGGATTTTAATAGTATCCCTTATGCTGTCTTTACCTCTCCACAGGTTGCCAGTGTGGGGATAAAAGAATCTGATTATATGGTTAAATTCGGCACCTGCTTATGTTCAACGGTTAAGATGGACAGAATTCCTAAGGCGAAAGCAATAAAAGATACAAGAGGTCTTATCTTTATGGTGCTTGACCATGAGACAAAGAAAATTTTGGGTGTGCATATAGTTTCCAGCCTTGCCTCAGAGATAATTCATGAGGCAACTTTAGCCGTAAAATTTGGTCTCACCATAGATGAGATTATTGATACCGTGCATATCTTTCCCGCTTTTTCGGAAGCGATAAAAATTGTTGCTCAATCCTTTAAACATGATCCTAAAAGAATGAGCTGTTGCGTGGAATAGGGGAAATAGAAAATGCCGGAATACTACATCTGCTCAACCTGCAACCAAAAGGTTGAAAGAGACTTAGTAAAATATATTCATCATGCCGAGCTTCACATTATCGATGAGATTAAGAAGAAACATCCCGATTGGAACTGTAGCGATGGGTTGTGTCCTAAGTGTTTAGAGTGTTTTCACAAATCTATGCGTGGAGAATGTAGAGCTTAAATTATGAAAATGTCCATTTTAATTTTCATGGGAGCATCGCTTTTTGCAATAATAATTTTCTGCTGTTTCTTCTTTCTTGCGCGGGAGATAAAAGAGAAATCGAAAAGGAGGTGAATAAGTTATGAAGTTGCTGTTTATTTTAATAATAGGAGGTTTGGTAGTATTTAGTCCTCAGTATAAATCTTTTGCCTGCGGAGGATGTATACCTAAAGCACAAGCACAGGAAGCTAATGGTGTTACAAAGGACACTGAGGTAGAATCAAAGGTGAGCATAAAGGAAGTTTATCAGTGCCCTAATTGCGGATATGAACAAGATAAGCCGGGTATTTGTCCAACTTGCAAGACGGAACTAAAAAAGGTAAAGGTTGCCCACACATATTCCTGTTCAACTTGCGATTACTCACAGAATAAACCGGGAAAATGTCCGATGTGTAAATCCGATTTGATTGAGAAGGATGTCCGCTACGAATGCCCAATGTGTAAAATCTCTGATATAAAACCAGGCAAATGTCCTAAGTGTGGCACGGAACTTGAAGAAAAGATTGAACCAGTAAAGAAATTGAAACTCCACTAACTTTTTTAACTTGCATAGTTGTTTAAGTAACTTAGTTAAAGTTATAAAGACAGGCTGAAAGGGAAGTGAAGAATATCCTCTCGACACTAATAGTACTACTATTTTTTATCCTGATAATTTTTTGTTGTATATTTATACATAGAAGATAAACAATATACTTCAGGCAGGCTGGCTTCGGCTTAGCCTGCTTTCCTCATTTCGGGTTGGCGTGCTCGGGGCTCAACCACCTTCGGTGTTTTCGCCTCACCAAGCTCACCATCCCTCAAATCACCTGTATCTAACGACGCCGAAGCCAGCCGTGTCCACTCACTCGGCACAAAAATCGCTTCGCAAAACTTGCTCGTTTCACTCGCAAGATTTGCTTTCGCTAAGAGACACTTTTAGCGTTCGCCTTTAAGACAAGCAGGCGAACCCTAAAACTTTTCTCCCGAGAGTTCCTTAACAACAGGGGAGAAAAGTTTGTGTCTCTTTTTTGTGCCTCGCTCGTGTCCACCTCTGCCTCAGCCCGCCCCACCTGAATTTCACCACCTTAAAAATACAAGTTTTTAGTAGGTAAGGGCGGTCTTCGGCAGAGTGCCTGCCTGTCAGAGGGCTTTGCCCTCTGAACTCCCACTGGGGCATTTTTGAAAAATGCCCCAGACCCCAAAACGGCTTTCCTTCATCCTGCATCCATCGCCATCCTTCTTTAGTCCTTTCCTTTGCCTCACCGGATTGAGGTATCTTTTTTGCCTCTGCCTCACCGTCCTTTCTTTTTCGCTTTAAGAGATGCCCAAGATTTGACTTTTGTGCAAGAAAATTTTTTAGAAAAATTCATCTCTACCTCGCCTTTGTGGTTTGCCTCAAAGGCTCGGTATTACGCCACTATCGTGGCGTAACCCTTCGGGGTCAAATACTTGGGCTTATTTTTTTGGCGAAAAAAGAAAGGAGGTTCGCCATGCGGCAAAAAAATATTTATAGTTCGGCAAAGGAAAGAAAGTTTGAGGATGGCATGTTGCGTGTGGATGCGTGTATGGAAAGATATTCTACATCTCGCGATTCTCAGTATCGCACTTCTTTTGAGGATTTACCTTCGTATTCCTTTGGTTCCTCTGCTGTCAGAGAAGAGCGTCGTCTTATGAGGGATGTCCATCGGCTTATCTCAGCTGGCTTTGTCCCTCAGGCTTGGGAGTCTCTTGAGGAGTTTGTCCAGGGACACAGTGATGTCTTAGAGGAGGTGATTTAGATGTTGCGTTGTCCTGTCTGCAATAGTTCAGATTACCACATTATGCCAGGTTATGGCTCCTGGTGTGAGCACTGTGGTTTCGAGAGAGACGGCGAAGGCCAGACTATGGGAGGTGATAACGATGAGTAAGCAGTATGTGGTTATTACAGGCTCTCGTAGCATTACGCACTCTGAAAATATATCGCTCCTCATTGACACGCTCATCAATAGGGGCGTTGAGATTGTCGTTGGCGATGCTCCCGGTGTTGACCGCCTTGTTGTCGCCGAGGCAATTAGGCGCGGCTATGGCAAGCATGTTACTGTTGTCGGCGCTCACGGCAGGTGCCGTAATGAGTTTGCTTTAGATAAAGTCGGTAAAGTTATCAGGCTATCTTCTACCTATCTTGCCCGCAATCTCTATATGGTCGGCTTATCAAAAGAGTGCTTTGCCATCTGGGACGGTAAGTCCAGGGGTACTAAATTTACCTTTGAGGCTGCCCAGAAAGCAGGTTTAGAGGTCTCAGTCATTCATGAGGGGAGGTGATGAAGATGGCCCTTAAATATGAGACCTTAGCGAAATTCAAGTCCAAAAAAGGAGGTGATGTTTATTTCGTGAAACGGAAGCTTTCTACCGGTGAGCTCTCCTGTAACTGCAAGGGCTGGCTTTACTATCGTCACTGTAAGCACATTGACTATGTAAAGTCTAACTCTTTCATTGAGCTTACCGATATCCCCACCCACCAAGAGGCTCTGCGTATGGGCTGGGGAAAGAACTTGGAAGAAAAAGAGAAATGGACGGTTGCCCACCTCAAGGCAATCGAACTTTGAAGAGGTGATTAGTCTATGGATGATAACCCTTTCATCATTAAAGTAACGCTTCAGGAAGGCGATCCTCGCGTATGTGATTACTGCGATAAATTCCTCGTTGATGAGGATGGCATTGCAGTTGAGGATTGCTTTTCTACGGAGTATGGGCTTATGTGTAAAAAATGCCTTGGCACAATTAAGCCTATCAGTTCACACAGACAAGGCGATAACGTTAAAAATGAATCCTGGTACAAGGGATTCTAAAACAGGAGGTAAATGCCATGAGAATCTTAGCGAATTACGGTTACAAAAATAACGGTGATACCTATTCAGTCACTTTTGAAACAGTCGGCGACGTGCCGAAAGATAAAGCTGACACAGTCGTTGATGAGCTCTTCGCTTTGGCAAAGGCCGCCATTCAGCGCCAGCTTAATCCTGACGCTGATCCTTTGGAGTTTCCGCCTAAGGAGGAAGTTACGGTGCCTCAGCCGACTCGCCATGAGCAAAGTCGAAGGGAAAAGAACGGCAACGGCAAGCCTCAGCTTAAGGACCCTGACGCTCCTGCAACAGGCAAGCAGAAGTCGCTTATTATCCGGCTTGCCAAAGAAAGAGGCCAATTCATCGAGGGGCTAAACAATCTCACGATGCAGGAGGCATCTGAGAAAATCGATGAGTTGATGGCAGTGGCAGTTTAGTTTGAAAGGGGCGGGTTCTCATTCGAGGGCCCGCCCTACTTTTTCTGTCACAAAATGACCCTTTATTGACATATTAAGATGGAGGTAAAAAAGATGAATAACAATCACTTATCTATAACTCAGATTAAAATGTATCTTCGCTGTCCCTTGCAGTATAAGTTCCGCTATGTTGACGGACTAAAGATACCACCTGTTAGTGCTATTACCTTAGGACGTTCTATCCACTCCGCCTTAGAGATAAACTATTCCCAAAAGATAAAGACAAAACAGGACCTTCCGGTTAAACAGGTAACTGACTTATTCTCGGATCTGTGGGAATCCGAGGTAAAGGAAACGGTCTTTGAAGAAGGCGAAAAGCCCGGCCAAGTCAAAGACGAAGGAGTTGGCCTTATTACTACTTACCACAACCAAATCTCACCTACTATTCAGCCCAAAGTTGTAGAGAAAGACTTTGACCTCTCCTTCCAGAACGTTGACTATACCTTAAAAGGAAAGCTTGATCTTGTAGATAACCAAGACATTATCATTGACCATAAAACTACCAAGCGCTCTATGCCGGAAGAAAATATCAACACAGACCTTCAGATTACCTGCTATTCCCTTGCCTACCGCCATGCCTTAGGCCTAAAAGAAAAGGCCCTTCGCTTTGATGTAATGGTCAGAACCAAAAAGCCTAAAGTCCAGCAACTAACTACCCAGCGCACACAGCAAGACTTAGACCGCTTCCTTAAAATCCTCGCTTATGTCTCTAAAGCGATAAAGACTGGGATATTCTACCCGGATGAAAATTACTTCTGCGGGATATGTGGGTATAGGGAATTGTGTAAGAGGTGGTAAAGAGACGATTTGTTTATTTGACATTCCAACCTTAAAGATATACAATAGTAAGCAATAGGAAGTTACCAAATCGTATATTTCCCTGCATTTATTAGGAGTCTAAACTATGGTTGACCTTACCAAATATCTTACTGTCAAAGAAGTGGCTAAAAGACTGGATGTTACCGAGGATTGGATTCGTGACCTTATCCAGAACAAACAACTAAGAGCTACTAAAATGAAGAAGTGGAGGATTAAGCCAGAGGATTTAGAGGAGTTTGTCAAGGTAAGGACAAATAAGTAGTTTTTTGTTTATGCTGAAATATGGACAAAAGGAAAAACAATAGCAATATGTACATAAATAGAAAAGTACAAAAATAATGAGAGAAAAGATTTTAATAGTCGAAGACGATAAAAATATTTCTAAACTCGTCAAATATAATTTAGAGAAGCAAGATTTTGAATGTCTTACAGCCATAACCGGCGAAGAGGCGTTAGAGGTCTTGAGTAAATTTCCCATAGACTTAATTATTCTGGATATTATGCTTCCTAAGATGGATGGATTTGAGACCTGCCGCCTCATAAAACAAGACCCAAAACTTAAAAATATCCCGATAGTAATGCTTACGGCTAAGGGTGAAGAGGTAGATAGGATCGTGGGTTTAGAGCTTGGGGCAGATGACTATATAGTCAAACCATTTAGTCCAAGGGAGTTAGTCTTAAGGGTAAAGGCGATTTTAAAAAGAGGTAAGTTAGAGGAATCAAAAAAGGATATTCTAAAAGTAAATAATCTAATTGTAGATATACCCAAACACAAAGCTACCATAAATCAAAAAGAGATAGAACTGTCGCCTTTAGAGTTTAAGTTGTTAGTTACCCTCATCGAAAGGCAGGGCCGAGTCCAGACCAGGGATAGATTATTATCTGATATTTGGGATATCCATGCAGAAGTTGACACCCGCACCGTAGATACCCATATTAAACGCCTAAGAGAGAAATTAGGTAAACTCGGCAATCTGATTGAGACTGTGCGCGGATTAGGATACAGGTTCAAAGAAGAAGATTAGAATATGCCCTATTTTATAATTTTCTTAATTCTTGTAATTTTAATCTTATTATTTAAACAATCCAGGCAAGCCAGGCTTGTGCAAAGGCTAAAATTATCCTTGGAGGAGAAGGAGGCGAAATTAAAGGAAAAGATAGAAACCCACTCTACAGGCCAAGCAAAGTTAGAGACTGTGCTTTCAAGTATGTTCGAAGGGGTGTTGGTAGTTAATAAAGCGGGAGAAATCCTCTTGATGAACTCCTCTTTAAGAAAGACATTTTTTATAGATACCTCTCCTGAAGGCAAAACACCCTTAGAAATAATCCGCAATGTCAAGGTTTGTGATATTGTAGACAGGACACTTAAAGGAGAGCAAAAATTAGTCTCGGAAGAGATACAGCTTTTTACCCCGGAAGAAAAGGTGCTCAAAATTAATAGTGCTCCCATTGTTAGGGATGATACAGTAGAAGGCGCAATTTTAGTTTTTCACGACATTACTGAATTAAGGCGGCTGGAAAGAATCCGTCAGGATTTTGTGGCCAATGTTTCCCATGAACTGCGCACTCCTTTAACCAGCATAAAAGGATATGCCGAGACACTTTTAGAGGGGGCGATACAGGATAAAGATAATGCCAAGGATTTTATAGAAATAATTTATCGCGATAGCGACCGCTTGGCAAAATTAATTGACGACCTTTTGGATCTATCCAAGATAGAATCCGGAAAATTAAAGATGGTCTTCTTGCCCGTTGATATCTTAGAGGTAATAAAACGCACAATGAAGGTATTGGAGGCGCAAGCAAAAAGAAAGTCTATCTCCATAAGTTTAAATGTCACAGCTAGTTTACCTAAGGTCTTAGCTGATGAGACAAGGATATCCCAGGTTGTTCTAAATCTCTTGGACAATGCCATAAAATATACCCCTGACGGAGGCAAGGTTTCAATCACTGTATCTAAAAAAGATAGATTCGTACAAGTAGAGATAGAAGATACCGGCATAGGCATTCCGGAAAAAGACCTTCCTCGCATCTTTGAGAGATTCTATCGTGTAGATAAAGCCCGCTCAAGAGAACTTGGTGGGACTGGATTAGGGCTTTCCATTGTAAAGCACATTGTCCAGGCTCACGAAGGCCAAGTCTGGGTCAAATCAGAATTTGGCCAGGGCTCTACTTTTAGCTTTACCATTCCTCAAGCTTAATCCTCACCTAATTCTACATTCTTAACTTCACACAAAATTTACATTCCCTTAAGGATTTTGTCACACCCATAAGTTATACTTTCCTTGACAAAACAATAAAAGAAGATGTCTAGTAAAAAGAAAATCTTAATCGTTGATGATGAGAAGGAACTAGTTGCTTTAGTGAGCCTGCATATAAAAATGTTGGGCTACGATGTTCTATCTTGCGATGACGGAGAAGAGGCACTCAAAATAGCCGAAAGAGAATTGCCTGACCTAATGATTTTAGATTTAATGCTTCCCAAGATAGATGGCTGGGAAGTTTGTAAACGCTTAAGAGAAACTCAAAAGACAAAGGACATCCTCGTAATAATGCTTACCTGCCGCGCCGAGACCGAAGATAAACTCAAAGGGTTTGAGGTTGGCGCGGATGATTATGTTACCAAGCCATTTAGCCCCAGGGAGCTTGTGGCAAGAGTAAAGAGAGTTTTAGCCAGAGCCGAAAAACCTCCCATGTTACCTAGAAAATATACTTTTAATGGAATTGAGATTGATTTTGTGGATTCTACAGTGAGAGTGAAAGGTAAAGAGATATACCTTACAAATAAAGAAGCAGCGATTCTCAAGGTGCTTATAGAGAGAAAAGGTGAGCTTCTTACTCATGAACAAATCTCTGATGCAGTCTGGCAAGACAAAATCGTTGAGTACGGCAATATCGATGTCCATATAAGGCATTTAAGAGAAAAAATAGAAAAAGATCCGAATAATCCTCAATTTATTAAGACAATCAAGGGGGAAGGATATAAGGTTGAAATTTAAAGAGTTTGCAGAAAGTTCACAGTCGTTTAAGGATTTTGTAACAATAATTTTGTAAGCTTAATGCTGAAAGTAAAATAGATTATGAAAACAGCGATAGCAAAGAAAGCAAAAAGAATAATGGTTGTCGAGGACGACGCAAGCCTCAACAAGCTCATTTCGTACAACCTCTTAAAGAATGGCTACACAGTTGAGAGTGTTTTTGATGGGATTTCTGCGAAAGAGAAGCTCTCAAAAGACATTTTTGACGTAGTGGTCTTGGATATTATGCTTCCGGGAATCGACGGCTTTCGTATATGTGAGTTTATTAAAGAGAATCCGGCAGCGTTCAAGACATTTGTAGTAGTTTTGACTGCTAGAGTTCAGCCTCTGGATAAGATTTACGGCAACATCATAGGTGCAGATTATTACCTCACCAAGCCTTTCAGTGTTGCCAAGTTGATGGATATTATTAAGGAATTAACTGGGATAAGAGACAAAACATTTTCGGTCAATTCAGGAGAAGGAGGTGGTATATCGAAATGAAGGAGATGTTGAATATACGTCAAATCAGAAAAATTGGTCATTAAAAGGAGGAAGCCAAATGAAGAAAAGTTTTGTTGTATTTGTGTTAATCGGATTTCTAGGGGTGTGCTTGGGGATAAGACCGTCATATGCCGGTGAAGTTGACGTTCTTCTGCAGAAACTGGTAGAAAAAGGTATTTTAAGCGCTTCTGAAGCACAAGAAGTTAGAACCGAGACGAATGAAGAAATAGCCAAAATGGAAAAGCAGAAACAGGAAGACTATAAAAAACTGGCAAAAGATAATATGCCTGATTGGGCAAAAAACATAAAACTCAAAGGCGATTTCAGGTTGCGCTACCAAAATGAAAAGAGAAAAGGAAGCAATCTAAACATGGGAAATACTACTGAGCGGGAGCGAGGAAGGATAAGGTTTAGGGTTGGCGCAGAGGCCAAGGTTAATGATCAAATCAAAGCGCATTTTGGATTGGCCAGCGGCGGAACCGACCCGCGTTCAACCAATCAGACCTTAGAAAACACCTTTGAGCTTAAAGATATCCGCCTCGATTATGCCTATGCTGAATATGCGCCTTTCAAATGGGCAACATTTTTTGGCGGTAGAATGGCAAATCCCATTTGGGAGCCAGGTGATATGCTCTGGGATACAGATATCCATCCTGAAGGTGTGGCGGGTAAGCTTAAATGGAAACTAAATCCAAATCTTGAGCCATACATGAATACAGCCCTTTTTTTGTTGGATGAAAATTCTGCAACTGCTGACCCATTAATGTATGTATTCCAACCAGGTTTAAAATGGAAGATAAACGATGGCTTAGATTTGAATTTAGCAACAACCTATTATGGATTTAAGAAAGTAGGAGGCGCAACCTTAAACCATAACACAAATAACAATACAGCTGTGACAAATGGTGGAGGAGATTTTAATTCCATTAGTCCCACTATTGAATTAGGAGTTAAAGAACCTCTTGGTTTAAGTGCTCTGCCTTATCTTGGGTTTTTTGGCGAATACATCCATAATCTCGATGCCAAGCAATCCAAAAATGGGTATATGGGAGGTGTTAGGCTTGGCCATAAAAAAGTAAAAGATTTTGGCCAATGGCAGTTCAGATACACCCATACGCTCCTTGGAACGTATGCCTGGCCAGATGTATTTCCAGATTCAGACAGGTACGGCGGCAGAACTGGCATAAGAGGACACGAGGTACTGCTTACTTATGGTTTAGGCAAGAACTGGAATCTGGAGCTGGATTACTATCATACTGATTTAACCAGCACCCCAGATAAGACAGAGAATCTCTTTCAGGCAGATTTAAATTTCAAATTTTAAAGTTTTCAAAGAATTTACTTTTTTGTCACAGGATTGTCACAGCCGAATGTTAAACTTTGAAAAGAAAAGATGAAAAATGCAAAATCAAAAAGGAGGGTTATAAAATGAGGAAGAAATTGTTAGGATTAATTGTAGGGTTAATAGTAACAGGCCTTATGGGGGGCGTAGCTTTAGCTGCAAAACTGCTTTTGATAAACGGGGCGGGAGCAACTTTCCCCTATCCTCTATATTCAAAGTGGTTCTATGAATATACCAAGGTCGATCCCACTGTCAATTTTAACTATCAGTCTATTGGTTCGGGAGGCGGGATAAAACAGATAACGGCTCAGACTGTGGATTTTGGCGCATCTGACGGAGCGCTGACCGATGAGCAGTTAAAACAAGCTCCCGGTGAATTATTCCATATACCAATGACTGCGGGCGCTGTAGTAGTTACGTATAACCTTAATCAGGTAAGCCAACGCTTAAGGTTTAGTCCGGATGTATTGGCCGATATTTTTCTTGGTAAAATCACCAAATGGAGTGACCCGCGGATATCTAAAGATAATCCTGGCGCAAACCTGCCCAATGAAAATATTATTGTTGCCCATCGTTCAGACGGAAGCGGAACAACCAATATCTTTACCGATTATCTTTCCGAAGTGTCGAAAACTTGGAAGTCTAAGGTTGGAAAAGGCACCTCTGTTAACTGGCCTGTGGGATTGGGCGGAAAAGGCAATGAAGGGGTTGCAGGCTTGGTTAAACAGACGCCTGGCTCGATAGGTTATGTGGAACTCGCATATGCTGTTAAAAACAATCTTCCCTACGCGGATATCAAAAATAAATCCGGAAATTTCATAGCACCCAGCATAGAATCAACTACAGCGGCAGTAAATGGAAAGGTCAATTCTATGCCAGCTGATTTTAGGGTTTCTTTGGTAGATCCCGACGGAAAGGATGCCTATCCTATTAGTGGATTTACCTGGATTTTAGTCTATAAGAATCAGAATGACCCGGTAAAAGGCAAAAAAATAGTCGAATTTTTGCGTTGGGCTATTACCGATGGACAAGACTACTCTGCTGATTTGCTATATGCGCCTTTACCGAAGAGTATGATCAATAAAATAGAAGAAAAAATAAGTCAGATAAATTATTAAATGGGCGACTTAAGTAATGAGAATAAGATTTATTGATATCTGGTTTAAAAAGACGACCACTGTATTGGGCTTGTCAGTGGTTGCCTTAACGCTGCTTTTGGTTTATAGCATGAGCCGAAATGCTGGACCTGCAATACAGAAGTTTGGCTGGAATTTTTTATTTACCAGCACATGGGATCCGGTTAAGGAGATATTCGGGGCTCTGCCGTTTATTTACGGAACGGTTGTCACTTCATTCTTAGCGCTTTTACTTGCTGTGCCGGTTTCTTTAGGAATTGCCATTTATCTGGCTGAATTAGCGCCGCAGTTTATAAGGCAGCCTTTGAGTTTTTTAATTGAGCTATTAGCCGCCATACCCAGCGTAATCTATGGTCTTTGGGGGATATTTGTTCTGGCGCCATTTTTAAGGATAACCGTCCAGCCGTTTTTGACTAAATACTTTGGATTTCTTCCTCTATTTCAGGGACAATTCTACGGTGTGGGTATGTTAACGGCTGGTATTATACTTAGCATCATGATTATACCGACTATTTCTTCGGTATGCAGAGAAGTTTTTCTGGTTGTGCCTTTTACTCAGCGAGAAGCGGCAGTAGCGTTAGGGGCAACGCCTTGGGAAGTTATCAGACTTGCGGTATTAGGGTATAGCCGGACAGGTATTTTGGGCGCAGTAATCTTGGGGCTGGGAAGGGCATTGGGCGAAACTATGGCAGTTACTATGGTAATAGGTAACCGGCCGGAGATCTCCGCTTCATTATTTGCTCCAGCATATACCATGGCTTCGGTTATCGCCAACGAATTTGCTGAAGCTACCAGCAACTTGTATCTTTCGGCGCTGATCGAAGTAGGGCTGGTATTGTTTTTTGTTACCCTTGTCATTAATATTATCGCGCGGCTTTTGATTTGGAGAGTTTCAAACAAGGTAAAAGGCCAGATTAGAGAATGAACACTTATAAAAACAGAAAAGTCATCAATAAATTAATGTGCACAATTACATTGTTCTGCGCGATTTTAACTTTGGTGCCTCTGATAAGCATTTTTGGCTACGTCATCATTAAAGGGATCTCCAGTATAAATCTTGATTTTTTTACTCATCTGCCAAAGCCAGTAGGCGAGGTTGGCGGAGGCATGAGTAATGCCATCGTAGGAACTCTTATTTTAATTGGTCTTTCTAGTTTGTGGGCAATACCCTTAGGAATAGCAGGTGGAATTTATTTGGCTGAATTTGGCAATAATAAATTAGGCACAACCGTCAGATTCGCAGCGGACGTATTAAACGGAATCCCCTCAATTGTAATCGGGATATTTGCTTATACCTTGTTTGTCATTCCGATGAAAAGCTTTTCAGCGATAAGCGGCGCTTTTGCTTTGGGAATAATTATGATCCCAACGATAATGCGCACAACTGAAGAGATGTTATTAATGGTGCCTCGCACTATTCGCGAAGCGGCGTTGGCTTTGGGCATTAACCAATTCAGGGCAATGTTTAGTATAGTACTTAAGACCGCGCTGCCCGGCATACTTACGGGGATATTATTGGCTATAGCGCGCATAGCAGGTGAGACTGCGCCGTTACTTTTTACTGTTTTAGGCAACAGGTTCTGGCATCAAAACCTTACTCAGCCTATTGCAGCGCTTCCATTACAGATATTCTCCTATGCCATTTCTCCTTTTGATGACTGGCACAGGCAGGCCTGGGCTGGAGCATTTGTATTGATTGTTATGGTTTTCTTAATCAGTTTTATCAGCCGGTTCGTGATTAAATTACGCTACAAATCATTAATATCAAGATAAGGAATTAACATGAAAGAAGAAGTTATAGTTTCCAACTTGAATGCATATTTTGGTAATACCCAGGCGTTAAAGAATATCAATATGTCCATTGCTGAAAAGATGGTTACCGCTATTATCGGTCCTTCTGGCTGCGGCAAGTCAACCTTTATTCGTTGTATAAACAGGCTGCATGAAGTCGTGCTGAACGCCAAGGTTTCGGGAGAAGTTTTATTAGATGGTAAAGATATTTATTCGGCTGATGTTGATCCCATTGAGATAAGGCGAAAGGTGGGTATGGTATTTCAGAAACCAAATCCCTTCCCGGTGCTCTCTATATACGACAATGTGGCAGCGGGCCTAAAATTAAACGGCATTAAAAGAAAGGATAATCTTGATGAAATAGTGGAACAGACCCTTAAGATGGCTGCTTTATGGGATGAGGTAAAAGATAAGCTCAATGCTTCCGGGGTGAGTCTTTCCGGAGGCCAGCAGCAGAGGCTGTGTATTGCGCGTGCTTTAGCGGTTAAGCCGGAACTAATTTTATTTGATGAGCCCTGCTCTGCCTTGGATCCTATCTCTACAGGCAAAATTGAAGAGTTGATATTTCATCTAAAACAAAATTATACCATAATAATAGTGACCCATAATATGCAACAGGCAGCAAGGGTTTCGGATCAAACTGGATTTTTCCTACTTGGCGAGTTAATTGAGTTTGGTAAAACCGAAGAAATTTTTAAAGCGCCAAAGGATAAAAGAACCGAAGATTATATTACCGGAAGGTTTGGATAAAAAAGATAAAAGAAGAGGTAGTCGATGGAAAGACATTTTGATGAAGAATTAGCGAATTTAAAGAAAGTATTACTAAAGATGGGCGCGTTGGTAGAAGAGGCTATATCTAGCTCCATAGAAGCCCTCAAACAACTTAGCATAGAAGAGGCCAATAAGGTTATTGCTGACGATAGGATTATTGATGAATTAGAAAATGAAATTGATGAAAAGTGCCTTGATTTATTGGCATTAAGGCAACCAATGGCTGTTGATTTGCGCTTCATAACAATGTCGATGAAGATCTCTACGGATTTAGAGAGAATAGCAGATTTAGCTGTAGATATCGCTCAGCGCGTTTTAGAACTGGCAGGTAAGCCATTACTTAAACCTCTTATCGATATTCCAAAATTAACCAGTGTCGCTAAACAGATGACAAAAGATGCCTTGGACGCCTTTGTAAATAAGGATGCGGATTTAGCAGGAAAGGTAATTTTGCTTGATAGCGAAGCGGATAGATTGCGTAATTTGGTTCAAAAAGAATTAATCGAAGATTATATGAGTAAGGATTCAACTACTGTATCAGGCGCCGTGCCCCTACTCTTGATTGCCCGTCATTTAGAGCGCATTTGTGACCACGCTACAAACATTGCAGAAGATGTTATCTATATGGTTTCTGCAAAGATCGTTAAACATCACCCTGAGAAATTAAAAAACAATAAATAAAGGGAGATAATATTCTAGTTTTGATAAGCTTGCATTACTAAAATGAAGGCAATCGTTTTTGAATTACTTCAAACTTTTTATTTCCTCCCATGTATCCTCAAATTCCTTATAGGCGGTCTTATCCACTTCCTTATTCTTATTATACTCAAATACCAACTCCCCTGAATAATGCTCGTAAATCAGAATTTCATCGCCTTCCTTGACGACATCCACGGTGACGGTGTTTGGCTTCGTAACCGGCCTTTCCTTGCCGACAAAATATCCTGCCAATGCACCAATTGCCAAGTAACATCCTAAAATCAGATATGCTTCGATTCTTCTAAATCGCATGGTTTACCCCTTTCGTTCATTCGCGGTAATAATGCCTGATAAGGCCTCCAAGTCGTGAATCACATTTGAGTTTTCCGTTGCCGTTTTTTGCCCTGTAATTTATGGGCATGTTATCCAAAGACGAATGTGGTCTTACAGTGTTGTAGTATTTGACGTATTCTTTGACGAGGTATCTGAAATGTTTTTCACCGAAGACAAAGAAGTAATCCAGGCATTCTCGTTTGATCGTCCCAACCCATCCTTCAGCGTAAGGATTTAGATTTGGTGAGCGGTAAGGGATTCTTTTAACCTCTGCGCCGTATCTATTTATTATCTCATCGAATTCCCTTGAGAATTTTGTATCGCTGTCCCGAATCAAAAGCTTCCTTGAGCCATCGTCAGCCTTAAAGAAGAAAGATACAGCCCTTGCCTTGTCATTTACCCATTCCTTATCAGGATGTTTTGTAATCCCTGCGATATGGACCTTGCGCGTCCAGATATTGATGAAGAATAAACAATAGAAGGTTTTAGGACCTAACATTGTCCATACAGTCTTGGTAAAGAAATCACACGCCCAGAGGGTCTTAAAATGCCTCTTGATAAAAGCATCCCAGGTATCCTCAGAGCGTCTTGGAGCCGGATCAAGGCCATTTTCGCGCAAGATATTCTTAACTGTATTTCTGGAGATACTGTATATTCGTAGTTTCTTCAGTTCACCCAATATCCTGGTGTAACCCCAGTTATTCTCCTTGGCTAACCTTACGATCAATTCCCTTATCTCCTCAGGAGTTCGTCTTCTGCCCCTGGCAGTATTGGTTTTATTTTTGGATATGCCGTTACTAACCCATCTACGAAAGGTAGAATAACTGACAATAGATATGAAATTCCTGATACTCCCACCTAAAGGCAGACCATATTTGATGAGCCTTCGTTTCTCTGATATGGTGATATTTACCCTTTGCCCCAACTTACTTCGGAGTATTCGATTTTCCACTTTAAGATAATCTATCTGCCTTAAAAGGTTACTATGGACCAGATGGCCTAAAAGCAGCAAAAACTCTTGAAAAATCCAGTTATCTTTGGTATAAGTATTATTGCCAAACATGAATTATTACTCCTTTCACAACTCATTGATTTATAAAGAGGATACAACACACCTTAGCAGTTCTCATAATTTTTGCACCCCACTGGCAGCAAATATGCCCTTTCGTATAGCCCTTTCGGTTATCAATTCCTTTTTCCCATGCCTTAAGATATAGTTTTGCTGCCTTTTAGGCAGTTTAAGCAGGTTTAGAAACTGCGTTATCCTTACCCTTGAAATTCCAAGCCGCTTAGCCAGCTTATTCTGGCTTAAGCCTTCCTTTTTAAGCAATTCCAGGTATTCCTTAGCCCTGACTATCGGATTTACATAAGAGTTGAGGTAGTTAAAATGTCGCATCTCTTTTTTCGTAATTATCCTATTTTTCGGGATAAAAGACGGCCTTTCGCCTAAATATAACGTTTTAGTTCTATTGAAGTAACGATAATGGTATGGTATAATTTCAGCAATGGCTTTGAGGATTTTTGTTCGCTCGGAGTGTTGCACGGGGAGCCAAAAATAGGCCCAGAGAAATCTGGGCCTTTCTTATTTTTGGCGAGCCCGCGAGGAAAAGAAAGGGGATGATAAGGGGAAAATGTTGCATTTTCCCCTTATTCTACTTCTACCTGCAGAAGGAAGAAAAATATTAAAAGGAAACCATCAGGGTTTCCTTTTAAAGAGGAGCGACAGAAAGGGAGCGACGACCTCGCGGTGGAGCCAATCATCTGAAAGCCCTTTGCAGGCAAAACGCTTGCGAAGGGCTTTTGTTTAGGATATAATTCTAACTATGGCTAAGAACGTTTATATAATTGCAGGTCCTAACGGTTCCGGCAAAACTACTTTTGCTAAGAAATTCCTTCCGGATTACGCAAAATGCCAGAATTTCGTAAATGCTGATCTAATTGCTCAAGGTTTATCGCCATTTTCACCGAAGGCAGCAGCTATAAGAGCTGGTAGACTTGTGTTGGAGCAAATACGGAATATGGCAGATAAGAATGTTGACTTTGCTTTTGAAACCACCTTATCAGGTAAATCGTATGTAACTTTTGTGAAAGAGTTAAAGAAAAGAGGTTATTCTATAAATATATTTTTCCTTTGGATCCCAAACTCTGAACTTGCGCTGAAACGCATAAAAGACAGAGTTGCTGCTGGCGGACATGATGTACCGGCTGTAGATGTAAAAAGGAGATTTTATAGAGGATTGCATAATTTTCTTGTTTATTACAGGCAATTGGCCGATACCTGGTTGCTATTCAATAATGCAGATGCTGTGCCGCAGCTGATTGCCCGCGAGAAGGACACAAAGACAGAAGTTGTTAACAAGGATTTATTTGAAAAGATACTAAAAGCAGCGAGGTAAATCATAATGACTAAGAAAACGTTACAAGCAAAGGCCTTTAAAGCACTTAAAGAGGCAGTCTATGAAGTTGTGTTAGAACACAAACGTACTGGCCGTCCTCTATCGGTATGGCGCAACGGCAAGGTGGTAAACATATCAGCAAGCCAGGCATTGCGAAAGGTCAGATAATGGGCATCCGGTACCAGACTTTTATCTCAAAGCTTCTTCATAGGATTGCACAGGCGCATTAACTCTGGGAAATAATTACCACAAAGACCTAAAATGCGTTTAAAATTATTCTTAATTTTACTCTTTCTCTTCCTATTCTCCTCTCCTGCCTTTTGCCAAGACATCAAAGACTCAGATCTGGCCGGAACATGGTATCCGGCGAACAGCCAAAAACTTTATAATCAGATTAAAGGTTATTTAGAGGTAGCCAATCCTCCACAAGTAAGTGGCGAAGTCTTAGCCATCATCTCACCCCATGCAGGCCTTCAATATTCCGGGCCTGTTGCGGCATACGGATTTAAACTTGTGCAAAATAAAAAAATAGACACAGTAATAGTTGTGGGCTTCAGCCACAGAAAAGATTATGATGGTATTGCTGTATTTAATAAAGACGGTATACGAACTCCCTTAGGCGTCTTATATACTAACAAAGAATTAAGAGAAAATTTATTAAAGACTAATAAGAAGATTTTTGGCAACAGTATTTTCTTCGAAGATGAAAATTCTATTGAACTTACTTTACCTTTTATCCAAGCGGCTTTAGGAAATCCAAAAATAGTGCTTCTTGCCATCGGAAATCAGACTTTAGAAAGTTGCGAAGTCTTAGGCACAAGTCTATATGAAATACTAAAAGGTGAAAAAGATTTTTTAATTGTAGCAAGCACCGATATGAGCCATTATTTGCCGTATGAGCAGGCAATAGGCGTTGATTCTGAAGCAATCAACTTAATAAAAGAATTTGAGCCAGAGAAATTATTCTTAGCAAGTTCCAACCAAAACCGAATGTGTGGCCTGGCTACAGTTACTTCCACTATGATTGCAGCAAAAAAATTAGGAGCAAGCAGCATAGAGATCTTAAGAGAAGCAAATTCAGGAGATTCTACGCTTGATAAAAGCAGAGTCGTAGGTTATTTAAGCGCTGCTTTTCTAAAAGAAACTGATAAAACCATTTCGGAGAATAATCCAATGAAAGAAAAAGATTTGTTAACCAAAGAGCAAAAACAGAAACTCTTAAAAATCGCACGAAATACAATCACGCACTACCTCACTACGGGAAAGGTCTTAGAAGTAAAAGAAGATGACCCTTTATTAAAAAAACCCATGGGTGCTTTTGTTACCTTACATAAGAAAGGCGAGCTTCGCGGTTGTATCGGCCACATTGAAGCCATAGGCCCTCTTTATATAACTGTTAGAGATATGGCAATCGCATCAGCCACTGAAGACCCGAGGTTTAGCCCGGTTACAAAAGAGGAACTAAAAGATATCCACATCGAGATATCAGTGCTCTCACCTTTAAAAAAGACGACCAATACGGATGAAATAATTATGGGTAAACACGGCGTGATTGTAAAAGACTTTTTTAGAAGCGGAGTTTATTTGCCGCAAGTAGCAACCGAAACAGGTTGGAGCAAAGAAGAATTTATGAATTCCCTCTGTGGTCAAAAAGCCGGTATGAGCATAGATGCCTGGAAAAGAGGTAAATGCGATATCTATATTTTTAGCGCCGAGGTTTTTGCTGAGTAAGTCAAAAGCAATATCAAACCCACCAGATTTAAAACCGCCACTAAAATGCATGTCAATGGTATTCCAATAATAGGAACCAAGAATACAGTGCTAATAACTGCTCCGATGCAAGAGCCAAAAAGGTCTAAAGCATAAGTAATGCCAGCAGAGTGTGCAAGGTCTAAATCATTAGATTTTAGATAAAGTTTATTAGCCAAAGGAAATTGAAAGCCACCTATAAAACCAGCAATTATTGGCAAAAATGGAAAGATGATATTTGAACCTATCCATAGGCCAAAACCTTTTTTAAAATTTGAAAATAACCAAATAAAAAACAGCAATATTAATGGATAAGTAAATATCAAAACTTGAGTTTTAAGAAATAAAGAATAATATCCTCTCTTAGGCGCTGTATTTCTCTCTAATCTTTTTGTAATTAGCCAGCTGCCAAAAATCAAGCCAATCATATAAGAAGTCAAGATAATCCCAAGTTTATAATATACAAAACCATATATAACCTGAAAAGAAATCAAGGTTACAATCTGAAAAGTTATTTCAGCAAAACCAGTTGTGCTAACACAGGTTAACACCCCAAAATGAGGCAATCTTTTCTTTAAACTGCTAAAACAAGAAGGTAAAAGCAAAAGAATAAAGACAGCCGCGACTATCAGATAAATCTTCTTGGCATCTATATATTGAAATACTTTTTTAAGATTGTATTTAAAATATGTGCTCCATAAAACCAGATTATAATAATAAGCAATTGGTTTAAAATCCCTGTTTATGACACTTGTTGACTCAAGAAGTAGATTCTTTCCAAATGCATCAATCCTTTCATTACTAAGCTCGCTATAAAGATAATATTCTCTCATATATTTTGCTTGTATGTTTCTCTCTTTAAGTCGCTGTATAAGTTTTTGCCAATCTAAAGTAAGTAGACCTTTAATATTAGAAGCTAAAAAATAATTTACTTCTCCTGGCGTAATCACTACTTCAGGAAAAACAGCCCAAAGCGTATTCTTTAATGTCATATAAAGTTGAGCCTGTTCTGAGCTAATATAATTAGGGTTTGAATAAAGGCAGAAAGATAGTACTCCTTTTTCGTCCAGAATCTTTTTTGCTTCTTCGTAGAATTCCTTGGTATAGAACCTGTTAAGCTGGGCAGTGTTTGGAGCTGGTAAACTTATTATAATTACATCATAAATATTATCTGTCCTTTTTATGAATAGTCTTGCATCCATATTAGAAATAACTCTGACTCTTTTATCGTTGAATGCTTTAGTAGAGGAAAGGTATTTTTTTGCCATTTTAATTAAAAGAGGGTCAAGCTCAACATAGTCTACTAAGTCTACTGGATGTTTTAACACCTCATTTATCTGACCACTTGAACCGCCACCTATAAGCAAAACCTTCTTAGGTAGAGGGTGTTCCAACAACGGAAAATGTGCCATTCTTTCGCTACTCAATTCATCAGGTACACTAAAATCATACAGCCCATTATTAAAAATAGTAAAAACATCCTCTTTCTTTGTAACAGCAATGTTGCCATATATTGAATCCTGGTAAGCAAGAAGCTCATAACCTCTCCACTCTAAATTTAGCGTCTTTTGATTCAATAGTTCTAAGTTGCCAGAGAAAATTAAAAACAAAAAAGTTATGATAATAATGCCTGTAAAAATTTTTAAAATTTTATTATTTACTAAAAGCAAAAAGGCAGCTAAAAGATTTAAAAAAGTAATTAAAGCCATTATGTAAATAGGTGTAAGTATACGAATTAGAAAAAAGCTGATTATTAATCCTCCTATAGAAGCACCCAGCGCCTCTAAGATATATACATAACCAATCTCACTTGCCTTCTCAAGATTTCTATTTTCTAAACTAACATAAACCTCGCAACCTAAAACAAAAAGAAAACCTATTAAAATACAAGTAGGCGCTAATAATAAAAATGTTGCTAAACTCATAGGTAAGAGGCCGATTATCTCTCCGGCTGAATAATTAAAGCATAAAGGAATGAGTCTTGCGGCGAAGAGGCTCAAAGGCAAAAGCAAACCCAATAAAATTTCTCCAAAACAAAAAAGAGTAAACTTTTGTTTTATCTTTGCTGATAGCCATTTACCTATTATCAGACTACCAAGTCCTGTCCAAAATAGCCAAATAGCCAAGGTTATGCCTAAAGAAAGTTCATTGCCATAGAATATTACCATAAGCTGGCGCATTAAGACTATCTGGCCAGCCATAGCACTAAAGCCAATTAATATCAAAGAAAAAATGAGATTTTTTTTCATATTTAGTTTAATTTATCTAAAGTTAATTTACGACCAGACGCCGGCAATCTGATATCCGCAGAATTTACATTTTCCGCCAACTATATTATTCTCTATTATCGTATAGCCAATTCTGCGAATTAACACTTTGGCATCCCGCGGACAATAGGTATTTTCCCCTTCATGTCCTGGGACATTGCCGATATAAGCGAAGAGTAGCCCTTCTTTTTTAGCAATGTTTCTTGCTTGTTCCAGCGTTTTTATTGGGGTGGGAGATAGATTTTTTAACTTGTAAGTAGGAGTAAACCTTGAAAAATGTATGGGAACATCATTACCTACCTCATCTCTTAGCCAAAGGCACATTTTTCTTATTGTCTGCATATCATCATTAAGAGAAGGTACTATTAGGTTGGTAATCTCTACATGCACAGACTTTTTCTTAAGAATCTTTATCGTATTTAACACAGTGTCCAAATCACCCTCTGGGATATTCTTGTAGAATTCATGCGTGAAGCCTTTAAGGTCAATATTAGCAGCGTCCAAATAAACAGACAATTCCTCTACTGGCTTAGGGTTAAGAGAACCGTTAGAGTGATAAATATTTTTAATGCCATAAATCTTTGCAATTTTTGCAGTATCTAACATATATTCATAGAATACAGATGGCTCGCTATATGTATAAGCGATTGTTTGACAATTAAATCTTTTAGCTTGCTCAACTACAGCCTTGGGTGCTAAATTCTGATTGAATGTTTCTTCAGGCGGAAATTGAGAAATCTGCCAGTTCTGACAATATTTGCACCGATAATTACAGCCTGCAGTGGCAATAGAAAAAGCAGTTGTAGCTGGCAAGAAATGAAAAAGTGGCTTTTTCTCTATTGGATCAATGTGCACTGCTGTTGGATTTGCATAAACAAAACTGTAATGTTTCCCATTGCGCGATTCTCTAGCACGGCAGAAACCTCTCATTCCATGTTTAAGAGTGCAGTTTCGAGGACACAGGTGGCATTGAATTGTCTCATCATCCACTTTTTCATAAAACATTGCTTCCTTAGGCTCAATAAAGCCCATACCAGCTTTTTCATCTTCTGAGTTTGCAAAATTTTTAAACAAATCCATAATTAGAGGAGAAATACCAAGGCCCAAAGCGCTAAAAATACAAACCTTGCAAAAATCTCTTCGTGATATCTTCTTATTAAATATATTATTTAGCATCTAAGAATTTAGATTTCTTTTCTATGCTCGAAGGCGCGGCTTATTGTCTGGGAATCTGCGTATTCGATATTACTTCCCATGGGAATCCCCAAGCCAATGCGGGTAATCTTAATATTGGTGGGCTTAAGTAATTTGGTCAAGTATAAAGCAGTGGTCTCTCCTTCTGTATCGGCATCAGTAGCAATTATTACTTCATTAATAGCGTCGTTCTTTATGCGGTTTAACAATCCGTTAATCTTTAAGTCCTGCGGGCCTTTCCCGTCTAAGGGAGCAATAGCCCCGAGTAAAACATGGTATAGCCCGTTAAATATGTCGGAATTCTCAATGACTGCCACATCATTCGGCCCCTCGACGATACAGAGACTACGTTTATTGCGTTTTTGGTCCTGGCAGATAGAGCAGATTTCTTTATCGCTCAAATTGTTGCAGACTTTACAAAAACATATGGACTCCTTTGCCTTCACAATGCAAGAGACCAGCTTTTGTATTTCTGGCCTGGGAGAATTCAGGATGTAAAAAGCAATGCGTTGGGCACTGCGCCGGCCTATGCCAGGCATCTTTATCAACTCATTGATAAGATTTTCTAAAGTAAAAGGGAAATTCGCCATAATTTAGATTACCCTGCCTTTAAATGTTTCTAATATACTCTTAACAAACGCATCTTGCGCTTCATTTTTAGGCTCTCTATTGCTGATAACAAAAGCCAATCTGATTTTTACCTGTAATAACTTCTCTAATGTATTCTCAACCAGTTCACGATTATCCTTTCTGTCTAAAAATTCCCTATGAAAATCTGCAGATTTAGGCAGACTAAAGGTAACTACATTCTTCTCGCATTTCTCAAGCAGGCAATCTGCCAGATAAGTGGCTACAGACATCTTCTTCTTGGAAATCTCAGTCAGGCAATCTTTCCAAACGGAATTTATGATATTAATATCCAAAATTGGCTTATCATCAACAGATTTTAGTGGATTAATCTCTTCTTTTTTATCTGAAATACTAAAAGAACCCCGTTCGTTCTTTATAACCGCAGGTATTGTCTTTATAATTGATTCGCCGGAAGGATTTTTCTTATCTTTTAATTCCTCTTTTAAGGGACTGTTAATTTTGGTCTGATTGGCATTATAGGCCAACTTTATAATGGCAACTTCTAGGGGAATACGTAAGGAATTGATACGCTTACCTAAATCTTTGACCTCAATCAGGGTTTGTAAAATTTCCAAGATTTTTTCCCTGGTCAATTGCCGGCTTTGCTTCGCAATCGCTTCGATAAACTCTTGTGGTAAGTCAACCAGAGAAGTTAATGCCTTAGCATCGCTGATGTGAGCTATCATCAAATTTCTAAAATGCTCAATCAAATTATCCAAAACCTGACTTAAGTCTTTGCCTGAACTGACTAACGTATCTAATAACCTTATCAAAGAGAAACTGTCCGAGTCAATGACCAGTTTAGAGAACTCGAAGAGCACATCCTGCTCGATAAGACCTAAAAGAGAATTTATCTCCTTAAGCGAAATCTTATCAGCGCTATAAGAGATAAGCTGGTCGAGAATTGATTCAGCATCACGCAACGAGCCATCTGAAGCCTTGGCAATCGAAATTAATACCTTTTCCTCGATATCTATATGCTCGGATTTTACGATTTCTTTTAATCTCTCTACTATTTTCAAAATAGGTATGCGACGAAAATCAAATCGTTGACAACGGGAAATAATCGTAGGGATAACCTTGTGGGGCTGAGTGGTCGCAAAAATAAACTTAACGTGCTCGGGTGGCTCTTCCAGTGTTTTTAGTAGAGCATTGAAGGCTTCGGGGGTAAGCATATGGACTTCATCAATAATGTATATTTTATATCTGCCCGCACTAGGTGAAAATTTAACATTCTCACGTAATTGCCGTATTTCATCAATGCCGCGGTTAGACGCTCCGTCTATTTCTAATACGTCTAAATTTCTGCCCTGGGAAATTTCTTTGCAGGTGGAACATTCATTGCAGGGATTAACCGATATATCTTTTTGACAATTCAGGGCTTTGGCTAAAATCCTAGCGGTAGAAGTTTTGCCCACTCCTCGGGGTCCAGAAAATAAATAGGCATGGGCAAGGCGTTTAGAGGAAATGGCGTTTTTTAGGGTGGCGACAATGTGGTCCTGTCCAATAATTTCTTCGAAATTTTGCGGCCGCCATTTACGGGCAAAAACAAGATAGGACATAAAATTGGGTCGGATTAAAATATTTCAAAACTTAATGGTTAGAGAGCCTTCAAAGGCATCGGAATCGTAATAAGGCACTCTGTCTATGTGCAACCAATCAAGTTGTGTCTGGAAATTTTTACCTAAAGGAAAAATTACGCCTAAGGAAATTTCGTTACAGATTTCTCTGCCATTTTTAAGATCAAAGAAAATGCCATTATCCACAAAGCCGATCATATTGAATTTGCCATTCGCAATCAATTCCTTTTGTAGGGTGAGCTTAAGCACGCCTTCGGGAATAGACCTCTTTTCAAATACACCATAATCTCGGAAGCCCTCATTATACCAACTATATTGTATATCTGCGCCGAGAGAAAGCCAGCGGTTAAAATCCTTTCCTAAGCCTAAGCCAAAAGTCTTACGTTGAGTTAAGTTTCTCTCAACATTCCTGCGCCATTGGAAGAATAGGTTCAGCTTAATACTATGTTTATCTTTTAGGAAGTTATATCTAAAAGGGAGAGAAAGTGTTTGAATATAAAGGTCGGCGCCATCTCTACGGTCATCCCAGCGATAGGTCTGCTGCAAATGAATATTTGGCCGACTAAAAGTTGCGTAAACATTGTTAATATTGAATAAAATTAACCCAAGAATAATTAGGCCTATCGTTAAGTATTTACACATAAAAGAATTATATCATAAGAAAAAATGCCAAACAAGGATTAGAAAAAAATAATTAAATTTTGGCTGAGCTCTTTTAGATTCTATTGTTCGTTAATTATTTTTTTTAAATAATTAATGGGGATGGCAAAATTTAAATTCTGCGCCATTAAAAATGAGGCTAAGGTAGTCACTCCAACGACCTCGCCATACTCGTTTATTACCGGACCGCCGCTTGAACCAGGTGAAACCGGAGCAGTCATTTGGATAATCTTAATATCGCCTTCTGAGCGAATGCCGCTGATAATTCCGCTTGAAACCGACCGTTCAAAGCCCCAGGGATTTCCCAAAACAACTACAAACTGTCCATTTAATAATTCATCAGAGTCTCCAATCGGTAAGGCAGTTAAATCTTTTGATTCAATCTTTAAAAGCGCAATATCTAAACTAGGGTCACTTTTAACCAAGAGACAATCCTTAAACTCCTTATCGCCGATTTTTATGACTATTTTGTACGCTGATTCTAACACATGAAAATTAGTAGCAATAAATCCTTCTTTGGAAACTACAAAACCACTACCCAAGCCAAGTTCCTTTCCATATCTATCTTTAGTTTTTATCGAAACTGTACCCAGTAACGAGCTTGCGGCTATATCAGAAACAGCCAACTTAACCCTTAACCTTTTGGGAATTTTTGTAAGTTGTAGATCTTTGAATAAATCAACTTTAGATGCCTTCAGATAAGTTTTTCTCTTTGACTTAGTAATCATCTCAATAATTCTTTCAACTGGTTTCTGTGCTAAAAGTTTCTCGTATTTTTTATTGTAATAAATTTGAGAGGCTAAAAAAAGAGAGATAAAAATTACAGTTAAAGTTATCTTGGTTATTCTTTTAAATTGGCTGCCTGACCAGAGAAAAATCAAACCCAATGGAGTAAAAAATAAGAGCATAACAAAAATAAAGCGCTTCCTAAAGTACCATTTAACTTTATTTTTATCGCGTAACAGATTTGAAATAAAAACCAGAATCAACCAGGAGATAAAGAGGAAAAAGTGAAATCTTATTAACTTAAACAAATCTTTTTTTTCAAAAAATATGCTGATTAAAATCTTATTAAGCCAAATAAAAAATAAAATCCCTAGGATAAAGGGGTGGTCTTTAAAATTTTTCTTAAACCAAGAGACTATTTTTTTACGGTTTGCCCGTTTAAGACGTCTTTTATAGACGTTCAAATATCGTTTAACTTTATTTCTTTTTTTATGTTTAGCCATATTAGAAAAAAGGGAAATACTATGTCCCTCGATTTTTGGCGTGATATTCTTGGATAGATTTTACGCTTAACTTACCCTTTAATATCGACTCAATACCATTTACAGCTGCCTGCGCTCCTTGAATAGTAGTAATACAGGATATACCGTGCAAAACTGCCGAGCTTCTAATGGGTTTCATATCGAATTGTCCTCTTGAACCCGAAGGTGTGTTAATAATGAGGGATATTTCTCCTTTTCTCAAGAGTTCTAATATCTCATCGCTGCCTTCGCCGATTTTCCCAACTTCTTGAACATCAATATTATTAGAATACAATACCTTGGCAGTTCCTTTTGTAGCTGCTATTTTAAAACCCATATCCAACAGTTTCTTTGCTATAAATATTATATTTCTTTTATCGCCGTTCTTTACACTTATAAATACTGTTCCGGTTTTGGGAAGCGCAGAGCCAGCTGCTTCCTGAGATTTATAAAATGCTCTTCCAAACGATGAATCTATACCCATAACTTCTCCCGTAGATTTCATCTCCGGGCCAAGAATTATATCTACTCCGGAAAATCTGGAAAAAGGCAATACTGACTCTTTAACTGCTATATGAGCTGGCTGACGCTCTTTGGTAAACCCTAATTCGCTTAATTTTTTCCCTACCATTACTTTGGCAGCTATCTTTGCTAAAGGCACGCCGGTGGCCTTGCTGACAAAAGGAACTGTCCGAGATGCTCGCGGATTTACTTCTAATACAAAAACTATGTCGTTCTTAACCGCGAATTGGATATTGATCAGCCCCTTAACCTTCAATGCCTTTGCTAAATCAAAAGTATATTTTCTGATGTTGGCAATAATCTCATCGCTAAGTGTATGAGGCGGCAAAACGCAGGCAGAATCACCGGAGTGGATTCCGGCTGATTCAATATGTTCCATTATCCCGCCGATTACAACTAACTTGCCATCACTAACTGCATCAACATCCACCTCAACCGCGTCTTCTAAAAACTTATCAATCAAAATCGGATGCTCGCTGGAAACTTCTTGCGCCTCTTGAATAAATTCTAACAAATTTTCCTCGTCATAAACTAAACGCATTGCTCTGCCGCCTAAAACATAAGACGGCCTTACCAAAATAGGATAGCCGATTTTCTTGGCTATTCTTTTTGCCTCTTGTTTTGAAGTGGCTGAGCCATTAGCAGGCTGGTTGATTTTCAATTTATTAACTAATTTAGAAAACTTTTCTCGGTCTTCTGCCATATCTATTGATTTAACGCTAGTGCCGATAATCGGCGCGCCCGCCTTTTCTAATCTTTCCGCTAGGTTTAAAGGCGTTTGGCCTCCAAATTGGACGATTACACCGTTTGGTTTTTCTTTATCAATAATATTCATTACATCTTCAAAGGTAAGAGATTCAAAATATAATTTGTCAGAGGTATCATAATCCGTTGAAACTGTTTCTGGATTAGAGTTAACCATAATTGTCTCAAAGCCCAATTCTTTTAAGGCAAACGAGGCATGGCAACAACAATAATCAAACTCAATACCCTGGCCAATGCGGTTTGGGCCACCGCCTAAAATCATAATCTTTTTTCTCTTAGACTTGCGCGTCTCATCTTCTGTTTCATAGGTCGAGTAATAATATGGCGTGTATGCCTCAAACTCTGCTGCGCAGGTATCTACTAATCTAAAGGTCGGCTCAATTTTCTTTTTCTTTCTCAAGCGCCTAACTGATAATTCATTTGAACCGATTAAGCCAGCAATCTGCTTGTCGCTAAAACCATATTCTTTTGCCTTTTTTAAACCGGCCTTGCTTAAAGAGCCTTGTTTTTTATATTCCTGTTTTATCTTCCCCTCTAACTGGACAATATCTTTGATATTGCGAATAAACCAAGGATCAATATGGGTAAGTTTACAAATTCTCTCTACAGAATAGCCTTTTTGAAGTGCATATTTTATATAAAATATTCTGGAGGCGTTTGGTTTAGCGAGGCGCAGGCGAATTTTTGCATCTGGAATTTTATTAAAATCAAGCTTATTATCCAATCCAAAATGGCTAATTTCCAAGCCGCGCAGGCCTTTTTGCAATGCCTCTTTAAAGGTGCGGCCGATTGCCATTGTTTCCCCTACGGATTTCATTGATATTCCCAGAATATCCTCAGCTTCTGGGAATTTTTCAAAAGTAAATCTGGGGATTTTAACCACGCAATAATCTATGGTCGGCTCAAAAGATGCCGGGGTTTCTTTGGTAATATCGTTTCTTATCTCATCCAAACTCAACCCCACAGCAAGTTTAGCAGCAATCTTAGCAATAGGAAATCCAGTTGCCTTACTGGCTAAGGCAGAACTTCGTGAAACTCTTGGGTTCATCTCAATTACGACCATCCGACCAGTCTTGGGATTGACCGCAAACTGAATGTTAGAACCACCAGTTTCCACACCGATCTCTCTGATAATTGCAATTGCAGCATCGCGCATCTTCTGATATTCCTGGTCGGTTAAGGTTTGAGCAGGCGCAACTGTTATCGAATCGCCGGTATGAATACCCATTGCATCAAAATTCTCAATAGAACAAATTATAACCACGTTATCTTTCAAGTCGCGCATAACCTCAAGCTCATATTCTTTCCAACCCAAAACAGATTCCTCAATAAGGATTTCACTATTCATACTATTTCTTAATCCTAATAAGGCGATTTTTTCAAACTCTTCTTCGCTAAAAGCAATCCCTCCGCCAGTTCCGCCTAAAGTAAAACTTGGCCGGATAATAACCGGAAGTCCTACAGTTTTTAACGCCTGACGAGCCTGTTCAATATTGTAGGCAAGAGCACTCTTAGGCAAATCCAAGCCAATCTTTAACATTGATTTTTTAAAATATTCCCTATCTTCTGCTTTTTTGATTGCTTGATAATCTGCCCCAATCATTTTAACGGAATATTTTTCTAAAATTCCCATATCTGCTACTTTAATCGCTGTATTAAGCCCAGTCTGACCACCTAAAGTAGGCAAAAGCGCATCTGGTCGTTCTTTTTCAATAATTTTTGCTATCGCTTCGGGTGTAATAGGCTCAATGTAAGTCACATCAGCCATTTCCGGGTCAGTCATAATTGTGGCAGGATTTGAATTAACAAGAATAACCTTGTAACCTTCTTCTCTCAATGCCTTGCAGGCTTGCGTGCCAGAATAATCAAATTCGCAGGCCTGGCTTATTACTATCGGACCTGAGCCGATAATCAAAATTTTCTTTATGTCTGTTCGTTTAGGCATACCTTCACTTCGTTCAGGAGTTTACAGTTTACTGTTTACAGTTAACAGATTGATGAATTCCTTAAATAAATAATTAGCATCATGCGGACCCGGCCCGGCTTCTGGGTGATATTGCACAGAAAAAGCCTTTAATTCTTTATGCGCCATACCTTCACAGGTGCCGTCGTAAAGATTTATATGTGTAATCTCTGCCCCGCATTTTTTTAATTCTTCTGGATCAACACAAAACCCGTGGTTTTGGGCTGTAATAGCTATGGAGCCAGTTCTTATTTCTTTAACCGGATGATTTGCGCCGTGATGGCCGAATTTCAATTTATAAGTTTTCGCTCCCAATGCCTGGCCGAGCATCTGATGGCCAAGACAAATCCCAAATATGGGTAATTTACCTAACAATTTCTTAGTAGTCTCAACAACATAAGTAACTGCTGCCGGATCACCCGGCCCGTTTGACAAAACCAGGCCATCTGGCTTTTCTTCTAAAATTTGTTCTGGCCTAGTACTTGCCGGCATAACAGAAACTCGACAACCTAATCTCTCAAGATTTCGCAAAATATTGAATTTTACCCCGCAATCAAGAACGACGACTTTGAATTTCTCATCTAATTGGCTGCTTCTCGATTTCTGCCAAAGGTAGGGTTTATCACAAGTAACTTCTTTTACTAAATCTATACCCAATAAACCAGGGGAATTTTTAGCCTTCTTAACTAAACTATGCTTATTTAAATCTTGCGTTGAAATACACCCCTTCATTGCACCGGCAAGCCGAATATGGCGGGTTAAGGTGCGAGTATCCACCCCTTCTATTCCGATTACTTTATTTTTTTTAAGATACTTTTCTAAAGTCTCTTTGCTTCTCCAATTACTAGCAAGAGAACTACATTCCTTAACCACAAAGCCTTCGACAAATGGCTTACAAGACTCAATATCATCGAGATTTACTCCATAATTTCCAATCAAAGGATAGGTCATGGTAACAATCTGGCCTTTATAGGAAGGGTCAGTGAGAATTTCCTGATAGCCAGTCATGCTGGTATTAAAAACAACCTCTCCACAGCGCTCGCCGCTTGCGCCAAAACAGACTCCCTCGAAAATTGCGCCGTCTTCTAAGGCTAATATTGCTCGCATCTTATTTCTCTTGGCTTAAGCTAACTTTGATAAATTCCCTAAATAAAGGATGGGCTTTATCCGGCTTAGATTTAAACTCAGGGTGGAATTGCACTGCGATAAAATAAGGATGGTTTTTTAACTCTACTATCTCTACTAAATTATTTTTGGGATATATTCCAGAAAAAACCATTCCTTTCCTCTCTAACAACTTACGGAACTTATTATTAAATTCATATCTATGCCGATGTCGCTCTAAAACCATAGACTTGCCATAAGCCTTCCTTGCCAAAGTATCCTTCTTTAGTTTACAGGGGTATACGCCTAAACGCATGGTGCCGCCCAAATCCTTGATTTTTTTCTGCTCTGCAAGCAAACTGATTACCGGATATCTCGTTTTAGGCTTAAACTCCGTAGAGTTGGCATTTTTTAAGCCACAAACATTGCGGGAGAATTCTATTACTGCGCACTGCATACCCAGACATAGCCCTAAAAACGGAACTTTGTTCTGCCGGGCAAATTTAATGGCCTTAACCTTGCCTTCAATACCTCGATAACCAAAACCGCCTGGTACAAGAATTCCGCAAACATCTCTTAATAACTTATCTGGGCCGTTCTTTTGAATCTCTTCGGAATCTATTTTTTTTATCTCAACTTTAGCATCGTTGGCAATACCAGCGTGTATTAACGCTTCATATATGGATTTATATGCATCTTGAAGCTCGATATATTTCCCGACTACTGCAATAGTCGCCTTAAATTTAGGGTTAAGCACTCTATTTACTACATTTTTTTCCCATTCTTTAAGGTCTGAAAACTTACATATCAGCTTGAAATGGCTGAGGATTATTTCATCTAAAATCTGCTTTTTAAAAACCAATGGTATTTGATAAATCGAATCCACATCTGTTGATTCGATAACTGCTTCTTTTTTTACGTTGCAGAATAATGATATTTTTTCCTTTACGGCCTCACTTAAAAGTTTTTCCGTGCGACAGATTAACACATCAGGAATAATTCCTATCTCGCGCAAAGTGCCTACGCTATGTTGGGTGGGCTTTGTCTTTATCTCACCGGCTGCTTTAATGTAAGGGACAAGCGTCAAGTGGATATAAAGGACATTATCATAGCCCATATCTAATCTAAATTGCCTTGCTGCCTCTAAGAAAGGCAAACTTTCAATATCTCCTACTGTCCCTCCTATCTCAACAATAACAATATCCGCTTTTGAGACCTCTGCGCACTTTTTTATTTTCTCTTTTATGGCATTGGTAATATGCGGAATTACTTGAATGGTCTTTCCTAAATAATCTCCCCGTCTTTCTTTAGTTATTACACAGTTATAAATCTGGCCAGTGGTTATATTGTTAAATTTAGAAGTAAGAGTGTTAGTAAAACGTTCATAATGGCCAAGGTCTAAATCTGTTTCTGCACCATCTTCAGTTACATAGACCTCGCCGTGTTGATAAGGATTCATTGTGCCTGGGTCTACATTGATATAGGGGTCAAGCTTCATCAAAGTAACCTTTAGGCCTCTTGATTCTAAAAGCTTTCCTATGGAAGCAGAAGCTATGCCCTTGCCTAAGCTTGATATAACTCCGCCGGTCACGAATATGTATTTTGCCATTGTCTGCTCAATAAAAAAGCGTTTTTTTTTACGCCAATACTCGGCCTCAAAAAAACGCCTTTGCTTTTAAAACCTCAATCCGCATTCCCTATTATAATATCAAATTATTAAAGAGAAGTCAAAACTTTTATTATCCAACCTTATATTATAGGCAAACCGCTTCCTCTCATCAAGTATCTATCAACAGAGTATGCAGCTCTTCTGCCCTCTGAAATTGCCCAGACAATTAAAGATTGGCCTCGTCTCATATCGCCGGCAGAAAATACACCCTTAACCGAAGTCATATAATTTAAGTCTGTCTTTATATTAGAGTGTTCGTCTAATTGAAGTTTTAATTCGCTGAGTAATCCGTCTTTCTGAGGATGAATAAAGCCCATAGCCAAAATAACCAAATCCGCCTCAATTTCGAATTCGCTTCCAGGAATCTCTTTCATTACTGGACAAATTACTTTGCGTCCTTCGTCTATAAACTCTACCTTTACACAAGATATCTTTTTAACTTTTCCACCCTCTCCAATAAATTTTTTGGTTAAAACTGCCCAGTGACGCTGGCCCCCTTCCTCATGGCTGGTTGATGTTTTTAAAATAAGCGGGTATTTGGGCCAAGGCATATCATTTGGCCTGCATTCTGAGGGCTTAGCTAATAATTCTATTTGAATAACGCAAGAAGCGCCTTGGCGGTGCGCCGTACCAACACAATCAGAGCCAGTATCTCCGCCGCCGATAACCACTACTCTTTTACCTTTCGCATTTATGCTTTTTTCTGCGGGTATATGATCACCGGCTACCAGCCTATTTGCATACATCAAATAATCCATAGCAAAGTGAATCCCAGATAAATTGCGGCCTTCAATTTTCAAATCTCGCGCAACGCGACATCCACCAGCGAGGATTAAACAATCGAATTCTTTTTTTAACTTACTAATCTTATAATCTACACCAACATTTGTGTTTGTAATAAATTCAATTCCTTCTTTTCTTAATAGATTAATACGCCGGTCTAAAATATTTTTTTCTAATTTAAAATCAGGTATACCGTAACGCATTATTCCGCCGAGTCTATCGTCTTTCTCAAATACTATTATCTTGTGTCCTGCCTTGCTCAACTGGCTTGCTGCTGAAAGCCCGGCTGGGCCTGAGCCGATAACTGCAATTTTCTTGCCAGTGCGTTTCTTGGGAGGATTTGCTTTTATTAACCCTGCCTTAAAAGCATATTCAATAATGGCAAGTTCGTTTTCTCTTACAGTTACTGCATCATCATTTATCCCTAAAACACAGGCAAATTCGCAAGGCGCCGGGCAGATCCTCCCGGTAATTTCTGGTAAATTGTTAGTAGCATTAAGTAAATCAAATGCCTGCTGCCAATGGCTGGTAAACATAAAATCATTCCATTCGGGTATATAATTGCCGACGGGACAACCCCAGTGGCAAAAAGGAGTTCCACAGTCCATACATCGAGAAGCCTGCTCCTTAGAACAATCTTGGTTTGCTAATAGGCAAACAGGTTTAAAATCTTTAATTCGCTCGCAAACTGGCCTGTATCCAAAATTCTCTCGTTTAACTTTTAAAAAGCCTCTAATGTCACCCATCTTTTCGCCTCCGGCGAATACGCAGATGATCACAGATAAATGAACAGATGATCACAGATAATTTTATCTGTGCTAATCTGTCACTTCTAAATCTGTGCCCATCTGTGCTTTCAGCCATCTAGCACCTCTGCCAAGCCTAATTTCTCTTCTACTTGCTTACCCGCTAAAATTCTCTTATATCCCTTGGGCATAACTTTAATAAATTTTTCTTTTTGTTGTTTAAAATTATCAAGAATATCTTTCGCCTTATTACTTTGTGTATATTTGTGATGATTATAGACTAAATTATAAATAAATTTTTCATCATCGCTATCCAACTGCATAAGTTCTACCATATCCATATTGCACTTTTCTCTAAAATTTTCATCTTCGTCAAAACAATAGGCAATGCCGCCAGACATGCCGGCAGCAAAATTGCGGCCAGTCTTACCTAAAATTACAACTCTCCCACTAGTCATATACTCACAGCCATGGTCTCCCACTCCTTCTACCACAACCAATAGCCCAGAATTTCTTATGCAAAATCTTTCCCCGGCAATTCCTCTAATATAAGCTTCTCCACAAATTGCGCCGTAAAAACAAGTATTGCCTATAATAATATTTTCTTCTGGGATATACGTACTGGTCTCGTATGGATAAATAATAATTTTACCACCTGAAATTCCTTTTCCTACATAATCATTGGCTAAACCCTCAAGTTGGAAAGTTATGCCTTTTGCTAAAAATGCTCCAAAACTCTGGCCAGCAACACCTCTGAATTTACAATTAATAGTATCTTGCGGTAATCCTTCTTCGCCAAAAGTCTTACAAACCTCTCCACTTAACATTGCTCCGGTAGTTCTATCCAAATTTGTAATACGAAAGTCTAATCTCACTGTTTCTCTTCTTTCTAACGCAGCCTTTGAAAGTGAAATTAATTTTCTATCCAAAATATGCTCGATATTATGATCCTGTTTAACCTTGCAATAAACACCTACGCTTTTAGGAACTTTCGGTTTAAATAATATGTTTGAATAATCAATTTTTCCCGCTTTCCAGGGGAGTATCTCTCTATTAAGTTCTAAAAGATCAGTCCTGCCAATCAATTCGTCTATAGTCCTTACTCCCAAGTTCGCCATAATTTCGCGAAGGTGGCTGGCAACAAAATTAAAATAATTAATCACGTATTCAACTCTGCCAGCGAACCTTTCCTCTAAAACCTCATCCTGCGTTGCAATACCTACAGAACAATTATTAAGGTGGCAATGCCGCAACATCACGCATCCTAATACAATTAAAGCCGCTGTGCAGAAACCATATTCTTCAGCTCCGAGAATTGCAGCAATGGCAACGTCTCTGGCTGTCCTCATCTGGCCATCTGTCTGAAGCCGTACCCTGCTTCTTAAATTATTCAGCACCAATGTCTGATGAGTCTCTGACAAACCTAATTCCCAAGGCAGGCCTGCATGCATAATAGAACTTATCGGAGAAGCGCCGGTTCCGCCGTCACCTCCTGAAATCAATATCATATCAGCATGGCCTTTTGCTACACCTGCAGCAATAGTCCCAACGCCTATTTCAGAAACTAATTTTACGCTTATGCGTGCCTGCGGATTCACGTTCTTTAAATCAAAAATCAACTGTGCCAAATCTTCAATAGAGTAAATATCATGATGTGGAGGTGGAGATATCAAAGTTACGCCAGCAGTGGTATAGCGCGTCCGCGCTATTATTGCGCTGACCTTATGTCCAGGGAGCTGGCCCCCTTCGCCTGGCTTGGCGCCCTGCGCAATCTTTATCTGTATCTCTTCGGCATTAATCAGATAATTAGTTGTTACTCCGAACCTGCCTGAAGCTACTTGTTTTATTGCACTACAGGTAGAATCGCCATTGGGCAGTGGCGTAAACCGCAGTGGATCTTCTCCTCCTTCGCCGGTATTGGAACGGCCTCTTAATCTATTCATCGCTATGGCTAATGTCTCATGTGTTGCACGGCTAATCGAACCAAAACTCATTGCTCCTGTAGCAAAACGCCTAAATATATGCTCAACCGGCTCAACCTCCTCAAGGGGTATTGGAACTATTCTCTTTCCGCCGGAGGCGGATCCGCCACGATTTGTGGCGGAAAACTTAAATAGACTGCGTAGAGTAGTCGGATTTTTTGACTGGTCATCTATAAGTTGGCTGAATTCTTTGAACTTATTATAATTATTTTCCCTGGTTGAATCTTGCAAAGATGCGATTGTTTCAGGATTCCACAGATGAAACTCGCCGTCTCTCTTCCATTGATATTTTCCGCCGCTAGAAAGCACCGATTCACTGCCATATTGGCTATATGCCTGCTTGTGCCGAATTATAATCTCTTGCTCAATTACCTCTAAGGTTACGCCTCCTATTCTGCTGGTGGTAGCAGCAAAACATTGCTCAATTACAGAAGAGTGTATTCCTAATGCCTCGAAAATCTGTGCTCCGCGGTAACTCTGTAATGTGGAAATACCCATTTTCGAGAGAATCTTTAAAATTCCTTTATTAATGGCTTTGATATAGTTGTCCTTTGACTTATTTCTTCCCAGTTTAAGTTCTCCATTTTTCCAAAGATATTCAATAGTTTCAAACGCCAGGTAAGGATTAACACAGCCGGCACCGTAACCGAAAAGAAGTGCAAAATGATGCACCTCCCTTGGTTCAGCACTCTCTAGAATCAAAGCGACCTTGGAACGATTTCTTTTCTTTACCAGATATTGATGCACTGCTCCTATTGCCAAAAGCGCAGGAATAGCAGCATAGTCTTTATTAACCAGACGGTCGCTAAGGATAATAAGGTTGTAACCTTTTTTGATTGCTGCTTCAGCCTGACGGCAGATTCTTGAAAGAGCACCTTTAAGACCATTTTTAGCTTGCACTTTAAACAGAATAGAAATAGTCTTTGTTCTAAATCCGGGTTGATTAATATGGCGCAGTTTTTCTAATTCCTCGTTTGTCAATATCGGATTTTTAAGGTGAATTTTGCGACAATGGCCGGCTGTTTCTTCCAGAAGGTTTTTATGGCTGCCCATAAAGCAATCCAGACTCATTACTAATTCTTCACGAATTGGATCAATAGCAGGGTTGGTGACCTGAGCAAAAAGCTGTTTAAAATAATCGTAAAGCATCCTGGGCTTTTGTGAAAGCAAGGCATGTGGAGTATCATTCCCCATAGAGCCGGTTGGCTCATATCCGTTCTCGGCCATAGGTTTTACAATTACTTTTAAGTCTTCTCTTGTATAGCCAAAAGCCTTCATAGCAATAAGAATATCCTCTACCTTCTTTTCTTTTCCTTTAGCAACAGGCAAATTCTCAATATCTATCAGATTTTCCTTAATCCATTTTTTATATGGTTTTCTCTTAGAGATGTTTTCCTTAAGTTTGGCATCTTCAATGATACGGCCTTGTTGAGTATCAACAAACAAAATCTTTCCCGGCTCAAGCCTTCCGGAATAAGCAATGTCCTGCGGTTTTATATCAAGCACCCCAACTTCAGAAGCCATTACCGCAAGATCATCTTTAGTCAGAATATAGCGCGCTGGCCTCAGGCCGTTTCTATCCAAGACTGCGCCGACACGCACGCCATCTGTAAAAGCAATGCTCGCCGGACCATCCCACGGCTCCATCAAACAGGCATGGAATTCATAAAAATATCTTAACTCATCGTCTAAAAAATTATTCTGTTCCCAGGCCGAGGGGATAAGCATCATCATCGCATGAGCCAAAGACCTGCCTGAAAGAACTAACAATTCAAATACATTGTCTAAGCTGGCAGAATCGCTTCCGCCAGGGGTAATTATTGGCTTAAGTTTTTCTATTGTTTTCCCAAACAAGTTGCTTTTTAAAAGACTTTCCTTAGCCCTCATCCAGCTTATATTACCCCGGAGCGTATTAATTTCTCCATTATGCGCCAGAAAACGAAATGGCTGAGCTAAATCCCACGTAGGGAAAGTATTAGTGCTATAGCGAGAATGGACAAGCGCTATTGAACTTTGGATACTTGGCTCTTTTAGGTCGATAAAAAAATTATCCAACTGTTCTGGCTTTAATAAGCCCTTGTAAGAAAATGTGCGGGTGGAAAGATTAGTAATATAAAATTGAGATTTTTGTTTTAAATGAGAATTGCGGATTATATTTTCTATCTGTTTTCTAATACAATAGAGGCTGCGCTCAAAAGCCAGGATATTCTCTTCTGTCATGTTACTTTTAGTAGCAAAGGAAATAAACACTTGTTCGATAATGGGCTGGGTTTCTTTGGCAGTTTTTCCTATACAAGAGTCATTAACTGGAACTTTGCGCCAACCAAGCAGATTTTGCCCTTCTTCTTTTATAATTTTTAAAAAAACATTTTTACAGAATTGCCGTTCCCCTGAATCTGTCGGCAAAAAAACCAGCCCAGTTGCATATGAGCCAGCATTTGGCAAATCAATCTTAGAATCGCTGCAGGCTTTTAAAAAGAACTCATGCGGAATCTGAATTAAAACACCTGCTCCGTCTCCAGTCTGGGGGTCTGCGCCCACTGCTCCCCTATGGCTTAGTGCCTCTAATACTTCGATTCCTTTTCTGATAATATCATTGGATTTTCTACCTTTGATATCGCAGACAAAACCAACCCCGCAGCTATCATGCTCGAAGATAGGGTCATAAAGCCCTTGTTTTTTAGGAAAATGATAATTGCTCATAATCTCTTGAATTCGCCTACATTAATATTTAATTTTTTTATTTTCGTGCGCAGCGTATTACGATTAAGCCCTAATATCTTTGCTGCTAATAATTGATTGCCGTTAGAATGTTCCAATGCATTTTCAATTAATTGCTTTTCTAACTGCTCAACCCTTTCTCTGTAAACTCGTCCCCTCTGGCTAAGAAAAATACATTCATTACTTACGTGAATATTATCTTTTTCTTCCATCTCTCACCTCTGCCTAAATTTTGGGCACGGTTAAATAAAAAAACTCATCATTTTATTTTATAAATCTACTAAAATTTAAGCTTATTAAATTGGCCTGATACTCGAAATCCGTTTTGAGTTTATTGTATAACGTAATCATCTCCAATGCCTTTCCTTTAAATTCGCCATTTCTTTTATATTCTTTAGTCCAATCTTCAATCATATCAGCCGTTACCTCAAAATGGAATTGTAGTCCATAGGCATTAGACCCCAGGCGAAAAGCCTGATTCTTACAAGTTTCTGAGTTCGCTAACAAAACACCTTGTTTTGGTATATCAAATGTATCTTCATGCCATTGAAATACGTCAATTTTTTCTTTAAGTCCTGAAAATAAATTATCTTTTAACCCGTCTTTTGTAAGATTAATTTTATACCAGCCTATTTCTTCTTTTGCTGCTTTTCTTACTTTTGCTCCACCTGCCTTAGCTAAAAGCTGCGCCCCTAAACATATTCCTAGGATAGGTACTTGTTCTTTAATTGCATTTTTTAAAAATTCATTCTCATCTTTTAAAAACGGATATTTATCTTCCTCATAAACATTCATTGGGCCGCCTAAAGTTATTATTGCTTCTATATCTTTAAAGCTATTAGGCAATCTTTCTCCTTGAGCCAAGTTAACAGTCTGAAGACGCCAGTTAGTATTTCGGAAAAACTCCTCAATACTGCCTGGCCCCTCTATTTCAATATGCTTGATGATTAAAATCATTTTAATCGCAGATAAAGATCTGTGATCATCTGTTTATTTATCAGTGATCATCTGTGCATTAAATATCGAAGTACAGATAGAACTCGTACGGATTAGGACGCATCCTAACCGGGTCTATCTCTTTTTTGCGCTTATACTCAAGCCAGATATCAATAACATCTTTGGTAAATACTCCGCCTTTTAAAAGATAATCATGGTCAGTTTCCAGGGCGTCTACTGCCCGTCGTAAAGAAGAAGGAACCGTGGCTATCTTAGCCATCTCTTCTTCGCTCAATTCAAAAAGGTCAACATCCAGAGGTTCGCCTGGATCAATTTTATGCTGTATGCCATCAAGGCCTGCCATAAGCATAGCGCTGAAAGCTAAGTATCCGTTACAGGCAGGATCAGGAGGACGGAATTCAATTCTCTTTGATTTGGGGTTATCCGTATACATAGGAATTCTTACTGCTGCGGACCTATTCCTTGCAGAATAAACTAAATTTACCGGCGCCTCATAACCCGGCACTAATCTCTTGTAGGAATTTGTCGTCGGTGCACAGAATGCCATTAAACTATTGGCATGCTTTAACAGGCCTCCAATGTAATATTTAGCAGTCTGCGAAAGCAAAGCATAACCCTTTTTATCATAAAACAGGTTTACGCCGTTCTTCCATAGACTCTGATGGCAGTGCATGCCAGAACCATTATCTGCAAAAAGCGGCTTAGGCATAAATGTGGCAACCATGCCTGCCTTTCTTGCCATATTCTTAATAATATATTTGTAAAGCAACAGGTTATCACCCATCTTGGTCAGTTTATCGAATTTCATATCAATCTCGCACTGGCCGGCAGTAGCAACCTCATGATGGTGGACTTCAACATTAATGCCTGATTCTTTCATTTTCAAGATTATCCTGCTTCTTAAATCCTGAATAGAATCATGCGGCGGAACAGGAAAATACCCCTCTTTAAAACGAATCTTATATCCCAAGTTAGGATTCTCGTCTCTTCCCGTATTCCAATCTGCTTCCTGCGAATCAATATAGTAATAACCTGCGTTTTCAGTCTGGTCAAAACGCACGCTGTTAAAGATAAAAAACTCTGCCTCAGGCCCAAAGTAAACCGCATCAGCAATGCCGCTATCTTTAAGGTATTTTTCTGCCTTTTTTGCAATATAACGCGGGTCGCGAGTATAAGGCTTACGAGTCAAAGGATCGTAAATATCGCAGATAATACTTAATGTAGGCACTTCGCAGACAGGGTCAATAATTGCTGTTGCTGGATCAGGGATTAAAATCATGTCTGATTCCTGGATTTTCTGAAAACCGCGGATGGAAGAACCGTCGAAACCTATACCATCAACCCAGATAGAGCGAGTGATATCATCCATTTCGGATAATTCAGTAGCAGGAATAGAAAAGTGCTGCCATAATCCAGGCAGGTCATTAAATTTCAAATCCACAATTTGGATATTGTTATCTTTAATCAGCTTCGTCACTTCTCTGGCTGCTCTCTCATCGCAAGAACCGTTTATGAGCGGATTTTTTGTTTTTACTTCTTTTAGTTGCTTTGTTTTTTTTGGCATTTCAAACTCCCTCCTATATTTGATTTGCTTATCTAAAAAAACAAAAAGGCGTTCTCTCGAACGCCTCTGTTCTTCTAATTTTGCTTATGCCAGCACCACAATGTGCCTAAATTATATGCTCTCTGTTCTTACTATATATTAAGTAAAATTTGACCTGTTTTGGTAACCTAATTTTTTTAAAGTGCAGTGTCTCCTTTCTCGCCAGTCCTTATTCTAATTGCATTTTCAATGTTCGAGATAAAAATCTTACCATCCCCTATTTCTCCAGTTTTGGCACTCTCAAGGACAACCTTACTAACACGTTCAACCTCTGAATCTTTAACCACAGTCTCTATCTTTATCTTTGGCAAGAGTTCCAATTTATACTTCTCACCTCGCCACTGCTGAACAACTCCCTTTTGTTTGCCATGTCCTTCTATCTCGCTAATCATCAGGCCAGAACATCCTGCTTTTTCTAAAGCAAGCCGTACTGCCTCTTGTTTTTCAGGACGAATAATCACTTCAATCTTCTTCATATTTAACCTCCAATTATAGATTATCTCGAGCTAAAAATTTAATTATTCTTCAGCCTTAATCCCTAAGAAGGAATAGCTTGGTTTACGGCCTAAAAATTCAGGATAGGCAGAATTTCCATGTTCTCCAATATCCAAGCCTTCAATCTCTTCTTGTAAACTCACTCTAATACCCATAGTTGCTTTTAAAATCGCCCAGCTAATAAGTGAGACAATAAAAGTAAATAAGGCAACGCTAATAACAGCCATCAACTGCGCATTAAATAACTTAAGTCCACCTCCAAAAAATAGCCCATTTCCAGTGGCTGTACCAGTCAGTTTATCTTGGGCAAATAATCCAACAGCCAGAGTGCCGAAAACACCATTTACTAAATGTACAGATAAAGCGCCAACAGGGTCATCAACTTTTATTTTATCAAAACAGATAACTGCCAACACCACTAATATACCGGCAATCAAGCCGATAATTATAGAGCTACCTACACTTACAAAAGCACAAGGCGCAGTTATAGCAACAAGGCCAGCAAGGCAACCGTTAAGCGTCATGCCTAAATCTGGCTTACCTAATATAATCCAAGAAATAATAGTAGAGCTCATTATTGCTGCTGCAGCTGCAGTATTGGTAGTGATAGCAATATGGCTTATTGCCATAGGATCTGCGCTCATCGTTGAGCCAGGATTAAAACCGAACCATCCAAACCATAATACAAACGTTCCTAATGTCGCTAAGGAAAGATTATGACCTGGAATAGGATTAATCTTACCATTGTTGTATTTACCAAACCTTGGACCAAGCAACAATACGCCAGCCAAAGCTGCCCAACCACCAACAGAGTGGACCACCGTTGAACCAGCAAAATCAAACATTCCTTTTTGCGCTAACCATCCGCCACCCCAAATCCAATGACCAACTATAGGATAGATAAACATAGTCATAATAAATGAAAATAGAATAAATGATTTGTATTTAATTCGCTCTGCAACAGCGCCTGAAACAATGGTTGCAGCTGTACCACAAAAGACAAGCTGAAAGAAAAATTTTGCCCAGAAAGGCACAGCTGTCCAGGCAATTGATGAATAAACACCCTGATAAGCGCTACCAGTCGCAGGTGAGTTATCTAGACCACTTGCAAACCATAATCCTTTTAATCCAATAAAAGGACTTCCGTCGCCAAACATCAATCCCCAGCCCAACAAGAGAAACCCTAAAGACGAGACAGCAAAAACAATAAAATTCTTAGATAGTATGTTTACGCAGTTTTTAACACGGGCAAAGCCAGATTCTACCATAGCAAAGCCCAGATTCATAAAGAAGACCAACTTCGCAGTAACTAAAACCCAAATCGTATTCATCACCACTTGCATATCCATTTTATTTTCTCCTCCTTTCTATTTTTCTTTTAAAAATTAATATCAAGTTGCACAGTCCACTTCCAGTTCCCATTTAAGCCTTGGTCATTAAACCAAACTGGCCCCATTAGTAAATCAATATTGCGAGTAAAATAGGTATACATACCTACTCCGCCACCGCCTATGGCATTCTTGCCGCTGGCATAGTCAGCAGCCAGGACAAATCTATTAAATTCGCCTTTTTCATCCTTGACCGGACAAAACCCATAATCATAACCCAACATAAAACCTTCATTCTTTACTTGTCCGCCTGAATTTTTTAAGGTATTAGAACCCACATATCCACCAACATGAAGCCTGCCTAATTTCTTTGACAGGGTTTTACCCACAATAAAATCTACAATATTGTAGTCTGTCACATCCTCCTGTGTACCAACATTAAAAATACCTAAATTTAATGCTGGCGAATCTTTAAATAATGCATTTTCAGGCGTACCAAATTTAGCATTAAACGATAGAGGGTCGTCTGTGGGCTCATTAAGATCAAATCCTACTTCTAAATTTAATTTTTCGAATGGCAAAACTCCTACGGTTAAACCTACATCAGTAGTAAGGTCTCCTTTCTCAGTTCCTTTTTGGTCTACTGTAAAATAATTATCCTGGGTAATGTGCCACACACCGTAAGGCTGGACATCAAAGACGCAGGGTGTCCAATAGGTGGTGGAAGGAGTAGCATAGGCAAAATTTAAAATGCAAAATGTAAATATCAAAATGACAAAGTAAAATGTAAAATTTTTAATTTTAAGGTGTAATTTTGATTTTTGATTTTTGATTTTTAATCTATTCATCTTTCCTCCTTTATAGTATTGCTTTGTTTTTTCTTTCTCCTGTGCGCACGCGTACACAGTCATCTAGAGATATTACTGCAATCTTGCCATCGCCAAATTTTCCAGTAGAACAATGCATTAGAATAGTAGATATTATTTTCTTTACCTGGGAGTCTGTTGCGTAGATTTCTATCTTGGTTTTATGCACAAAAAGAAAACTATCTGATCTTTCATTCTGGAGGCCAAAACCACGCACCTCGCTCACTGTCATTCCGCCTACGCCTGTTTTTTTCAAGGCATCAGTTAAATCTTTAAGTTTTTCCGAGCGTATTATTGCTTCTATCTTCTTCATCTTTACCTCCAAAATAAAAAAGGCGTCCGGCCTCTGCTTTCTTTAGCAGTAAACTGGACGCCTGCGTCCATAAATACAAAAAGGCGTTCTAATTAGAACGCCATAGTCTTTCTACACACCAGTGTGTTTAAATCTCTTAACTTTATTAAGTAACTTTTTTAGGTTTTTGGTAACCTTTTTAATTTCTTAGAGGTCTTTTTATTCGAATTTTCTTTCTTCTTAATTGCATTAAAATACGGTGGCTGGCTACCGCCCCAGACTTTGGCAATCGGATCTAAATAATTAAACAGGATATCATCCATTTATCGCTTATCTTCCTTCTTCTGCCATTTACTAATAAGCCGATGTTTATATTTTAATACCATAACATGCGAAATACCCAGCCGTTCTCCAGCTTGCCTTACCGTTAAACCAGACAACAGTAATGAAAAAACCTGCTTTTCCCTTTTGCTAAAACCATTATTTTTTATATCATCAATACTGATTTTTCTTTCCAGGTACTCTTCCAGCGGCTCTGAAGTATCTGCTAATAAATCTTTCAGGGTATCGCCGTTTTCATTAACTACTTCATCCAGACTTGAAACTTTTACCTTTGGCCTTGTTTTTCTAAGATAATTTAATAAGTGAAATTGACAGCCCTTAATTATATAGGAATAGTTTACTCCGGGAGGCATACCACGCTTAAAATTATTCCAAAGATGCATACACATCTCTTGATATAAATCTTCCTCCGCGCAAAGACAGACAGGCCTGCTGTAAGAGGCAGCTATTCTTTTTAAAATTGGCGATATTTTCTTTAACAACTCATTAAAACTCATGTTTTCCTGTTGGTTTAAACAAAAAAGGCGACCAGCTTCTGCTTTCTTTAGCAGTAAACTGGACGCCTGCGTCCATAAATACAAAAAGGCGTTCTTTTCGAACGCCTCTCTGCGTTAACTTCACTTACTTAGTGTTAAATTAAGTATAACATAAAATTGCGAAATGTCAAGAGGAAAAATTGCCAAGTTCTCATCCCTCTAAATTTAAGAAAAGCTGGCGGTTCTACTACGCTAAATACTTCCTCGCATCTGCCTTACGGCAGGTGCTCGTTCGAGTTTAGCTTCGTAGAACTCGTTCTTCGAAGCTCAAACGTGCAGCGAGCGAAAGCGAAGCGAAACATTTGAGCGAAGTAGAACGGAGAGGGAGGGACTGTTGTTGTTTCGTGCTTAAAATGCCTCTCTAACCACTATTTCAACCACCAAATTATCAAAATCAAGTATATGCTACCACTAACGACAGCTAACTTCAAGTGCTCTATTCTTCCCTTCAAAAGAACCTTGATCGTAATATTTCACTAATACCTTTATATCCCGTAATCCACATATCGCCATTATATCCTTATAAGACACCCCCTCTCTAACACACTCGGTGCAAAATCGCCGGCGAAAATAATGAGGTGTAATCTTTACCCCAATAATATTTTCGCTTACTTTCTTAAGGTAATCGCAGATTCTGCGCTGGTTAAGCTTCTTATACCGCCTACTCAGGAATAAATAAGGAGCATTGTGCCGCGAGCTTTCCTTATACGCCTGCCGTATAAAATTTTCCAACTCATCATCAAAAATATCAAGAGGAGCTGGCTTTTTATTCTTCGTTGTCTCAGGTCTTATATTAATTCTAACAAGTCTTAACCCATCCCATTCAACATCTCTTCGCTCTATTAATGTCGTCTCTTCGACTCTTCTACCAGTCCGCTTCATAAAGTAAGTCGCTTTATAAATATCAAGACGGTCATGCCTTATAAAATCCAAGAGCATAGCAATTTTAGCGCTGCTAATAATAGGATAATCCGGTATAACCGCCTGCGGCCTTTTCATCTGCTTTAACTCTTCAATTATTTCCTTAGTGCAGAACCCTAACCTACGAAGTCTGTTCATAATTATCTTCATATAAGTAATTTCCGCTCGCCACCCCTTTGCCCTGTCCAAGGTATTACAGTAAAAATTCTTGTATTCATTAAAAAATGTGTATTCGGCTTCTTTGGGGCCTTTAATACTTGGGAACATCCGTAACCTAAAATCGTAAAACATCCTATTGTATGTCCTTTTGCAGTGTAGTATTGTTTTACGGGGCAAGGCACTTAAATCAATTTCTAACCTTTCCCATGCATAAGCAAAGTCGGCGTTCAGGCGGCTTCTAACTTCCGCAGGCACTGATGATGCCTTGCGCGACTCTGCAATTAGCTCAAGCCTTTTATCAGAAGCCTGTTTAGCCGTTTTGAAGTTATCAGTCTTATACTTCTTTTCCTTAGCTCCCTTGTAAGGATAATAAGCCAGTTCGTATTTACCAGGGCCAGTCATCCTAACTCCCCGGTAATTTGTTTTCTTAGGATACTTGATACGTGCGCTCAACTTTACCGCCTTTTATTCTGCGTGATTCAAACCAACGCCTAAATTCATTATTGACGGAATACAGCCTTTTTCCGATTTTGATTAATGGGCAGCCTGATTTTTCTTGCCATCTCCGGCTATGGATTGTATTCTCTTCAATCCCCAGTATTTGGGCGATATCCTTCACCATAAGAACGTCTTTCTCTAACATTGTCCCTCCATTAACATCATACGCCAATAAGCGTGTGATAACTTAAAAAAATTTATCCTTCTTTCTCAATCTCCTTTAATAAAATGCCTGGCGAACTAATCTGTTTCAGCGAAACACCTTTTTGTATCTTTTCGCAAATCCTGCGCACTGTCTCAGCATTCTCCTCATCCAATACCGGTTCGTATGGGTCTGAATTTTGGTCATACCACCTATATTCTCTTACAATAGTGATTAACTTCTTGAGCAAAGAATTGATGTTAACTTTATGCCTTATAAAGATGCGGCTTATCATACCAACCGGTATGTTCCTATATTCCTTTAGTTTCATTATAAGGTATGCCCTGGCAAATAGCTCTGTGGCGGATTCAGTCGTATAAAAACCATCTTTCCAATCATATCGCGGCCGCGGCAACAGTTTGTTCTTCATATACGTCTGCGCCGTGCGGCGGGCAATCTTATAATTATTCTTAAGGACTTTATAAACCTCTGATAGGGGCACCTTGCCCTCTACAGATTTTGCCTTGGCGATTATTTCATAATGTTCCATATTTATCCTTTATCGTGCGCTTTCTGGCGCGTGATAAAAGTTTACACTACGAATTGACACCTGTCAAGGTCTTTTTTCATCCAAGATTCTTTGCGCTTTAAGAAAGGTTCTTTTGCCGACGATTGGCTCGTGCGTTCCTCTTTGTGTTATATCCCCAAAAATTATTTGCCCGTAGTAAATTTCGTTCCGCAAAACATACTTTAACCCCTCAATTGAAAACGGCTTTTGCCTTTTACTCACAACCCCTGCCCTGCTAAGTTTCCTGATTATTTCGGTATAACTTAGCCCTTTAATTTTCCACTGGAATATTTTCTGCACCCACGAAGACTCTGCCGGGTCGATTTCCATTCCATTATCCGTTTTCCTAAATCCAAACGCTAAGGGACCGCAGGCTCTTTCGCCGTTCTTGGCTTTATTTATCCGGCCTTCTCGCATTCTCATCATAATAACGTCTTTTTCAAGCTCGGCAAAAATATCTGCAATATGCTTGAAGGCTTTTTGCAAAGGGTCTTCCAAATCGTATGGTGGGTCTTCAACAGCGTTTAATTCTACATTAAATTTCTTAAACTCTTTTTCGAGCCAGAGCGAAACGGTTAACTCTCTGGCTAACCTATCCATTTTATAAACAATTGCCCTTTTAATTGTTCCGGCTTCGCAATCCTTTAGCAATTCCAATAAGCCCGGCCTTTCTTTTATGGTGCCGGATATTCCTGCATCTTCGTAAGTTTTCTCTAACTTAAATCCCTTCTCCTTGCAATAATCCAATATCTTATTCTTTTGAATCTCCAAACCTTCACCTTCGGTAGATTGAGCTTGCGTGCTAACGCGCAGATAAGCAACTGTTATTTTTTCGGGATGCATAGAATCACCTCCTACAGTATATACATAGCCTCGGGGTACCATTTGTCAAGAGAAAAAGTTAAATA
>JBFMEB010000002.1:0-37254 GCA_040753675.1 Candidatus Omnitrophota bacterium | reverse complement strand
ACTGGAACAAAAATACCGACGGGGATTACTCTGAAATGATTATGCGGATAGCTCTAACTACAAGAGAGATAATAAAATAGGCGGAAAAAAGGGAAAGATTTTTAAGAAAATCTTGAGAAAACTAAAATATTATCGTTTTATCACAAATACACAACTCAATGCCAAAGACTTAGCAATTGATTCTGTTTTATTGCCTATAATTGAACTATGGGAACGGTCTCGTCTGGAGGGAGTGTGTTTAACTTCTTGTTCTAATTGCCGGGGAATTTTGGCTTGAAGTGCTGCTAAATGATATGCGTGGTAGTTTCTCACCGCCTTTTCTGGAGTCGTATATTTCTCCCAGTTAACTGAACAATCGTAATTCTTTTTGCCTCTAAAAGCGGCTGAAGATATTCTGTCTTCTTCTCTGATATACTGATTTGGATGAATCCTCCGGAATAATTTATGTTCATCAGGTATGTTTTCTTCCGGCCATCTCATCGTTAATATATATCTAAGATAGTAACCAATCTTTTGCCAATTCAATGACATCTTCTATATTAGACGTGTTCCCACTCTCTTCCACCTCACCGAATACAATATCTTTTTCTGCCTTATAATACCCAAGTTTATCGCCAACCTGTTTGGGGATAGTTATTATTAGCTCTTTGTAAAATGTTCTCCATTCAAACTGAATACTCCCATCTGATACAGGCGCAACAAAAGGAACTGGAGAATTCCTTTTATTCTCTTTAGTCAACATAACTACTACTCTGGTAAAAAAATCTATTGCTCGAGAAATCGTATCCCATTCAATGGATTCTGCATCATAGGAATCCCAATTAGGATCTAACTCTGCAAATTTTTTCAATCTTTCTATTATCGTTCTTAAACCTAACTCTACTCGATTAGAAACTTCTGTCTCGATAAAGTTACCAGTCCAAGTTGTGCTTACGGCGAGTGGGACTGGATTTAATTCAATTATTTCTGGAGAGCTTGAAGAACTAAAAATAGTAATTTCATCTAACCCTTTCTTATCAATAAAAAACCTATATACATTACTTCTGTACGTTCTATTTAAAATAAATAATTGCCTGCCGTAGTTTGCCCGTTCTACTCGACACGGTTGTAACTCCCATGCAACGTTGTCTATTCTTAAGTCATAGGGGAAGTCCTTTTCAAGAACCGCCACCGTAGCGATGCTACTGCTTTTACAAGATTCATCAGAAACTTTTACAGCGTTATCTTGTTCCTTAAATTCTTCGAGTCTATTCTTCATTGTTCGGAAAATAAACTTCTAAAAGCTCCTTTTGCTTTTTAAAAGAGCCTCTTAGAAAACTGGTTATTTTAGGCATATCGAAATCTTTTTCTTGCAAATCTTCGGCCAGAGTATTAATATCTTCTTCTACCATTACTACCTTTGCGCTCTCCTTAACCAAAATCCCGCTTTTACACCTAATCCAATTATTAACATTAAACCCGCCGAACTCGTATTTCTTATGGGAATGTATCTCAAAGTTCTCTGGAAGGATGGTATCTTTTAACCATCTATCTTTGCAAAAATGCTGCACAAGGGTTAATCCGGGGGTATCTTGTTTTAAAATATTAACTACTACAATTGCCAATCTGCCTACTTTTGCGTAAGAAAGTTTTATATATTCTTCAAAAACAGGTAAACATAAATTAAAAAATTTATCCTCGTCAATAACAGTTTCTTGTTTCTGGTAAATAAAAAAGTTTGCTCTATTAAGGGCTATTTCTAATTTTATGTTCTCGCCAGAATCTCTTAATGACAATCTTGGAATTTCTGAAGGGGCGTCCTGAGGCAATGGAAGAGAGATCGGAGTTCCGTCGAAGACCGTAGAGAACTTGCTAATCAAGCCACTTAATATTTTCGTCTGAGAGAATTGTAATGCTGGAGTGAAGATTGAGGCTTGTATTTGAAATATATTAAAGTCTTTAGCCTTTATCATACGTTTATATATTATACCTTCGATTCGATAAAAAACAATACAAATCGCTATGAGATACCTTAAGACGTAAAGATTTTAATACGCTTCTTTTTTAAAATATAAATTATTGTCGGTTAACTCGTATTCTATATATTTCAAAGGCAAACACCTTTTGTTCTTCTTGTTAAATTCTACAAAAGTCTTAATAATGCTTTTGTAGGAAGCTGTAGTTTTATCTTCAACCTTCTTTGAAATTAATACTGGCTGTATATCGCTAATTCTATTAGGAATATAGTATTGTTCAAGCCAATCAACATATCGTTGAATCTGGAAAATATTTCTTGTGTCTGCCTCAACTGCCTTTAATTCAACAGGGATAACTATCCTTGAATTTTCCTTAAGAACTGATAGCATGACATCTATTCTCTGCATTCCTACGCCGCAAGAAACCTCGTTGCCAATCCATTCTAAGGGTAGTTCATTGAGTAAACAGGCGTCTAAAGTCTTATTCCTACTTCTACCGATATTCTGAATTATATAGGCTTGCAGATGTGTTTCAAATGCCTTCTCCTCACTGTATTTTCTTGTCAACCTTGTCAAAATATCTATTGCTTCTTTTCTACCTGAATAAATGTTTTTGTTTTTATCTAACTTTATTTCCTGCGTTGAATAGTCATAGGTAAGATTTGAGCCATTAAGAGTTTGTCTGTTATTTTTATCTCGCAATAGCTTAAAAAGCCTATCACTTTCATAGATGGTTATCATCGTGTTGCCTCTGTTGCCTTTTAATTTTCTATAAATTAAACTCCAAAGCATCTGGTTAGGTGATTGAATATATTTTATTTCGTCTAACGCCTCCCACTCAGTAACCCCTACAGCATAAACTTCGTAAGGCTCTATTAAAGTTCTGAAAGTTAACGACTTTATCAGCTCATCCTTAAGGAATTGATTTTTGTCATTGTTATCTAAAAATGATAAATCTTCTTTGGCCTTAAATATCCCGTAAAACTTTCCCTCATAAATACCTTCGGATAAATCTTGCTGCAGATAAAAAATTATGTAATCACCTTTTCTTATTCTTTGTGAGTCTGCAATCATTCCTACCAAATTATTTTCGGTTGTTGGCTTTAAAGATGTGCTGGGTTTAGCATTAAAATCGACCACATTATCCTTGGCTCCAGTCCCAGCAAATAGGTATTCCAAATGATACTTAAAAGTTACAAAATCTACTATAAAAACGTGCGTCGTCATCTACTTTAGTTTCTTAAATAATAAAATATACTCGTGTTTAAAAATATAAAAACCGCCAACCAACGCTCTGTACCGCCATAGCTCCTGCTGATTTCTCTTGCCTCTTGTCTGTTCAAAGTTTTTCACAATGATACTTTTTAAAGTAAAATTTCTTTTTAAAACTTCTTGCATTATGTAGAACCCAAGAGGAATCCAGGTGCCTTTGTAATATTTATCGCCAATAACTATTCCGAGATATCTACCTTTTTCTAAATATTGAGCCGTATTGTCAAAAACTTCTCCAAACATTCTAATAAAATCATCTGCCGTTAGCGCGTTAGATAAATCGTCCCTACTCTTGCTAAATCTAATAATATCGTGATACGGAGGATGCATAATGAGGAGTTGAATTTGTTTTGCACTACATTTATCGAGTGTCTCTTTTAAATTTACTTTTCGGCTATCACCAGTAATTACTTCGGTAATAACATTATGAACGTTATTTTCTTTTTTGATTAGATTTTTTGCTTCTCTCGCTACGTCGGGGTTCAATTCAACACCGATTCCGTTTCTACCCAAGCGCCGGCATTCAATTAAAGTCGTGCCGCTACCGACAAAAGGGTCAACGACCCAGTCTCCTTTTTTTGTATAGCGTAGTATTAGTTGATGGGGTATTTGGGGAATAAAGTTACCCCAATACCACCCGATATGGACTCCTGAAGTATCTCTCTTCTCTAAAACCCATAAGCTATCGGTAATAATATCTTGGTATTCTTTCCAGCGGTTTAAATTTATATCGTTAATTTTGCTTGTTTTTATCTCACTTACTCCTTTTCTCAGTCTATCAAGATAATATCTCGCCCTTTCAATCGTCTGCGCTTCTTCTATTTGAGTTAATTCTTCAACGAGAGCCCCTTTCTTTAAAACAATCGTATCGCCGTTCTGGTCAATATTTAACAAGCCCTCAGTATCACTTTTAGGATAATTAATCACTGATTTAATGGAAATGGTAAACCTTTTTAGATAGGGCAGATTATCTAATTTTCCAGCTTCTTCTACTTTCTCTAATAATTTTGGCTTATTGACGATAACGTCTTTTTTCCAATCATATTGCTCTTTTTCTAAATCAACCCATAAATCTAAAACCTGTTCGCTTGTCTTCATGTTCATATTTCTCCGTTCTTAATTGTTATATTTTATCACTACATTGCTTAATTGACAATGACAAAAACGCCTGATATACTTTAGTTGTTCTTACAATTAGGAGCAGTTTGTTTCTACCATAACGCAGGGGAAAGCCCTGCGAACCGTTACGTATGGTGGAGTTGCTTCTTTTCGCCCCGCAAGGGGTGGGGAGAAACGCAGCTCTATCGGATTTACGTAACGGTTGCCGGTAGTTGATATGCGCTCCCCTTTTTATTAAGTGCAGCTACAATGGAAACCGTTACGCTTAACAAAGAATTATCATTAGATATCAATAAATGCATTGGGATACTAAGTGAGAAGTTCAGGAAATGGCCGTATAACTTCTTCACCGAAAGCGACGCGCATAGCTACCTCTATCTCTCCTTCTTCAGATACGGAACCCCTGCCTTAAAAAGCCTGTATCAATCCAAGGACCGCAGGAGAAGCATCTTAATACACAGGGAATACCCGACATTCTTTCGGTATTCACAAAAGGAATTGAGGTTATGTAAGCTGAACGAATCGGAGGGAACCTGCGGCCACTACGATATGGTAGTGCTAAATCCTGGCTTCATTGCCGGCCACGATATACAGCAAGTAATCTCTAAAGACAACAGGGTACGCCAGACAGTCAATTTTAATGACAATCATCTTTTAGCAGCGATAGAATTCAAGCTGCTGCATAAACCTTTAACAGAGAACCTACGGGATGAAATCAAAAAGGACTTTACTAAATTGGGCTGGGCGTTAGAGACAGGGCAAGCCAGAGAAGCTTACATGCTCATCTTTAACAGATACGGCGAGGAAAAGACTTACTGGCACACGCTTGAGGAGCTACAGAAAGAACATCAGGGCATCAAACTAATCTATCAGGAATCATACTACAAAAATACAGAACATATAACTTATCCGAAATCCCACCGTTTAAGCTCATCCATAAAATCATAGTTGGTCATATCGCAGTGAATTGGAGTAATTGAAACATAATTATGCCGAATAGCTTCAATATCAGCGTCTTTTTTACCGTCTGACTCTATTACTTCACCTGTAAGCCAATAATAAATGTGCTTGCGTGGGTCTACCCTTTTATCGAACCTCTCCTTGATAGCAACTTTGGTCTGTCTAACTATTTTAACGCCCTTGATGTTCTTCTTGTTAACCGCAGGGATGTTTACATTAAGCAAGGTGCCCTTCGGGATACCCTTTTTACTAAGCAACTGCGTTACCTTCTTAGCAAATTCAGCGGCGAAGGTGTAATCTGGATTCTCAAACGTTGCTAATGAAATCGCGAATGATGGGATACCGAGGATAGCCCCTTCAGTAGCACCGGATACTGTGCCAGAATACAGGATACTGAATCCTGTATTTGGGCCGAGATTAATTCCGGATACTACTACATCGGGTTTATCCTTTAAGATGGCTCTGATAGCCAATTTAACACAGTCCGCAGGTGTGCCGGTAGTTGCGTAGCCAAAAAACTTACCATTTTTCTTTATGGCTTTAACTCTTAAAGGGTCAGAGAGTGTGATGGCATGCCCCACAGCACTTCTTTCTGTGTCGGGAGCAACGATAGTAACCTTGCCTAATTTCTTGACTGATTCATACAGAGCAAGGATGCCTTCAGAATTTATACCGTCATCGTTAGTTAGTAGAATATTCATACTGTTTAAACCCAACGTATAACTACCGTGGTTTTAGAGTTAGCTTTTTAATTCCTTGTTTCTTTCTCCTACGCTCTTTTGATAATACCGGTTATATTCCATCATTTTATCTATATGAGAAGACTCCAGAGGTAGGTTTTTTTGGAAACACAGTAAAAATGTAATTATGACACTTTGTAGCAATCCTTCAAAACAACCTAAAAAACCTACCGACTTCCTTAACAACCTTGCACTTTTATAATCAAACCCTATTCTATGAACTTTATCTCCTCCGGGTCCTGACGAAAAATAAGCATTATAAGATTCCATAATAGCGTTATAATTAAGATGCGTGAGTTTAGAATAATAATCGTATTGCTTGCTCTGTAGCTCTTGCAGTTTGTCGATGTTTTCAAAACCTGCTTTTCTAAAATGCTTTACCAAAAATTTTCGGCATACAGAATCTCGTATCCATTCGCTGTTCAACCACTTGTTTAGATTTTGTTGGCCTTCCCGCGTTCCTTCAGAGAAGATAAAATATTTGGCTAAATTCTCTCCTTCATATACGCTTCGGAATAAAACTGAGGCTCCTACAATTTCTCCTGCTTCAATTAAATTGAGTGCTGAGTATAAAATACTTATCATCCGGGACATAATAATAAATGCCACGACTAAAGCTGACTTCCCGTTTAAGATATCTAAATTCTTCTCATAATAAGTATGGATTTGTTCGAGATATTCTATAACTTCTCGCGCTTTATCTATGTGTGGCTTCATTCCCCGCCTAAAGCCCTCATTAACTTCTTCAATCATCCTTCCGTTGTCGATAACAGATCCCATATATTCAAACATCCTGTCGTGGAATTTCCCCATCCACATGCCTGATTGTCCGAATCGAGAATATTCTTCATAAGATATTCTATAATCTTCTCCTGACTGCGTAGCCTTAAGTTCACCAGATTTTATCCAATCAATTACATCTTCTTTGGAAACGTGCATAATAGAAGCCATGCTTTCTGGTGTAAAAAATACGTCGTCAGACAAAACTGAAACCTCGCCTGCCGATGAAATAAATCCTCTTAATTCCTTAGAACTAACTTTTTTCCTTATCTCTTCTACACCCACTCTCGCTATTCGGGCGGCGAAGGTCTCTGCTAAATAAGTTCCTTTTAATTTAATTACTGGGATATCGTCGTTCATTAAAAGTCCTTCCTGTCATAGTAACCCGTATCCTCTTGAAGACTTCGCCCGTCTTCGTATATGTGCGCTGTCCACGTATCCGCAAACTGTATCAATAATGTTAAAGGCGTCTCGTGATGGGCGACTTCTTTGTTAGCCTCAATGTATTGCCCATCGTGATATAAGATCGCCTGAGCTTCTGAATCTGATAAAGGTATGTATTTTGTAACAAGATAAAGACTGCGTGCGGCAAGATTCATATCTATCTCTGCAGGGTTAATTTTATAAGTCATATTTCTATTCCTAATCTCCCAGTCGTTATCATTCTTTAGATACCTTGGCTTGCCGGGCATACCAATTTTTCCTACATCATGAAATAGCCCCACTATTACACAGGATTCCTCTGATATTTGAGGAGCAAGAAACTCCCTAAACTTCAGAAGAGTTTCTGTTACGCCAACTGAGTGCTCAAGTAAGCCACCCTCTTTATTCAGATGATACTTTGTGCTTGCCGGGCTCGTGAGCCAGCTTGATTTTGATTCAAGCATCTCAATGAAGGCGTCAAACTCCTTCTTCCTTTTTACAACTTTACATTTTAGTGCTTCGTAGCGTTCTCGGATTGTCATATATAACACCATACTCCCGTTAGGTCTTATGATACAACCGCAGGCATAATTTATCAATAAATAAAACTAAGCCCTCTCATTAGGAATATAACTCTAACCATATCTCCCATAAAGGCGTCGGCTGAAAATCTAAATCTCTTTTAACACCCTCACCCGAGGAGCCTTTATAATCCTGTAGCTCTTTAAGGCTGAAATAGCCGAGTTCTACATCATCTCCTCTAACCAATCCAAAGAAAGTATCTACGCCATCATACTCAAGCACATACCAAACCCAAAAACTGGAAGGGTCATAGAATCTCAAATAAGCAATTTGGTCGTTTTTATTGTTCTTCTCTTGTTCGTCCAGCTTAGGAAGAGTTTTGGCTAATTCCTCTGGCAATAGTTCCATCTCTCACCTCGCCATAAGCAATATGGACAGCTTCCCTTAGTAAATCACAGATGCTCTTGCTCGTTGCTTGCCGCACCTTAAACAATAACTCCATCTCATCTTCAGTCAGCTTCGATGCCGGCCATTGATACTTATTCATTTTTCAAACTAAGCCTCTAGCAGCCTCTACATTGGGTTTTCTCTGACGCAAAAGGGAAAATCCTTTACTCAATGCCGTTTGGGGCTACTACACAATGCAGGCTGCTACAATCGATAAACCTTAAGACTTTGATATCCGCTTTCTCACTTTCGGTAACAATCGCCCCAAGTTTTGCCTGTTTTACATGTGACGGGGAATTTCATACCCTCTATCTCAACTTCCATAATTTCCCGGACATGCTTTAAGCTCTGGTCTACTTCGTTGTCGGGAATCGTTAACAAAATTCCATCGTGCAACATCGTGTCTATATTATAACCTGCACGGTGAAGATTAAGAAGAGAGAATTTTACAATATCAGCGCCCGAACCCTGTATGCAAGTATTAACGGCCTGACGTTCTGACTTTCTACGGTCGTATGATTTAGGAGAATTTATGTTAGGCAAGAGCCGCTTACGACCGTGGAAAGTTTCAGTAAAGCCGGATAACCTTGCCTTTTTGATAACCTCTAACTTCAATCTTTCAATATCTGGAATATTCTGTTTATAAGTCCTCATTAACTTCTCGGCCTCTATGATTGATATGTGAAGGTTGCGTGCTAAACCTGCTGGCTCCTGCAGGTAACTGATTCCAAAATTAAGCGCTTTACCGAGGCGCCTTTGTTTATCAGTAACGGCGCTATAAGGAACATTCTGCATATCGCTTATGACCTTGCGATGTAAATCTAATCCCTGCTCCCAGCACCCTTTAAAATATTTATCGTGAGCGAGAGCTGAGATAAGCCGTAGTTCAAATGAGTCATAGTCCGCTAATATAAAAGTGCAGCCCTCATCCGGATAAATAACACAGCGAGCTGCCTCTGGGATAGACTGAAAGGAATAATTGTGCGTGTATAATCTGCCGGACGGACAAGTGTTAAGATAACTGCAAAATATCTTACCTTTAACTTTATCAGTGGCTTTATAAATTGCATTGAGCGCTGAGAGAAACTTTTCAAGTTCACGGAACAAGACAATCTCATCCGTAACGGGGTTATTTATTTCCTTTAACATTCGTCTCTCAGTGCTAAGCCTGCCGGTCCTCGTCCGCTTGGGCTTAATCCCTAACTTGTCGGATAAAATATCGCTGACATCTGCAGAGCTGTTGAAGTTACAAGTGCCGGTTATCCCCAGAACGACCTTTAACTTAGACTCAATAGCCTGTTTCTTCTGGGTGGTTTCGGTTATTAAGTCCTTTAGCCTGACAAGATTTACATTTAGACCGCGTTGCTCCATTGCCTGAATAACCGGAATCATATCTCGTTCAAGCTCAAGGATAATCTGACTGTGCATTATCGTGCTCCTCTGTAAAATTCCCGTAACACATTGCTAATAAATGGGTTGTTCCCACGCACCCCTATATAAACAATACCTGCGGGAGATAAAAGTCAAGAAAAAAATTGGTAAATTTATTTACTCGTCGGAAAATTTCTAAAAATATTCTATCCAGTCAATGAATGAACCAGTCGGATTTATGGGGCGAAAATGAGAGGAATAATTTAAGCTATCAAAAAACAGTCTTCAATTTCTCTGGCGCCTATATTTATATGTTAGAGGATTAAAATAACTAATCTTTATTGTTAAGGTTAATAAATAGTCTAAAGGCAAAATAATAATATAAATTTTCTTATATATTATATAAGTATTAATTAAATAGATATATAGCCATGCCTACTCACTGTTATACTACTACTCTATACCTACCCCTACCACTGTCCTGCCATAGACGGTAGACTCGCTGACTCCAGCCCAAGCCTGCGGTATGTTAGAATGATTTCTCGATTAAAAAGTTTAACGATAGTCTCTACATAAGTCAAACTAACCCCCTAACGCTTTCTACATTGGGTTTTCTTGTAGGTCAAAAGGGAAAATCCTTTACTGACGCCGTTTGGGGCTACTAAGTCATACAGGCTGATTTTTAAAATTAATATCCAAGCTGGCAAAAGTGGAAAAACAGGAAAAACTAACTCAGGCTAAATGTGCCATATTGATTGTTCCTTAATTCCTGTGGCTGCATCTGCCGGAAGTAATCACTAAAATTATACTCATACCTATTTTTGTCGCCACCTTTTTTGACTACGGAAATAAATCCATTCTCAATCAGCTCAATCATTCGTTTTTCAATCGGTTTAATTGTCTTATACTTACCTGCGAAAATATTCAGCAGCGTCTTTCTTGTAAAACCGTTACGCAGGTGAACATCGTCTTTATGCAGAAGCAAAACCTCTGCAAAACTCTTTGCTTCGGTTGACAAGAAGAATTCGTCGTCAGAAATCGGGGTATTCTCCAATATAGCCTTGGCTACGAGAAAATCTTCTTCTCCCGATTCTATGTATTTAAACCCGCCTTTCTCTTTTACGCCTCTTTCTTCTTGCTCAATACAAGCGATAGTCTCTACCAAGTTCAAAAATCTGTCTTGCTCTTCTAATGTAGTATAATTTCCTACTTTAATCCGCGGCGCATAAGGTATGACTACAGAAATATTCCTGTCTATTCTTTTTTGGAATTCTTGATGTTTTTTATAAATCTCCCCGTCATTCCTAAACTTCATAATCCCGTCAATCGTTCTCATTTCGCGTTGGAAATTAAGCAAATTTTTCTTGGCGCTTTCACTTATGTTAAGACCTATAACAAATACCCTTGCCTTATCTACATCTATACGATTCGTGAAATTCCCCATAACCATGCCGTTAAATTCTTTTTTTATATTCGCTGCAACTACAGCATTAGTCATCAGGTATCTTTCGTTCTGAGGAAAAAGTTCTCCGATTCTCCTTAATACAAGTTCTTTCCAGAATTTTGAATGTCCCTCAACCAGAATCGGTATCCGCCTTTTTGTCATATGTGCCGTTAAGCATAAATAAACTAACTTCGCCTGATTGATATTGTCTTCTAACCCCAGCTTTATTAAATCCTGTTCCAATTCCCGTATCTTCATAGATACCACTCCTTCCAGTCAACCACTATTCAACCACTATTTATATAAAAATAGCGTGGTTTGTCATCTTGCAGTAACTTGACTTATCTTGAATTAGGTAGTGATGTATCTACTTGATTTTTATAGAAGATATGATACTTTTGGTGGGTTTGTAACGAGGTTTACTTCATGTCGCAAAAACAATGACGGAGAGGGAGGGATTCGAACCCTCGGACCCTTGCGGGTCACATGTTCTCCAGACATGCCGGTTAAACCACTCCCGAACCTCTCCAAAATTTAGTTATTAATTGCTGCCTGTTTTCTCCTCTGGCGCCTAAAAAATTCCTGAAGCAAGCCAGCGCAATCTTTCTCTAAAATTCCGCCAACACTCTTAATATGATGATTCAATTTTTTATTGTCAGCAATATTTACTACAGAACCGCATGCGCCGGTTTTAGGGTCTCTTGCGCCAAAGATAATCTCCTTTACGCGAGCTAAGACAAGCGCGCCTGCGCACATCGAACAGGGCTCTATGGTAATATAAATAACAGCTCCTGATAGCCATTTCGAGCTAAGGAAATTAGTCGCTTGTGTAATGGCAATCATTTCTGCGTGGGCAGTTGGATCATTTAGCAATTCTACTTGATTAGACGCCCGAGAAATAATTTTATCTTTATGGACAATGATTGCTCCCACCGGCACATCATCGTGCTCAAAGGCCTTTTTTGCCTCTTTTATCGCTTCTTGCATTAAGAGTTCGTGCTTTTTGGTCATATTTAAAAAATAATCGCGCCTGGGAGGATTTGAACCTCCAACAACCAGCTCCGTAGGCTGATGCTCTATCCAGTTGAGCTACAGGCGCAAATAGATTTCAGAAAATTATCTTTTCGGCATAACATCCGGCCGCATCATCCTATCGCCTTGCGACATCTTACCTTGCTGCATCATCATATTTTTCATCATTGTTCTATGCATTCTCACCATAGGATGCTCACCGGTTACAATAGTATAAATTCCCAAACAAAAAATAAGCGCAGCGCTAAACCACAAAAGAATAACTATAGCAATACCGAAATTGCGTAGTTGTTTAGAAGTTAGCTTGCCCAAAGTAAAAATAACAAAAAAGCTAACCGTAAGCAAAACAGTTGCAGGAATAATAGTAAATAATCCCATAAATCTTATCATACTGCACCTCCTTTAATCCCTATAAAACCTAACTTACCAAATCAATGAAGCCCTAATACCAAACTCCTGAGTATTATTAGCAGGTTCGCGGCCTACCCCCACCACAGTACCCGAAACTGTTATTAGGCTGTCATCCGAATCCTGGATATTCCAATAACGAAAAAAGGGCTCTAAAGAAAATTTTAATCTCTCTCCTATATTTGTTCTTAGAAAAATAGATGCCCTGGCGCCATAACCCTCATGCTGCTCATTTCTTAAGTCATTAAATGCAACGTTGACGTCGCTTAAATGACTCTTTACCACCCCTGACCAAAATATGTCATATTCTAATTTCAAACCCCACTCACAACTCTTACCCAGCGGGCTAAGTGTCTCGACTCCAAGAGGACTATATAAATAAGATATTTCACGTTCATAGGCGTATTGAGATTCTAATTGGTCGTTCAAATAACGATACCCAAAGCCAAAAAATGGCGTCAGGACCATATTCGGTTTTTTAAAATCTCGCCCTATTAAAGCACGTATTTCAGTTGAATAATCATCTCCTTCATCGGTATGGGGCGTGCCATCACTTAGGGAGCCATCATAATCAACACGTCCTGCAGAAAATCTAGCCTCAAGTTTACCCATCAGATAGTTAATATTTGAATGGCCGCTAACCGCTAAGTTAACTCCAAACATATCACCCTCTTCTTTTATATCTATACCTGGCTCTTCATATCTGAAATGATAATATTCCGGGCTAACTTCAAATGAGTACTTAATCGCCGGCTCTATAACTTGCATTTCCTCATTACTTTTAGTCTGATCAACTCCTTCTATCTCATCGAGATATTCATCCGCCTTGCTTCTATCTTGGCTAAGGGCGTAATTGACTGTTGGCTCTGTTATTATTGAATCTGCCTGCATTGTAGTTTCTATTTTGTCTAAGAATTTATTAACCTCTTTCATATCATGAGCAGAGGCAAGTGAGGTAATAAAAGTTAATGAAAAAAGAACAGCAGCAATCCTTTTCATTCTTCTCTCCTTTTAGTTTGAGGTAGCAACTTTGCTCCTAAGAATGCATTCCTAAATTTTATATCATATCACTATATTCTTGTCTTTTCAAGAGTGCTTAATTATCTCCCTATTACAAACAAAAAAGCCGCGGCGTTTTTTTTGCTGCGGCGTTTTCAAAAATTAAAACAGAGTCGAGTCGAGAAAGTTATTTATACATAACTTTTCTGTTGACTATCTCGACATCTTTGGGTCCCACACCAGGAAGGACAGGATAACTTTTACCGCCTACAGTTATTGCAGGAGTACCGGATGAGGGTTGACTAGGAAGAGAATCACTGATGGAGCGAAAAGTGCCTTGAAACCAACCAACGACCTTATGAATTGGAATTCCACTCTCGTAAACAAACCAATCGCCAGAAAACTTGACTGACTCCTTTACACTACCCTCAGAAAATGGAGCAGGAATAATTTCTATCCAAACGTCAGTACTTTCGTAAACGGTATTAAACTCATCGTAAAGCATTGCGATAGTATTAAATTTTTTGGATGCAATAGCTAGTAAATCTTTTGCTGAGGTCGCAAAATTTTCTAACGAAGGATCAAGGGCAGATTGATAAAGAGAGTTAATTGTGCCAGTCCAAGCAAGCCCTTTTCCAAGAGAGTTGGCAACTTCATGAGAGAATAAACGGTTCAATAACTTTTTTCCCATGGGGTTATTCTCTAAAATATCCCATCCTGTTGTAACTGGTGTGAAGAAAGTCTTATCTCCCAATTCAATAGCTGGGAGCATTCTTCGCCTCGACTCCTCCCACCAATTCTCATCATTGATCTTTTTATTGATGATGCTAGGCTTGGGAATGTTAGACACCTTGACGCGAAGATTGATAGTGAATCCGGGCATAGACTCGAGACCAGGTACAAAACGATACCCAGACATCCTAGGTCCGATGAATGACCCTTGCTCTGATTGCCCATTATTACTTGGTTTGTCCCCCCAGCCCATCGGGTCAATGAGGTTGGGGCTGTTGTTTCCCACATACGCAAAGCCATTGCCAAGGTTGCGCGCATCAGTCCAGCGGCCGATTGAATCCGCGCTGATGAAACGGCCGATTGCCGGATCATAGAGCCTGGTTCGGTAGTTGTAAAGCTGTGTCTCCGGGTCAAAACGCCGTCCAGTAAACATATACGGATTCCCGATGGCAGAAGAAGCAAGCGGCGCGCCCGAAGGGTCTCTGATCGTCGTTATGCCATAGGAATCGTAATCGTATTTCTCCGCAACTGCGCCGGCTGAGTCTGTGATAAACATGATTGACCCGAGCGCGTTCTCGTGAAAAAAGTAGTCCTGGCCGCCGCGATTCATAGAAAGCAATTCATCAATACCATTGCCGTAAACAAAGGTTGCCGTAAGTGTGCCGGTCTCGTTGCGCTCTTCAATTTCCCTAAAACCATCATAGACGCTTCTGATTGCTTGTCCCTGATCGTTTTCTTTTTCAATCCGGCGGCCCAAGACATCATAGCGAAAGCCTAAGTTTGGTCCGCCAGGGACACTCGAGGCGAGAGCTACGACTTGATTCCGGTAATCGTAGAACAAGTAGGAGTTCCCTTTCCCGCTGTAACTCATGTTTCCATTATCATCATAGGTATAGTTTTTATCGCCAATGGTTGTGTACTGGTTGACCTGGGAATCTGCCGGCGGGTCATTAAAGTCCATGGTGTAGGACTCGCCAAAATAATTTATCGTCGTGTCTAATCGGTTATTCACCCCGTCAAAATTATAACTCATATCAAACGCTGGCATCCCTGTACCATTCACAGGGTCAGGAATGTTGATTTTCGCAGCAATGTTACGGTAAAGAGAATCGTACTCGAATCGGTCGCCGCTTCCTGAAAACGGTGCGTGCAGTTTCTGCTCGTAAAGCCGGTTGCTCATCGCATCGTAGTCGTAACGAAAGTCAGCAATGGTCGCTGGTCCGGATTTCTGATGAAGGAGCTGTGTCGGCCGGTTTAATCCGTCATATAGAGGAAGAAGGTCGATTGCGTTAGGATAACTTCTTTTTTCAACGCGCATCCCCGGGCCTGCGTAGCTATAGTCGGCAATGGCTGCTGGCGCAAGAGCATGGGCTAACCGCTCAAGAGCATCAAATTGCTGGGTAACCACGCGACCACCTGGATACACAATTCCGGTTCGATTTCCAAAACTGTCGTAGGTCGATTGGACCACAAGACCGTTCTGTGCTTCTGTGAGAACCCGTGAAAGCGAATCATAGGTAAATAAAACTGTAGAATCATCATCCGTTCCCCTGACCAGCCGCGAAAGACCGTCGTATTCGTAGGTCTCAACGACTGGACCTGTCACGCCCGGCGCCAAGGTAATATTCCGGTCTACCAGACGATTCAACACGTCATAAGTGTTACTGACAATGGTTCCGTTTTGGTCGACAAATGACTCCATATTGTCGTTCGCATCATATCGGTAGAGTTCTCTCGTGTTATCGGCAAAGGTGGTCTGAATGGGACGGTTGAGCGCATCGTAGAAGTACCATGTCCGATTGCCGTTGTCGTCGTCCTGAGAAATTAGTCTGGAGTTTTTATCCCACCTCTGACTAGTCTGCACGGTGTCGAAAATAGCTCCCGGCGCACCTCCTCCTACGCGAAGATCATGCGTGGTTTGAAGCAGACGATTCAGGCCGTCGTAAGCGTAAGTTGTGGTATTGCCTTTGGCATCTATTGTAAAGACGAGATTACTGCGCGAGTCGTAGGCATATTGAAATCTATTTCCGATATTGTCAACGACCTCTGTGGTACGGTTGAGCGTGTCGTAGCTGTAGGTGGTTGTGAAGGTCTCATCGGGGTTTCCAAGCTGCGATTTCTCCAGACAGATCGTTTGGGTAACGTTCGAATTCGAGTCATAGATGAGCTGTTGCTCATTTGTCAATTGATCGATCGTTTTTATGAGACGATCCGCACCGTCGTACTGGTAGAGGAGCTGGTGGCTGTTGTCATTGAAGACTTTTGTCAGGCGGCTGTTGCGGTCTAAGAAATATTGAGTGGTATCATTGCCGTCGAGAAATGAGACTTGTGTGGCAGGGTCAAAGTGCGCGCGGTCAACCTGGATAGCCCGATTGAGTTCATCATAGGTAATGTTCAGCTCCGCGAGACGCACCTCAGGCGGAACAGATTGAACAAGCGGCCCGAACACCTGTGTCCTTATTAGATTCGAATTATTGTCATAGGTATAGGATAGGTAGTTATTGAGGGCATCAGTCATTGTGGATGTCCGGTCAAAGAGGTCGTAACTGTATGTCTTCTCATTACCTCTGCCATCTTTGGAAATACTAAGGTTGCCGTTTCCATCATAAGTGTATGTATAAGTTGAGGCATCTGCAGAATCCTCACCCCGCGTGAGCTGATAAAGAGAATCCCGCTCGTCATAGATGTAGCGGACCTTGTTTCCCATCGGAAAGATGACTCGGATGAGGTTCTCGTTTGCGTCGAATTCATACATCGTCGTAGCCGTATTTGTCTCGTCTATCTCTGCTGTTACGCTCGTCGGATTATCGAGGATGTCGTAGGTGTACGACCTGGTAATAAAGGGGTTAGTGGGGTTGATATTTCCGTCTTTGTCTTTGTTTTGAACATCCACTTGAATAAGATTCTGGTTTGCATCGTAAGTAAAGCGGGTTTCGTAGGCAAATGGTACTGCTGAGGTTACTTTTGTAATCTGGTTTAAGGCATTCACCTCAAGAGCTGTCGTGTTGCCGTTAGGGTCGGTAACCGAGGTTATATTCCCAACTGCATCGTAAGTATATTGTGTTGTCGGGTTCTTTCCGCCGGCTGAACAATCTCGGGTAAACTGCTTCAGATATCCTGTACTTGGCCCAAATGTGAAATACTCAAAGCAGTCCTTATTCTCCTCACCCTTGACACCCTCAGTGAGCTGGCCGAAGGCGTTGTAGGAAAATGTTTGTGTGATTGTTTGAGGGACAGGGATAGTGACATCCGGATATTCAATGGCAATGACATTTCCATTTGTGTCGTAGGAATAGTTCGAGGTGTTCCCGCGTGGATCAGTCGTAGTAAGGACCTGGTTAAACACCGGCTCGTAGGTGAAAGTACTGACAAGTGAATCGCTGTCTGGGGTCATAGGGGTTGGTCGCCTCGCTACCTTGAGGAGATTCCCCTGCTGATAGATATCGGGGTTTGTGTCATCAAAGGTCATCTCGATTGAATTACCGCGGGGAAAAACCGTCTTTGTCAAATCAAACTGGCTGTTGTGCTCAAAGGTCACAAGGAAGAAGTCGGGGTCATTGGGGTTGATATCCCGGTTGGTGTAGGTTTTGACAAACGTTGGATTGCCTTCTGTGCTGTAGCCATAGTCAATAACATTGCCGTTTCGATCAGTCAGTTTGGTGTAAAGTTCTTGCGGAAAATACTCGTACGTGAGAATCCCGTTTCCGTAGATCTGGCTTGTGACTTTGTCAAACGTTACTGCGTCTGGCGCAGATGTGCCGTAGATGTTAGTCAGATATGTTTGCCCTTTGTGGTCGGTGACCGTAAGAAGGTTATGGTTAAGGTTAAAATAACTAAAACCGTATGAGTAGGCATAGGCGGTAGTTTGACCTAAGGGAAACTCCGTTGTAATGGGTGTCGTGACCTTACGTAGGTCTGCATTTCCATCGTAGCCATACTTTACTTCACGGCCGGCAAAGTCGGTAATCTTTATGATTTTGCCGGCGGCATCTGAGGTAAAGTGGATAATACGGCCTAATGTATCAACGACGTCGAGGAGGCGGCCGGCGGCATCATAACTAAAGGTCATCTCATTGCCGCGGGGATCGAGCATCTTTTTGAGTTTGCCGTCACGGGGTTGGCCGGTAAAACCGAAAAAGTGGTATTCGAAGCCATCTGCCTCTCTAAGGATGTAAGTTCCATCAGGCTGAAGGATAATCTTGTTAAAAAAACCAGGCGGCGCATTCCACTCTGTCGATGAAATTTGTGTATAGACATCACTAAAGCGATAGGCAACATTCCGCAAACCTCTTTGTTCCCGATAGCCATGAAAGAGTATGAGGTTACCTCCGGTCTGCTGGATGCGTTTGTTGTAGTTGAATTCCCAGCCGTAGCCAAGCGGACCTAAATAATTCAGTTTGCTGCGGTAAGCTCTTTTAAATACAAAATCGAAACCGCGGCCTGGAATGCGCAGATCAGCTGCAGTCGTGTAAAAGTCGCCTGTATTTAGATAGACTGGTTCGCCGCCGTTCACATTATTATTAGGAACCAAATTGTCCGGCGGCAGGATTGTCAGGGAGTTACCATTCTCTGTGAACTTTGCGTTGAAAGTCAAACCGTCCACGTCGCTTGAGAGCTTGATAATATTAGAGTAGTCAATGCGAAATACATAAGTACCAGCTTGGGTAGGAGTGAAAGAAACCTGTCGGGTCGCCGCCGCTGTCTCCCATGCTGCTAAAGTCGCAAACTGATCAATGAGAACCTGGTCACCACCCGCATCGCTGCTCACAACCAAACGCACACCGTCATCTGCGCGCAGGGTGAAGGTAATCGATTTATTGACGTCTGCTTCAGCAATCTCAAACTTTCCCTCAAATTTTAAACTTTCGACTTTGGGAGAGGAATAGGTTGGTTGTTCCGATGCTGGATCACCAAGGGCATCAGTAACATCTAATGGGACCGACGAGAAAGCTGCGGGACGGTGTGGACGCGGATACGAAAAGCAATCATCCTGAAGCAATTCATTCCCCCCTGTTGCATAAATCGCTTCAGGACAGGGTTTAGGTAGGAGTGCTGCTGTGGAAGGATGATCTACAAATAAAAAAATATACACTAAAACCACTACTGTCAATTTTACGACAAGACGGACCGAACATATAGATTCCATACCATCCTCCGTAGTAATTCTGGCGGACCCATTTGCAATCGAACCGAAGGAGCCAAGAAAAAGACCCCAACGGTTCGAATTGGTATCACTGGCGGAGAGACTGGGATTCGAACCCAGGGGCCCACTTTCGCAGGCCAAACGCTTAGCAGGCGTCTCCGATCGGCCGCTCCGGCATCTCTCCTATTAATTCAGATTATAAAAATAATTTTTAAATTTATTTTTATGTTTTAAGTTGTGCGTGCCTATTTCTTTAAAATATCTTCTTACTTCAAATTTAGAATAAATAGATACATTATTGCCGCTTAAGCAAGGTCTAAAATTTAACCTCTTAAGCATCCCAAAAACAAAATGTAATAGTGGCTTTGAATTATTTGTAAAACATATTTTTGGATATTGATAGTTTCTCCCACTGATACAATATTTATGTAAATATATACTCCCGTCTGTATCCATCAAACCCCGCAAACAAGCTATTTGGAATTCTAACCTCCTTTTAATCCAATGTGGTACGTCAATCTGATTTCTAATCTTATTGCCTTTAGTTAACCCTTGCTCTGATAGAAAGTCTACGAGGTTAGAGCTACTTACTACTATATCTGCACCGTTGTTCTTTCTTCGCTTACGTAGAAAATAATTAACTGAGAATAATCTTTTTAGAATATCGCAAATATATCTTGCATATTCCCTATCTGTTCTATAATTAAAAGTTATCGTAAGTTGGTGATTCCCCGGTAACCCACCGTCACCTAACATAATGCCCATAAATTCTGCTAACTCCTTAGACTTTTTAGGGTATTTTATCTCTTTACGTAATGTAAAACCAACTGCCTTAGCATAAGATGGATTCAGACGGAATAAACTTGTAGTCTTTTTACCACCCTTACTTCTCCCTAAAAAAGTACCTGGATTACCATATAATTGTATACGCCTTAACCCGCCTAATCTCGCTTTAGTAATTTGCAACATATTTAATTTACCTTCTACAAAATTTTATCACACGCTACAAACTTAAACAAGAAGTACACTAGCTCTACGAAGCTAAACACGAAGGAGTGAAACGACGAAGTATTTAGCGTAGTAGAACGGAAGGAGCAGGATTTGAACCTGCGAGGCATTGCTGCCTGGACGCTTTCGAGGCGTCTGGATTAAACCGCTCTCCCATCCTTCCTATCAATACCCCAGGAAACTCTCTGTTTTTATGTTTTCTTTATTGCAACTTAGTTCCAGGCATAAATTTTCCATTGCCTTAACCATGCCGGGAGGCCCAAAGGTAAAGAAAACCCGCTCTCTCATATCCGAAATCTTAGAAGACAATAAAGTCTTATCAATATGGCCTAAGAGGCATCTTTTGTCTTTCGGTTGACAATCAGTAACCGTATAAATTATCTTTATTTTTTTATTTTGCGATTGCCAACTATCTAATTCCTTTCTAAAGGCAATCTCATCTTCTGTTCTGTTCGAATAAAAAAGTAAGATATCCATATCTAATTTTTTTTCCATAATATACTCTATTATGGAAATAACCGGAGTAATGCCGATTCCCCCAATCAAAAATGCAATTTTTCCATATTCATCCTTAAATATACAGTTGCCTAAAGGGGCTTTAATCAAGATTGTATCGTTAGCTTCCAAAGAATTTAATTTTTGCGAGAATATGCTATTAGATAACCTCTTAGTAAATTCTATATAATTTTTAAACGGTGATGAAGAGAATGAAAGATATTTATTTAAATCCTTCTTATCAAGCTTATCCTCGTCAAAAATAACCTGCAGGAATTGTCCGGGCAAAAATTCAATTTTCTTATCAGGCAAGAATCTAAAACTTTCAATACTATCCGTCCTTTTTATTCTCTCGATTAGTTTGGCTTCGAAAAGATTCATAGTGGGTATAGGGTTATACTTCGCGCTTAAATTCACTTATAAGCGTGGATATTGGCACAGACTGCTAGTTTATGGCCGGTGCGGGCATTTTTAATTTTTGATATAACCTCAATGTTTTTAAATCCGACTTTTCCCATAAGTGCCAAAAAGTCTCTTTCAGACAAAGCGCCACCGATACACCTAAACCAATCATCAATATTCTTCCTCATATTTTCAGGCAGCCTTTCCTTTAAAACTATCTCGCAAAAAACTGTTCTTCCGCCAACTTTTAATACCCTAAATACTTCGCGCATAACTTTTTCTTTACTCGGCGAAAGATTATAAATTCCGTTAGAGGCAACGACATCAAAGAAATTATCCGTAAATGGAAGGTTATCCGAGCAACCGCATTCAACTACGACATTATCGATTCCCATAGTTTTCATGTTATTTCTAGCCTTATCGGCCATTTCTTGTGAAATGTCCAGACCATAGACCTTACCTTTTTCTCCTACTGCCTTTGCATAAAAATAAAGGTCTAATCCTGCTCCGCAGCCTAAATCTAAAACTATTTCTCCGCTTTTTAATCCCACGAAGGCCTGAGGATTATTGGCACCGGTAAATGATTCATACATAGATTGAGGAAAGGCATCAAGTATTTCTTTTGGGTAGCCTACTTTTAAAGCAAATGCCTTTCCTACGGGAAAATTGAAAGCAGCGCAAGGATCTTTTGCTACAGTGCCATATTTTTCCTTTACCGCTTCTTTTATTTCATCGTGAGTCATCTGGCTCAATGGTTTCTTATGCATATGCGGTTCCTATTTTTTGTTCCGAACAAAAGAAAATTCTGGTACGATCTTAACAGACTTTCCTCCTATTTCTAATACCGGATAGGCAAGAAAATTAATCGGGCCTGACTCAGGACCTGGCTTAAGTAAAAGGTCACGGCCACGACTTAATTCTATGCGATTTGCCGGATGATGCCCAAAGTAGTAGGTAGAAAGACTTGAGTATTTATCTGCTTCTGAAATATCAACAGGATACCATTTCCCTTCGGCATAAAATTCAACCCAACAGTGATAACCGTCTATGCCGCCGTTACTACGTTCTGAGGGGATAGCTACGCCGATAGCAAAACGCACAGGAATGCCTACAGCCCTTGTCAGCGACATAAAGAGAGAGTGATAATCAGAGCAGTTTCCTGCGCGAATGTTGCAGGCATAAACAGCGTCCCCCTTGCCCCAGCCAGGACCATATTTCATATAACGCATGCTGTCAATAATATAATCATAAAGTGCGCGGGCGCGCACAAGGTCGTCTTTCTTACCTTCAATAACCGCATCAGCTGTCTTCTTAAAATTCTCATCCACTGGAACTAGAAGATCTGGCTTAAGATATTTCTTTATGTTCTCAGATGACTGATTGGTATATGCGGGCTTTTCAATACGCTGAACACGATAACAGATGTCAATAGTCTTTCCACTATCTTGGGGCTCAAGCTCAAAGAATAAAACTTTATTTCCATATCGCCTCTCATCTAATATGCGGTAATTTTTAGGGGAGTTGATGCTGATTAGTTCCACCTTCTGAAACACATCCGTCTGTGGAAAAGGAATCCAGATGCGGGCCGTGTCGTTTATATCTGGAAGTTTTACCCTGTAGCGAAACTCAAATGCATCCCGGTCTCTGATTACCCCGAGCAGCTTCAAAGGGGCGCCCTTTATCGCAACACGCTTCCAAGCGCCTTTCTTATCCTGCTCCCATAGATAGAAAGGAATGCCATTACGTTTATGAAGCGTAGTCTCAGTTACGGTCATAGCTGCGGGATCCCCGGAAAGAAAAAAATCTACATCATATACGTCGCCCGATATATCTACCATATCCACGCAGGCAAAGTGTCTGCGGTCCCCTAGATTAGCCAGATATTCCGTATGCACGCGCACCAGTTTAAACAAGTATTCCTTGCCACCTGCAGTACACTTAAAGTAACCATTACCACGCGCAGTCTCTTCTTCAATATATTTCTCTATGCCAGCCTGTATATCTGCTGTTACTACGTTAGGAAGGGAAGTATCTGCGCTGGCCGATTTATAAACGCCAGACACAAAAAATAATCCAATACTTGCCGCTACTATAATATAATAATAGCGGCAAGCAAAAAATTTTATTAACATAACTTTATATCAGGGTTTAACTACCCTTTTTACTTAGGATGTTCTGACTTAGGATGTTCGTGCTCTGATGGGGTCCCAGTGCCTGCCTTCTTTCCGCAGCCTATTAAACCAAGGGTTAGAACTGCGCAAATAAGTACTGCCAAGAATAACTTTTTCATCTTTACCCCCTTGTTTTTAAGGTTCTCTTGTGAGCTTTCAAGTCTTTTCTCAAATTCCTGAAGAAATTCTTTCTGAACTCCATTGACATGACCAGAAGGCCTCCTTTCCTTTAACATGGCAAACGCCTGTTCAAGGTTGATATCATTTTTGCGCATAAAGTAGGACAGCAAAAACGTACTCGTCCTGCCATGTCCATTCCTGCAGTGAACATACATTTTTATGTTCTGGGCTATTAAATTATCAACTACCCGCAAAGCTAGGTTCATCAATTCAATGCTGGGGGCGGTATCTTCTTTCCAGGGAAACCAGAAAAAATATTTTACTCCCCTCGGATTATCCATTCTTTCTGCCTCAAGAGATATGTCAGCGTAAATTTCTTTGGAAAGCAATTCTTTGTCAAACTGCGACTGGCAGCATAAATTATTGCCTGCAAACATAAAATCATCTATCTTGTTGTAGCTAAGCTGGATGTGCTTATGTTCCATCTCTCGGATTATCTCGGCAGACACCTCGGCCTGTTTAGCTAAAAGATCATTTACCAAATCAATTAATTTGCCTCTGTCAAAATAAGGATTCTTTTCGCTAAATTGGAAAAACTTCTTTCCGTTCACTACAATAATGGGCGCATGCCAAGCTCCCCTCCAGAGGCAATAAAATATACTATTAAGCCAAGGCTTTACCTCCAAGACTACATTTTTACCCCGGAAGTCTTCCTCTATTATTTTCGTAAGCATATTCGTTATTACATCGCATTCATTACAAGGGGATTTAATATCAATCGCCCCCAATTTACCTGCCCATTTAAAATCCGTTATTACTACTGGATTGTTTTTTTCAAATTGATACATTTAAAGGCCTCCCTTCGGGTTTAGGCCCTATCAACAACAAGTGCTTGCGCTGTAAGGATTAACCGAATCCGTCTGCTTTAGAGCCGGGCCGCAGGGAAAAGGCCCGAAATGACGACTCCTATCGCCTACGATCTTAAAATGTTTTCCAAGCCGCGTGTTCATAAGCATAGATGCGGTGTTCCCGCACACTAGTATGGGCTTATGCGCGAAAAACACATGGTGATCATCAAGAACAAACTGATGAGGAGACGCCGAGATAGTGCCTTGATAATAGGCAACCTGCCCAAAGTCCTCGCAAATATCTTCCAAATCGTCAAGTTTAAATGCGCGGATAGTCATGGAGCAAAAAGTAATGTTACCTATTTTCTCCGCGATCTTCGGATCATCGATAGTAATCTTTCGTTTTGACATATAACGAAAATCTAAACAACCCAAACTCTTTAGCAGGCGCCTGAAATCCTCTATATACATTGCCCCTCCCAGACATTCCCCATAAAGGGCAGGATCATTCTTGATTTCATCGGGAAGGCGTCTGTCACTAAACACATCGGAAAAGTAAAGCTCACCTCCAGGCTTAAGCACACGGAAAACTTCCGAAAAAACCTTTTTCTTGTCAGCTGAAAGATTAATAACACAGTTCGAAATAACCACGTCTTGCGAATTATCCTCAATACCGATTTCTTTTAGGTCCTCGATATACCCCTTTTTGAAATCTACGTTACAACACTTAAACCCAAATCTCTTCATTTGCGCATCTTTATATTTACGAGCGACGCTTAACTGCTCTTCAGTCATATCGACCCCCGTCACAAAGCCTTGTTCGCCCACCAGCGCCGAGGCAATATACACATCACGACCCGTGCCAGAACCCAAATCTAAAACACGGCATCCTTCTAATAGCGCAGGCAAGGGAGAACCGCAACCGTAGAATTTATCCAAAATTTCTGGTTCAATATTTTTTATTATACTCTTCATCGGCTCCGGGAAGGCTTCGACAGAACAACATGCGCTTGTTTTTAAGTCTTTCTGGCTTTTAAGGACCTTGCCGTAATAGTCCTTGACCACGGATTTTTTATACTCCTCGATCTTTTCTGGAGGGCATATTTTTTCATTTGTTAAAGCACCTTGGCAGCTTGAACCACTGCCTGCGGTACAGGCAAGACAATGCTCCCCTGTCAGGATCTGGCTATATTCTAAATCCTCTATGGTTAAACGGTCGATGGTCAAATAGCGTCCTGTCCGGTCACAAAGCGCAAATCCTAAAGCAAGATTAAAATCGCAGTCATAAAGACGGCCATCATATCCCACACTTAAAAAAGTGCGGCACATTAAGGTTTCGAGAGTTTCAGGATTAAAATTATTTTCCAATATAGCCGAATACTTCTCATACTCGTTATTTGATTGTAAATAATTTTTGAACTTTTTTATCGGCACATTGGTGATTGTAAGAAGCCTGTTGAATTCAATGCCGTAATTCTGCTGCAATGCGCGTTTGTAATCTTTCTCCAAAGAGCTCTGATCCGGCGCAAGATTTGCCCCTAAAGAATTATAAACTAAATCCAACTGCAGATCACTGCGCTTGGTAAAACCTGCATCGTTTAGCAATTTTAACGCTCTTATGCTCTTTTCAAAGACTCCCTCCCCGCGCTGGCAGTCGACGTTTTCTTTCGTGTAACAAGGCAAAGAACAGATAAGATGAACTTTATTTAATCTGAATAATTGCGGCAAATGCTCCTTACCCTTCTCAAACAAAACTGTTAGATTGGAGCGCACGATAAGCTCATCAACAAGAGGCCGGGCTGATTCAACAAAATAATCAAAATGAGGGTTTAATTCCGGAGCGCCGCCGGTGATATCCAATGTTTTTATCTTATTTTCTTTCAAAAACAACAAAATATCATCAACTGCTCTTTTCGACATAATATGCTCGCCTTTGGGAGAGGCGCCAATATGGCAGTGGCTGCAGCTTTGATTACAAAGATCGCCCATATTAACCTGAAGAGTAGTCAGGTGTTCTCGTCTGAGAAAGTCTTCCCTTAGGTCGTGTTTCTCTAAAACGCTTAGGAATGAATTCATTAATACACCTCTTTTACGGCATGCTTAGTTATCTCTAAATTACAACTTCTGTGTTGCGCACACCATTCTTCGCATTTTAATGCCCAGTTCTTATCCTTATATAAAAGTCCGCATATTTTGCACTTAAAATAATTGGTTTCATTTGTCTTTGAAAAATGCTTGCGGGCTATCTGATATATTACTGGGATCAAAATAATGATAGCCATAAGCCCAATCGCTATCAAAAATTTAGGCGATAATATATCTTTTATGCCTCTTATTTCTCCCAAACTCCCTCCGAAAAAAGCCGCGGTTACAACCCCAGGTATCAAACCTAAAAATGTCGCCCAGAAATAATCCTTGAACTTAATGCGGGAGAGACCCGCTGCATAATTCAAAACCTCGTACGGGACCAAAGGGATAACCCTAAAAAATAAAACAGTCATAAACCCGTTTTGGGCGAGCTTTTCATCCAAATCCTTAAACTTGCCTTTTAGTATTTTATCGACAAGACCTCTACCGAAATGCCGGGAAATCATAAATGTCAAAGATATTCCAATCATCGCTCCTGCCATTAAATAAACCGCGCCCCATAGCGCTCCAAAGATAAGTCCGGCAGCAAGAGAAAGTGCTGCTATAGGTGGCACAATAGAAACTGTGTTTAGCGCATAAGCGAGGATATATACTAGGACAGCGAGCCTGCCAAAAGATTGGATGAAATCACGCAGGCTAGCCGGTGTTAAGGATTTGAGGTTTACACACTGACATTTAACAACCCACCAGGCACCGATAATAAGCGCTATGCCAATAAGTAGTTTTATTACTATGCCTGTATAGTTTTTACCCATGGCGGATCCTATCACAAAAACTTCAACATCAATCTAAAGACCCATTTGGCAATCGGCGTATTTATCAGCCCGATATAATACTGGTCAGCCGAACGCTTTACTACCTGAGCCAGTGTAGGATAAATATGGATCGTGGAACTGATACTGCCGATTTTTAACCTGGATGACTTTGCCAAGACATACTCATGAATAATCTCACCAGCACTGGCACCTACAATATGAGCGCCAAGAATATATCCTTTTTTGTCAGTGATCACTTTTGCCAGTCCTTTTTCTTCCAAATCAGTAACTGCCCGATCATTGCTACTGTAGAAAGAACGATAAACTTTTATATCTTTAAATTTTGCTTTGGCTTCTTCTTCTGTCAGGCCAAGGTGCGCTATTTCCGGGTCGGTAAATGTGCACCAAGGCACAGCATCATAATTCACTTTTCTCTTGAAAGGAAAAAGTGCATTTCCAACAGCAATTACCGCCTGATACTCTGCCATATGACTGAACTGATAGGGCCCGGCCACATCCCCGCAGGCGTATATATTCTTGACGGAAGTTCTCAATGTCGCATCCGCCTCTACTCCCTTATTGGAATATTTTACTCCTACCTTCTCAAGGTCAAGGCCTTCTACATTTGGCGCGCGGCCAACAGCAACGAGAACCTTCTCGGCTTTTAATTCGGACTGCCGGCCGTCTCTATCTTCAAGCGTTATGGAAATTGAACCTGCATCCCGGGAAAACCGCACTGCTTTCTTACCCGTATAAATTCCAATCCCCTCTTCTTTAAATTGCTCAATCAGGCAATCGGCAGCCTCTTTATCCTCCCGCACCAGAAGCCGGTCAAACATCTCTATTACAGAAACGGAAACCCCGAGTCTTGCAAATGCCTGCGCAAGCTCTATGCCGATAGGGCCTCCGCCTAAAACCGCCATGGATCCAGGCAAAGTCTCTAAATCAAAGATGTTCTCATTGGTCAAATAATCAATATCCTTAAGTCCTGGAATTTGTGGTACCACAGGGCGAGAACCGGTTGCGATAATAAAGCGTTTTGCGCAAAGATTTCTGCCGTTTAACTCAATTGTATTCGGGTTTACAAATTTTGGGCTGGCAAAGATTACTTTTATGCCTCTCCTTTCAAAAACTTCAGGCGGATGGTGCGTGCTTATTTTTCCTATTATGTCCCTGACATGAAGCATTACTAAAGAGAGATTATATTTGATTTCAGTGTCCGAAGTTATTCCAAATTCTTTCAAGCGCTTCAGCAAATAAAAAACCTGTGCTGACTTTAGCAAGGTCTTTGATGGGACACATCCATACCATGTGCAATCTCCGCCTAATTTATTTTTTTCTATTAAAGCGGTCTTTACGCCTAACACTGCACCTGCGCTTATAGCGACTAAGCCTGCTGCGCCACCACCTATCACTATCAAATCATAATCATATTTCATTCAATCTTTCCTCTAGCGCACTCTAGATTACAGGAATTCAAAGTTTTTTGTGTCCATCTCGCAATGTTTTTATTCTTAAGCTTGCTTAAATCGTTCTGTAAGCGTAATAATAACTTTATATCGTCTATATCGTATCCTTTATCTAAAGATGCGACTTTTAGTTTAAGCTTCTTAGCCCTGTTTATCGTTTCCTGAAACACTGTTGGCGAGCTCCATTTTATATCTTTAAATAACCCGAAACAAGTGACTTTTAGACCGATAAGATAATATCCTCCATCAAGGCTAGGGCCCAAAACTAAATCGCAATGGCCTAATAAACTGAAAGCCTCATTTATAGACGAGGGAGGTAAATTTGGCGAGTCAGAGCCGATAATAACTATCTTTGACGCACCGTTATCATTTGCAAATCTAAAAGCATTATATAATCTTTGCCCAAGATCATCGCCCTTTTGCTTATAAAACATGTAGTTTGGCGCAACTTTCTTAAGATACGTGGGAGTCTTATCGTTTGAATCATAAGCAAGGATTTTGTATTCACATGATACCTTCTTTACTAAATCTAATGTATCTCTTAAAAAAGCTTTATATAAATTCAAACACTTTAAGTTAGTCAAATATTCTTGCAACCTAGTTTTAACTTTGCCTTTTTTAGGCTCTTTAGCAAATATAATAAGGCAATGCTTCACCTTAAATCCCTATAAAGTTGCTTTATTTTGGTCAAAGGAACCTTTAAATGAAATAAAATAATTATGAGATTAAATAGCAGTGTAGTTCTAATTATGCCTTGGCGCTCCCATCTTCTTGCAGAAACTATGATTTTCTCAGGCAAAACAGTTGTTTTTCCCATCTTCCTTAATTGCTTGCTGAAAAGAATATCCTCCATAATGGGGACTTCCGGAAAACCACCTATTTTAAAAAAAATATCCTTTTTTACAAAAATTCCTTGGTCACCATAAAAGATTTTGGATAATTTAGCTCTTAAATTACCTTGGGCTTCAATAATTCTATATATAAATCCATTCTTATCTATTCTCTGAGTTAAGCATCCTCCAATAATACCATTTTTCTGTATTTCTTTTTCAATGGATAAAAGCGCTTCAGAAGATATTATATTGTCTACATGTAGAAAAAATATTGTATCAAACCTCGCATGTTGAGCGCCATAATTCATCTGTAAGGCTCGTCCTTTTTGACAACTTAAAACTTTACCGAAAGCAGAAGCCAAGTCGATGCTCGCATCGGTACTACTTCCATCTATAAATATAAACTCAGCATGTTGTGAAAGATTTTCAAAATAACGTGAGTGCTCTGCTAAAATTTTCTCTTCATTGTATATGGGAATTATAATACTAATCATAGTTTTGTATTTTCTCTAAAATAAAATGGCAAATTTTGGCGCAGAGGGTGAGATTACGAACTCTCGTCCTCACTCCCTGCCTCCTGGCAGTCGTTCGTCCTCTCAATAGGGGCTTCGCCCCTCTTGTGGTCAGCCGACGATACGTCGGCTTTCCTGTCACCCCGAAAGCGTGGGGAAAATTCTTTCCCCACACCCTTTTAGGTTCCCTGCCTGCCGGCAGGCAGGTCATCCTTCTAAATTTAAGAAAATCGGAGGCGGAAGGATTCGAACCTTCGAGGGCCTTACGACCCTTCCGGTTTTCAAGACCGGTGCACTCAACCGCTATGCGACGCCTCCAATAACTTCAAATAACAGTTTTCCCCTCGCCTATCGCTCGGGACTACTCTCACTTCGTTCGCTCCGCAAGACTGCTAATTTGCTTTTGTTTAACTGTGGCAAATTATCCCAAGTTTATCGAGGGACGCTTTCGACCGCTCAGCCACCTCTCCAAAAAATCTGCGGTCATCTGTTTATTTATCAGCGATCATCTGCGTTATGGAAAGAGTTGAACAAACACCTTCTGATATATATTTAAAGATTCTTGTCCTGATTGGCTTAAAAATTCAAGGAAGGAAAAATCGTTAAATATCAGTTGCAACATCCCTGCTAAGAGTACTATGTCAATTAAATAAATAATCGCAAAGGCAAAGAAATAATTTGCCCTTTCTAATCCTGTCTGCTTATCCCTTAAGGCGTCTGCGGTCTGAACGAGGTGAAGAATAAAGCTAAAAGAAATAAAAAACAAAAATGTATCTGTCTCTAACTTATACTGAGGCAATTTAGCCAAGATAAAATATATAGCTGTAATAAGTATTGAATAAATCGGCAATAGATAGGAGGCAATCTTTACCAATGGCGCAAAGAAAATAAAAAGAAACTGCAATATCCCCTGGCCTGTTTTGTATACTGCAACAGGTTTATAAATAAAAAGATGTAAGATTAGATAGGCGATGATACCTGCAAGAAAGTAATTTTGCAATATTGACTCTAAAGATAGGAGCGTTTTTGAAAATGCAATAGTAATACCAATAATCAAAGGAACAGCCAGGGCTGCCAATATAAATTTTAAAATAAGTACTATCTTATTAGTGGTCTTCTGGGCATTCTCTGCTAATTTAGATGCTACTTGTTTATTTGCTGATTCTTTCTTTTCCATGCATATATGGGATTAAAACTTCTGGTATTTTAATAGAACCGTCGGGCTGTTGATAATTTTCTATAATTGCAATCATAGTTCTTGCCAAAGCCACGCCAGAGCCGTTTAGGGTATGAACAAAATCTATTTTTTTGCTATCTTTCTTTCTAAATTTTATATTTGTCCGGCGTGCCTGAAAGCTTTCAAAGTTTGAGCAACTCGATACTTCAAGCCATTTATCTAAGCCTATAGCGTAAGCCTCTATATCATAACATTTGCTAGCAGCAAAACTTAAATCTTGCGTAGAAAGCGCAGCTATTTGATAAGGCAAGCCTAATAACTGCAAGACCTTTTCAGCATTTTTAACTAATTTTTCTAACTCATCGTAAGAAGTCTCTGGTTTTACAAATTTAACCAATTCTACTTTATCAAACTGATGGACTCTCACTAAACCTTTAGTATCCTTACCATAAGAACCAGCTTCGCGCCTGAAACAGGCAGTATAGGCAGTAAAATATTTTGGCAACTCATCTTCGCTTAATATCTCATCGCGGAATATATTAGTTACCGGAACTTCTGCTGTTGGCACAAGAAATAAATCATCGTCTTTAAGCCGGTACATATCCTCTTCTAATTTAGGCAGTTGTCCTGTGCCGGTCATTGAAGCCCTGTTTACCAAAAATGGTGGAAATACTTCAGTATATCCGTGCTCCTTAGTATGTAAATCCAGCATAAAATTAATCAGCGCGCGCTCTAATCTTGCGCCCTCGCCTTTATAAAGCACAAAATTTGAACCGGTAATTTTAGCTGCCCGGTTAAAATCGATAATATCCAAATGCTGGCTTAGTTCAATATGGCTAAGGGGCTTAAAATCAAATTTGGGTTGCTCACCCCAGCTTCGTACAATCTGTCTCTTATCAGGCGCTCCAATTGGCACTGAAGAATGCGGTACGTTTGGTATTGCTAAAAGCAACTCATCTAAACCTGTCTCGTCTTTCTTTAATTTCTCTTCTAACGAATCAATTTTTTCAGATATACTTTTCATCGAAGAAATTTTTGCTTTCGCATCTTTTTTTGCTTTTAATAGAGCAGTTATCTCGTCGTTTGCCTTATTCATCTGCGAGCGTAAACCTTCTAATTCGGCTAGAGTTTTACGCCGAGACTCATCAAGTTTAATAAGTCGTCCTAAATCTAAACTTAAGCCGCGATTTTTAATTGACTGTTTTACTAAGTCTAAATTTTCCCGAATGAATTTTATGTCTAACATTACCCTCGCTCCTTTGTCGCTCGGAAGTTTACAGTTTTACTGTTTACAGTTAACAGGATTTTTTCAATACTGTAAACTGTACACTGTTAGCTGTTAACCCTTAATTACTCCCAGCGGCCGCATCCGGCAGACCTTTTTGGCAATGCCGACTTTATCAACGACGTCTACGACGTCGTTGACATCCTTGTATGCGCCAGGCGCTTCTTCGGTAATTGTGCCCCGGGTGGATGCCATTACAATTATACCTTTATTTCTTAATTCTTTCACTAATTCCGATGCATTATAATTTTTCATTGCCTCATGGCGGCTTTTAAGGCGCCCTGCACCATGACAGGTGCTCCCAAAAGTTTCCTCCATTGCCTTTTGGGTTCCCACTAAAAGATATGAATTCCTGCCCATATCTCCTGGAATAATAACCGGCTGGCCTATATCTTTGTAATCAGAAGGCAAGGCCGGATGTCCTGGCCCGAAAGCGCGGGTGGCTCCTTTTCTGTGAACGCAAAGAGTTTTTTCTCTACCTTCTACTTTATGCTTTTCAACCTTTGCAATATTATGGGCAACATCATAGATTAAGTTCATCCCCAATGCCGAATATGATTTATTAAATACCTTCTCAAAAACCTTCCTGGCTAAATACATCAAACATTGCCTGTTTGCCCAGGCATAATTTGCCGCACATCTCATTGCTGCTAAATAAGATTTTCCTTCCGCAGAATTCACTGGAGCACATACTAACTGCCTGTCAGGAATTTGTATATTATATTTATTAAGCGCTGGCATAAGATTTTTTATATAATCGTCACAAACCTGATAGCCAAATCCACGCGAACCTGAATGAATCATTAAACTAATCTGGCCTTTAAAAAGATTTAATCTCGAGGCAACGGTTTCATCATAAATTTCCTCAATCATCTGAATTTCCATAAAATGATTTCCCGAGCCCAAGGTGCCGGATTGCGCCTTGCCCCTTTCAAATGCCCTGTCAGATACGAAAGACGGGTCAGCGCCCTGCATTTCGCCATTCTCTTCGGTATGTGCTAAGTCTTCTTCGCTGCCAAAACCTTTTTCTATTGCCCAGCGCGCGCCTTTAATCAAAATCTGTTTTTCTTCTCTCTTGCTTACTCTAATTTCTCCCTTTGAACCTACGCCGGCAGGAACATCCTGGAACAAAAGAGTTGTCAAATTTTCTAATTTCGTCTTTACTTCATCAAAGGAAAGATTTGTGCGCACTAACCTCACCCCGCAGTTAGAAACTACAAAATTATTAGCAATAAAATTATGCGAAGGATGATTTACTGTTAAATCGTAAACAAAATCTTCATATTCCACTTCTTTTAAAGAAGCTATCTTTTCCCAAAGATAACAACTGTCTTTAATACCTTCTGTGGCTTCTTTTTTATATTCCATAAAATGAGGAAAATTAAAAGCAACTCTCGAAGAAGTTTCCCTGCCTTCAAAAATACTTCTTTCCAAAAATCTTTTGTTTATCCATCGTGACGATAATTTCTCATAGATTTCCTGAGGTTTTATTCCTTCTTTATATAATTGTATAGCGACTTCCTCTGTTGTCATTCTCTCTTGAATAACTTTCTTTTTTAACTTAAGATATTGAAGGACTAAATTTGCAGTATTTTTCTTTCTTAAATTATACTCAAAACCTAACAGGGAATAGAAATTAACCATGTTATCAAGATCTGACGATATCACCAGGCGCAATCTATAACTTATATAGCCTTCTTTATTTCTATATTCTTTGCGCCGGCCAATCTTCTGCGTCTTAATCCCGAATTCTCCTAAAAGAGAAACTATGCTTTTAATAAAATCAATCCCATTATCTATGAAAGACTCTATTTTATTCATTGATAGACAGGGTGCATAAAAGTTGTAATTATATAACGACTTAGGACTAGAAAGTTCGGCATCAAACAGGCCTGCTAAAAATAATCTTTTCTGCCATCTCTTTAACCCAAAAATCCATTGCGGAACGGCATAATCCTGATATGCTTTTTTACCCATTGGTACGCCCAATGCAAAAAGTAAGCTCAAGAAACTTCTACTAACTACTTTTATACTGTATTCTTTTTGAGTAAACTCATAAGTATCGTAGGAAGTAATAATCCTGTGCCTTCTCTCTCTTTCATATATTCTAGAAGGCGTATAACCTATGCTTAAAATATCCTCTCTTATCAACTCTAACTCTCGCGGCTGTCCGTAAAACCAAACTGTGCCTTTACCTTTAGTTATATACATAGTTCCGTCGCCCATATGGTAACCCATTAATTTTAAAATAAAAGGCAATTTAGGGCTATCAGCACTTAGCGGCAGAAGCTTTCTTTTCTTTAGCTCCTTTATTATGTGATCTTTATTTAATTTTATAGACAGATTCTTTATCGAAGACTCATTCAAGACGATTTCACTACTCGGTTTTTCATATTTTGATCCCATAAATGGACTAATGGCGATTTTACTTCCCTTTGATAAATACCTCACTTTAAGCATGCCGTCGGGAGTCCAGAAAGGATGATCTTCGGTAGAAATAATTTCATCTCCTGCTTCGGTAATAATCTTATAAACTTTATTTCGTGGTTTTATTTTAATAAATCTTTCTATATTAACCGTCTTTTCTTTAGCTTCTCTAAAGTCGATACATTCAGTATTAAGATGATCCCACTTGTCTTCTAAGTCTGCTATAGTTAAATAATATCCGTGCTGCATCTTTATCTTTGTATCAGGAGAAAGGCAGTTGATATCATAGCCAACTCCACCGGGTGAAATAACGCCGCTCTCTTCAATATCTGTTGCTGCTACCCCGCCTATGCAAAAACCGTAGCCCCAGTGAGAATCAGGCATAGCTAAAGAGGCCTTTAGAATCCCAGGCAAAAATGCAACATTGGCAACCTGCTCTAATGCCTGGTCATTACGGATATCCTTCAGCAATTTATCATTGGCATAGATAATCCCGGGAACGCGCATGCCCTGTTTATAGGTCTTTGGTATACGCCAGCGATAATCGTCTATTTTTTCTAATGTCCCTTGCCAGATCTTACCACCCATTTGTTTATTCCCTTATTTTATCCGCGGTCATCCGCGTTTAAAAAATCTGCGATAATTCGCGTTTTAAATTACCACCAATATTTTACTGTATAAATAATTTTTGTTTCGCCATCTTTAGGAACCAGAACTTTGAATTCTATTGTCTGGGCATCTTTCTTGGTGAATTCGTGAGACTTCTCAATTATCTTCCAGTTGGTATAACGCCAGAGGTGCTCAATAACATTAACTTCAATATCAGAATCTTTGTGATTCCTTAAAGAAATCTCAAAGGTCTCTTCTGCCATGCGGCCGTTGCGGTCCTCGCGATAATTGATTTTTTTGCGCTCGCCTATAACATCAAAGGCATCGCCTAATAATAATCTTATTGTCTCATCTTTAGGAGTATGGTCTATACTATCTTCGCCTATAAATTGCAGACTTCTATCTACATCTTCTTTATAGACCTTAATCTTTCCTTTAGGTAGAGGCATGCCTAAATTATATTGTTTACTATTAACTAACTCTAACTTTACCTTAACCTTCTGCTCTTTGCTTTTTTGGCTGTCTTCATAATAATACCAGCGCCAACCAAAGTAGTCTACTGGGTCAAAAATGAATAGTTTTTTCACCGGAACATTATTAGCAGAAAGTAAGGAAATTTGTTTTGTCTGATTATCTTTAACCGTTGTTTTACGCTGCAGCGTATACATATGATATTCAAAAAATGCTTTTTCTTCAAATTGAGGAGCAGTTGCCTCTTTGGCCATCTCCATCATACCAGATCTGTAATATTCTTTTTCTTCCTTAGCTCTATGCACTTCACCGGCAATAAGTTTTAAACTTGCATCTTTATAAGTAGCGCCGCTTTTATTGTCAATGGTTACCCAGCCAGATAAATCAATCATTCTGTCATCCTTGTCAACTACTATAACGTAATCTGCAAGCCAGTTAATGCCTTTGGTAAGATAGGAAACCTCGGTTAAATGATCGCCTGCCTTGTCGTTGGAAAGCTGCCACATTAAGGTGGGTTTTGTAATCAGGCCTTCGGGTAGCTGGGGAAAAGAAATATCACGTATATTATCTTGGCGCCTGACCATGCTTAAACCGCTATCAGTAGCAATAACAATATTTTCTCCGTCATAGCTCATCAATGTCCCTTCGTAGACTTTATCATCCTTTGTAACAATCTTTATCTTTTTATCAATATATTTTGTAAGCAATTTGGTTGCGCTTACCAAATCATATTCGTAGTTCTGCTCCTGAATAACACAACCTGCCTCATCAGTTAAAGATTTGAAATGCACTGACGTTGGCTCAATCTGGGCTGCTACATCTGAAAAACGAATATTATTAATGCCTTTTTTAAGGTTTAAGTAGCGCTGGTCTTTGACCAGGCCAAAATTTTGATTGTATATTGTTAACTCAATTGCCTCTTTTTCTTGCGCAAAGCAGAAAGTCGAGAGTAAAGCAAATACCAAAAACAAAGCAATCTTTTTCATCTTTGCCTCTTTTAATGAGCAGACAATTTACGGCACTTTAGTGAACGTAAATTGTAGCCCGTAGGGCGTCTGCGAAGTGAAGACTCCACGGGTAAACCCGTGGCATCTTCTTACAAAAATTCAAGCTGCGCTTGACCTGAATCCTGTCGCCCTTGCCATTTTACATATTCCAAGGCTTCCTTTTCATCCAG
>JBFMEB010000001.1:0-113441 GCA_040753675.1 Candidatus Omnitrophota bacterium | reverse complement strand
TCCATTCTGGCTCGTGGACTCATGAAAATACACCCCCTTTTAGGGTATATTTTCGGGTAACATTAATTATGAGTCAACGATACCTTGAAAAGTTATTTCGGGTAACATTTAATGTGAGTCAATTCGTTGAGGAATTTCCTATTGACATCCCTGCTTCTTAATGTTATACTTACCCCCCTATGCAAATTAAACGTAACAAGACATATATAGCAAAAAAACCAGACATCAAACGCACCTGGTATATTGTGGATGCCAAGGATAAAATCTTAGGCAGGATGGCAACCAGAATAGCAACTGTGCTAAGAGGCAAAAATAAGCCCAATTTTAGCCCGCATCAAGATACAGGAGATGGGGTTATTGTAATAAATGCAAAAGATGTGCGCTTGACCGGTAGAAAAATGCAAGAAAAAGTTTATTATCGGTTTTCAGGTTATCCCGGAGGCCAGAGGCAGGTTTCATTTGAACAAATGTTAGAAAAAAAGCCACAACTCATTATAGAACATGCAGTTAGAGGAATGTTGCCAAATACAAAATTAAGAAAGGATATTTTAAACAGATTAAAAGTTTATAAAGATGAGACTCATCCGCATATTGGTCAAAAACCGGTTAAGTTAGACATATAGATGATCACTAAACCAAAGTCAAAAGTTGTCATACAGTTGTCAAACAATCGTCATATGTTGTCTTACAATGTATGACCATATTTGACTATTTATGACTATGTATGACTTATTGCTGTCGCTGCCACTGTGTGAAGATAGCAAAATCATTTTAATTATATGGGACAAGAAATGAACCAAGAGCAAAAATACAAAGGCCTGGGCAGGCGCAAAGAGTCAATTGCGCAGGTCTTACTCTGTCCTGGAGAGGGCAAGTTTGAGGTTAACGGTATTGACTGGCAGCAATATTTTAAGCGCGAAACTGACAGGCTGTTGATATCTCAGCCGCTTGAGCAGACAGGAAACGTTAATAAATACAATATTAATGCCAGAGTAAGAGGCGGCGGAATTTCTGGACAGGCAGGTGCGACAAGGTTAGCAATTAGCCGTGCCTTAATTTTAGCCCAACCCCAAGTGAGAACTACACTTAAAAAGTTTGGATTTCTTACTCGCGACCCCAGAATGAAAGAGCGTAAGAAATTCGGACAAAAAGGTGCGAGGAAAAGATTCCAGTGGACTAAGAGATAATAGGATAAATAACAAATACCAAATTCCAAATGACAAATAAAATCCAAATTTTAATTAATGCAATCAGCAAAAAGGCTTATTCTAGGACTATTTTAGAATAGGTCTTATTGGATTTTATATTTTATTATTTGGATTTAATACTTAGGCCTATCTCGACGAAATAGATATTGACGAGATAGGTTTTTTATTTTAAGATAGTGAATACTGTTTAATTGGCATAAATGCTTGTAACTTTTTAAAAATAAGAGAGTTAGGTATGCTAAAGGTTGCTATTATTGGAGTTACAGGTTATGGCGGTGAAGAGTTAGTACGGATTCTTCTTAAGCATCCCGATGTTTCCATTACCTCAGTTTCCGCCAAGATTGACAGGCCGACACCTCTTATAGAGCTTTATCCAGACTTTAAGGGTAAATTAGACCTGGTATGCACAGAGCCGGATCTGGAAGATATCTCTAAAAAGGCAGATGTTATCTTTTTGGCATTGCCGCACACTGTATCTATGAGTTTAGCACCGTTATTTCTTAAAAAAGGGAAAATTGTAATTGATTTAAGTGCAGATTACAGATTAGAAGCAGCTGTTTATGAAAAATATTACAAGGTTAAGCATACTGATATAGATAATATAAAGTTGGCTGTATATGGACTGCCTGAGATAAATCGTAAGTTTATTGCTAAGGCAAAGTTAATTGCTAACCCCGGCTGTTATCCTACCGCGGCATTATTATCTTTATTGCCATTATTGAAAAATAATATTAACTTAGAATCTATTTATATTGACGCAAAATCAGGAACGAGCGGTGCAGGCAGAAATCCTAATTTAAAGTTAGATGAGTTTATAAGAAATCAAAATATGAAGGCTTATAAGGTAAATGTACATCAGCATGCGCCTGAGATTAATAGCCAACTTAAAAAATTACAAAAGAACGCGCCGAATGTTGTATTTGTACCGCATTTGATTCCAATTGAACGTGGCATCCTAGAAACCATATATGTTAAACTCGCTACTCGCTACTCGCTACTCGCTACTATTAAATTGTACCAAGACTTTTATAAAGATGAGCCGTTTGTAAAGATATTAAATGAAGGAGAATTTCCTGTACTAAAAGATGTTATCAAAACCAACTACTGCCATATAGGTATAAAACAAGAAAAGAATCTTATGATAATTGTAAGCGTAATTGATAATTTGGTTAAAGGTGCTTCAGGCCAGGCAATACAGAATATGAATATTTCCTGTGGCTTTAAAGAGACAGAAGGCATTATATGATTACAAAACCAAAAGGATTTTTAGCAGCCGGCATTTCCTGTGGCATAAAGAAGAGCGGCAAAAAAGATTTAGCACTTATATTTTCAAAAACCAGTGCTTTGGCTTATGGAGTGTTTACTGCTAATAAAGTTAAGGCAGTGCCGCTTTTAATCAGCGCCCAACATTTACGCAAAGGTAGAGCAAGGGCAGTAATAATCAACAGCGGAAATGCAAATTGCTATACTGGAAAACAAGGACTAAAAGACGCAAAAAAGATTATCTCTTTGGCCGCCCGTAAGTTAGGTATAAAAACTACAGAGGTTTTAGCTGCTTCGACCGGTATAATCGGCAAGCAATTGCCGATGAAAAAAATTCTACCGGCGATTAAACCCGTCTGTTCTAAATTATCAAAGAGTGGAGGCGTAGATGCGGCTAAGGCAATTCAGACCACTGATAAATTTTTAAAGCAAGCTGCAAAGAGTTTTAAAATAGGCAAAAAAACTGTTTCGATTGGTGCTATGGCTAAGGGTGCAGGAATGATTTTTCCAAACCTAACGCCTTTGGGTAAGAATGCCACGATGTTATGCTTTATTACTTCTGATGCTCTAATTGAATTTAGCGCTTTAAAAAAGGCTTTAGACTTGTCAGTTGAGCAGTCTTTTGATGCAATAACCGTAGATGGTTGTATGAGCACTAATGATATGGTCTTGATTTTAGCTAATGGCGAGGCTAAAAATAAAAAAATTAAACTAAGTTCAAGGGAATTTAATATGTTTAGAACAGCACTTTCTAATATTTGCCAGGATTTGGCAAAAAAGATTATTTTAGACGCAGAAGGGGCTACAAAATTTATAAAAATTAATATAAAAGGGGCAAAATCAATTGCTCTCGCTAAGAAGTGTGCCTTTTCAATAGCAAACTCTCCACTTTTTAAAACTGCCTGTTTTGGCGAAAACAGAAATATTGGTAGGGTTATTTCTGCTATTGGCGCGGTTGGTGTATCATTAGATGAAAATAAAACAAAGATTAATTTAAGTTCATTAAAAAAGAAAAATATATTTCTTAATGTTGATTTAAAACAAGGTAAATCCAATACTACTGTTTATACTTGTGATTTAAGCCCGGAATATATCAAGATAAACGCGGGATATTCTTAAAGTTTACAGTTAACAGTTTACAGTGTACAGTTAGAAAAGATGATTAAATATTTACTGTAAACAGTACACTGTAATCTGTAAACTCCCGAACGAAGAGAGGGTACATGGAAGAAGTAATTAAAAAAGCAGACGTTCTTATTGAGGCCTTGCCGTATATAAAGGCATTTCATAAGAAGATATTGGTAATAAAATACGGCGGAAGCATACTAGCAGATACGAGGATTAGAAAAGGTGTCTTAGAAGATATAGTGTTTTTGAATTTTATGGGTTTACGTCCAACTTTGGTCCACGGAGGCGGCCCAAGCATTACTGAGAGAGTAAAACAAGAAGGCAAAAAAACAGAATTTGTAGACGGAATCCGCGTTACGGACAAGCAAACCTTAAAAATAGTAAAAGAAGAATTAGAGAAAATAAATAAGCAGATTGTGAGCGAATTAAATGAGTTAGGGGCCAAAGCAGTAGGGCTTAAAGGTTCGGATAAAAAAATAATTACAGTAAAGCGAAAATTTTCCAAGCATGGTAAAAGCTTAGGGTTCGTTGGTAAGATATTGTCAGTTAATTCTAAGCCGCTATTAAAAATTTTAGAGGAAGATTCTATTCCGGTAATTTATCCCTTTGGCTTGGATGAAGAGGCAAAAGAATATAATGTTAATGCAGATGAAGTTGCAGCTCATATTGCAGTTGCGCTTAAAGCAGAAAAGATTGTTTTGTTAACTGACGTAAACGGGATAATGCGTAATCAAGACGATATTAACTCATTTCTCCCCACCCTTACAATAAATGAAGCAAAACAGCTTGAAGAAGAGGGAGTGATTCAGGAGGGGATGATTCCAAAAGTTTCCAGCGCAATAGAAGCCATTACGGGCGGAGCTCATAAAGCCCATATTATTAATGCAAAACTAAACCGGGCGTTGTTGTTAGAGATATTTACCGATCAAGGAATAGGAACGGAGATCATTAAATAATATCAAATATCAAAAATCAAATATCAAAATTACAAACATAAGTTTAAAAATTTTAAATTTTACATTGTCATTTTGATTTTTACATTTTAATTTTTGATTTTAACTACTAAAATTTAAATCTAACGAATATGACTAAGGATGAGATATTTAAGACATATGAGCAGTACATTATGGGTACGTATACCCGCAGCCCTATAATTTTTGTAAAGGGTAAAGGAAGTAATCTCATAGACATTGATGGTAAAGAATATTTGGACTTTTTCCCAGGTTGGGGTGTGAATAATCTTGGGCATTGCCATCCAAAGGTTGTTTGCGCTGTTAGGAATCAGATAAATAAATTAATATTTATTCCGAATAATCTTTATCATACGCATCAGGCAAAATTGGCTAAAGAAATTAATTTTTGGAGCTTTGATTCAAAGGTGTTCTTTTGTAATTCTGGAGCAGAGGCAAATGAAGCCGCATTTAAACTCTCTAGAATTTTTGGCGAGGGAAAGCGTTTCGAAATAATTGCTTTTAATAATTCTTTTCATGGCCGTACATTTGGCGCGCTTTCAGCAACTGGACAGGAAAAATATAAGAAGGGTTTTGAACCACTGTTGCCTGGATTTAAATTTGTTGAATTAAATAATCTACAGGCAGTTAAGGATGCTCATTCTCCTAACACAGTCGGAATAATCTTAGAATTGATTCAGGGAGAAGGCGGAATAAACATAGCAAAAAAAGAATTTGTCTTGGCTCTAAGAAAGTTCTGTGATGAAAAGAATATGCTCTTGATAATTGATGAAGTCCAGACTGGGATGGGTAGAACTGGCGAGATGTTTTGTTTTAAGCATTATGGCATAACACCTGATATAATGACGTTAGCTAAATCATTAGGAGGCGGTTTGCCTATTGGCGCAATGGTTGCATCAAGAAAAGTTGCCGATACTTTAAAGCCTGGTATGCATGCATCAACTTTCGGCGGTTCACCAGTTATTTGCCAGGCAGCTTTGGCAACTTTTAAGGCAATACAGGAAGAAAAGCTCCTGAATAATGCTAAAAAAATGGGTGATTATTTGTTTGGCTGTTTGTCTAAACTAAAAGAAAAGTATAAATTTATCAAGGAAATTCGAGGCTTGGGACTGATGTTAGGAGTTGAGCTTGAAAAGCCCGGAAAACCAATTGTTGAGTTTTGTCTTTCCAAAGGCCTGATTATAAATTGTACCCACGATACAGTGTTGCGGCTTATGCCAGCGTTAAATATAGATAGTAAAAGAATAGATAAGGCAATCAGGATTTTAGATGAAGCCTTTAAGAATTTTACTTGATAAAAATTCTTTTACTCTTTTAGAGCTAATTATTGTCTTGGCGATTTTTGCCATTCTTGCTTCAGCAGCAGTTACAAAATTTGTAAATATACATGGTAAAACATTGGATGTTCAAGAAAATACAACTATGGCTAATTTGAGAACAGCCATACTATTATATTGGGCTAAGACTGGAGAATGGTGGTACAATCCTTCTGATGATGGAGTAATTGGTACTCCTTTTGGATTGTTGGAATCTTTTCCGACGCAGCCAAACGGTAATTATGGCACAATGGATGGCAGCAAGTGGTATGTGTCTAGAAGCGGCACTTCTTACACAATGATGTGTCCGCATTTCGCAGGACACTGGGGCCAACCAGGTCCGATGCCTGGTCAGGTTTGGGTATATTGTAACGCAACTTGTACTATTCAAACTGAATATGGCAACATGTTTTCGACTAAAACTCTCCCAGCAGGAACCATTATAAAAACTTTCGATGCTGGACATTAATTCAATAATTTATATTAATAATTAGGAATGTGTCATGAAAAAAGACTTTTTATCAATAAAAGATTTGAGCCTTGATGATATAAACCAGATTTTGGATTTGGCCGATGATTTAAAACAACATCCAGATAAATTTAAATCTGCATTGTCCGGAAAAACAATTGTTATGATTTTTGAAAAGCCGTCAAACAGAACCTTTGTATCTTTTCAGGTTGGGATGTATCAATTGGGCGGCAATGCCCTTTATCTTGGGCCAGAGCATATTAAATTAGGCATACGGGAATCTGTGTCAGATGTTGCCAAGACACTAAGCCGTTATGCGCAGGCGATAATTTTAAGAACATTTGCGCATAAAACTTTGTTAGATATGGCTAAATTTGCGAATATTCCTGTGATTAATGGGCTATCAGATTTTTCGCATCCATGTCAGGCATTGTCTGATATATTTACTATAAAAGAGAAGTTTAATTCATTTGGTAAAGTTACTCTTGTATACATAGGTGACGGTAACAATGTTTGTAATTCTTTAATTTTTGCCTGCGCAAAAGTAGGGCTTAATTTAAAAATTGCAACACCAAAGAGATATCAGCCGAAGTTAGAAGTTTTAGCAGAGGCAAAAGCAATTACTCAAGGAGCCGGGGCAAAAATAACCCTATACAATAGCCCTGAAGAGGCAGTGGGAGATGCAGATATTATCTATACAGATGTATGGGCCTCAATGGGCCAGGAAAAAGAAGCAAGATTAAGAAGAAAAAAATTTAGAGGTTTTCAGATAAATTCAAAATTATTATCATTGGCTAAGAAAAATTGTCTTATTATGCATTGTCTGCCTGCTCACAGAGGAGAGGAGATAACAGACGAGGTAATTGACAGTAAAAACTCTATTGTCTTTAACCAGGCAGAGAATCGGCTGCATGTGCAGAAGGCGATTTTATTAAAATTGTTAAATTGCTAAATTGTTAAACTGCTAAACTGTTTAGATATTAATTATTAATGGAGCAATAAAAGATGAAAAAAATCATATTAGCATACTCCGGCGGCTTGGATACTTCTTGCGCAATAAGATGGCTAAAAGATAAGGGGTTCGAAGTGATTTGCTTTATTGCTGATTTAGGTCAAGGAGAGGATTTTAGTGCCATCGAAGCCCGGGGACTCGCTGCAGGAGCTTCTAAGGTTTATATCAAGGACCTTCAGGATGAATTCATCCAGGATTTTATTATATCGGCATTAAAAGCAAATGCCATTTATGAAGGAAAATATCTATTAGCTACTGCTTTAGGTAGACCCTTGATTGCTAAATATCTTGTTGAAATTGCACATAAAGAAAAAGCCTTGGCAGTTGCCCACGGTTGCACCGGCAAAGGTAATGACCAGGTAAGATTTGAAGTCAGCGTTGGGATATTAGACCCGAAATTAGAAATTATTGCGCCGGTTCGAGACTGGGAATTTAAAAGCCGGGAAGACGAGATAGAATATGCTGGTATGTATAATATTCCAATAGATGTAACCAAGAAAAAACCTTATAGCATTGATAGAAATATTTGGGGTATCAGCATTGAAGCCGGGATACTAGAAGATTTAGAGCAAGAGCCTCCTGATGACGCATATCTAATTACTAAAAGCCCAACGCATCTCTCAGGTTTTCCAAAGTATATTGAGATATCTTTTGAAAAAGGAATACCAAATAAGCTTAATAATAAGACAATTAAATTAAAAAATCTTATTAATGAACTTAATGAAATAGGCGGCCAATTCGGCATAGGCAGAAGCGATTTAGTAGAGAATAGATTAGTGGGCATAAAGTCGCGAGAAATTTATGAAGCGCCGGCAGCAACTATACTTTATACTGCGCATAACGAATTAGAAAGTTTGGTCTTAGACAGAGAATTAGCGCATTTTAAAGAGTTAATCTCACTTAAATACTCAGAGTTAGTTTATTATGGCTTATGGTTTACGCCATTAAAGCAGGCTTTGGATAATTTTATTCAATCCAGCCAAAAACATGTTAGTGGTTCTATAAAGCTAAAATTATTTAAGGGTAATTGTGTAGCAGTAGCCAGAAAATCAAAACACTCGCTTTACAAAAAAGAACTAAGCACTTATGGCAAAGAAGATAAATTTGACCAGAAGTTAGCAGAGGGATTCATTAAGATTTGGGGGCTACCTTATAAAAAGGGATAGTAATTTTAAGAATCAGGAGAGGTTTTTATGGGCAAAAAACTTTGGGGCGCAACCCGCCTACGCTAAATTGCTTTCGCGTTTAGCTTCGGCGGGTGGTCCGGCGAAGCTAAACATGTAAAATATTTAGCGAAGACGGACAAGATAATTAAAAGGGGAAATATGAAGAAATTATGGGGGACCAGATTTGAAAAAGGGACCAGCAAGGCAGCTGATAGATTTACTTCAAGTATATCCTTTGATAAAAAATTAGGTGTCTATGATATTAAGGCAAGTATTGCTCATGCAAAGATGCTTGGAAAATGCTCTATTATTAGTAAACTTGAAAGTAAAAAGATTACTTCTGGATTGGAGAATCTGCTTTCTGATATACATTGCGGAAAATTTAAGTTTGATGAACGTGCTGAAGATATTCATACAAACATCCAGAATGCGCTTCAAAAGAAAATCGGAAAACTTGCAGATAAATTACATACCGCCCGCTCCAGAAATGACCTGGTAGCCGCTGATATGAGAATGTATTCTAAGGATATCATTGATGCACTTATATACGAGATAGTTCTTTTAGAAAAAGAGATTTTAAAGTTTGCAAAAGAAAATTTAGACTGCATTATACCTGCATATACGCATTTGCAGCCAGCACAGGCAGTGCTTTTGGCTCATTATTTGCTTGCCTACTTAGAAATGTTAGAGCGGGATAAAACTAGATTAATTAATGCAAAAAAGACAGCAGATTATCTGCCTTTAGGCAGTTGTGCCTTGGCTGGGACTGGTTTACCTATTGATAGATTTTTTCTGGCAAAGGAACTTAAGTTTAAAAATGTGAGCGAAAATAGCATTGATGCAGTTAGTGACCGGGATTTTCTCTTGGAATTACTTTTTGCCTTGAGCATACTATCCTTACATCTATCGCGAATTGCTGAAGACTTGATTATTTGGTCAACAAAAGAGTTTGATTTTATTGAGATTGATTGGTCTTTGTGTACTGGCTCAAGCATAATGCCACATAAGAAGAATCCGGATTGTTTAGAATTAGTGCGGGGAACTACTGGCCGGATTCAGGCTGATCTTTCTTCGGTTCTGATTATGTTAAAAGGCTTACCGCTTTCTTATAATCGGGATATGCAGTTAGATAAAGAGCCGCTTTTTGATTCTGTAGAAAGAATTGACCAGATGTTAGGGGTATTTCAGGAACTATTTAGAGCTTTAAAAGTTAATAAATCTAAAATAGCAGAAAAATTAGAGGATGAATCTTTGTATTCTGTGGATATAATGGAATATCTTATTAATAAAGGTCTTTCTTACAGGGTTGCGCATGATACTGTTGGAAAAATTGTGAAGTCGACACTCGATAAAGGAAAGAAAATTAGCGAACTTTCTTTATCTGAATTAAAGAAATTTTCTAAAGTCTTTGATAGTTCACTTTATCGCTTATTAAATGCCAAAACATCAATTAATCTAAAAAGAAGTTTTGGCGGCACAGCCAAAAAGAATGTTTTAAATGCTATTAAAGCAATGGAAAAACAAATTTTTTTGAAGAGAACCTATGCATGATTTTAAATTTTTAGGAAATAATTTATTTTGCGAGAAGGTTCCTGTAACAAACTTAGCGAGGAAGTTTGGAACTCCTCTCTATGTATATAGTTTTAGAACTATGGTTGAGCATTTCCGCAAATTGAAAGATGCCTTTGTTCACTTTAGGCCTTTAATCTGCTATTCGTTAAAGGCAAATTCTAATCTGGCTCTAGCAAAGATTTTAGTTAACCAGGGAGCAGGTTTGGATATTGTCTCGGGGGGCGAGCTGTTTAAGGCCTTGAGGATCGGCATTGATCCGAAAAAAATAGTGTATGCCTCAGTTGGAAAAACAGAAACTGAAATTGCAAAAGCAATCAAATCCGATATTCTTTTCTTTAATGCCGAATCTGTCTCGGAATTAAGGACGATAAATCGCATTGCAGGAAGTCTTGAAAAGACTGCCAGGGTAGCAATACGGATAAATCCAGACATCGAGCCGAAAACGCATAAATATATTACTACTGGAAAACTAACCAATAAATTTGGCTTAAGCTTAAGCGATGCATTTGATATATTTCTGGATAGGGATAATTTTAGCAATTTAAGCATCAATGGAGTTCATATGCACATCGGTTCTCAGATTATTGAGAGTTCTCCTTTTATAGGTGCGATTAGGCGCATTGTTGCATTTATTGAGAGGCTAAATAAAGTCGGTATAGTAATAGAGTATTTAAATATCGGCGGTGGCTTAGGGATAATTTACAATAGAGAAAATCCTCAGACTGCAGCAGAGTTCGCTAAAAATATTTCACCTCTTTTACGCAAGACAAAATTAAAAATTATTTTAGAGCCAGGAAGATTTATTGTGGGAAATGCAGGGATATTGGTAACTAAAGTAATTTACGTCAAAAAGAGCCATGCTAAAACTTTTGCTATTGTTGATGCTGGCATGAACGACTTAATCAGGCCTTCGTTATATGGAGCTTTTCATAATATAGTATCATTACAAAGGAAGATAGGCCCTCAAAAGACACTTGATATCGTAGGTCCGATTTGCGAAAGCGCTGATTTTTTTGCTAAGAATAGAAAAATGCCGCCAATAGAAGAAGGAGATTTGTTGGCGATTATGGGTACTGGCGCTTACGGCTTTTCTATGGCAAGTAACTATAATTCTCGACTTCGGCCAGCGGAAGTTTTAGTAAAAGGTGCTCATTACTATTTAATCAGAGAGCGCGAAAGCCTCACTGATTTAGTAAGATTAGAGCATATCCCAAATTTTTTAAATTAATAATACAATGAGCATAAATATAATTCTTTTTTCTGCAACTGGTAATACCTTCTATTTGTTTGATGCCCGGAAAACATCTGCTAAATTCAATTTGGCAAACTTAGCTAAATACTCCTGTAGCAGCAATAAAGACTTTAGGATAGATGGTTTACTAATTTTAGAAAATTCTAAAAAAGCTGATGTTAAGTTGCGCATATTTAATTCGGATGGTTCAGAGGTCCAGATGTGCGGCAATGGTGCACGTGTAACTGCTTATTATGCAGGTTCTGAATCAAAAAAAAAGAATCTAAGAATAGAAACATTAGCAGGGATAATTGAAGCCAAAGTTTTAGACTCTGATGTGAAAATTAAGCTTACTGATCCTACGGATATCCACCTTAATATACCAATTGAAGTAAATGAGAGAAAAATACGCGTAAGTTTTATTAATACCGGTGTGCCACATGTAGTAGTTTTTGTCAATTCTCTTTCAAGAATAGATGTTCATTATATTGGTCAACTTCTGCGCAGCCACGAGAGATTTGCGCCGGAAGGGACTAACGTGGATTTTGTAGAGATAATCGGTCCTGATATTTTGAAACTTCGTACCTTTGAACGCGGGGTAGAAAGAGAGACGCTTGCATGCGGAACAGGTGCAGTTGCCAGCGCTCTTGTGAGTTTTAAACTTTCATTTATTAGAGCTACGAAAATCAAAGTCAGGCCTACTTCAGGAGAAGTTCTGACTGTAGAATTTGAATATGAAGGGGATAAGTTTGAAGATGTTTGGTTAGAAGGGCAAGTAAAGAAGATATCGGAAAAAGAAATTAATATTCCAGGAGAAATTTTAACTTAACGCAGATAGTCACATATCGAACGCAGATATTCGTGGAAATCCGCGTTAAATAAGAGAGGTAAAATATGAATTTAAGCAACCTAAAAGGATCTATAGTAGCAATTGTTACGCCTTTCAAGAACGATAAGGTTGACGAGAAGGCATTAATTAATCTTGTGAATTGGCATATTGAAAATGAGTCAGATGGGGTTGTGCCTTGCGGAACAACAGGCGAATCAGCCACATTGTCCTACGAAGAACACGAGCAAGTTATAGAGATAGTTATTGCTGCTGCAAAGGGCAGGGTTCCAGTTATTGCCGGCACAGGCTCTAATTCTACTGATGAAGCAATAATGATGACTAAGAAAGCTCAAAAAGCTGGCGCAGATGCGTCTCTGCAGGTAAGCCCTTATTATAATCGGCCAACGCAGGAGGGTTTATTTCGTCATTTTAAGGCTATTGCCGATGCTATTGATATTCCGATAATTCTTTATAATATCGCCAGCAGGACCGGCGTAAACATTGAACCAGAGACAATTGCCCGTCTTGCAGAATCTTGTAAGAATATTGTCGGCATAAAAGAGGCATCTGGTTCGCTAGATCAGATGTCTCGGATAAAGGCGCTTTGTCCAGGCTTTATTTTACTTTCCGGGGACGATAGCTTAACCTTGCCTGTTTTTTCCTTAGGCGGTGTCGGTGTAATTTCAGTTGCAGCAAACATAGTTCCTGAGGATATAAAAAAACTTTGCGTTTATTTTAACCAAGGCAAATTAAAAGAAGCGCGCCAGTTGCATTATAAATTACTTCCTTTGATAAAGGCGTTATTCATTGAGACCAACCCTATAGCTGTAAAAACAGCTTTGAGTTTGTTAGGCCGTTGTTCGGCTGATTTGAGATTGCCAATGTGTCCGATGAGCGCAAAGAATTTAGAAATACTCAAAAATGAAATGCGAAATTACGGGTTAATAAAGTAGGTGAGGACATAAGTTATGGAGCTTTGGTTTTTAAAAGAGAGGTGACATAACTTATTTGTCCGAACCTACCCAGCACTTATTTTACTAAGCAAGCTGGATAATAAAATTAAGATTTTATTCGAAGAAAATTTATTTTATTTCAACTTAAAGCCTGGCAGTAAAATAAGTGCTGGGTTAAATTCGCCCAAACAACTTACGTTCATTTCATTCCGTAAGTTGTGGGCTCATTTAATATGATTAAATTGGCTGTTAGCGGTGCATGCGGGAAAATGGGATCGCGCATTATTAGCTTAGCAAAGCGCGATAAGGACGTAGAGATAGTTATTGGTCTTGAACGCAAAGGCCATCCCGCCATATCTTCTGATATTGACGGAATTAGAATTAGTGATGATGACGACTTGATATCTCAAGCTGATTGTTTAGTAGAGTTTACTGAAAGTAATGCGACATTGGCACATTTAAACAAATGCGTTTCCTTAAAGAAGCCTATTGTCATTGGAACAACTGGTTTTGATGAGAAAGGCTTTAAGCTGATAGAAGAGGCTTCTAAGCATATTCCTATTTTGTTTTCTCCTAATATGTCAGTCGGGGTAAACCTGTTATTTAAACTTGTAAAAGAGGCAGTGAGTATTTTAAAAAAATATAATGTTAAAATTATCGAGACTCACCATGTGCATAAAAAAGATGCGCCTTCAGGAACCGCAAAAAAAATTGCTCAGATCATAGAAAGTGTAAATGACCGTAAAGTAAAAGATATAGAATCTATTCGTAAAGGTGAAATAGTTGGCGAGCATGAGATTATCTTTGATTCTGAATTGGATACTGTTGTTTTGAAACACTCAGCTAAGACTCGTGATATATTTGCAACCGGGGCGTTGCTTGCTGCTAAATGGATTGTCAGCCAGAAGCCAGGGCTTTATTCTATGGAAGACTGTTTATGAGAAAAGAAAGATTTTTAGCATCAGAAAGATTGGAAAGTTTGCCGCCATATTTATTTGTCGAGATTGACAAGGCAAAGAGGCAGGCGAGAGAGGAAGGAAAGGATGTTATTGATTTGGGTATTGGAGACCCTGATCAGCCTACTCCTGATTTTATCGTTGAGGCCTTGAAAAAAGCAGCACAAGACGGCGCCAACCACCATTATGCGCTTGATGCGGGCTTAAGTAATTTAAGAGAGCAGATTGCGAAGTGGTATCTATCGAGATTTAATGTAAAGTTGGATCCCAATAGCGAGATATATCCTTTGATTGGTTCAAAGGATGGGCTTGCGCATTTAAGCTTAGGTTTAATCAACCCCGGAGATAGCGTACTGGTTCCTGACCCGGCTTATCCGGTATATCGGTCTGGCGCAATATTTGCCGGTGCAAAAGTTATACCTATGCCTTTGCTGGAAGAAAATAATTTTCTTCCTTCTCTTGAGAGCTTTCCTAAAGCCAAGTTATCTTTTATAAATTATCCTAATAATCCTACTGCAGCAGTTGCTGATAAATCATTTTATGAAGAATTAATAAGAGCCGCAAATAAAAACAATATTGCGATTGCTTCAGATTTAGCATATTCAGAGATATATTATGAGGACAAAAGGCCTTTAAGTTTTTTAGAGTTTGAGGGAGCGAAAGATTTCGCAGTAGAGTTTCATTCATTAAGCAAGACTTATAATATGACTGGCTGGCGTATTGGCTGGGTCTGTGGAAATAGGCAAATAATCAGTCTATTAGCGCGCGTTAAGACAAATGTTGATTCTGGCATATTTCAGGCAATACAATTAGCTGGCGTGACGGCTCTACAGGATTTGACAGATTTTCCGCAAAAGATGAGAAGTCTCTATCAAGAAAGAAGAGACGTATTTGTAAGCGGAATAAATAGAATCGGCTGGAAACTAACTTCTCCAAAGGCGACATTCTATGTCTGGGCGAAAGTTCCAACAAAAGAGGGTTCTGTTGAGTTTGCAAAAAGATTATTAAAGGAAGCGTCTATTGTTTGTACCCCCGGAGTAGGATTTGGCAAATATGGCGAAGGATATGTCAGGTTTGCTCTAACTGTCCCTAAGGGAAGATTAGAAGAAGCCATAGAGAGAATTAAGCGAATTATTTAAATAATGGCGCAGGTTTTTTTAGGAGTTGGCAGTAATATTGGCAATAGATTAGATAACATAAAGAACGCTATAAATCTTTTAAAACAAGCTGGCGTAAAGATAGAAAAGATCTCTAAGATTATTAAGACAAGACCTGTCGGCGGCCCGCCTCAGTCAGATTTTTTAAATGCTGCAATTAAAGCAAAAACTGACCTATCCCCATTAAGTCTCCTGAAAGCATTAAAGAAAATTGAGAAGGACTTAGGTCGAAGAAGAACTGTTCGTTTTGGGCCTCGTATTATTGATTTAGATATTCTTATTTACGATAATCTTAAATTAAAAACTAAGAAATTGACAATTCCCCATCCACGGATGTGGCAAAGGGATTTTGTTTTAAAGCCATTATCTTGTCTGGTATCGTTAAATAAATTAAAGGGTTTAACCAGTTAGAGATTTCGAAAATGAAAGTTATTAGGGAAATTAAAAAAATGCAGGAGCTTTCTCTAAGATTAAAGAGAGCAGGTAAGTCTATTGGCTTTGTGCCTACCATGGGCTATTTGCATGAAGGTCATCTTTCTCTAATGCGCCAAGCTAAATTAGAAAATGATGTTAGTATTATAAGTATTTTTGTTAATCCTCTTCAGTTTGGGTCTAAGGAAGATTTAAAGAAGTATCCTCGCGATTTTAAAAGGGATTATAGATTGGCAAAGAATGTGGGGGTAGATGTGTTGTTTTTCCCTTCGAATAAAGAAATGTATAAGGAGCAATTTTTGAGTGAAGTTTACGTGAGAGAGCTTAGTAAAATTCTTTGCGGTGAATCTCGGCCAGAGCATTTTAAAGGGGTAACGACAGTTGTGGCTAAGTTATTTAATATCGTATTACCCGATTTTGCTTATTTTGGCCAGAAGGATTTGCAGCAGGTCCGCATATTAGAACAATTGGCTCGCGATTTAAATTTTCCTCTTAAGATTAAAATACTGCCTATTATTAGAGAACCTGACGGCTTGGCTATGAGTTCAAGAAATAAATATCTATCTAAAGAGGATAGGCAAGACGCGGCTATTCTTTACAGATCCCTAAAAGAAGCTAGGCATATTATATTGACTGGTACTCGACAGGGAAGCGCAGTAATCTCGACGATAAAAAGATTGATTTCGACGATAAAATCTGCTAAAATTGAATATGTCGAAATTGTTGATGCGCACAATTTACGACGAGTAGATGAGCTTAAAGGCGAGATTGCAATTTTGCTTGCTGCGATGATTAAAAAAGTAAGATTAATTGACAACATCATAATGAGCGTATGAAGCAGAAATTAAAAGTCGGTATTGTTGGCTGTGGCGCTATAGGTTCATACTTAGCAAAAAATATTCAAGAAAAATTATCTAAAGAAATAAGCCTTGTTGGCATTTGCGATATTAATACTCAGGCGGCTAAGCGCCTTCAAAAAATTCTTCCTAAGAAAACTGCTGTTTACACTACGTCAACCATTATCAGGAAATCAGATCTTATCATTGAAGCAACGAGTGTTTCAGCCTGCCAAAGTCTCCTTATTAAAGTTATATCAGCTGGGAAGGATATCCTTGTAATGAGCGTGGGTGCATTATTAAAAAACGCTAAATTAATAGAAAAAGCAAAAAGAAAGGGTATTAATATTTATGTTCCCAGCGGTGCTTTAGCCGGAATTGATGCCTTAAAAGCCGCACAGTTAGGAACCATAAAAGAAGTCCATCTTACTACAAAGAAACCCGCCAAGAGCCTAGCTTCTGCTCCTTACATTAAAAAAAATAGAATTGATTTATCTAAGATATGCAATGACAAATTATTATTTAGAGGAAATGCTATGGACGCAGTGGATAATTTTCCTCAAAATATCAACGTGGCGGCAACTCTGTCTTTGGCAACAATTGGCCCAGCAAAAACAAAAGTTAAAATATTTGCAAGTCCACATATAAAAGCGAATATACATGAAATTATGGTAGATGCTGACTGTGGTAGAATCATTACTCGGACTGAAAATTTAGCATCCAAGGCTAATCCTAAGACAAGTTATTTGGCAATGCTTTCGGCTTTAGCGACATTAAAAGGGATATTAAATCCGATAAAGATAGGAACATAAACTTGTAAACGAGAGGGGGTGAGTGGACAATGGCAACTAAAGTAGCGAAGGTTGGTATTAAAAGGCAGAAGGGTTACCTTTATTACGTAGATAAGAAAGGCGATGTCTCCATGGCTAAGATGGCTAGGGGTAAGAAAAAAGGAGGCAGCCCCAAAAAGGTAGCCAAGGTCGGCATAAAAAGGAAAGAAGGTTATCTTTACTTCGTTGATAAGCAGGGCGATGTCTCCATGGCTAAGATGGTTCGTGGCGGAAAGAGGAAAAAAAGATAAAATTTAACTTTTTGGAGCCTCCTCTAGTAGATCTTCGGAAATAAAAAAGGAGGAGGCTCCTTTTCTTTTAACTGAAATTAAATGAATCAGATAGAAATATCAATAATTTTTCCTTGTCTTAATGAGGCAGAGACTGTTAAAGAATGCATTGACAAGTCCTTTGCGGTTTTAAAAAATCTGGGTGTTTCCGGAGAGGTAATAGTAATTGACAATGGCTCAACTGATAATTCCTATGAAATTGCTAAGTCAACTGATGCAAGAGTGGTTAAGGAGCTGAGACGTGGCTATGGGAGTGCTTATTTAAGAGGGTTTCAAGAAGCACGTGGCAAATATTTGGTAATGGCTGATATGGATAATAGCTATGATATTAGCCAGATTCCAGAATTTGTTAAGGAATTGAAAGATGGTTATGATTTTGTTATCGGCTCGCGCTTTAAAGGTAAAATTCTATCCGGTGCTATGCCTTGGACTAATCGCTACATAGGTAACCCAATACTTTCCTTTATCTTAAGATTGTTCTTCCATACGCAGATTTCAGACGCACATTGTGGCATGCGCGCAATTACTAAAGAGGCATATCAAAGATTAAGTCTCCATACTACAGGAATGGAATTTGCTTCAGAAATGATCGTAAGCGCCTTACGAGAAAAATTAAATATAAAAGAAATTCCTATTACTTATTGGCCGCGTAAGGGCAAATCTAAGCTTAATCCTATTAAGGATGCTTGGCGACATATGCGCTTTATGCTTTTATATAGCCCAACTTATCTATTTTTAATCCCTGGATTGATATTAGCCTTTCTGGGAGTGATAGTTTTAATTGTTTTATTACCGGGACCTTTTTATATTGCCGGACACGGTTTCGATATGCATATGATGACTGTAGGTGCATTAGCAGCGATTTTGGGACTCCAGGTATTAAGTTTAGGTCTTTATGCTAAGACTTATTCGTTTTTTGAAGGATTTGTAAAAAATGACAAAACCTTATTTTTTATCTTACGCTTCTTTAATTTAGAAAAGGGAATATTGTTAGGCATAGTAATTTTTAGCATTGGCTTGATAGCGAATATTCGTATTATTATTAAATGGATCGCTGTTAATTTCGGCGCATTGGATAAGGAAAGACTGGCTTTATTCGGCATAACCTTTATGATTATCGGAGTACAAGTCATATTCTCTTCATTCTTCTTAAGCCTATTGACCATTAGAAAGAAATAATGTCTCGCAAATATAAGATTTTATCTTGCCTAGCATTAATTCTCATTTTCTCACTCTTAAGAATTCATACCTTTACTCTAAGCCATACTAATAATGATGAATTAATTTATGTAAGCTTAGCCAAAAAGATTCAGTCTTATGGTCTAACTACTTTTCAAGGGCATTATAATCTTTTTTATATAGATATAGAGGAAGAAAAATATAATGGTTTTTTATCTATATCTTTAAGTAAAGAAGAAAAAGCTTCGCTGATTCGAGATTTTCAAGGAGCAGAGGCGAGTAAATTTTCTCATCACCCCCCCTTACTTAGTATCTTACTTGCTATTTCTCATAATTTATTTAAATCAGATATTCCTTACGCGCTTGCTAAACGAACAGTTAATGCCTTAGAAGCCAAAAACCAATTTTACGCCTGCATCATACCTTTTACGAGCAGCCTGCTGTTAGCCTTATTTACTTTTGTCTTGGGTAGTATGTTGTTTTCCTTTAGGTTAGGTATATTAGCCAGTCTTTTGATAATATTTAATCCGACTGATTTACTTACGGCCCATAAGATTTGGGCTGATGATTTGGTGTCGCTTTTTGGACTCTTAAGTATTATTTCCTACGAACTTTCAATACGAAAATATAAGCTAATTTATTCTTTATTGGCGGGTGTGCTTAGCGGCCTTTCGATTATGTCCAAGATGAGCGGCGTAATATTTATTTTAGTGGTTATCGTTCTTCATTTTATAGAGGCAAGACCTAAAGAAAAAAAATATAAAATTATTTTTGATAAAAGGCTAATTGTATTTCTCATTTCTGTTATTTTAACTAGCATGCCTTGGCTGTACTTGTTCCTTAAGAACCAAGGAGGCTTAAAAGTTTTATATTGGGGATTTGAACCTATAACTAATAAGGTTAAGAGCCTGCCAGTCGGTTTTTTGAGCTTAGTTTACAACCGCCCCTGGTATATATATTTCGTTTCTTTAATTTACCAGATGCCAATTTTTATATTTGGCTATTTGGGAGTTTTAAGAGCAATAATTAAAAAAATAGATTCAGAGAAAATTAGGGAATTAACTTTTCTAAGTATGTGGTTTTTATTGGTTATATTTATCTTAACTTTAAGGCAAGATAGAGAAGAAAGATATCTTTTAATAGCCATGCCAGCGCTATCAATCTTAAGTGCAAAGTTTTTTTTACAATTTATTAATCGTGGCAGACTTATCAGAATCTTACTTTTGTTTTTTTTAGCACTGTGCTTTTTTTGGGCAGCTACCTTGGGCCTCGATGCTGTATTTACAAAATCAGACCTAATTCCAATTATTTTCTTAGAATATTAATCTTAATATGAAGATTTTAGTACTAAATGAACCATATGTTCCCAATTTTTGCCGCACACAGAGGTGGCCAGCTAGAACACGAGGTCGGGTCTTACGAGCTCCAGATTGGTTAGCCTATCTAACCGCTGTTTTGGAAAAGGACGGCTTTCAAGTTAAACTGAGAGATTTAATTGCTGAGGGGAAAACCAAAAATGATTTGAGGCCGATATTAATAGAAGAGAATCCAGATTTTGTAGTCTTAGATTCTACCACGCCTTCAATTTACTCAGATATTGAATGTGCTAAAATTATCAAAGAGACAACTACAGCAAAAGTGATAATGGTTGGCCCCCACATCTCTGCTTTACCTGAAGAAACCTTGAGAGAGGCAGGGAGGAGCATAGATGTAGCCTGTATTGGAGAGTATGATTATACTGTATCAGAAATAGTTAAGAACTGGACAAATCTTAAGGAAGTTAAAGGGATAGCCTATTTAGAAAATGGACAAGTAAAGAAGAGCCTATCCAGGACATTGATAGAAAATTTAGATGAGCTTCCTTTCCCCGCATGGCAACATTTGGATTTACTTAAGTATTTTGATGGAGGTAAGCTTTATCCTTATATTGATATTATTTCTGGAAGAGGCTGTCCCAATAGATGTTCATTTTGCCTTTGGCCTCAGGTAATGCATGGATTAAAATATAGATTTAGAAGCCCTAAGAATGTCGTTGATGAAATAGAGTACGATATAAGGCTCTTGCCCCAGATACTTAAGGGTGAATTCTTCTTTGAAGATGATACATTTACAGTTAATAAAGAAAGGGCGATTTTAATCTGTGAGGAGATTCTTAAAAGGAAACTAAAGATTACCTTTTCTCTTAACGCCAGGGTTGACAGCCCGGATTATGAAATGTTTAAAATAATGAAGAAAGCGGGATGTCGTGAACTTTTAGTAGGATTTGAGTCAGGGGTTCAGAAAATTTTAGATAATGTAAACAAGAATATCTCTATAGAGGAATCTCGAAAATTTATGGATTTGGCAAAGAGATGCGGTCTTCAGGTTCATGGCTGCTTTGTTATTGGCTTACCAGGTGAGAATGAAGAGACAGCAAGAGAAACTATTGATTTTGCGCTTTCTCTAAACTGCGAAACTATACAGTTTGCTGGTGCAGTCCCTTTTCCTGGGACAGAATTTTTCGAACTAGCTGAAAGTAATGGCTGGCTTTTATCCAAGGATTGGAGTTGTTGGTTAGGCGAAGGAGAACAAAAAGGGGTTGTTTCCTACCCAGGGATTTCTCAAGAGAAGATTAACTATTACGTAGATTTGGGGCTTAAAAAATTCTACTTTAGGCCATCCTATATGCTTAGATTCCTTTTCAATACACGTTCCTCTTCTGATCTATATAGAAAGATTAGAGGAGCATGGAATTTTATAAGTTATTTATCAACTAAAAAATGTTAAGACCTCGGGTCTCATCTCTATTTATAATAAATTCCTCAAGATAAATAAAATTTTATATGGAAGGCGCTAAGGTCTCAGTAATTGTACCCGCTAAGGGATTGGCGGATTATTTAGAAAAATGCATAACTTCTCTAATTGATTTAGATTATCCTAATTTTGAGATTATTGTCGTAGATGATGGTTTAAGCATTAGAGCAAAGAACATTTTAACTAATTATGGTGCAAAGATAAGAATTTTAGATTCCGGCCTCAAAGGGCCTTCTTATTGTCGTAATATGGCGGTGAAAGAATCAGATGCTGAATATATTGCCTTTACTGATTCTGACTGTATTTTGGATAAGTTTTGGCTTAAAGAGTTAATTAGAGGTTTTCAACTCTATCCTGATGCAGTTGGAGTAGGAGGAACTCAGGGTTTGCCTAAAGATGCTAGTAAATTTGAAGAGAGAGTATTTTTGTTTATGAAAAAGTCAGGCTTCATTACTGATTATATGAGGAAAACAAAGAGCAACATAATAAAAGAAGTAAAACATAATGCTTCCTGCAATGTGATGTATAAAAGAGAAATATTTTTAAAAGAACAGGGTTTTTTAGAAGGTTTATGGCCGGGAGAGGATGTTGAATTAGATTATCGCTTAAGGAAAAAAGGATACAAATTATTTTTTAACCCTAAGGCTTTAATATTTCATCATAGGCCAAAAGATTTAAATTCTTTCCTAAAGATGATGTACCGATACGGCTGGGCGCAAGGATTTCTGGTCAGAAGATACGGGTTTTTTAGAAGTATCCAGATCTTGCCTTTCTTGAGTCTTTTAATTATTGGCCTAATGGCTTTTAGTATAATTTCTAACTTTTTTGTAGCGTTAATTTTGGCTTTAACTTTATTACTATTTTGCTATTTTAAGGCAAATATTTTTCTATTAACTTTGGCTTTATTAGCATTTGCTTTTTGGAATCTTGGATTTTTAAAAGGGCTATTAAAAACTTAATTGATGAAAATTCTTCATTTAACGAAAAAATATCCAAATGCGATGGGTGGGGATGCAGTATATGTCGCCAATCTTGAGAAGTATCAAAGAATTTCAGGACATCAGGTATTTATTTTGACATCTAATTGTAAAGAGATAGTTACAAGAGATAACGTATTTAAGTTCGGCCTGAAAGACAGGGCAAGAAATTGGGACAAAATCGGTTTTAAAAGATTAATATCAATGCTGATGTTAATATTTTATTTCCCCTATATTTTAAAGAAAATCAGACCTGATGTAATTCACGCCCATTCAGTTGAATTAGGGTTTATTGCCTGTCTCTGGGTGAGGATTTTTAAAGTTCCTGTTGTCTTAACCTGTCATTCAATTTTGTTCCCGTATAGAGATTGCGGTTTTTTTAGGAGAGTAGTTGACTTTATCCTTTTAAAACTTTCTAGTTATAAAGAAATAATAACTGTTGATACTGAGAGTTTAGGAGATTTCAAAAGGCTTAATTTTAAGGACTGCATATTTATACCCACTGGCGTAGATTTAGATTTATTTAATTTTGGAGAAGCGAAAGGTAAAAATGGGAAAATAAAATTTTTATTTGTTGGAAGATTGGAAAAAATAAAGGGACTCAATCTTTTATTTCAATCCATTAACTTAATCGCAGGCCGCTGTAGAGATTTTGAAGTTTTAATCGTTGGAGAAGGCAGCGAAGAGGAAAACTTGAGAAGGTTATCTAAGGAATTAAATATTGAGTCATTCGTCAGCTTTTTAGGTCCTGTTTATAATAGCCAAGTTTTGATTGACCTTTATCGTTCTTGCGATATTTTTATTTTGCCTTCTTTGCGCGAGTGGTGCCCTTTGGTGATATTTGAGGCTTGGGCATCAAGTTTAGCTCTCATTGCCACTAAAACAGGAAGTATTGCTAAAATTTGTACTCATTTAGAGGATTCGTACATTATTCGGCCAGGTGATGTCAATGATTTACAACAGGCCATGTTGGATTTAATCCAGAATTCAGACTTAAGGAATAAACTTGCAAAAAGTGGCAGAAGACTGGTTGAAAAACAATATAATTGGCACATTTTAAACAGCGAGATAGGAAAGGTTTATACAAATATATTAAAATAATGATTAAGCCTCTTGTCAGTATTATTTTGGCAGTGCACAATGAAGAAAATTTTATAACAAAAACTTTGGATAGCATTTTACATCAAACTTTTAAAGATTTTGAGTTAATCGTTATAAATGACTGCTCTAAAGATAAAACCGGAGAAATTCTAAAAAGTTATGCTTCATCAGATCCGAGAATTAAGGTTATAAAGAACGAAACTTGTATGGGCTTAGCGCGTTCCCTTAATAAAGGAATTGAAATTTCAGAGGCTAAATATATAGCACGCATTGATGCAGGAGATATTGCTGAAAAATCTAGGCTGGAAAAGCAGGTTAAATATATGGAAGAATTCAGCGATGTTTCTGTGCTTGGTAGTTGGGCATATCTAATCGATATTAAAGGAGAAGTGATAGGAGAGTGGAGGGTGCCAGAAGAGGTCAATGCTAGAATTCTCTATATGAAGAACGGCGTTGTTCACCCCACAGTTTTAATAAGGAAAGAGTTATTTAGTAACATAGGGAAGTATAATTTCTCTTTTAAACATGCTGAAGATTATGAATTATGGGCCAGGGCACTTAAAAATAAAGCTAAACTTATGAATTTACAAGAGTTTTTGACATTTGTTTCACAACGGGCAGAGGGTGTCACGAGAAAACATTTTAAAGGAATGAGAAAAGATACTTTTAGAATAAAGCTAAAATATCTTCCTTATTTTTTCAGTATTCAGAATTTATTGAGTACTTTACGCAGTTTATTGGGCTATATTTTGCCAACCTCAATTTCATATTATTTATCTAATAAGTACGCCAAAGCATTAGCGGATAAAATGTTTAAAAAAAATAAATTTTAGAATTTTTATGAAATTCAATAAGTCAACAGTTAGTTTTCTAAGATGTTTGAGATACAGCTTGATGCTAAATTGCTTATTGTTTTCTAAAAAACTGAGATTTCTTTCTGAAAACGTTGATGAGAGAGCTGATCCTGATTCAGCGAAATGGAAGGCCAGCCCTTGGCAGAATGTTTTTAAGGAACGCATTGAATTTGTTCGCCAAGAGGTGAGCGACAAAATAGTGCTAGATAATTGTTGCGGCGTAGGTTGGGGTACTTACAAATTAGCAGAGGTTGCAAAATATGTGGTGGGAATTGACTATTCTCCCGAAGCGATAAATATAGCAAATGTCAAATACTTAAGGGCTAACATAAGATATTTGGTTATGGATGCCTTGTCATTGCAATTTGATGATTATTACTTTGACGTAGTTAGCGCAATTGAGGCCTTGGAGCATTTCTCTTACGATGATGGCATACAGTTTCTTAGAGAAGCAAAAAGAGTTACTAAGATTGGAGGTAAATTGATAGGCAGTACTCCTGCTGTAAATGTTCGTGAAAGCGTTAAGTATCTTATGGAAAAAAATAAATATCATTTATGTCTCTATTCTTATTCTATGCTTGCAGAAATTCTGGACAAGGTATTTGGTAACCACGAAATAATCTTTAAAAACCAAGGTTATTTTCTTTTTAAAGCTACACGCTTACCAAGCTATTGAGCATAAGGAATAAATTATGGATTTAATGCATTATTTAGCACTCAAGGGGTAAGTTTTAAATGAAAAGAATTCTTTTAATGACTCCACCTAAACCCGTATATTCACCATTTTCGCTTTTAGAAAAGAGGCCACCTTTAGGTTTAGGTTTTTTAATTGCCATTCTTAGGAAGGAGGGGCATCAAGTTTATTTTATTGATAATTACATTAAACCTTCCTTTTTTAAGATGTTTCTTATTGAGAAGCAAATAGATTATGTTGGTATCTATTTAGATTCTATATGTTTTCTTGAAGGATGTAAGGTTATTGGCGAAATAGATAAAATGAGCAAGGATAAAGAATGGAACGGTAAAATTATAGCGGGTGGGCCTCATGTGTCAGTGGCCCCTAATACCATCCCAGAATCTGTGGATTATTTAGTTCAAGGTGAAGGTGAGATGTCTTTGCTTGAGATTTTAAACGGCAATACTGGAAGGGTTGTAAGGTCAGAGCGCATAAAAGATTTAGATGCTCTTCCAAGATGTGCATGGGATTATTTCGAAGGCTTGCCGTATGATGATTCAGTGGAATGGTTTCATGATAGACCTGTATTTACAATGAATACTAGCAGGGGTTGTCCATTTGATTGTACTTTTTGTTCAGTTTGTTCAATTTGGGGCAAGCGCTATACTTGCTTTAGCGCTAAACGGATAATTGATGATATTGAATATTTAATCGGCAGATATAAAGCTAAAGCTATATTTTTCAGGGAGGATAACTTCACTTTCGATAGAAAAAGAGTGGTTGAATTTTGCGAATTGCTCTTAAGGAAGGATATCAAGATAAAGTGGGTTACAGAGACAAGAATCGACGCACTTGATTATGATTTGATGCATCTTATGCATCGTGCGGGTTGCCGAGCTTTTTATCTTGGTGTTGAAAGCGGAAATCAGCGTTTACTTGATTTTATAAAAAAGGGAATAACCCTCGAACAAATTGAGAAAGCGTTTAGCTCCTGTCATAGATTAGGAATTAAAACAGCAGCTAGCTTTATTGTCGGCCTGCCTACAGAGACTGAAGAGGAACGAATGGAGACATTATCCTTCGCCAAAAAAATTAAACCATCGAGTGTTTGGTTTAATGTATTTGTAGGTATTCCGAGGAGCGAACTATACGATTATGTCTTAAAATCTCAGCTCTACGAATATATAGACAGTCGCGGGCTCTTATATCTTAAAGGACATAATCAGTTAGTCGATCAATTTTATGGAGAAGATTCATCTAGAAAAATTCCTCCAAAGAAGTTTGTCGCTAATAAAAAGCACTTTATTAGTTATGGTGATAAAAGATTGCCCAAAGTAAGCGTGATAATAAGTGCTTATAATGCTCAAAAGTATCTGAAAGAGGCGTTGGACAGTATTCTAAACCAAACATTTAGCGAGTTCGAATTAATTATTATAAATGACGGCTCTACAGATAAGACAGGTGTAATGTTGAGAGAAGTTACGGATAAACGCGTAACAGTATTTAATAATCTAAGTAATATTGGTTTAACTAAATCCTTGAATAATGGCTTGAAACTTGCAAGAGGTGAGTATATTGCCAGAATGGATTTGGACGATATTTCCTTGCCGCAGAGACTTCAGCTACAAGTGGAATTCCTTGAAAACCATCCTTCCTTTGGTTTAGTTGGAACAGCTGTAGTTCAGATTGATGAAATGGGGAAAGAAATAGCCAAGATTAATTTATTTACTGAAAGTGAACAAATAAAAAAAGAATTAATGTTGGGAAATCAGTTCTATCATGGCTCAATCATGTTTAGGAGAACATGTCTTGAAAAGGTAGGTTTGTATAGAGAAGAATTTAAATATGCCCAGGATTACGATCTATATTTGAGAATTGCAGAGTATTTTGATTTGGCGAATCTACCGGATTTCTTATATAAGTGGCGCCTTATAGACAATTCCATATCTATTGAGAAAAAATCACAACAGGATAAATACGCTGCCTTAGCCAGAGAGTGTGCTAAGAGAAGAAGAAAAGGAAGAGATGATTTAGTTATTCTACATTCTTTGTCTATAAAAGATAAAAATGGGAGTAAGATTAGAGAGAAACGATTAGCTCTGGCTTATCATTATTACCATTTAGGTAGATCTTTCTGTGGCCAAAATCGTATGCGAGAGGCTAGATTGATGCTTAATAAGGCATTGAGACTGAGTCCATTGTATCCAGAAGTAGTGGTTTTTTACCTTGCTACGTATCTACCAATTTCCTGGTTAAGAAAAATTCGCTCACTTTGGCTTAAAATATTTAATCCATAACTGCTGTAAAATGATTAACAAAAACAGTAATTTCTTTATTCATTCATCCACGCTGATGGCCTCTAAAATATCTTTAGGTTTTTCAGGTATTATATTTTGGTGGGTAGCTGCCAGGTTTTACTCAATAGATGATATTGGTCTTGCCTCTGCCTTAATTTCAGTTGTTTCACTTTTGATTTTTGTCGCATCCTTGGGCCTAGCTCCAACATTTGTGAGATTTCTGCCTCAAAATGAAGATAGGTCTAAGTTGCTAGGAACATTTCTTGGGTTCTCTCTAAGCCTGTTAATTTTTCTTAGTCTTAGCCTATTAATAGGAATAGACTTTTTTCTACCTAAATTAAGTTTATTAAAGGTATCTTTTTATCCTTTAATTTTCTTATTTTTCGTAGTAACTATGTTTTTATTCACTTGCTTTGAGGGTATTTTTCTTGCCTACCAAGAGACGCCTCTGGCTTTAATTAAGAATTTAGTGCAGAATTTTTTGAGGATTGGATTTCTCTTTGTCTTTATATTTTGGAGGAGTTTTGGGATATTTTCTGCTAATTGTCTTGCTGCAGCCCTGGCCTTAATTTTTTCATTTATCTTTTTTGTCAGGAAGTATCCAAATTTTAAAATTAGGCTAAGGATTGATTTTTCTATACTCAGGAATTTACTACCCTTTTCTCTAGTAAATTTCTTCAATGCTGCAACCTTATACTTACCGGGGATGATTTTTCCTCTTATAATACTTTCGTTATTTTCGGAGCGCGAGGTAGGGTTATTTTATGTCCCCTGGATGATATTTTCAGTTTACTGTTCATTTATAGCTTCGATTTCTAGCGTATTTTTAATGCAGGCTGCTCACGGCGAAGACGTTAAAGCCCTCTTAAGAAAAACGATAAGTTTTTGTTTTTTATTGTCAATATTGGGATTTGTTTTATTTTATTTTTGGGGAGAGGGGATTCTCCTTCTCTTTAAAAAAGATTTTTTCTTTCATTCTTTTGGAATTTTAAAAGTGCTTTTTTTATCAATTTTTTCCTTCACGATTAATCAAATCTATTTGACTCTAAAAAATATTAAGAATGAAATTTTTGATTTTTTTAGTTTAAGTTTCATTATATTGATAAGTTTGATTTTTTTTGTGATTATCTTACTTTTTAAAATGGGAAGCTTAGGTATGGCCTATTCTTGGTTATTTTCTCAATTGATAGGTAATGTTTATTTATTAAGCAAAATTTTAATCAAAAAAGATTAATTAATAAGTACTTTGTTTGCAAAATTAAGAAACTTTGCCTGCGTTTGCAGTGGGCTTTATTTTTTGCTATAATAAAGTCTTTAATTTAAATCAGAGAGATGAAGATGAGCATAATAATGCGAACCGTAGTTTTAGCTCTTATTTTGTTTTCTATTTTTACAGTCTATTTATCCATGCCGCGAGAAAATGAATTTGCCCATAGAGCCGATGAGGGGCATTATTTCATGTATGCAAAGATTATAAAAGAAAAGGGAATTAGCCAATTTCCATTATTGTGGGAGTATCATCTTAGCGATAAGATTGCACAACAATTTCCTAACCCCGCCAGTAGATTCGGACATATCTTAATAACTTCGTTTTGGTTTAAGATATTTCCAAATACCTTTGTTTCGCTGGCGCATTTTTCATTTCTCTGTTATATACTTCTCATTATAGTGTGCTTTTATTTTATTAAAAAATTTTTTGATCAAGATATAGCTTATATCTCTACATTGTTGTTATCCAGTAGTCCTATTATAATGTACTCTGGCAGAAGGTGCTTACAAGATAGTACAGTTAATTTATCCTGGGCTCTATCTGTTTGGCTTTTCTTTGATTTTTTAGTTAATAAAAGAAAAACTAAATTTGTTACATTTGTAATTGTGTATTCTTTAACCATAACTATTAAAGAATCCGCCATTGCCTTATTGCCATTTTTTGTTTTGTCTTATCTGTTATATAGATACAAATATAAGCAAGACATATCATATTCTTATTTGCTATGGTTGTTTGTTGCTCCTTTAATTATTGTAGGAGGTGCCTACCTGTTTTTATTTAATGGCTTAGATAATCTTGTTTCGCTGATTAGATTTATAGCAGGGGTTCATTTTCCAGTGACTATGACGAATACTTATTCTTTGTTTGGGATGGGACCGTGGTATAAGTACGTTATAGATTATCTGATACTGAATCCAATAGCTACACTCTTATTTATAGGTTATTTTTTTTATATATTGTTTACAAAGAGATTTGATTGGAAAGTCACATATTTCTTGGTTTCTTTTGTCATTATCTTTGTTTTATTTAGTAGCATGAAATATACAAAAATTGTGCGATTTATTGCAGTTTTAGATTTCGTTATAGGTCTGTTTGCGGCATTAGCTTTATATGAATTATTTAGACAGAAAAATAAGGACTATCAGTCATATTTTGTTATTTTAGCTGCAGTATTTATCTTCTGTGTAAACTATGTTAACGTTTTAGACCTGTTTTTTAATTTCAACATTTACGATCCTATCAGTTATGTCCTACTTGCAGTAAAGAATATTGTTCCTTATTGTAGATAAACGTAATGAAATCCACTTTGCTTATACCTACTTTAAACGAAATCGATGGCATGAAACAAATAATGCCTAGGATTAGAAGGGAATGGGTTGACGAGATAATTGTTGTCGATGGAAAATCTACCGACGGCACAGCGGAATTTGCAAAGGAGCAAGGCTGTTTCGTATTAGAGCAGAAAACAAAGGGTTTAGTTAATGCTTATAGGGAGGCATTAGAAATTGCTACTGGGGATATCATTGTGACTTTTACTCCGGACGGAAATTCTATACCAGAATTAATTCCAGCCCTTATCAGCAAGATGGCCGAAGGTTTTGATATGGTCATTGTTTCCCGCTATCGGGAAGGAGCAAAAAGTTATGACGATGACGTTATCACTAGGTTTGGGAACTGGATGTTTACGAACATGATTAATATATTATTTGGCGGCCATTATACTGATTCTCTGGTTGGATTTAGGGCATGGAAGAAAGATTTATTTAAATTCGCGCAGACAAACCGATTTGTCGAGATAGGTGGCTTTGAGCCTTTGAGTTCGGTCAAATGCGCTAAATTAAAATTGAGGGTTTGCGAAATCCCTGGTGATGAACCACCGAGAATAGGCGGAATAAGAAAGATGAGACCGTTAATAAACGGAACGGCAATTTTATTGCTTATTATCAAGGAGTTGTTGCCTCACAAATAATAGTTATGGATAGATTTTTGGATGGAAAGAGAGTATTTTTGGCGGGAGCGACTGGACTTGCCGGAACTAGCATATTAAATTATATCTTAAAATATTATCCCCAAACAAAAATTCGCGCCGCCTATTATAAGCATACTAAGCCATTTCTTAAGCATAAAAATATTGATTACTGTTACGCAGATTTAAGATCAGAGAATGATTGCGGAAAAATTGTTCGGGATTCTAACTGTGCAATTATGGCCGCGGCTTATAGCGGTGGAGCAGGGTTTGTTATTTCTAGCCCTTTAAATTATATTAGCGAAAATTTAGTAATGAATGTGCGGCTCTTGCAGGCCTTTCATTCTGCAGGTATAAAAAGGATAATTTATATCAGTTCAGCTACGTTGTATCAAGAATTTAATGGTCATATCAAAGAGAAAGAGTTGGATTTAAATAAAGAACCTGCAGGGGCTTATCAGGGGTTTGGATGGGTAGCTAGATATATAGAAAGATTTTGTGATTTTTTGCACACAAAATACGGCAGCGAGATTCTTATCGCCAGGGTGGCAAATATTTTTGGTCCTTATTCTAAATTTGATTTTAAGACTTCGCATTTTATTTCTGCTTTGATAAGAAAGGCAGTTGAAAAACAAGATCCTTTTGAGATCTGGGGTAGGCCAGATGTAATCCGGGATGTAATCTTTTCAGAGGATTTTGGCAGGGCGATTGTAACCATGATGGATGCCGAGAAAATAAAATTTGATATTTTTAATATAGGCTCTGGGATACAAATTACTGTAGATGAAATCGCAAAATTGATACTTAAGTCTGCGGGGCACAATCCTTGCCAGATAAGATATAATCACGATAAGCCTTCCACGGTTAAATTTAGAGCCCTTGATTGCTCAAAGGCAAAGGAGGCTTTAGGCTGGCAAACTCAGAATTCGATAGAGCAAGGAATACAAAAAACAGTCGAATGGTGGATTGAAAATAAGGGGTGGTGGACTAAATGAAAACAAAAAAATATAAGGCGATTGTTTTATCGAGTCAAAGAGAAAAAATGGTTCAGAAACAATTCACAAATAGCCTCAAGGTAAATCCTTTGCCGGATGAAGAATTGCTGCCTAACCTCGGTTTATTTTTAACCTCAAAGAATTTGTCTCGGATATTATTTTTTTATGAAATATACAAGAAGATAGTCAATCATCACGGTATAATTGTCGAATTTGGCGTAAGGTGGGGCCAGACACTTTCCATTATGTCAGCCCTAAGGGGAATTTTAGAGCCCTTTAACAGACATAGAAAAATTGTGGGTTTTGATACATTCGAAGGTCTTAAGGGCATAAGTAGGCATGATGGAAAATTAAGCAAATGTAGCGATGGTTCCTTCTCCTTGCCTCGGGATTATATAGGTTATCTTGATAGGATATTAGCTATGCAAGAATCATTGAATCCGATGTCTCATCTGATTAGGTACGAGCTCATAAAAGGCAATGCCATAAAGACTGTGCCGGCTTATTTCAAGAAACATCCGGAAACTATAATTGCTTTGGCAATTTTTGATTTTGACATTTATAAGCCGACAAAAGTCGCCCTCCAGACAATTAAACCTAATTTGTGTAAAGGCAGCATATTGGTATTTGATGAATTATGCGACGATATATTTCCTGGAGAGACCATTGCCTTGAAGGAAATGCTGAGTTTAAATAATGTCAGAGTGCAGAGGTTACCAATGACTGCGAGAGTATCTTATATTGAGATTAGATGAATCCAGATTGCAAAAGAATCAGACAAGATATTTTGAAGATTTCTAATGTGAGTGGCCATGGCCATGTACCGAGCTGTTTTTCAGTGATTGAAATACTTTATGCGCTTTATCATACTATTAACCATGATCCCAAAAAACCAAGTTGGTCTAGGCGTGATATTTTTGTTTTAAGCAAAGGTCACGCCAGCCTTGGCCTTTATTGTGTCCTAGCTCACTTTGGCTATTTTGATATTAAAAATGTTTATTCCTTTGGTTCATTTACGTCTGATTTTGGTTGCCATATGGATAGAATTAAGATTCCTGGGATAGAGGCATCTACAGGATCTTTGGGCCATGGTATCGCCATTGCAGTAGGCATGGCTTTGGGGTTAAAAATTAAAAAGGAAGATAGCCGCAGGGTCTATACTTTGATCGGTGATGGAGAAGCTAACGAAGGTTCTGTCTGGGAAGCTATAATGGTAGCCACTAATTTAGGACTAAATAATCTTACGATTATTTACGATAACAATCTCTCGCATTCGCGGGGGCTACAGATACAAAACCCGGCACAAAGATTAGGAGCTTTTGGATGTGAGGCTGTCGAAGTTGATGGCCATGATATATCTCAACTTAAAAAAGAGATTTTAGTAGTTTCATCTAAACCGAGAGCAATAATCGCACACACTAAAAAAGGGTTTGGTTCGCGTAGTCTTATTTCTAATCATTATGAGTGGCACAGGAAGTCTCCTACGTCAGAGGAACTTAAGAAACTGTTAAGGGAATTGGATGAGGAAACAGTTTAGAGAAACAATAATGGATTTATCAAATAATGATGAGCGAATAGTCCTGTTATTTGGTGACGTGAGCGTTTACCTTTTTGATGAGTTTAAAAAGAAATACCCTAACCGGTTTTATAATATAGGAATCTGCGAGAATACGCTGATAAGCGTTGGAGCAGGCTTAAGTTCTCAGGGGTTTTATCCTTTTATCCACACCATAACACCTTTTATTACTGAAAGAAGTTTTGAACAGGTTAAGCTTGATCTTTGTTATAATCAGTTTGGAGCGAATATTGTATCCTGTGGTGCATCTTTTGATTATGCCTGGGATGGTGCGACTCACCATTGTTATACTGATTTGGCTATTCTTAGATTACTTCCAGATATAGAAATAATTCAGCCCGGTTCAACTAAGGAGTTAGATATTTTGTTGCGCAGCCAATATAACAATGGCCGGACAACTTATTTTCGGCTATCTGATTATCCGCACAAGATTGATATGCCAGTGGAATTTGGCAAAGGCGCAATTTTAAAAAACACAAATTCAAAGCTAACAGTTGTAACCGCTGGTCCGATACTTGCTAATGTTTTGGAGGCTTGTAAGGATTTAGATATTAATCTTGTTTATTTTCACACAATAAAACCTATTGATAAAGAGTTAATTTGTCGGTTTAAAGATTCTGAAATTGTGGTTATCCATGATGCCTTTGGTTTATATGAGGCGATTTGCGAAGTTCCGCATTTAAATATATCCTATTATGGCATACCCGATGAGTTCTGTTCTTGTTATGGCAACGTTCATGATGTAAGAAAAAAAATAGGCCTTGACTCAGTTTCTATAAGAGAAAAATTAAAAAACAAAATCAAAAAATATTCAAAAGCTTAAGCCTAAATAAATGTTTTACAAAGGAAAAGTAGTCTTAGTTGCTGGCGGTACAGGATTCGTGGGTTCGCACATTGTGCAGGAACTTTTAAAAGCTGATGCCAAAGTGCGTATACCAGTGCATAAGCGGCCACTGATAATTAAAGACAAACGCATTGAAACAATTAAAGCAGATTTAACCATACAGGAAGATTGTTTAAAAGTACTGAAAGGGGTTGATTATATTTTTCATGCTGCGGGTTCTGTAGGGGCGGCAGCTATATCAGGATTTGATTCTATGGTTTCTATTGCGACAAATCTGATACTTACGGCACAGATGCTTCAGGCTGCCTGGCAGTCAAATGTCGAACGGTTTTTATTGTTTAGCAGTAGCACAGCTTATCCACCTACTGACCATCCAGTTAAAGAAGAGGAGATGTGGAGTGGTTCGCCTCATCCAACATATTCCGGGTATGGGTGGATGAGACGATATTTTGAGAAACTCGGAGAATTTGTTTCATCGATATCTAATATGAAAATTGCCATTGTACGGCCTACGACTATTTATGGTAGCTGGGATAACTTTGACTTAACAACTTGTCATGTTATTCCAGCTCTAATTCGCAAAGCAGTTGAAAAACATAACCCATATGAGGTATGGGGCAGCGGAGAAGAAGTGCGTGATTTACTGCATGTCAGCGATTTAGCGCGTGGTTGTCTACTTATATTGGAAAAATATGCAACATGCGATCCTCTCAATTTGGGCTATGGCAAACCCGTCAAGATTAAAGAAGTTGTGCAAATAATCCTTAAGGCTGCGGACCATGAAAGAGCTAAAGTTATATTTAATGTATCTAAACCCTCGATAATACCATTCCGTGCAGTTGATATCTCAATGGCAAAAAGAATATTGGGTTTTGAGCCAAAAGTATATTTAAAAGAAGGCCTTAAGGATACAGTAGCATGGTATACGCAAACAAGAAATAGCCTAATTAAATGTAACAATTTGAAGGGATTATCTTATTGAAAGTTTTATTTATTGGTGGTACAGGGTCTGTTAGTGCTAGCTGTTCCAATTTTGCTGTTGGCTTAATTGGTCTTATTGGATTAAGGGATGCAATCGGAGAGGTTTTTCACATTATCAGTTCCGAAGCTTTAACTTGGCTAAAAATTTTTGGAATTTATGCTGATAGATATAATTATTAAATTTTATAAAGCAAAAAGGTAAAATAAATTGTGATAAAAATTTTTATAAAATTCTTGATTTAAAATGTACAATTATTTTCATAATAAAAAAGTTTTAGTTACTGGTGGGACAGGTTTAATAGGCATCCCTTTAGTAAAGAAATTAGATAAGTTAGGGGCTAACATTAGAGTTGTGAGTTTGGATTTAAAGTCTCCTTTTGGTAGCCGAATTGAATTTATAAATGGAGATTTATGCAATGAAAAGTTATGCACCGAAATAGTAAAGGATATGCAGGTAGTCTTCCATCTAGCTGGAATCAAAGGAGGCATAGATGTCGCACATGCCAAAGCCTCCACTTTTCTTATCAAGAATATTTTGATGAATATTCAGATTATGGAGGCTGCAAGAAAAGCTGCAGTAGAGCGATTTTTGTATGCCAGCAGTATTTGTATTTATCCACCTGCGGAAGTCTTCGAAGAGAAAAATGCCTTAACTGGTTTACCTGATTCTTCCGATATATTTGGTGGAATGTCTAAGTTGATCGGAGAGATGCAGATTGAAGCTTATAAACTTCAGTACAATTTAGAAAATTTTTTTATTGTTCGTCCAACGAATACCTATGGTCCATATGATAATTTTAACCCACATTCCGCCTTAGTTATTCCTGCCTTGATCTATCGTGTATTTAATGGCGAAGACCCCTTGACCATTTGGGGAGATGGTTCCGCCGTAAGAGATTTTGTGTATTCGCAAGACGTTGCGGATTTCTTGATTCTTATGATTATTAAAAATACTCGAGGGCCTTTTAATGTTGGTAGTGGGCTACCTTTGTCAATTAAAGCTTTGGCTGAAATCATAGTAGCTAGTGCAGAGAAGTTTATTGGCAGAAAAGTTGCCATACGATGGGATACGACAAGACAGACTGGAGAGAAGCATAGAGTTGCAAGCATTGATAAGGCAAAGTTCCAGCTGGGATGGTCACCTAAAATAGATATAAATACTGGGATACGTAAGACCATAGAATGGTATTACTTACATAAAACAAATCTCTTAGAGAGGTATAGTATTTTATCCGAAGATTAGTAAATAAATGAATAGAGTAAAAGTTGTTTTTGTCAGAGCGCCAAATCTGCAGAAATCAGAGCAATGGAAAAAACAAGGGGTTATCCGCTGCCCTTTAAATATTGCGTTGCTGGCTTCATTTATTCGCGAGAAAGGCAATTACGATTGTTCAATTGTGGATTTTGAAATAACACCTGTGACCTCTCATAGTGAAATGGCTAATATTATTCTTGAATCCTCACCCAAATACGTCTGTTTTACAACCCTTACGCCAAGATATCCGGTTATTGTAAAAATTGCTCAGGAAATAAAGGCAAGGGATAGTAGTGTTATCACAGTAGTTGGTGGGCCCCATCTTACTGGCGCTCCATCAGTTTCGCTTTTTGAAGGGATTTCATTTGGTATAATCGGAGAGGGCGAGGATGCTCTTTTGGAGTTACTGAATGCGTTAGAGAGGAATAAGAAGCCAGATTCGATAAAAAATCTAGTATATAGAAACCAAGATATGATAAAGGTAAATGAGGTTCGCCCTTTCATAAAAAATCTAGATATGTTACCTTTTCCTGCTTGGGACTTAATGAATATTAATGAATATATAGATCCGAATTATTTTGATGGGAGACATCTGGCTGTATACTCCGGAAGGGGTTGTCCATACGATTGTATTTTTTGTGTTTCCAATGTCACTTGGAAGAGAAAAATTAGGCTACGTTCAATTGAAAATGTTATAAAAGAAATCAGGTATATTGTGAATATTTTAAAAGTGAAGAATCTAATGTTCTGGGATGATGATTTTGCAATAGATGAAGAAAGAGCACTCTCTATATGTAAGCGAATAATCGAAGATAGGATTGAAATAGGGTATACGGTTCAGTTAAGGGCAGATTCTGTCTCCAAGGAATTGGTTGAGGCCTTAAAAAAATCTGGATGTTTATTCGCTGCTCTTGGTGTAGAAAGTGGCAATGAAGAAATGCTGAGTAAGATTGGGAAAAAGGAAACAAAAGAGGACTTTAGGAGAGCTATAAAGATAATGAAAGATGCAAAACTTGCCAGCATAGCCAGCTACATTATAGGATTGCCAGGTGATACTCATCAAACCATCAGAGAGACTATTGATTTCGCCTTTGAACTAAACGCTGACCAATCAAAATTTATGATTCTTGCTCCCTATCCTGGTACAAAGGTTTATGACTTTGCTTGTTTGCAAGGGTTGGTTGATCCCTGGAGCTTTGAACAGATGGAGGCAACCAATTATTATGATAGCGTCGGTATAAATTTATCAAACGTATCAAATGAAGACTTGCTTAAGTATCAAGATGAGGCCTATGAGCGCTTTGATAAGTCTAGGAACTTAGGCAGATGAGAATAGAGAAAACAGAACTAGAGAAAGTTTTACTGATTAAGCCAGATGTTTTTAAAGACCATCGCGGAGAATACGCCGAGATTTATAATAAAGAGTTGTATTGTCAAAATGGTATAGATATAAAATTTATCCAAGATGATATCTCTGTATCAAAGAAAAATGTATTACGGGGAATCCACGGTGATAACCAGACGTGGAAATTAATATCCTGCCTATTCGGAAAGTTTTATTTGGTGGTAGTTAATTGCGATATTTCATCAAAAGATTTTGGCAAATGGCAATCATTTATTCTATCTGATAAAAATAGATTTCAAGTTTTAGTGCCGCCAAAGCATGGAAATGCTCATCTGGTCTTGAGTAAATTAGCGATATTTCACTATAAACAATCTACCTATTATAATCCCAAAAATCAATTTACATATAAATGGAATGACTCCAGATTTAATATTTCTTGGCCGATTAAAAACCCCATGCTTTCAAAGAGAGATAAACTTGGTCATTTTGTCTCCTGAAGAGATAATTTAAAAAACTTAGGAGGTTTGATGGTTATAAGTAGAACTCCATTTCGCATATCATTTTTTGGTGGGGGGACAGATTATCCAGATTGGTACAAAAGGAACCCGGGCGCTGTCCTTGCCGCCAGTATTGATAAATACTGTTACATTACCTGTGGTTATCTTCAGCCATTCTTCGATTGTAAACATCGCATATTTTATTCTAAGCACGAGATGGTCAAAAATATTAATGATATACAGCATCCTACCGCTAGGGAGACCCTCCGGTTTATGAGAGTAAGGCGTGGAATCAGCATACAGCATGTAGCAGATTTGCCAGCGCGCTCAGGTATGGGTTCGAGTTCTTCTTTTACAGTTGGCCTCCTGAATGCGTTATATGCTTTAAAAGGTAAAATGGTAAGCAAAAAACAGTTAGCATTGGAAGCCATAGAAATAGAACAGAATTGGGCTAAAGAAAATATTGGTTCACAAGACCAAGTTACTGCCGCATTCGGAGGATTTAATAAAATTGAATTTAAACCCGGCAAAAATAATATAGAAGTAAGGCCGGTTACCTTATATTCCAAGAAAATAAGATTTTTTCAAAGCCATTTAATGCTTTTTTTTACCGGAATGTCGCGGTTGGCTTCAGAGATCGCAGGAGAACAAATCGAGAACATACCAAAGAAAAATAAAGAATTAAAATTAATATATGAGATGGTAAATCAGGCACTAAATATATTGAACACTAAAACCACTTTTGAAGCATTTGGTAAACTTTTGCATGAAAGTTGGAAACTGAAGCGAAGTTTAAGCAATAAGATAACTAATCCTATTATTGATGACATATATGAAGCAGGCATGAGGGGGGGTGCATTGGGAGGAAAAATATTAGGAGCTGGCGGAGGTGGTTTCATATTGTTTTTTGTGAAACCAGAATTGCAACCTAGGGTTAGAGAAAAACTTAAAAAAATATTATATGTCCCTTTTAAATTTGAAGAATTAGGAAGCCAGATAATTTACTATCGCCCTGACTTTTTCGCCCCATGAGCAATTACACAAATCCATCCAAGATAGACGTGGTTATTCTTTGCGGCGGTGAAGGAAAGAGGTTAAGCTCAATATTAAAAGACCGGCCAAAGCCCATGGCTGTTTTTGGTAACAGACCATTTCTATCTCTGCTTATGGAATATGTATCGAGTTTTGGCTTTTCTAGGTTTATTCTGTGTACGGGTTATAAAGGAGATTTTATTAAAAGATATTATTGCGCTCATTCTTTGCCGTGGGAGGTCTTATATTCTCAAGAAGAGAAACCATTGGGTACAGGCGGCGCAATAAAAAAAGCAAAAAATTTAATTCGTAGTAATCCCTTTTTAGTTATGAACGGTGATGCTTTTTTAAGTCTGAACCTTGGCAAATTTATCAATTTCCATTTAAGAAAGAAGGCATTACTTTCCCTTGCTTTGGTTGATAAGTGTAATAATCGAAATTTTGGCAAAGTAATCTTAGATAACCGACAGAGGATAATTGTTTTTAGAGAAAAGACAAAAGTCGAAATAGAAAATTTCTATAGTGCAGGCACCTACCTTATGGACAGAGATATTTTTTCTTTTATGCCCAGAAGAAGGGTCATTTCCTTAGAACATGATTTTTTCCCAAAGATTGTACTTATGGATAAGAGATGTTATGGATTTAAGCAAAATTTCGAGTTAGTTGATTTTGGCACGCCAAATGGTTACAGAAGGGCAAAGCAGTTATTTTCTAAAAAACGATATGTATAGACAATTTAAAACCTAGTGCGCGGATTCTTCAACAAAATATTTATTAGGCCTGATGTAAGAAATCTTGATATTGACTCGAGAGAGGCTATTTCCATACATCGTCGTATTATTAAAAAAAGTCCACTACTTACTGAGCATTATAATTTTATATATAGGTATTTTAAAAAAATTGAAGATTCTCTAGAATATTTAAATTTTCCTTCACTTGAGATAGGTAGTGGCGGCGGTTTCTTAAAAGAATTTTTGCCTAATGTAATTACTTCTGATATTGTAGAATCTGAAGGGATTGATCGTGTGGAGGATGTTACTTGTTTGTCTTTTCCAGACAATTCTTTAAAAGCTATATATGCTAATGGTGTTTTGCACCATATTGAGGATCCGGGTAAGTGCTTGGAAGAAATTCAGCGCGTTTTAGTATCTGATGGAATATTTGTTTGTAATGAGCCCTCAAGCAGTTCTTTCGGTTATTTTATGAATAAAAATTTTCATAATGAATATACCAATAAGCTTCTTAAGCGCTGGAAGATTGAAGATAAGACTATTGAGGGCAGGCTAACCAAGGTTAATATGGCCTTGCCTTATATTATTTTTAAGAGAGATGCATATATTTTTACACAAAGATTTAAAAGACTGAAAATAATTTCGTTTATTTATCATGATTTTCTTAGATATACTTTGTCCGGAGGCTTAACTTACAAGCCATTTGTTCCTCATTTTTTATATGGTGTAGTTAATTTTATTGAGTTTATTTTTAGACCACTAATGCAACTTTTTGGTAATAATATGATAGTGACCATAAAAAAAATATAAAAGTTTTTATTGCCTGAAGGAGTTTATTATGCGAAGGAATATTTTGATTACTGGTATAACTGGTTTTGTAGGTAGTCATCTTGCAGATTATCTTTTATCATTGACTGACAAAAATATTAAAATCCACGGCATCAGACGTTGGAGAAGTCCTACAGAGAACATCTTAGGAATTATGGAAAGAATAGAGTTACATTATTGCGAATTGCTGGATTTCAAATCGACATTGGAGGCTATAGAAAAGATTAAACCAGATATAATATTTCATTTAGCTGCTCAGTCGTATGTGCAGACCAGCTTTAATGCGCCAGTTAATACTATTGAAACAAATGTATGCGGAACAATAAATTTACTCGAGGCGATACGCTATTGTAAAATTGACCCCATTGTACATATCTGTAGTTCCTCAGAAGTTTATGGTCACGTTAAAAAAGACGAAGTTCCTATAAAAGAGAGTCAAGGCTTTAGACCGGCGAGTCCTTATGCAGTAAGCAAAGTTGCAGAGGATATGTTAGCCTATCAATATTTTATATCTTATGGTATTAAGACAATTCGCACTCGCATGTTTACACATACTGGTCCTCGTAGGGGAGATGTATTTGCTTCTTCTTCTTTTGCCCGTCAGATTGCACGTATTGAAAAAGGATTACAAAAACCAGTTTTATTTGTTGGTAACTTAAATAGCATAAGGACTTTTTGTGATGTTCGTGATACAGTGCGAGCATACTGGCTTTTGGTTAATAAATGTCCAGCGGGCGAGGTTTATAATGTTGGCGGACATAGTACTATGAAGGTAGGACAAATGCTAAAAATTTTATTAAGCATGACTAATAAAAAGATAAAAATCAAAGTCGACCCTTCATTGTTGAGGCCTTCGGACGTTACTTTGCAAATACCGGATACCTCAAAGTTTCAAAAAGTAACTAATTGGAAGCCCCGGATACCCATTGAAACGACTTTTAGGGATTTATTAAATTATTGGAGAAATAAATATTCAAAATTTCCCACCCTCTAAAATTTTGTTATAAGCATATCCCAAAGACTACAAAGATTTTCAAATTTCATAAAAATTAGAAAATAGGATAGAAAATGCAAAGCAATTTTTTGATTATCCGAGGGGCTAAAGAACATAATCTAAAAAACATCGATCTCAAATTACCTCGCAATAAACTTATTGTTGTGACTGGTCTTTCAGGCTCAGGCAAGTCGTCTTTGGCCTTTGATACTATCTATGCTGAAGGCCAGCGACGCTATATCGAGAGTTTATCTGCCTATGCCCGCCAATTTTTAGAGCAATTGCGCAAACCAAACGTTGAATCAATAGAGGGTATTTCCGCCACAATTGCTATTGAACAGCGCAGTGCTTCTTCTAATCCCCGCTCTACCGTAGCCACCCAGACAGAAATATACGATTATTTACGACTTTTATTTGCACGTATCGGTAAGCCATACTGTCACAACTGCGGCAGAGAAATCAAGCAACAAAGTTCGCAGGAGATTATCGAATATACTTTTAAGGAGATGCAAGGAGCAATAATAAATATTTTTGCTCCAATAATACGGGGTAAAAAGGGCCAATACAAAGGATTGTTAGAGAGTATCCGTATAGAAGGTTTTACAAAGGTAAGGATTGACGGAAAATTACAAAGCTTAGACGAGGATGTTTCTTTAGAAAGATATAAGTTGCATACAATCGAGATTTTTGTTGATAGATTATCAGTCGACAAACAATCACAGCCGCGCTTGGCAGATTCAGTTGAAATGGCTCTAAAATTAGGCAAGGGAAATGTGCTGATTTCAAAAGAATCTAAACATAAAAAAGATTTTGTTTTTAGCGAAAATTTTGCTTGCAGTCATTGCGGTAGTAGCCTGCCTGAGATTGAACCAAGAATTTTTTCTTTTAATTCTCCTTATGGCGCATGCCCAGCTTGTAATGGGTTGGGGACAAAATTGGAATTTGACCCTGATTTAATAATACCCGATAAAAACAAGTCTATAAGAGAAGGGGCAGTTGCACCATGGAAAAAAGGCGGCAAAGGTTATCTTATGTATTACCGAGCGTTGTTGCGAGAATTGGCAGCAACTTTAAATTTCGGTATCGATACACCTTTTAATAAATTGCCAATTAATATTCGTAAAACCATATTAAACGGCTCAGATGATTATATCTGGGGTAAGCCTTTTGAAGGCATAATCCCGCATTTAGAAAGGCTATTCAGACAGACAAAAAGCGACTTTTTAAAAGAAGAAATCGCAAAATTTATGAGCGTGCTGCCTTGCCCGGTTTGCTTGGGGGCACGTTTAAGAAAAGAGAGTCTTTCCATAAAAATTTCAGGTTTTTCTATCTGGGATATTATTCGGCTTTCTATAAAAGATGCTAAAGAATTTTTTGAGAGCCTAAAATTATCTGACCTGCAGCGATTAATTGCTTGCGAAATACTAAAAGAACTTAATGAAAAACTCAAATTTTGCATTGATGTGGGCCTTGATTATTTGACCTTGGACCGTAAGAGTTCGACCCTTTCTGGCGGCGAAGCACAGAGGATCCGCTTGGCAACGCAAATCGGCTCCGGACTTGTGGGAGTCATCTATATTTTAGATGAGCCCAGTATAGGTTTGCATCAAAAAGATAATCGCAAATTAATTAAGAGTCTTTTGTCTCTGCGGGATTTAGGTAACACAGTTATCGTAGTTGAGCACGATGAGGCCACTATTCGTGCTGGAGATTATATTGTAGATTTAGGCCCTGGAGCTGGCAAGGAGGGAGGCTATTTAGTCTATTGCGGAGATTTAGCAAGCCTACTTAAATGCGATAAATCGCTTACCGGCAAGTTTCTAACTGGCGAACTTAAAATTAAGCCACCCCAAAAGCGAAGGTCAGTTAACCTTGCGAAAGTTTTAAGAATAGAAGGGGCTAGCGAGCATAACCTAAAAAATATAAACGTAGATATACCATTAGGTCTTTTTGTTTGTGTGAGTGGTGTTTCTGGCTCTGGTAAATCCACCTTAATTTATGACATTTTGTACTGTGCCTTGGCGCAATATTTTTATAAGGCAAAAGAAAAGCCAGGAAAATATTTGAAATTAAAAGGGATAGAATTGCTAGATAAAGTTATCATCGTAGATCAGTCTCCTATAGGCAGGACTCCGCGCTCAAATCCTGCGACCTATACCGGCGCATTTTCTCCCATAAGAGACACCTTTGCGAGATTGCCGCTTTCGCGTAGTCGTGGCTATAAACCAGGCAGATTTAGTTTTAATGTTAAAGGTGGTAGATGCGAGGCATGCTTGGGAGACGGTATTAGGAAAATTGAGATGCATTTTTTGCCTGATATTTATGTGCCCTGTGAAGTCTGTAAAGGCAGCAGATTTAACCAGCAGACCCTCGAATTGAAGTTTAAAGGCAATTCAATCAGCGATTGTCTTAATATGTCCGTAACTGAAGGTTTGGAACTTTTTCAAAATATTCCTAAGATAAATCGCATATTAGGCACTCTTAATGATGTGGGATTGGGTTATATTCAATTGGGGCAATTTGCTACCACATTGTCCGGCGGTGAAGCCCAGCGAATTAAATTGGCCGAACAGTTGAGCAGGCATTCTACGGGAAAAACGCTCTATCTTTTGGACGAACCAACTACTGGACTTCATTTTGCCGATGTTGATAAGCTATTGAGAGTGCTGCATAGATTAGTCGAAGCGGGTAACACTGTATTGGTTATCGAGCATAATTTAGACGTTTTAAAATCAGCTGACTACATCATTGATTTAGGGCCAGAAGGCGGTGAGGCAGGAGGAGAGGTAGTAGCAGTTGGCACACCTGAAGAGATAGCAGACAACCCTAAATCCTTCACCGGTTCTTACCTTAAGAAAACATTGCAGCATTAAATTTTAAAATATCATTATACCTTTGCGTTTAAAAAAGGTATTGAGTCGGCAGTAAATTTTTGTTATAGTAATTTTATATGAGGAAAAAATATCTAGAGACAGTAATTATTTCCGGGTTGTGTCTAATTTTTATTTTTAGCTTCCTTACTGAGCTAACCTTTAGCATAGAAACGAATGAGGGAGAGGATTTTTATGTTGCAGCCAAGGCATTTGAGGATGGTTTCTATGATTTATCCTTGGACAGTTTTCAAAGTTTTATTAAACGTTATCCAAGTAGCTCTTACCTGGCCCAGGCTCAGTTTTTTGTTGCCAGGTGTCTTTTTTTTAAAGGCAAGTTTGCCGATACGCTTTCTCAATTGCAGGCCTTGCTCGCTAATCCCGCCACTTCTAATTTTCAAGATGCAATTATTTATTGGATTGCTGAAGTCCACTTAAAGGGCAAAGACTATACCAAGGCATCTCTTTTTTATCAGAAGGTTATTAATGAATATCCCAAGTCGGAATTTTTGGCTTTTGCTTATTATTCGAAAGGGATATGTTTATTCGAACTGGAAAAATTTTCCGAGGCAGCAGACTCTTTTAATAAAATAAGAATCGAGTTTCCTAAACATTCTCTACTAGAGGCCGCCAGTTTTAAGTCAGCGGAAAGTCTTTATCGGGCATTAGAATATGAAAAGGCGCAAGAAGCCTTTAAGAACTTTAATAATGATTTTCCTAAAAATTCCCGGCTTTCTCAAAGTTATTTCTTTTTAGCCGAGATTTCATTTTATACTAATAATTACAACAATGCTCTTAAACTATATCAAATGGCTTTAGATAAAATTTTAGATGATTCTGATAAAAAAGAACTAAAGAATTTGGCTATCGCCGGCATAGGTTGGTGTTATCTAAAGCAGAATAAAATTGAAGAAGCTAAAAAGATATTCATAGAGGCAGATGAAAATGATTATGCCCTTTTAGGCAGAGCCGCGATAAAATCTATAGAAAATGATTTTGACGGTGCAATAACCGCTTATGCTAGGTTGATTGAAAAATTTCCTGGTAGTTCTTATTTATTGGAAGCATTCTTAGGTAAAGCAGAAGCCCTGTATAATCGCAATTCTTTTGAGGAGTCGGTAAATGAGTATAAGATGATAATTGAGAAATTTTCTCGCCTTCCTAACTATAAAGATATCGAGAGCAAAGTTAATTATGGACTTGCCTGGTCACTTTTGAAATCGGGCCAGTTTCAAAGTGCACTTAATGAATTTGAAAAAATTGCTAAATTCTCCAATGACGATATCGTTAAAATAAGCGCCTTATGCCAAATGGCAGATACTTATCAGGAGGCTAAGGAATATGATAAAGCAAGACAGATTTATGATAAGATTTTGACCGATTACCCTAATTCGCTTTATAGCGATTACGTCCAGTTTCAGATTGCCGCCACTCTTTATAAGTCAGGAAGCCTTGATGCGGCGATATTCGGCTTTAGAGCCTTTCTTGATAACTTTCCTAAAACAAAACTAAAAGATAGGGCTAATTATTATTTAGGCCTTATTTATTTTCAGCAGGCTAATTATCAAGGCAGCATAGACCAACTTAACATTTTTTTAGTTGAAAATAAGGATAGCAGTTTAAAGGCGGATGCGCTTTATCTTTTAGCTTCATCTTTCTATAATTTAGGTCAATATAAGCAGGCAGTATCTATTTTCGAAAGAATATTCAAAGAAAATATTAAAAAAGATGAAAGTTTAAGCCAGGCAGCAGAATATGAGATAGCAAATTGCCTTTATCAGTTGGGCAAAGAAAAAGATGCCTTGGCGCGTTTCAATGCCTTTTTGAGAAAGCATCCTCAATCAAATACCTGTGCGGATATAATCTATTGGTTAGGCGAATATTATATGAGGAAAGATAATTTTGAAGTTGCTCGAAGATATTTTCGAAAGGTTTTAAACGAGTATCCGGTTCATGAGCTTTTTGATTCGGCACAGTATAATATTGCGATTAGTTACTTAAAATCTGATAGGCTAAAAGCTGCCTTAGCAGCTTTTTCGCAGGTAACTGGCTCAAAGAATATAGACTTAAGTTTTGATGCGCTTTTGTCTATGGCAGATATCTATATTGCCCGTAAAGAGTATAATTTAGCCTTAGGTATTTTTGAAAACCTCTTAAGCGATTCAAAATATGCTTCATATAAGGCATTGACCTTAAGTAGGAAAGCAGACCTTCTTAAATCAACACAAAATTATCCCCAGGCCTTAGCGGCGTATAAAGAGGTGCTTCAATTGTCTTCTGAGAAGCCAAATTTAGATATCCTATTTAAGATTGCTGAACTTGAGGAGGAGCGCGGAAAGCTAAAAGTAGCCTTGGAATACTACCTTAAGATAAGTTATTTGCCGGGGTTTGGTAATAGCGAGATATCCAAACGTGCACTTTTGCGATCAGCCAGAATTTGCGAAGCAGAGAATGAGTGGGAAGAAGCAAAAAAAATTTATCAAAAGCTAAAAAATAGCAATTTCCAAGAGGCTAAATATGCCTCTGACCGCTTAGATTGGATTGAAAAACATATAGACAAAAAATAATTAAAAAGGAGTGTCTTTATGGCAGAAATATTACAAAAAATTGGACTGGTATTGTTAAGTATCCTGGTAGGCTTTTTTCTTTATCTAAAAGTAGATATTATTAACAAGGGCGGGCCGGTAATGATTCCTATAATTATCTGTTCAATTTTTGCCCTGGCAATTATTCTGGAAAGGTTCTGGTTTTTGTATCAAATGAGGATGGACGCCACTAAATTTTTAGAAACAATAGTTGATACTTTAAAAAAACAAAAGATTAAAGAGGCAATTGCCGCTTGCGATAATTCTCCTCATCCCATCGGACTTATTTTAAAGGCAGGTATTTTAAAATCAGAGCGTTCCCGGGAAGAAATAAGGGAAGCAATGGAGGATACTGCTTTATACGAGGTTCCCCGACTGGAGAAGAATTTAAGCCTGTTAGCTTCTTTAGCCCATATTTGCCCACTCTTAGGGCTTTTAGGTACAGTAACTGGCCTGGTAAGATGTTTCCAGGTAATCCAGGTTAAGTCTGTGGGTTTTCAACCGGTTAGCCCAGGAGACTTGGCAGGAGGAATTTGGGAGGCATTAATTACTACGGTTGCCGGCTTGGTTATTGCTATACCAGCATATGTTGCTTATAACTATCTGGTTAACCGTATTAATAATTTTATTTTGGATATGGAGCGTTCGGCTACTGAATTATTAAACTTCCTAACCGAAAGAGAAGAAGTAAAGAAGGAATTTAGGCCATGAAATTTAGAAAACATATGCAGATAGAGCATGGTTTAGGCCAATTTGATATAGCTCCTATGATTGATATTGTTTTCCAATTGCTTATATTTTTTATGCTGACTTCGAGTTTTGTATTACAACCGGGAATACGCATAAATTTACCTAAGGCAGTTACTAGCGAAGTGGTTGGCGATAAAAATATAATAATTTCAATAAGTGCGGAAAATGTATTATATCTATCAGGCAAGGTGGTGACCTTAGGAGAATTAAAAGAGAAGTTAAAAGAGGTTAAGGCCGTTTCCGGTTCAGTACTAATTAAGTCTGATAAAAAGGCTTATTTAGGACGAGTAGTAGAGATCTGGGATATTTGTAGAGAACTTGGTTTAGAGAGGATAAATGTTGCAACTAATCAAGACATTGAATGAATTTACTAAAGGCAGAAACCCTTTAGTTTTGTTTTATCTTTTGTCATTTTTTTGGCACATTTCGTTATTTAGTATATTATATATAACTTTTCCGAATGGCAAAAATAGTCTAAAGTCTCGAGATATTACCTTTCTCGGCTCTTTCTTAAATAGATATGATATTGATTCCTCTCTAATTAAGGATAGGCTAAGTGCGAAAAACGAAGGTTTTTTAAGAGCAGCTAAAGAAGTTATTCTTTCTAAAGAACTGCCGACGCAGAGAAAAATAGATTTTTTTTTAGACAAGCCAAGACATTACGTTTTTAGTCAAGAAGTCATAAGAAAAGAAGACAATTTGCCGCTTTTAGAGTTTTTATCTAAATTTGAAGAGAAAACAATTGTAGATAAAAAAGATTCTAATTTTTTTGATGAGAATCAATTAAGGCCTAAATTTTTGCAATTTAAAGAGGGGCTTCCTTGTTCGACTAGATTTAATCTGGATATTTCCGAAAGAGGCAGGGTTGAATTTTTGGATAAAGAAATTACTTCGGGAAATTTTGAGGTAGACTTGTTTGTGCAAAGAGCTATTCGCAGACTGGTTTTTGATACTTCAAGAGTAGGAAAAAGGCACAATCAGAAAATAGAAATAGATTTTAAAAATGATAGCAATTGATTTTATTTGGTCAGTTTTTTTGTTTGTATCTTTACCGCTTTTATTGATATTCTTAGCGTGGATTAGGCCATTTCAAAGTAGACCTGCTTTTAGAAAACTTGCTATTGAGAAGGAAATCTGGCATTGTAATGTTTGCACTTACTCCTATTTTATATTTGAGGCTGATGTATTTATGTCCGAGTGTCCACGCTGTGGAAGTCTTAATAAAAGAGAAGAGTCGATAAGTATTTAAATTAAAATTAATTTGGAAAAAAGATGTAAATGTTATATAATTAAAGTAGCAGGAGGTGCACATGATTACTGAAATCGGTATAGCAGCAGGGGATATTTGGCATTATCTTGACAGCCACGGTAAAACTAAGCTAAATGATCTATTTTCTAATATTGACAAACCTCGTGATTTATTACTAATGAGTATCGGTTGGTTAGCGAGGGAAGGGCACGTAATTTTAGCCGATGAAGGTCAAGGGTATTGTATAACCTTGCGTAAGGTCGAGAATTAGGCATTTATGAAAAATTTATTTTTTAGAAACTTTTACACAACAAAAGCAGTAGCAATGGTCACGGTTTTAATTTTTATAATAGTAGTTTCTATGGTTGCCGTTACCAGTATTTTTTTAATGACAAACCAAGCAAGGCTAATTGAAAGACAAGTCAGGCGAATTATAGGATTTTATTCCAGCCAAGCTGCTATTGTTCAGGCAAATGATGAACTTTTTAATAATCCAGCAGCTCCAATAACTCCAAATTTAACTATAAACGGACAAGATGTGACCATAACTCACGATTCCTTCTCAGGACAATTAGACGTAACAACTGACCTCTCTTTTTAATCCAACCATTATTATTCAATTAAATTAAGATTCAAATATTAATTATTAGTTTTTATAACTATTTAATTTACAATATGTTAAGAAAATTTATAAGTAAGTTTAAGTAAATCTAAATAAAAATTTATTAAAATTTTATTGACAAAGTAATATTATTATGTTTAAATGAATTCTGTTATACTTAAGGTAAAATAGACTTTAACAAAATTTAACTCAATAACTAAAGGGTTGCTTATGTCAAGATTAATGGATATCCAAGAATTAGCTGACTATTTACGTTTAGGTAAACAGACTATTTACAATTGGTTAAATCAGAAGAAATTTTCTGGAATTAAGGTTGGCGGTGTGTGGAGATTCGACAAGAAGAGTGTGGATAAATGGCTTCGGGAGCATGAGCAAAGAATTGAGTGAGGATTATGTTATTGATAATTTCAAAACCAATGGAACACGAACGGACACTAATTACACACAAATAAACACGAATTTATCATCGGAATTTATTCGTGAGAATTTGTGTGCAATTCGTGAGAATTCGTGAATTAGTTATGCAAAGATTAATAAAAAGTCTTAAAAAGACGCAATTGGGAATTTATTTAGGCCAGGATGCATTAAGCATTGTTGAATTTGCCGGCAAAGAAATTAGAAGGCATTGCAGACAGAGTCTTTCCTCTTTTGGGGCTAGTTTAGATGAGATATCTGAAGATGATATTAAATTCGCCGCAGTAATACAAAAGGCAATAAGAGAAAATGATTTTAGTTCTCGTGATGCACATATTGCCTTGCCTGCTTTTGACGTGTTGGTAAGGTTTTTTAACATACCGGTTGTTTCAAAAAAGGACATGGATTCTACAGTAAATTTTGAAGCCAGAAAATACATTCCTTTTAGAATTGAGGAATTAATATTTAAATTTATTAGCCAAAGAAAGGATGCTAAATCTTTAGAAATAATTTTTGCGGCAATTAAAAAGAAGATCATTGATAAGTATATTAAAGTATTTAACCAGGTGGGTTTTAATATTTTGTCGCTTGAGCCATCATCTTTGAGTTTTTTACGTTTAGCTTATATAAAGACCAAGTTAAATCGAGAAGGAAAGAGAGGTGCCTTAATTGTAGATATAGACTCTAATTTGTCTAACGGCGATATTATAATCTTAGATTCTGGTTTGCCTTGTTTTATTAGGGATATAAGCCTGACTTCATCTATGCCAATAGGCGGCTCAGAGGAAACTCAGGCTGTACTATCTAAATTAGTAAATGAAATTAGAATTTCGATTGATTATTTTAGACATAGACAGAATAGGCGAGAGAATAATATCTTAAATATTTATCTTTTTTCAGACTCTAACCAAGTTATTTCTTGGGCAGAAATGATAACGCAGGAATTGGGTATAAAATGTGCCTCATTTGAGGCAGGCAAGCTCTTGAATATTGAAGGAGCACATTGTGATTTGCTTAAAGCAGCGGGCGCCTCGCTAAGACAAATAGTAAGGTTTCCTATTGATTTGAATCTTCTTAGAAAAGAGCCGCAAATTAAGAAGGCACAGCCACAATTTGAAGCAATATCAAAAACTTTTATTTCGAAGACAACATTTAAGAAATACGCTATCTCCGTAGCAGTCTTAACAAGCATGGTTTTTTTAATATGGTTTTGGGGTAACATAAAAGTAAAGAGAGTTGAAAAACAGGTTTCTGATCTTGTCACACTAAAAGGGAAAAGTATTTTTGCCCTTAAAGGTGCCAACTTAGAACTAAATGATTTGCAAAAGATAAAGGAATCTTTAAAAGGAGAACTTAGTCAAATTAAATCTACGATTAGCCAGAAAGTCTACTTAACAGAAAAAATAGAACGTTTAAGCAAACTACTGCCAGAAGGTGTTTGGTTAGAGCGTCTTAACTTTAGGAAAGATTTAAATTCATTAGAAATAAATTTAGAAGGTTTCGCTTATTTAGAGATGTCCCAGGATGAGTTACCAGCGATTAATCAACTGCTAAATAATTTGCGTTCAGATACTCTCTTTAAAGAGGGTTTTAAAGAGATTGTCCTTAGTTCCGTGAGTCAATCTTCGGTCGATGATTTTGTGGTTAGGCAATTTCAGATTCAATGTCGATAAATTTATCTTATGATTAATTTAAATGAAATAAAAGCAGAAGAAATTTTTAAAAAAACCGATAATGTAGTAGTTATTATTATGGCTGTTGTTGCTTTGTTAGTTGCGTTTAAAATCAACACTAAGAATAGAAACACCCTCCAATTGTTACATGAGAAGATCAGTAGCCAAAAGAGCAAAGATACGCTTTTTTCCGATATCGATACTTTAGTAAAGGACATTCAACTCTATAAAAAAGAAATATTTTTTGAAAAAGATTCCGCTGGGTTACTAAATTTGATTAACGAATGGGCAAAAAGTTCGGGCTTGGATTTAATATCTTTGCGTCCGCTCTTGACTGATACAAGCGGTCAATTTTTTAATTACACTCCAATAACCTTAATGGCAAAAGGCGACTACTTGAGTCTCGGGCAATTTTTAAGTCTAGCTGAGGGTTACGAGGGATTTATTGATATTACAAGTTTGCAGATCTCCCCACAAGCTAGCCAGAGAGAGAATTTGGCTTATCTTAGTATTAGCATCACCTTACACGCGGTAGTTCTGAAAGAGCCAAATCTTTCTGAATATATTTCAAAAAAATGATAATTACCCTGAAGATAAGTATGCAAAAGATAACCCTTGTTTTGTTGCTGATTATATGCTTTTTTTTCCAAAATTTACTTAGCAAGGCCGAAATTGTTACCGCAAGAAAGCCGACATTTAATCCGACAGGGAGAGATCCATTCAGGTCTTTAATGCCTGAGAAACAAATTAAGCAAGGAGAGGTGAGGATTGTTCCTCAGGCTCCTGTTTTAGCACCGGATTTAAAAATTGAAGGCATTGTTTGGGGCGGCAAGTTTCCCCAGGTAATTATCGAAAGTCATGTAATGCGGGAAGGAGACGTAATAAATAATGGAGAGCCGATTACTATAATTAGCATAAAACCAAAAGAAGTCGCTGTATTATTCAAAGGTAAGCTTTTTACCTTGTATCCATAGTTAGTTGTTTATTAAAGGAGGCTAAAATGAAAAGCCTTAACGAATTGTTTAGATTAGAGCGCGCAAAATTGGTTGCGATAGCGATATTTTTAGTATTGTTTTTATTTATGCCGAGCATCTTTGCTCGGGGCTCTCCTCCATGGCAGAATATTGTTTTTCAAACAGAAATGCCTAAAATTTCAATGGATTTTAAGGAGGCAAATTTAAAAGATGTATTAAAAATATTTTCCCAGCAGGCGAACTTAAATTTTATTGCTAGTGCTGCAGTGGAAGATAGAAAGATTACCCTTTATCTAAAGGATGTGTCTGTGGATGAGGCATTAGAAAAACTTCTTGCCGCGAATAACCTGACCTATGAAAAGGAAGAAAGTTCGGATATTTTTATCGTAAAGGATAAGGGCGGCTCGGAGATTGATATGGTTACCAAGGTATTTTATTTAAAATACGCCCGAGTCTCAAATTCCCGCCTTTCAAAAGAAATCGAGGATAAGATTTCTTCTGACGAAGGAGGCGCTTCCGCCTCCAGCACAACCGGAGAGGATAATATTACTGCTGCGGTAAAAAAGGTTATATCCACTAACGGCCGGGTAGTTGAAGATACCCGCACCAATAGTTTAATAGTGACTGATATTGCCAGTAGATTTACGACGATACAAGAGACTATTGCTAGATTAGATATCCCGATTCCACAGGTTATGATTGAAATCGAGATGTTGGACGCTAATCAGGATGTGCTTGATGAATTGGGAGTCAAGTTTTCTAATACTGCGTTAAAATTTACTGGCCCCAGCCAAGAATTAAGATTTCCTTTTGGTAATGACATGAAGGGTAACGCCACCCGCCAGACTACACACTTTGGTATGCTTAGTGCTGAATCTTTAACCGCCACTCTTCAGTTACTGCAGACTCACACGGATACAAAATATTTAGCCAGGCCTCGGCTGTTAACGCTTTCAAATGAGACCTCTGAAATAAGGATAACTGTTGATGAGGCAATCGGCGTTACTACCGAGACAGCAGCAGCCGGAGGAAGCGCCGGTTCCATCACCCAGACAGCAGAAAGAGCAGAGACGGGTATCCTTTTACGGGTTACGCCGCAAATAAACACCCACAGCGGAGAGGTTACCATGTTTCTTGAGACCAGCGTGACTCAAGCTAAGGCAGGCACAATTACTTTACAGGGTAATACCCTGAAAGATCCGGAAAGCCGGGCTACCAAATCTACAGTAATGGTGCCGGATGGCGAGACTGTGGTTATCGGAGGGTTAATCCGGACGGATGATTCTCAAGTTCGCAAAAAAGTGCCGATTTTAGGCGACATACCGTTTTTAGGTGCTGCATTTCGTCACCGAGAAGGCACGACTAAAAATAGAGAACTGATAATATTTATTACTCCGCATCTTTTAAGAACTAACGCAGTTGCAATGTCGCAGGTAATTAGTGAATATACTACCTTAGACCGCGAGCAAGGGCCGCTGACCTCTTTAAATGAAGAAGTTAATAAAGCATTATCCGAGTTTGAAAAAAGCAATAATTTGTGATACAGTGGTAGTGAAATTAGACTAATGTTAAAATCCAAAATCCAAATACTACAAAATCCCTGCCTACCGGCAGGCAGGCAAAATAAATCCAAAATCCCAAATCCAAAATTTGGTATTTATTTGAAATTGGGATTTATTTGGTAGTATTGGTAGTATTTGACATTGGGATTTCAAAAGTAGTACTCTATGACCAAGCAGAGATTAAAATTAGGCGACTTGTTAGTTAAAGAAGGGTTAATTACCAAAGAGCAGCTGGTTAAAGCCCTGGATGAGCAGAAAAAACAAAAAGATTCCCGGATAGGGGAAGTTTTTGTTTACCTGGGGATGGTTAGCGAGCATGATTTAGTCGCCACCTTAGGCAAACAATTAGCTATTCCTTATGTCACTTCTGGAGTCGGCTTGTTGCGACCGGCTATTGACCAAGGTTTAGAAAAATTAATCCCGAAGGATTTTGCTATCAAAAATATTTTACTTCCGCTTTCTAAAAATTTAAATTCTCTTACCTGCGCAATCTATGACCCGATGGATTTAGTTTTAATAGATAATTTAAGGAAGATGACCGGTTGCGAGATTAATCCGGTTATTGCCACGAAAACAGATATCTTAAAGGCGATAGAAGAGTTTTACGGCAAAGTTAACCTTTTAAAAGAAGCAGTAAAAGAATCTTATGGCAAGACCGAAGAAGAAACAGAAGAGGCAGCAGGCGAGTTAGCCGAGGACGAGCTAAGTTTAGATACATTAATTGCTAAGGCAGAGGAAGCTCCGGTAGTAAAATTAGTTGATTTGGTTATCCGTCAGGCAATAGATGAACGCGCTTCTGACATACATATTGAGCCTTATAAAGACAGGATTAGCCTAAGGTACAGGATTGACGGCATGCTTTACGACATACCTCCTCCGGCAAAACATTTGCATCTGCCCATAATTTCCCGGATTAAAATTCTGGCCAAAATGGATATTGCGGAAAAACGCCTTCCCCAGGACGGCGCATTTATGGTCCGTTCCGAAAAACGGACTATCGATTTGCGGGTTTCCACCATACCTACCGTATACGGCGAGAAGGTAGTTATTCGTCTTTTAGATAGGAGCCAGCTGCCTTTAGAGTTAAGCCAGCTGGGATTTGAAGCTAAACAGTTAGAATATTTTCGAAAAGCAATAATTTCGCCTTATGGAATGGTTTTTTTGACCGGCCCGACCGGTAGCGGAAAAACTACTACTCTCTACGCTGCTTTAAACGAGATAAACAATCCGCATAAAAATATCGTTACCGTCGAAGACCCGGTTGAATATCGGCTTGAGGGAATAAATCAGGTTCAGGTAAAATCTGAAATCGGGCTTACCTTTGCTACTGCTCTACGTTCTTTCTTGCGTCAGGACCCGGACATTATGATGGTGGGCGAGGTAAGGGACTTAGAAACTGCCCAGATTTGTATCCGTTCAGCCTTAACCGGCCATTTAGTAATGAGCACCTTGCATACTAATGACGCGCCTTCTGCAATCACGCGACTGATTGATATCGGGATAGAGCCGTATCTATTAATGCCCTCTTTGTTATTGATAGTCGCTCAGAGATTAGTGAGAAAATTATGCCCGGAGTGTAAAGAGGCCTATGAGCCGGATAAAGAAAAATTAGGCAAAATAAAGTTAAATGTTGACCTCATCTATAAGGCAAAAGGTTGCGAGAAATGTAATCAGATCGGATATCGGGGTAGAGTCGCGGTTTACGAAGTTATGCTTAATACCGAAGAGATTACACGTCTTGCTTTAGAGGGAGCCCAAAGCTCAAAGCTTAAGGAGGCTATGAGGCAATCAGGGATGGATACTTTGTGGGAAAGCGGCCTTAAAAAAGTTGAAAAAGGTATTACTAGTTTAGAAGAGGTAATGGCGATAATCGCAGAGGGATAAAATGGCTAAATTTATCTATACAGTTATTTCTAAAGACGGGAGAAAACAGACAAACAGGGCTGAGGCAGAAAGCGAAGAGTTGCTTTTGAATAAGCTTCAAGCCGAAGGCGTTACTGTGGTTTCAATTAGAGAAGAGGTCTTGTCAGAGGGTAAGATAGCTACTGAAATGCAGGCAAGAGCAAGGCCAAGCCCGAAGGTCGGCCTTAGCCAACACTCTGGAGTGAAATCTAGTGATTTAGTGATATTTGCCAGACAACTCGCAACCATGCTTAGCGCCGGCGTTAATCTTTTAAGATGCCTCGAAATTATTTCTTTACAGGTTACCAGTCGTAAGCTTCAAAGCGCGCTTGAGACAATAAAAAAAGATGTTTCTTCTGGAAGAAATCTTTCAGATTCTCTTGCAGAACATCCTAAAATATTTTCTAAATTCTGGATTAATTTAGTTACCGCGGGTGAAGCGAGCGGAAGCCTACCGGTTGTCTTGGATAAATTAGCATTTTATTTAGAGGCACGCGAGGCTTTTAAGACTAAACTTATTTCAGCAATGATTTATCCATTACTTTTGTTAGTAGTCGCCCTCTTAGCAAATTTTGCTTTTTTATTTTTTATTGTCCCAAGATTTTACGAAATATTTTCTACCTTTAATATTAAACTACCTTTGGTAACGAGAATATTATTGTCATTGAGTATTTTTTTGCGCCGTGGTATAATTTATATAATTCTCGGCTGTATTGGTTTATTCTTTGGTCTAAAAAACTTTATTTCGACTGGCGCTGGCAAAAGGCTCTTTGACAAACAACAATTACAAATTCCTCTTTTAAAAGGGATGATTCAGGCAATTTTAATGGAGAGATTTGCCTCGCAAATCTCAATGCTTTTAGAAAGCGGTGTACCAATACTTTATGCCTTAGAAATTACCCAACACGGTATGGGAAATGTCCTGATGGAAGATGCGGTTGAGCATGTAAAAGAGTCAGTGCGCCAAGGCAAAACATTCCATGCTCCCTTGGAAGAGTCAGGTCTTTTTCCTCCAATGGTAACGCAGATGGTTGCTATCGGCGAAGAGATAGGCGAACTACCTAAGATGTGTAATCGTATAGCCAATTATTATCAGCAATATGTAGAAACCTTTATTGCCCGGTTGACTTCTATTTTTGAACCCGTAATGATTGTATTTATGGGCTTACTTATCGGAGCAATGGTTATTGCAATGTACTGGCCTATTTTTAAGCTTTCAACTGGCGGCGGAGGGTTTGGAGGCTAAGGAGGTGAGAGAGGAAAATCAAAAATCAAAAATTAAACATTAAAATTTTAAGAAATTAATTTTTCAATAAAAAGGAGACAGTACAAATGAGAAAGAAGATAATGGGTTTTACGCTATTGGAACTGGTAATTGTTATCATAATTTTGGGTATATTGGCAACCCTGGGATTTGCGCAGTTCCAGAGAATGGTAGAGCGTTCGCGTGGCGCAGAAGCAAGGTCAGTTATTGGGACGATAAGGACTCAGGCTGCAGCAATTTATATGCAAAATAACAATTCGCTACCAGCCGGCACACTTACAAATGCTATGGTAGGCATAGGTAATCAACCTGGTCAAATTTCTGATGCATGCGCAGCAGCAGCACCTAGTACTCAGTACTTTTTTATGTATGGCGTTACTAACGCTGTACTTAATCAAGTAGTTATTACAGCTACTCGTTGTACCGGCGGTAATGGTAAGCAGCCAGGCGGTCCAGCAGCAACAACCTTAATTTTAACAAGTAATCTTGCTACTGGCGCTGATTCATGGACTGGGACAGGCGGATATTAATTTAAGTTAGTTGAGCGCAGGATGATATAGATATTAGAGGTATGAGAATTTTCTCATGTGCTAACAGCTTTACCATGATGGAAATAATGATTACGCTGGTAATCATTGGTGTATTAGCTGTGCTGGGATTTTCTCAATATGAGAGTATAAATGAGAAAGTTAAGGGGCAGGATGCTATAAATAGTCTGCAGTTAGTCTACACTGCAGAGAGAATCTATCGGGGCGAGAATCCAACATATGGAACCTGCCTTAACACCGCTGACTGCAACACGTTGCTTAATCTAGAACTTAGTTCAATGGAATGGAATTATAGTGTTGCTGGTGCTGCGGATTCTTTTGTTAGTACAGCTACCCGCTCCGGTGGACAAGCGGCATATAATGCTAAAACTATTGTAATGACCTACGACCCGAGCGTCAGCCCAGATCCTTCCTGGTCAGGCACCTGGCCGTTTCTCTAAGTAAAATTGCACACCTTTCTCATAATCTATAATCTTGACTCTAAATCAAGATTTAATAGAAGTTTGCTGTAGCCTATGTTATACTTGTAATAGGATGAAAAATAAGGCAGTTACATTAACTGAGTTATTAGTCGCCACAATGATTTTAGCTGTGGGTATGCTTGGTTTTGTTTCTAGTTATCGGGGGTACAAAAAACTTGCCCAGACAGTGGGTTACCGCTACACAGCATATAATCTTGCTAGGGAGTGCGTAGAATGGGCTGAATCTGGCAGGATGCCGCATCCGTTAGGGCTGAAGTATATGTATGAGCCAGGAACTAATTGTGTTACTGATTTTGATATAGTTATGGAACCGGTTCCACCATGGCCGTATACAATGTGTGATCTTAAATGGCAAGGTGCTGATACTACCACGGTTGGTTATGGTTTGAAATCATGGACACATTACGATATAAACAATACAAGTGGAGTGCCAGACCCGCCAGGTATTACTTGTCCCTTTGATTGGATAGGAGATATTGAAGTCAAAAAATTAGTGCCAAAGTCAGACTACAAAAGCGTTAAGATTACTTTTATTGCGCGCAAGTGGCCGCTCATTAGTGATTTAAGTTCAGCCGCATTTCAAACAGATGTTAGAGTACAATGGAAAGAAGAAGGTAAAGATTATGTAATTTATCTCGGCACGATTCCGATAAAGTCAACTAACGATCAACTTCAGTTAAATTTAGGGCGACTGAGATGGTAAATTTTTTCACAAAGGGGTGAGGCAAAGATGGAAAGAAAAGGATTTAGTTTAGTGGAACTGGTTATAGCTACTGCCTTGACAGTGCTCATCATTGCCCTTAGTTGGACAGTAGGTTCATTCTTAAGTCGTGTCGATGTTGAAGCCAGGGCTGATGTTGGAATCTCCCAGGGCAGGGCTATCCATGGAATGGAGTATGCCTTTCAGCGTTTATTGTACTCTAACGAAGTACCTGCTGTCTCTGCTGACCATAAAATAATTACCTTTTCAGGAGGGGCAATCAGATTTGACGATAGCGCAGGAACACTTGACCTTAATGGAGATGTTTTCTTGAAAGGCGTTTCCAGTGCTTATTTTACAAAAACACCTGGGTTTGGTGAAGATACAGGCCGTGTTGAGATGCATATTATCCTAACAAGTAGTCAGGGAAAAGATTATCCTGTTCGTACTGCTGTAGTGCCGCGTAATAATATGACTCCTCACGGACTCATTAACTAAAACTAGCATGAGATTTAAACATTCAAAAGGCATTGTCTTAATTCTCGCCGTAGGTCTGATTTTTATTCTGTCCTTAAGCACAGTAGTTATATTTACCATGCTTAGGCTTGATACAAGCCGAGCATTGCGCTGGATTGACGCCACTAAAGCCTATTATCTATGTGAGGCCGGGATTAGCATGGCTTTGATTGATATAAGGAATGGTACTGTACCAGTTTCCAAGGATAAGGTATTCGCCTATAGAATTTTGGGAGAGCCAAGTGAGGCTTTTGATATATACTATCGAATAGAAGAGCCAGGGCCAGGTCGAACAAAAATTACAGCAGCAGTGCAGTCACCTTTTAATCTAAAGACAAAAGAATCAATACCAGTACCTCCTGTTGGTGCGATTTGGAATAATGTCTATATATTAGAAGCCGGCGGCAGGCGAGCTTTTCCTATATTTATCTTAGATAGACCAGGGGGATAGGTTATATATAAGAGGTGAAAAGATGAAAAAGAAGACAGTAATTTTAGGCATATGTATTGGTTTGTCTCTATCTTTAGGAATTATTGCTGGGTTTCTTTATATGGCTGCAAGATTAGAGGCATCAGATCCTATCGGTGAGGTTTCTGCAGGCGAAAGTCCAGCTAGTGTTTATTACGATGAACACTGGCAGGCAATTGAAGCTTATTATTGGAGCGAACCAGATAAAGAATTTAAAAGTTTTAATCCCGATACTTCAGCTCAAGCACCTGAGCAGTCAGTTAAGTTGTATGAAGAAAATTCATCCTACGCACCTGGCACAGTAAAACTACCAGTTATTAGGGGTCAGGCAATTATGAAGGTAACCAAATGGCGAGTTCACGGGCATATACATTTCGAATAATAATTATTGCACTAGTTTGTTTTTTATGCGGCCTGATAATAGGGATGGGATTATCAAAGATAAAAAAAATCCGGCAGTATTTTATTGTGCAGAGAAAACTACAGATTTCTGGCGCTAAGAATCCAATTATACAACAGCGCGCGCAGGCTATAGAGCAGGCTTTAAGGGAAGGAGAGGATGAATACGAATTTATCGTAGACTCACCTCAACCTTTATCTAGATAACAAAGGAGAGAGTACTATGAGCCTAATAAAAGTTTCCATGATAACCTTTGGAGTTTGTTTACTAACACTTGTCTTATTCTCTTTGGCATTTTTTGGCTATAAGTCAACCTTTGCTAATGTTGCTTCAGACCATTTTGATGCTGCCTTGGTTCATTTCAGCGATAAAGGTGATGCTTCAGAGGGCGCGTGGGTAGATGAAGAGTGGCGGGCGACTCAATTTTTTGTTACTCATCGCATACCGAAGGGCGCAGGCGCTTTCGATGATGAACTAAGATATGAAAAACTTAATGATCCAGATTTGAATAAGGTTATCACTGAGGCAGCCTGGTCAGATGGAATTGCTATTGATATCGATGACATGACGCTATTAGAATTTGAGACATCAGATAACTCGGGTGGTCCAGCCCACACCCACAACTATAATGTTCCGGGAATCCATGTTGATGCTGATGTGGTGCCAACAGGCTGGGCAGTAAGCGGCCATGTCCATTTTCAAAACTTGTAAATCTCACCTACAGCAAAAAACTACTTTCAGGATAATCGCTAATGACAGAGTAGACGCAATGAATGAGATAAAATCAGAGGAAGGTTTTAGTTTTATTGAATTGTTTGTAACATTAATAATTATAGCAGTTCTTTCTGGAATAGGTTTTATTATCTTTCTAAATATGGCAGAAAGGCAAATCGAGCGAGAAGCAGAGGTTGGGTTAAGAGCTATTTGGAGCGCACAGCAGGATCATTTTGCTTTTTTCGAGCAGTATGCTGCAAGTTTAGCTGATTTGGCCCTGGATGACCCAGGCGCAGTGAAAGGGAGCCATTTTAATTATGAAATTACTATTTCAGGAGGCGATTTGCAACTCAAGGCCTGTCGCAAGAATACAAACAGGGGTTATAAAATTGACAGAGGCGGTAATATTACTGATATTAGTGACCCTCCAAATCCTGTCACCTGTCCCTAAATATTTATTTAAATATTTTGTTGTATTATATATTTATTTGATATAGGATATGGTATTATGACGAGGATATTCTTAAGTAAAGCTTTTACAATGATGGAAATAATGATTACGCTGGTAATAATCGGCGTATTAGCCACAATTGGATTTTCTCAGTATCAAACCAGCATGGAGTCTGCACTTGCCAGAGAGGCAAGGGTTGGGCTGGAAGTGATATTCGCTGCAGAGCGCATTATTTTCTTGCAGACAGGTGGATTTGTTGCCTGCAATAATACCACTGATTGTAATACCAATCTTAATTTAGACTTAAGAGCTGGAGGATGGGATTATAGCGTGGCTGTTGTAGCTGGACCAAATTTTACTGCTACAGCTACTCGCACTGGCGGCTTACTTGCATATAATACCAGGACAATTACCTTAACTAATGCCGAAGTCTGGGATGGCACTTGGGAAGTGGCTAGGTGGTGGTAACAAAGTGAGAATAAGCCAAAACAAAAAAACTTCTTTAAGAGCACTCACTCTGGTTGAGATATTAGTGGCATCAACTATACTGGCAATAGTTATTGCGGGAGTGATTGGTTCATTTGTATCTTCGCAGAGGATTATTATTCGTTCAAACAGAAGGCTACTCGCAGCTAATTATGTCCGCCAGGCCTTCGAAGAGTTAAGATGGTCTGTTGATGCACGGGATTGGGCTGATGGCGTTGATGGCGATAGATTAGACCCTACTGGAGGCGTACCCAAGCCTTGCAATATAAACATGGGTGCGTTTGCTCTAGCGCCATTTAATGCCACTTGTGAATATGAGGTTGCTAGCATCTTAAATGATGCCCGTCAGGTAACAGTAACAATACGTTGGACCGAACCTTAAAACACAGATTAGCACAGATACTAATAAGTCATACATAGTCATAAATAGTCAAATATGGTCATACATTGCAAAAACAATATATGACAATAGTATGACAATTGTATGACAACTTTTGACTAACATTTATGAAATCTCGAACGGGACTAACGCTGGTTGAGCTTTGTATTGGCATTGTGCTTTTAGGGCTTGTTGTTTTAGCAGGTGTAGCTATTAATGCAAGTTCAAATAGATTTTTAGCAAGTGAAAATTCACAATCACGCCTTGCAAATCAGGTATCTTATGCTGTGGAGCTTATTGTTAGGGACATAATGCAATCTTTTGGTGATCCTCCAGGCTCTGGTGCTCTTAGAGATGCTTTTTATATCTTTGATAAATTTGGGGCTGATGCACCTATAGGTTTTGAATTGGTTCTACATAGAGAAGATTTACCTCCTTCAGGAGTAGACCCTAACGACAGGTGGGTAGGTTATAGATGGAACAATAATCAGATTGAATTTACTAATAACCGCTATCCTAATCCTCCCGCACCTCCGGTTTGGGTGATTCTTATTGGAAACATTGTTGATGCACCGATTTTTGAAGCAGTTGATTTAAACGCTGACGGTAACGCGTTTAACGACCAGTTCATCAGAATAGAAATTACTTGCCGTCAGAATCCTTCGCAACCTCCATCTGCATTAAATCAAGAAGTAACTTTAGTTAGCGCAGCAAGGATTCCTGCCGCGTCCTCCCAGTAGCCCCGCTCTCATTAATAATATTGCAAATTTCCAGTTATGATGTTATATTTTAATCTAATTATAAATTCTTTGTAAAATTGAGGGGCGGTAGTTCAGCTGGGAGAACGCCTCGTTCGCAACGAGGAGGTCGGCGGTTCAAATCCGCTCCGCTCCACTATTTACATAAAATGAATAAGATAAATACAATTTTATTATTACAGATTGCCTCAATAATAATTTTAAGTTTTTTTATTTATGCGACTTCGCTAAACGGTAAGTTTCTTTGGGATGATGAGTTCTTGGTGCAAGATAATGTTTATATAAAGCATTTTTCAATGATTCCCGGTATCTTTACTAAAACTATCGGAGTCGGTGCTGGACGGGAAAGTCCTTGTTATCGCCCTCTCCAAATGCTTACATACATGTTTGATTATTCATTGTGGGGGCTCAATGCAGTTGGGTATCATCTAACAAATATTATTTTGCACACCATAGCAGCTTTAATGTTATTTTGGTTGGTTTACCTGCTTTACAATAGGCAGCTACTTTCTTTTTTGGTTAGTATTTTATTCGTAAGCCATCCAATTCATGTCGAGGCCGTTGCATATATCTCGGGACGGGCAGAATCATTAGCTACTATAGGCATAATTCTATGTCTTATTTGTTATATAAAACAGATTTCCCTAAACAAAAAAATGATTTTTACATTGATGATACTGAGTTTCTGCGCGGCCATTTTATCTAAAGAATCTAGTCTCATTGTTCCTATCTTAATATTGCTCTACAGCTATGTATTTAAAAAGAAAATATTAAAAAAGGAGTTTATTTATATAGTAGTTACTGCCTTGCTTTATTTAATTTTTAGGGGTTTGATTATAAAGAATACACAGATTATAGGAATTCCAAGTGTTACAATATTCCAGAGAATTCCTGGGTTTTTCGTAGCTATAACCAGATACCTGCAACTTTTGTTTCTGCCGTTTAATTTGCATATGGAATATGGAAATAAGTTATTTTTATTCAGTGAGTTCCGAGCGATAGCCGGGGTTGTAATTCTATTTTTACTTTTCGGGTATGCATTTAAAAAGAGAAAGGACGATAAACTTAAAACATTCTCTGTATATTGGTTTTTTATTACTTTGCTTCCGGTTTCCAATCTCTATTCTATTAATGCGTATATGGCTGAACACTGGCTTTATCTACCATCTTTGGGATTCTTTTTAATTATTGCTCATCGGCTAAGCTCGTTATATGTAATAAAAAAGACAAAATTATTATCCATATTTTTAATTTTATTTATTTTATCGGGCTATTCATATTTATCATTAAGTCAAAATGCTTACTGGAGAGAGCCTGTAGCTTTTTATACAAAAACCATCTCGTATGCTCCCAATAGCGTAAGGTTATATCTTAATTTGGCTAAAACATATGAGTCAGCCGGTAACTATAAAGAAGCAATAGGGATATTGGAAAAAGCAATTGAGATAGATTCTAAAAATTCCCATACGTTTAACCTTCTTGGTACAGCTTATAGCGCTATGGGCAATAGAGAGAGGGCAGTTATTGCTTATAAAAAAGCACTATCAATAGATCCTAATCATGCTGATGCGTATTATAATTTGGGCAATGAATATATTGCTATAGGCGATACAGAGAAGGCGATTCTTTCGTTTAAAAAAGCAATAGAGATTGCCCCTAAAAATATTCACGCCGTATCTTATTATAACAATCTTGCCAGCGTATACGCAGCTGACGGAAAGATATCTGAAGCGATAGAAGCATATAAAAAAGCGTCAGAAATTGACCCTAATAACATTATATTACAACAAAATATAAAAATACTGAATAGCGCAATTCCTAACAATAAAAAAAGATAATTTATATATCTCAAATCTTCATAGCTAAAAATGCCTAAATTCTTTGTTCCTCAAGCAAACATTTCAGAGAAAGAAATTATTATTGCTGACAAGGCGCAAATTCATCACCTTAAAAATGTTTTAAGGCGTAAGCCAGGTGATTTAATAATTATTTTTGACGAAGCGGCAAATGAGTTTACTTGTAACATCAGGTCCTTTGAGAAAAATAAAATAATAGCCTATATAAAAAATATTAAAAAAGCAGTTAATCTTGATAAGCCAAAAATTATTTTAGCTTGCGCCATGCCTAAAAAAGGCAAATTTGATTTAATTGTTGAAAAGACAACTGAGTTGGCAGTTGATGAGATTATTCCTTTAATAACTGAGCGTAGCATAATAAAATTAGATGAAAATTGCGAAAGTAAAATAAACCGCTATCAAAGGATTGCACAAGAAGCAAGTAAACAGTGCGGCAGGTTGAGCATCCCAGTTATTTCCAAACTCATTAAATTATCTAAATTAGCCGAAAATTTTTCAAGTTTTGATTTAATCCTCATGCCTAATTTAAGCTCTAAATCTAGAATTAATATCTTCAACGCCTCAAATCTCTTAAAAAGCAAAAAAAATATTTTGATTTTAATTGGGCCTGAAGGAGATTTTACGCCAGGAGAAGTTAATCTTGCTAAAAAGTCAAATGCAATAATGCTTTCTTTAGGCGAAACTACCCTTAAAGTCGAAACCGCAGCAATAATCTGTGTTGGAATAATCTCTCTTTTACTAACTACAAACTACTAACTACTGTTTTTTATGAGAACCTTTTGGATAAAAACTCTTGGCTGTAAAGTTAATCAATATGAAGGCGAGGCAATACGCGAGCGTTTAGAGGAGAGTGGTTTAAGTGAGGTAGAATCTGTAGGTTTAGCAGATTTACGTATTGTCAACACCTGTACAGTTACCTCGCGCGCAGATTCAAAATCGCGAAATGCAATTTTTTCTGCTATTAGAAATAAGAAAAAATCGCAGGTCTTAGTCACTGGTTGTATGGCTAAGTTTGATAAGGAGATTCTGGCAAGAAACATTAAAGGCATTGACTATATAATCCCGAAGTCTTTTTTTAGCGATAGAATAAACCGGTTTTTTCATAAGACGAGAGCTTTTGTTAAAATTCAGGATGGCTGTAACAACAAATGCAGTTATTGCAAGGTTTCTCTGGTGAGAGGCTCTTCCCGAAGTCGCAGCGAGAAAGAAATAATTACCGAAATAAAGAATCTGTTAGAGAACGGTTTTAAGGAAATAGTCCTCGCTGGTGTCTGTTTAGGTTCTTACGGTGCGGATTTAAAATCAAAGGCCAGTCTGGTAAGTTTAATTGATAAGCTGCATAATTATCCAGAACTTAAGCGTATTCGCTTAAGTTCAATCGAACCGCATTTAGTCAAAGATGAGCTTATTAAACTTATGGCAAATTCTGATAAACTTTGTAGACATTTACATATACCTTTGCAGAGTGCAGATAATAAAATTTTAAAACTGATGAATAGGAATTACAATAGAGAAGGTTACCTGTCTTTAATAAGTCGAATCCGCAGAGTTATTCCTCAGATTGGAATAACTACTGATGTGCTAATAGGTTTTCCTGGAGAGGATAATAAGAATTTTCAAAACACGCTTAATGCTTTAAGAAAGATTTTGCCTTTGCGCGTTCATAGTTTTGTATATAGTCCTCGCCAACTAACAAAGGCTGCTTGCTTGGAGCAACCAAAGGTAGACCAAGATGAGCTGAGGAGAAGAGCTAAAGTTTTAAAACAACTATCAGAAGAGCTATCATCTACCTTTCGAAGTTCATTCTTAAATAAAGATTTGTTGGTTTTAGCTGAAACCTTTAAAAATGGACAAATAAGCGGTTATAGTGATAATTATATACGGGTTAACTTTTCTGGTTCAAGAGATATTTTGAATAAAATAGTTCCCATCAGGATTGAAAATGTTGATAGATTTAGTACTCTGGGGTCAATTGACTTAAGCAAAATCACACAGCAAAAATATCTATCTTATTGTTATGATTATAGTTATAAAAAAGAAAGCGCTACCTTGACATAAGTGCTTTTATATGTTATACTTTTGACGGTCCTTAAATCGTAGATGATCACAGATAAACATAGTTAAAATTGCTTATAAAGAGCGTAAATTTTCCAGAATCTGCTGATCATCTTATTTATTATTCGGTTATTTTAATTTTTTATTTATAAGGAGTAGTTAGTTGCTTTCACTGTTTAATCAACTTCGGTGGGCAGATATTGTTATAATTTTGATAATTGGCCGTTGTATATATATTGGAATAAAACGCGGTTTAGCAGTTGAGTTTTTTAAATTACTTGGTACCTTACTCGCCGTATTTACCTGCCTGCATTATTATTCTAAATTAGGTGCTTTTTTAAGCAAGCCAGAAATAGTTCCAACCGAGTTAGGAAATTTTGTCGCATTTATTTTTATCTGGTCAATTTTTTTATTTTTTAGTTTCATAATTCGCGAAATGTTTTTGTTTCTCATTAAATTACAGCCACTGGCAGTATTAGATAAGTGGGGAGGAGCGTTTTTAGGAGGAATACGCAGCTTGTTTTTAAGTGGGATGATTTTGTTAATCTTGATGATTAGTCAAATTAGTTTCTTCGATAAAGGCGCTAAAACTTGCTTTTTTGGCCAATATGCCATCCCAACTGTAACTAAGACATATGCATTTGTAATTGAAAGATTAATTAACCCGTTTTTTTCAAGCGAAAAAATTAACGAAGAAATTTTTAGGACAATTGAGAAATAACACAAGAGGAGAAGTTTATGAAATTAGGCAAGCTTTATGAGCAGATTGTAAAGATCGGCATTGATAACGATCCTCGCGGCAAGGCTGCTGTTTCTAAGGCGCTAAGTGAAAAGAGAAAAGAATACGAAGAATTAAAAAAAGGTAAACAGTATTTTGATTTAGATAACTTATTTAATCCGTATCCGGACACGCGCATTCTATATGGAGATAAAGAAAAACAAATAAAAACGATTTTTGTCGGTATAGATATTAGTGGCGAAGAGTTATTATTAATTGATAGATTGAACCAGACAAGCCAGACAAAAGTAGATTTGGCGATTTCGCATCATCCTGCTGGCAAAGCATTGGCCTCCTTGTTTGAAGTTATGCCAATGCAGGCGGAAATCCTGGCTCAGTATGGCGTGCCTATAGCAGTGGGCGAGGCTTTAACCCAGGAGCGGCTAAAAGAAGTAGAAAGGCGTTTTATGCCTATAAATCATATGCGCGCAGTAGATACTGCTACGCTCTTAGATATACCTTTCCTTTGTATGCATACTGCGGCGGATAATTGCGCAGCCAGTTTCTTAAAGAACATTTTTGATAAGAAAAAACCGCACACCTTGCAGGATATTTTGGATATTTTAAATGAAATACCCGAATATAAGTATGCGGCATCTAATAAGTGTCCCGCAAAGATTATTCAGGGTTCAAGCAAGTCAAAAGCCGGAAAGATTTTGGTTGATATGACCGGAGGCACTGAGGGCTCCAAAGATGTATTCTTAAGATTAGCTACCAGCGGCATTAGCACTTTAGTCTGCATGCATTTATCCGAAGAGCATTTTAAAAACGCTGAAAAAGAAAGGTTGAATATTGTAATAGCAGGCCACATTTCCAGCGATTCTTTGGGCATGAATATTATTTTTGATAATTTAGAAAAACAGGAGAAATTTAAATTAATTTGTGCTTCGGGATTTAAGAGATTCCAAAGGTGAGCATGGCAGGAAGGTTTCCAGAGCAAATTCTAGAGCAGATTTTAGACCGCATTGATATTGTTGAGCTTATTTCGGGCTATATTCCATTGAAAAAAGCAGGAAGGAATTTTAAAGCAGCCTGCCCCTTTCATTATGAAAAGACTCCTTCTTTTATGGTCAGTCCCGATAAAGGAATTTATCATTGTTTTGGCTGTAATGCCGGCGGTAATGCTTTTAATTTTTTAATGCGCTATGAACATCTTGAATTTAGAGAAGCAGTTGAGATTTTAGCTAAGAAGGCTCAGGTGGTTTTGCCGGTTTTAACTTTCGATGAGACAAAGATAAGCTTAGAAAGAGAAATTTATCATATAAATGAATTAGCCGCTGAGTTTTATCAAAAAAATTTATTATCTGAAAGTTTAGGCCAGCCTGCGCGCATTTACTTGTCAAAAAGAAAAATCGCTAAAGAGACTGCTAAAAATTTAAAATTAGGATTTGCTTCTGATAGATGGGATAGTTTACTAAACTTTTTACGCGATAATAAGATTAATCTAAAAGCATTAGAAAAAAGCGGCCTTGTAATAACTAAGGAAGCCGGCGGCTTTTACGATAGGTTTCGCAACAGAATTATCTTTCCTATTTTTGATGTTAAGGGGCGGATAATCGCTTTTGGTGGGCGCCTTATTGAAGGCAGTACAGATTCTGCAAAATACGTAAACTCTCCTGAGACAGCGGTATTTATTAAAGGCAATAATCTTTATGGGTTAAATTTTGCTAAAGAGGCAATCAGAGAAAAAGATTTAGTTATTTTAGTGGAAGGCTATCTCGATATGATTACTCCTTATCAGGCAGGAATAAAAAATGTGGTTGCTTCTTCTGGCACGGCTTTGACCGAAAATCAGATAAGACTTCTTAAGCGTTATACAAAAAATATCGTTGTCGTATTTGATGCAGATAGCGCAGGGCAAATTGCTGCTTTGCGCAGTTTAGATTTATTTGTCCAAGAAGATTTATATGTAAAGGTGGTAGTTCTTCCTGAAGGGTTTGACCCCGACGCATTTATCCGTGAAAAAGGAGCAAAAGAATTCAACGAAATAATTAAAGGTGCTCTCACTTTATTTGATTATAAGATGTCCATACTCCTTAGAAAGTTCGATTCTAAAACCATTGAAGGCAGGGCTAATATTGCCCATGAAATGATTTCGACGGTTAATAAATTTAAAGATGAAATCTTAAAGTCTGAATATATGAAAAAATTAGCTCAGGCGCTTTCTATATCAGAGGCAGTGCTTCTGAGAGAGGCTAGCCAGGCCAGGGAGAGGGATGGTGCCAATAGATTAAATATTGGCTTGAATTCTTCCTCTAGTTCAAAAGAGCCGGCAGTGGAGAGGATGATTTTAAAACTAATCCTTAAAGATGCTGGTTTGCTATCTTTGATTAAAGAAGAATTTGAAGATTGCAATTTCCAGGATAGTCAAATTAGACAAATTATTACTACCATTTTAGAATTGGATAAGACTGGTAAGTCTATTGAGGCAAAAGAACTTATGAATTTTTTTCTCGACACATATTCTCTGCAGTTAATATCAGAATTGGCATTTGAAGAGGATAAAGACTGTATAGATGGCATATGTTTTGATGACAGAAAAAAAATGTTTAAGGAATGCCTACAGAGGATAAAATGTGAACAGATTAAATCTCGCAAAAATTTATTACATGAACAAATTCTTGCTGCCCAAACTAGAAATGACGAAGAGGCAGTTAAGCAATTAATTATCGAATATAATAATTTAGTAAAAAAGAAAGAAAAAGAACTAAGCATTTAAAAGAGGTATTTAAAATGAAAAAGAGCGAAATCTTAAAGGGCGTAGAGAGGCTTATTGCCTTAGGGAAGCGCAAAGGTTTTCTTACTTACGATGAAGTTAATGATCTTCTGCCTGAGGATGTAGTTTCCAGCGAAGAGATTGATAAGGTTTTGGAGATGTTGGGTAAAGAGGAGATACAACTTGTAGATTCTCAGAAAGATTTGACAGAGATAAAGAGCGATTTTAGCGCAGAAGAATTAAAGGCCGTTGCCTTAGAAGAGAAAAAGGCGCCGACTTTAGAAGATAAGTTCATTCCACTTGATGACCCGGTAAAAATGTACTTAAAACAGATGGGTCATATCTCTTTGCTTAGTCGCGAAGATGAGATTGCCCTGGCAAAGAGAATAGAGGAAGCAGAGAAGCGTTTTTGTGAAGTTGTTTTGGCAACAAAATTTGCTCGTGAAGAAGTGTTGAAACTTACTAATGATATTTTGGATAAGAACGTAAATTTAGAAGATTTGATAAAGTTTGACCCGATTATTAAACGGCCGAATATGTTGCGGCGAATTAAACGACTTATTCATAAACTACGCCATACCCGCAAAGAGTCTGATAATTCGAAGTTGATAATGGAATTTAATTTCTCTACTAATATAATCGAGGATATTGCGAGAAACCTAAGCAATACTATGCGCCGAATAGAAACAATTGATAAGGATTTGAAGAAAACCTCTGTTCGTAAAGAAAGAGGTAGAGTAAGTCAGCTTTTAGCAAGAAGAAGAGAACTTTTACGTTCTTTAGGCAACAATCCAAAAAAGATTAAAGAAGAATTAAAGGTTATAAAGCAGCGGGAATGGAGGTTTAGCCGCGCCAAAAAGGCACTGGTAGAGGCCAATCTACGATTAGTGGTTAGTATTGCTAAGAAATATACTAATCGAGGTCTTTCCTTTCTGGATTTAATCCAAGAAGGCAATATTGGTCTTATGCGCGCTGTAGAGAAATTTGAATATAAGCGTGGATATAAATTCTCAACCTATGCTACTTGGTGGATAAGACAGGCGATTACACGTTCTATTGCTGATCAAGCCAGGACTATTCGCATCCCCGTTCATATGACAGAAACAATTAATAAGATTATTCGAGTCTCCAGGATGTTTGTTCAGGAGAGAGGCCGTGAGCCAAATCCTGATGAAGTCGCATCTCAAATGCGCATGTCTCAGGATAAAGTAAAAAGTATTCTGAAGCTTGCCCAAGAGCCTATATCCTTACAAACGCCCATAGGCGATGAAGGAGATACTCATTTTGGTGATTTCATCGAGGATAAAAAAGCTGTTTCTCCGGCAAATGCAACAGTGCATTCCATGCTTAAAGAAGAGATGCAAGAGGCTTTGAGCAGTCTTACTGAACGAGAGAGAAAAATCCTTATGCTGCGTTTCGGCGTAGGCGACGGTAGCCCGCGCACATTAGAAGAGGTTGGTAATGTGTTTAAGGTTACCCGTGAGCGCGTACGCCAGATTGAAGCAAAGGCATTACGCAAACTAAGGCATCCTACCCGTGCGCGAAGGTTACGTTCTTTTTTAGATACAAGCATCTCTACTGAGAAAGAATTTTAGAACATAGAATTAATTATTGTATTGACGAAAGATTTAGATTAAAATAAAAGAAAGGTTAGCTTAAAAAAGCAGCCTCTCTTTTTAGTTTTTTCTGACTATGAATTTAAAATTGAAGAGAAATCGCGGGTTTACTCTAATAGAACTCGTCATTGTACTTTCTATCCTTGCTATTATTGCTTCGGCAGCAGTTTCATCTTTTATTGACCTTGCCAATAAGTCCTTTGGGGTGCAGGAAGATGCGACAATGCGCGCAGGCAATCTGCTGCTTTACTATACTATGCAAAAAATAACAGCTGGTGGGGATTCGCCTTGGAGGAAGACCCTTTTCTTCTTTTAGAAAATCCACCTCCTCATGCACTGAACATGTTTCGCCCAGCAAACATTGGACAATGGGAAGTTATGAGGCAGACGTTACTTCCAACTCCAATATGGGTTATTTATTGTCCTCATATGGATCTTTTTACTGAAGAAAGAGGAAACAAATACTGGTTTTACACAGTAGGGGCAAGATACACAAAAGATGCTTCTTCTCCAGGACATTGGTAGCGTAGAAAGAAAAAATGAAAAATAATTATGGCTTTACCCTCATAGAACTCGTCATCGTCCTTTCCATACTCGCCATCATCGCCTCGGCCGCAGTTTCGGCTTTCGTAGATATTGCAAATAGAGCATTTGGCGTGCAGGAAGATGCGACAATGCGCGCAGTGCAATCAGCCTGTTTGCTTTATTATGCTAGAAATGGCCGCTGGTGGGGAGTGAATGAAACTGAGCCGCCTTTTCGCCTCTTAGAAAATCCTCCACGCTTTGTTGTTGAGCCTCCCAATGGGATAGACCCACCTATTCCAGGTATTGGTAATGTAGATTGGTTTTTATATTTCGATCCTTCAGGTATTGGCGATGAAATATGGCAAATATGGTGTCCCCATTCTTTCAACATGGCTAGAGGAAAAATATGGGATTTTTTTTCTCACCACGCGGAATATAATCGTACCATGAACAAAAAACATTAATTTTAAAAAATGAATTTAAAATTCAATAATAGAAGCTTCACTCTCATAGAACTCGTCATTGTACTTTCTATCCTTGCTATTATTGCTTCGGCTGCGGTCTCGGCTTTTGTAGACATTGCCAATAAGGCCTTAGGAGTGCAGGAAGATGCCACAATGCGAGCATTGCAGTCAGCCTCTTTGCTTTATTATGCTAGAAATAATCGTTGGTGGGGAATGGACGCAAGCGAAGATCCTTTTAACCTTTTAGAGAATCCTCCGCCACATAAAGTTGATGTTGGCCCAGCCACTGCCAATGTCGACTGGTTTTTAGATAATACAGGTGGTTTTAGTCCTAACTGGTTGATATATTGTCCTCATTCCTGGATGGGTGGTCCTAATTGGAGAGGCAAAATTTGGAACTTTTCTTCCGTAGGTGCAATGTATGATTTGTCGATAGAAAAACAGCATTTTGAGGGAGGTGGCTATGTTTCTCATCATTGATAATCCACTGGTTTTAAGTATAATTTTATCATTATCTTTAGCAATTTCGGTAAGTTTGATTTTTCTCATGCGTAAGCTTGTTAGACAACAGCCTAAAGTTGCGATTAGAATTCTTGGAGTTTGGATTATAATATATCCTATACTGTTTTTAGTTATTCCAATGTTAGACGAATTTATTTGGCTGAGATTTTTTTTAGGATCGCCTATTAGCAGGGCTATTAAGATGGCAGTAAGTTACCCATTTTTCCATGCTCCATCTATTACAGTTCAATGTAAGACTCCAATTTTTCCGACAGAATTATTTTTTTATTGTTTGTGGTTAGCTTATTTTGTATCAGCAATTGGAATTTTTAAATTTAAAAACTGGGCAAGAGTTTTAGGTATATATGCAGCAGAGGTAGCAGTCATATTTTCATTTGAGCTTTGGTTATACAATGGGCTGTGTTTAGATGTTTTTGTTTCTGCAGGAATTTTTTCCGGTGCAAAAATGGCATTCAAAAATCTTAACTCCTTAAACTCATTATTTGAAAATATTCTTCCTATTGGGTTACCTGGTCTGATTTTTTGGGTTCTGCTTACGCATAAAGAGGTTAAAACCCAATTTAACCGAAAATAGCAATATCCCTTCCAGAACCAAGAGAATTATCTTGCCAATTTTTTTAAACAATAGTAATATAATAAGTTTAGGGCGATTAGCTCAGTCTGGTGAGAGCAGCTGACTCATAATCAGCGGGTCAGAGGTTCAAGTCCTCTATCGCCCAACTTATTCGCTAATTGAACCTAAAGGGGTGTGGGGAAAGAATTTTCACCACGTTGTCGGGGTGACCGGGAAGCCGACGATAAGTCGGCTGACCATCAGAGGGGCAGAGCCCCTATGAGGAGGACGAGCGATAGCGAGGACGATAGGTTCAAGTCCTCTATCGCCCAGGGTAAATTCTATTATTTAAGCAGGGCGATTGGCTTAGCTGGTTAGAGCGCTGCCCTCACATGGCAGAGGTCACAGGTTCAAGTCCTGTATCGCCCACTCTACTACGCTAAGAGGATGAAAGTTAATAAATGTCTGAAAACATCTCAATAAAAGATCAACTTAAGAAACTTGTTGAATTGCAAAAACTCGATACCCAGATATTAAATTTTAAAAAGGACAAAGAAGATAAGCCTAGAGAACTTAGCCAACTTCAAGAGAGGTTTAACTCTAATAAGCAGAAGACAGAAGAATTAAAAAAAGAGGTTGACACCTTATTGGTTAAGCGTAAAGAAAAAGAACTAGAGCTTTCAGCTAAAGAAGAAACTATAAAAAAGTCACAGCAGCAACTATACACCTTAAAGACAAATAAAGAGTATGCTGCAAAACTTAAAGAGATTGACGGGGTTAAGGCAGATAAGTCGGTGATTGAAGATGAGTTAATAGGTGTTTTTGATATGATAGATTCCAAGAAAGACCAACTGGCTAGCGAACAAGAACGCCTAAAACTAGAAGAGCAAAAATTATCAATAGAAAGAGAAAAGATAAATAATCAGATAAAAGAAATTGACCAGGCTTTGGAAACTTTAGTTAATAAGCGTAAGCAGTTGGCGCAAGACATCGAGTCAAAGATTTTATCCCAGTATGACAAGGTTCTGGATAATCGCGCCGGCGTTGCCATCGTGCCAGTTAAAAACGATACCTGCCAGGGTTGCTTTATGAATGTAACGCCACAGGCAATTAACGAGATAAAAATGCACGATAGAATTATAATTTGTCAGATGTGTTCACGCATATTATACTTGGAAGAGGATTTAGGGGGATAACTTGGAGGATCTTTTCGAAAAAGTTTCGCCTAAGACCGGGGCCAGTTTTGAAGTTTATATAGATGGCGCTTGTAGCGGAAATCCTGGCCCAGCCGGCATTGGTATTATTATCAGCAAAGAAAAAAAAATTATTAGCAATATATCAAAGTTTATAGGTGAAAGTACTAATAATATTGCAGAATATAGCGCATTTATATTAGCGTTGGAAGAGCTATTGAAAATTAAAGCGCGTAATGTGATTGTTAATACTGACAGCCAACTATTGGCAAACCAACTTAAGAAAAGATTTAAAGTTAAAAATTCAGCGCTTAGAGAATTGCACTTAAAATCACTCGGTTTGATGAGTTACTTTGAACATATCAAGATTAATCAAATAGAGCGCTCTTTGAATAAAGGAGCTGATAAACTAGCAGTTAAGGCAATAAAAGAGCAGGCAAAGATGGCTACTCCGGCGATATGTCGGGGAGGAAAGTCCGAGCTCCAGAGGGAAGCGTAGTGGGTAATACCCACCATTTGGGATTTATTCTCAAATAGGATTCAGAGCCACAGAGACGAGTAACCGCGAAAACGCAAAATTTTCGCGATGACGTGAAACGCGGCAATCTCTACGCGGAGCAAGGTCGCATAGGTCCACCGCTTGGAATGTCCCATTCCAGTTAGCTTAAACTATGGGTGGATGGGTAGGCTGCTTGAACTGTCAGAGTAATCTGGCAGTTTAGAGAAATTGCCATCGTCCCGATATATTCGGGATAACAAAACTCGGCTTATTTGCCTGCCTCACTCGTTACTTTTGTCTAATAAGGGGGTTAGAAAATGTCAGGTCATTCAAAATGGGCAAGTATAAAACACAAAAAAGCAGCAACAGATGCAAAAAAAGGCTCACTGTATACAAAGTTAATTCGTGAAATTACCTGTGCTGCCAGAGAGGGCGGTGGTAATCTTGATTCTAATGCCAGGTTACGCGCAGTAGTCAGCAAGGCCAAAGAACAGAATATGCCTCAAGATAATATTACCAAAGCCATTAAAAGAGGCACAGGGGAGTTACCTGGCGTAACTTATGAATCAGTTGCTTACGAGGCATATGGGCCTGCAGGAGTTGCGATTATAATTCAGACTTTGACGGATAATAAGAATCGTACCTCAGCCGAGGTAAGAAACATCCTTTCCAAAAAAGGAGGCAATTTAGCCGGAGCTGGTGCGGTTAACTGGCTTTTCTCGAAGAAAGGATATATATTAGTTGATAAAAAGGCAATCGAAGAAGATAAGCTTCTAAATATTATCCTTGAGGCGGGTGCAGAAGATTTAAAAAGCGAGGGAGAAAAGTACGAAATAACTACCCAGCCGCAAGACCTTGATGTTGTAAAAAAAGCCTTGGAGGATAAAAAAATATATTTCGAAACAGCTTCGATTACCATGCTGCCGAGTTCTACAGTTAAGATTACAGACATTGCTACGGCTAAAGCTGTCTTAGGATTAGTAGAGGCATTAGAAGAACACGATGATGTGCAGGAGGTATTCGCAAACTTTGATATACCTGATAATGTGTTAGAGTTAGCGACAAGTACAACTGAATAATAATAAATGAAAATTTTGGGCGTTGACCCTGGTTTACAAATTTGCGGCTATGGATTAGTGGATTGGAATAAAGGCGCTGCGGCTTTACTAGAAGCAGGAATTGTTAAAACTAAAAGTCAAGATAATATAGAAAAGAGATTAGAGCATATCTATAAAAATATTGTGAATTTAATGAAAAGAGTCGAGCCGCAGGCAGTGGCTCTTGAAAAAATTTATTCTCATTATCGCCACCCCACAACTTCTTATGCTCTGGGCCAGGCGCGGGGTTTAATTTGTTTGGCCTGCGCTCAATTAAATATACCTCTTTTTGAATATCCATCAACACACATAAAAAAGGCATTGGTGGGAAGAGGCAGGGCTTCCAAGGACCAGATTCAGCGGATGGTTCAGCAGTTATTGAAGATTAAAGAATGTCCAAAATATTTTGATGTTACAGATGCCCTGGCTGTAGCAATAACGCACGGCCATACAATCAGGATGTCCTTATGATTGTCAGAATCTGCGGTAAAGTTTGCCAATTAAATTCAAATTGTTTAGTAATTGATGTTGGTGGAATCAGTTACGAGGTTTTGGTGCCGGCAACTATTTTAGCCAGGATTGAAAAGTCGCTTCCTCAGGATAAAACCATAGAACTTATTACTTACCATTATCATCAGATTGAGCCGTCGCGCAGCACGCCAGTTTTAATTGGTTTCTTGAACGAATTGGAAAAAGATTTCTTTGAACAGTTTATTTCTGTTTCTGGAGTTGGGCCTCGGGCAGCGATAAAGGCGCTGAATAAGCCGATTTCCGTAGTTGCTCAGGCAATTTATCGGGGCGATATAAAATTTTTGACTACCCTGCCTGGAATTGGGATTCAAAAGGCGAAAAATATTGTGGCGAAACTGCAGGATAAAATTGCCAGGTTTGGGCTTTTACAAGACGAGATAGCCAAGGAAGAGACAATAGGGCCTGACTTAGAGATAGAGGCGTTGCAGGTTTTAGAGCAGTTACAGTATAACAGGCAAGAGGCAAAAGAGATGTTAAAAAAGGCGTTAGAGCGTTCGCCAGGACTAAATTCAGTCGAAGAGATTTTGAATGAAGTTTATAAACAGAGAAGACAAAATGGATGACGTAAAAAATATTATTGAGGCATTGATATTTTCAAGCGAGAAGCCACTGACTATTTTGCAGATTAAAGAGGTTTTGGGCAATATTGATACTGACGAAATTCGTGCCATAATCGAGCAATTACAACGAGAATACGCCGAGCGGCAAAGCGGCCTGCAGATATTAGAAGTTGCCGGCGGATTTAAATTTTGTACAAATCAAAAATTTGCATCGTTTATTAAAAATCTTTATAAGATTAAACATGTAGACAGGCTTTCTGGTCCGAGTTTAGAGACCTTGGCGATTATTGCTTATAAACAGCCTGTAACTAAGTTAGACCTTGAATCATTACGCGGAGTTAATGTTGATGGAGTTATAAAAACACTTTTAGATAAAGATTTAATTAGAATCGCTGGCAGAAAAAATGTAATTGGCAGGCCGTTTCTTTATTCAACTACCTATGAGTTTCTGGAATACTTTGGTTTGAAATCTTTATCTGATTTGCCGCCAATAGAGGAGTTTGCTGCCTTAAATACGCCTGCGGCCCAAAATGTTAAAGATGCGCTAAAGGAGAATACAATTACAGTAGAAAGTCAAAAAATTTTAGCAGCTGATGCTGAAAAAACTCAGTCTTCTCAACCACCAACTTAGGAGTCAGAAATGAGTGCAAATATTAAGAAATTAAGAAAGGCAATAGACGCGATTGATAAAAATATTTTGCTTCTTTTAAGTAAACGGGCGCACATAAGTTTAGATATCGGCAAAGTTAAATTAGACAAGGGTGCAGGTGTTTATTCCGCTGACCGGGAAAAACAGATTTTAAGTAGGTTATCTAACTTGAATAAGGGGCCATTGTCTCAGGAAGCCATTGAGGCAATTTATAGAGAGATTATGTCTAGTATGCTGGCGTTGGAAAAGTCAGTTAAGATTGCTTATTTAGGACCTGAAGCAAGCTTTACTCATCTGGCAGCAATCAAGAAATTTGGCTCTCAGATCGACTTTGTTGCTGCAGAATCTATTAGCGACGTGTTTGCTTTGGTAGATAAAGATGAGGCGGATTATGGAGTAGTGCCAATTGAGAATTCTATAGAAGGTGCGGTTTCTCACACTTTGGATATGTTAACCGAGACTGACCTTAAGATATGCTCTCAAATAATATTGGAGGTCTCTCATAATCTTTTAAGCCGAAATCCAGGTTTAAAAATCAGACGAGTCTATTCTAATCCACAGGTATTCGGCCAGTGCCGGATTTGGTTACAAAAAAATTTACCAAATGTAGAGCTAATTGAAGTCTCCAGCACGTCCCGGGCTGCGCAGATTGTTAGCAAAGAGAAAAACTCTGCTTGTATTGCTTCGGCTTTAGCAGCAAAAATATATAATCTCAAAGTAATACAAAAGAGCATTGAAGATAGCCCTCATAATATAACCAGGTTTTTGGTTATTGCTAAGCACGATGTGGGGCCTACGGGAAGCGATAAGACATCTTTGGTATTTTCAATCCAGGACAGGGTAGGCGCATTATGCGATATGTTAGTTCCGTTTAAGAAATACAAGATTAACCTTACAAAGATAGAATCAAGGCCTTCTAAAAAGAAGGCTTGGGATTATTATTTCTTTTTAGACCTGCAGGGTCATTGCCTGAATTCAAATGTAAAAAAGGCGTTAGAAGACTTAAGCAAAAAATGTAAGTTTTTAAAGATTCTCGGTTCATACCCCTGCTACTAAGTGCTCGAATATGGTTTTTTATAACCCGAATATAAAAAAATTTAAGCCGTATATTGCCGGAAAATCTATTGAAGAATTAGACCGCAAATCAGGCATTGGCGCAAGGAATATTGTTAAACTTGCTTCAAACGAAAATCCTTTGGGCAGTTCGCCAAAAGCCCTAGCAGCTATTAGAAGGGAATTAGATAAGGTTAACCGCTATCCTGATTCAGGTTATTTTTCTTTAAGACAGAAACTATCTTCTAAATTAAAGATTAATATTAATAATATTGTTTTTGGTAATGGCAGTGATGAATTAATCGATTGCATTATCAAAAGTTTTAGTTCTCTGGGAGATGAAGTATTGAGTGCCAAGAAAACGTTCTTAGAGTACGAAATCATTGCCAAGGTTAATGGCAGAGAATTTAAGGAAGTAGAGCTAAAGGATTATAAATATGATTTAGAAAAAATACCTTCGTCAATAACTAAAAAGACCAGGCTTATATTTATAGCCAACCCTAACAATCCAACTGGGACATATGTTAATAATAGAGAAGTTGAGAGTTTCCTAAAAAAAATACCCAAAAATATAATCGTGGTTTTTGATGAGGCCTATAATGAATTTATCGATGTAAACGATTTTCCGAAGACCCTAAATTTATTTAAAAAATATAACATTATAGTGTTGCGTACATTTTCTAAGACATTTGGTTTGGCTGGGTTACGCATCGGATTTGGAGTTGCTAAAGACGAACTCATTAATATTATGAACAAAGTGAGGCAGCCCTTTAATGTAAATTCTTTGGCTGCCGCAGCTGCTATTGCCGCTGTTGATGATGTCTCTTTTCTAAAAAAGACACGAGAGCTTATCTGGAAGGAAAAAAAATATTTATACAATAATTTAGAGCGCCTTAGAATTAAATTCATTCCTTCAGTTGCCAATTTTATTTTGATTGATGTTGGAGAAAGTTGCGATAATGTTTTTAAGCAATTACTTAAAAAAGGAGTTATTGTCCGGCCAATGACAAGTTATGGCCTAAATAATTTTGTTCGAGTTACTATAGGAACTCACAATGAAAATGTAAGATTTATTAAAGCGTTAGAGGAGATTGTATGATTATTGTCTTAAAACCAGATGCAACGCAAGAACAGATTAAGTACATCGAAGAGCGCATTAAAAAAGTCGGTTTAACACCAATGGTTTCTAAAGGAACACAGCGCACTATTATCGGCGTGATTGGGCCAGAAGATATTTTAAGAGTTACGCCTTTAGAGGTATTTCCTGGAGTTGAAAAGGTCCTTCCGGTTCTTGCACCTTACAAGTTGGTTTCCAAAGAATTTCAACCGCAACCATCAGTAATAGACTTGGGTAAAGGTGTTAAAATCGGTTCAAAGAAAATTGTACCTATTGCTGGTCCTTGCGCAATTGAAAGCCGCGAGATGCTACACTCTATTGCCAAGGAAGTTAAAGAAGCGGGAGTAAGAGTATTAAGAGGCGGCGCTTTTAAACCCCGTACTTCACCTTACAGTTTTCAAGGATTGGGAGACGAGGGCCTTAAAATCTTAAAATCAGTAGGCGATGAACTTGATTTAGTTACGGTTACAGAGGTAATGGACACGCGCGATGTAGAGGCAGTTGTTGCTTTTGCTGATGTCTTACAGATTGGCGCAAGAAATATGCAGAACTTCAACCTCTTAAAAGAAGTTGGCGCAACCAGAAAGCCGGTTATTCTAAAAAGAGGCCTGTCATCTACTATTAAAGAGCTTTTGATGTCAGCTGAATACATACTTGCGGGCGGTAATTTTAATGTAATTCTTTGTGAGCGTGGTATCCGGACATTTGAGGATTTTACCAGAAACACACTTGATGTCTCATCTATTCCTGCAATCAAGAGTCTTTCTTATTTACCTATTATCGTTGACCCATCGCATGCGTCAGGAAAATGGGGGTTAGTGCCGGCTCTGGCTTTAGCGGGCATTGCTGCCGGCGCAGACGGAGTCTTGGTAGAAGTGCATTCTAAACCAGAAGAAGCTCTTTCTGATGGCGCGCAGTCTTTGCTTCCTGAAAAATTCAAAGAACTTATGATTAAGATGAAGGCAGTGGCAAAGGCAGTGGATAGGGAAGTGTAGAGATAGTACAGGGATTTTTGTTGTGGGCTGTGGGTTGTGAGCTATGAGCTTAAAGCCCTATAATATAAAACACACTACTCACTTAGTATAGCATGGATTATCCAACAGCGTTTCACCTTATCTCGGATATATCTAAAAAAACAGGGATATCTTGTATCTTAATTGGTGGATTTGCTGTTAACTTCTATAAAGTCAGCCGTCAGACTGCGGATGTTGATTTTTTAATTACCAAAGATGATTTCGAAAAGATTCTACCTTTGTTAGAAAAAGAAGGTTATAAACAAGAGTACAGTCAAGAGGTATTTGCACGACTTAAAAATACAGAATCTTCTCTAATGGATATTGATTTTATGTTTGTGGATAAAGAGACCATTGATAAGATTATTAATGATGCAAAAGAGACAAACATTGCTGGTCAAAAATTTATTGTACCGTCATTAAACAATTTGATTGCACTGAAACTGCATTCAATCAAATATAACCCTAAGCTTCGCGAAAGCACAGATTTGCCAGACATTATTAATCTAATCAGAATTAATCACTTAGATGTTCAAACTGAAAGTTTTCATCAACTGTGTCTTAAATACGGCAGCGAAGAAATTTACAACAAGATATTATCGAGTGCATAGAAATGGATAAAGAGAAATTAAATCTCCCGATTATTAAAGGACCGACTCCTCAAGCTAAGTGGCTGTCTATGGATGATTATTTAGAATTTGTCAATTTTAACCTAAAGTATACTTTGGACAGAAAAGCCAATAGAAAATTAAAAAAGCTGCAAGCAGTAAATGTCCCGTTTTCGTTAAGATAAATAGGGCGTCACAATTAGATTACACAGATTAAGGCATTGGTGGTTAATTATTAGACTAACGATGAGGTAAGAGATGGAGAGGGATAGTAGCAGTTGGGAGAAAAGATTAGCATTCAGCAATATAGTTATTGCGCTTTTGGCAATATTGTCGCCTTTAAGTTGGCTTATAAAAATTCCCATTTCTAGGTATTTGCAAATGGATTTTAAACAGCTAATAAAACTATTAACTTTTTCTATTCCCAATGTACTTATATCTATATTTGCCATATTGTTCGCCTGCCTATTTTTTAAACCGCTACCATTTAAAAGAAAACTGACGTCTATTTTATTTATATCAATAGGATTAGCAGCTATATCTTTAGTTTTTTTTCCAGTTGGGCTTTGGTTAAAGTTTCGTGATAGCTCAATGAGTTTGCCATTTATTTTACATGCTTTCTATTATTTAATATGGGCCTTAAGCCATTTTACTATTGGCATAGGAATTAGCAATTCTAGACGCTGGGTTATTAAGTTTTTGTTCCCGACCCTAGTAATATTTTTAATCCTTGCTCCTATTATGACAATTTTTTTAGCTATAGGCTTATGGTATTTAATGCCTATAGGGAACGCAATATCGATTTTTATGATTTTATATTTGCTAATTTCCATGAATTTAATTTTCTATTTTAAACTTACTAAAGTAAAAGAGCAATTTAGTCTTGAGAAATGATAGGCTTTATCTGTGTTCATCTGTATCTTTTCATCTGTGATCATCTGTGTAAGGCACAGCAATTATCTTGTATAAAATGAAACTATTTAACAAAATAACCATAATCGGCGTAGGCTTAATCGGCGGGTCTCTGGGGTTGGCTATTAAGAAAAAAAGGATAGCTTCTAAAGTGGTTGGATTCTTTAGAAAGAAAAAGTCCGCTAAACTGGCTAAAAAAATGCATATGGTGGATGTTGTAAGTTTTAGCCTTAACCAGGCAGTTAAAGATGCAGATTTGGTGATATTAGCAACGCCGGTTGAGACAATAAAAAGTATTGCTAAAAAAATCGTTGGCGTTATGAAACCGGGTTCTATCTTAATAGATGTAGGAAGCACTAAAAAGGAAATTGTTCAAATTTTAGGCAAATTAACCTCTAAGAAAAAGATTTCTTTTTTAGGTTGCCATCCTATGGCTGGTTCAGAAAAGAGCGGGCTTATATTTGCAAAGCCAGATTTGTTTGAAGATTCAATTTGTTTTCTTACTTCAAAAAATAAAAACTCAGCAATAACTAAAATTAAGAATTTTTGGACAAAATTAGGAGCAAAAGTTGTTATATTAGAGCCGGCAGTTCATGATAAAATCGTTGCTGAGGTAAGCCATCTTTCGCATATTATTTCATTTGCGCTTATAAATTGTATAAACAATAGTTATTTGCGTTTTTCTGGACCAGGTTTACGCGAATCTAGCAGGTTAGCTTCTTCTGATAGCATAATGTGGCGTGATATAGCTCTAAGTAACAAGGATGAGATTTTACGAGCCTTAAAACAATTTAAGGCCTCTCTAAATTTAATAGAAAATTTAATAGCTAAGAAGGAGTCAAGGGCACTCGAAAAATTCCTTCTAAAAGCTAAAAACAAACGTGATAACCTCTAAAAAAAGCCCGCCTAAAAAAACTAATCTTAAAACTAGAGTTATTGCTATTGATGGTCCTGCCGGAGCAGGAAAAAGCACAGTTGCAAAGCTTCTGGCAAAAAGATTAGGCTTTTTATATCTTGACACTGGGGCAATGTATCGAGCGGCGACATTGGCGGCCATAAAAAAAAAGGTAAATTTTTCCGATACTGCTAAATTAATAAAAATTGCCTCTAAATCAAAAATTGACCTTAAAAATATTTCAGGGAATCTAAACGTATACTTAAATGAAAAAATAGTCAATAGAAGTATTAGAAGACCCCAGGTTAATTCTTTGGTTTCATCTATTGCACCTATACGAGAGATAAGAGAGATTATGGTAAAAAAACAGCGCAAGATTGGACAAAGGCAGAATTGCGTTATGGAAGGAAGGGATATAGGGACAGTTGTATTTCCCGATGCATTTATAAAGTTTTATCTTGATGCGTCTCTTTCAGAGCGTGCCAGGCGTAGGTGTGATGAATTAAAAGAAAAAAATATTGCAAACTCTCCATTAAAAGAAGTGGAACTTTCAATTAAAGAACGTGATAAGAATGATTTGACCAGGCGTTTTGGCCCGTTAAAGAAAGCCAAAGATGCTATTTATGTGGATACGACCAATTTGACGATTAGCGAAGTTGTTAGGAAACTTTTAACTGAGATACAAAAGAGATTGAATGGATAAATCTTTAATACGCAATTTTTCAATTATTGCCCATATTGACCACGGCAAATCTACTCTGGCAGACAGGATATTAGAGCTTACAGGCGTAGTCAGTTCTCGACAGCACGCTGCTCAAATCTTAGATGATATGGAATTAGAGCGCGAACGTGGTATTACCATAAAATCTTCTGCAGTCCGTTTAGACTATAAGGCGAAAGATGGCAGAACTTATATCCTTAATTTAATAGATACTCCTGGCCACGTTGATTTTACTTATGAGGTTTCTAAATCTATATACGCCTGTGAAGGTGCTATCCTTTTAGTTGACGTGGCGCAGGGCATTGAAGCTCAAACTTTGGCTAATTTTCATTTAGCGAAAGAACGAAATGTAAAGATTATACCTGTAATCAATAAAATAGACCTTACTACAGTAAATTTAGAATTAGTCCGTAGGCAAATGGTAGATATTTTGCATTTTAAAGAAGATGAAATTATTTTAGCCTCAGCTAAAGAAGGCATTGGTATAGAAGAAATTTTAGAGAGGATTGTAAAAATTGTTCCTCCACCGGCAGGCGAGGTTGGTTTTCCTTTACAGGCATTAGTGTTTGATTCTTTTTTTGACGTATTCAAAGGAGTTGTTGTTTATTTAAAAGTTATAAATGGGGCGCTAAGGCGTAAGGAAAAAATCATATTTATGCACGAGAAGAAAGTTTTTGAGGTAGAAGGTATTGGTATTCAGTCGCTCAGGCTAATAGATGTAGATTCTCTGTCAGCCGGCGAGGTTGGCTTTATTTACGCCAATATTAGGCAGGCAAAGGACGTTAGCATAGGAGACACTATAACAAGATTAGATAAGCCGGCAGAAAACCCCTTACCGGGTTACAGGAAAGTAAAACCGCTTGTTTTCTGCGGTATTTATCCTGTCAATTCAGGCGATTACCCTTTATTGCGCGAGGCAGTTGAGAAATTACACTTAAATGATGCCTCTTTTATTTATGAGCCGGAAAGCTCAACGACTTGCGGCTTTGGTTTTCGTTGTGGATTCTTAGGGCTTTTACATATGGAAATAATTCAAGAGCGCTTAGAGCGCGAATATAAATTAGACCTTATTTTAACCAGCCCGAATGTCGTTTATAAGGCAATTAAAAAAGACAATACGCAAATTTTAGTGGATAATCCTGCAAAACTGCCAGCTTCGCACGATTTAAAATCAGCTGAAGAGCCTTTTATCAAGGTTTTAATCGTTGCGCCTGCGACTTATATGGATAATATCTGTGAGTTGGTAAAGCAGAGAAGGGGTATATATATAACAAGCGAATATTTAGGAGAAGATAGGTTAGAGTTTATTTTCCATATACCGCTTTCTGAGGCAATTGTTGATTTTTACGACCAGTTAAAATCAGTAACCAAGGGGTATGGTTCTCTCGATTATGAATTTATAGATTATCGTTTAACAAAGATTGAAAAATTAGATATAATAATTAACGACCAGCGTTTTGATAGCTTTAGCCAGTTGGTTCATAAGGATAAGGCCGACTATGTGGCCAGACAATTAGTTAGTAAGCTAAAAGAATTAATCCCAAAACAACTTTACGAATTGAGGATTCAGGCAGCAATAGGTTCGCGCGTAATTGCATCTGAGAAAAAAGGCGCGTTGGGAAAAAATGTTACTGCCAAGTGTTATGGTGGTGACATTACTCGCAAAAGAAAACTTTGGGAAAAACAAAAAGAAGGCAAAAAACGCTTAAAACAATTCGGCAAAATTCAAATTCCTCAAGAGGCGTTTTTGGCTGCTATAAAAATCCGCTAAACCATGAAAAATAATAGAAAGAAATCCAAGCAAAAGTCAGTATTAAGAGAATGGGTCGAGGCAATAGTTATCGCCTTTGTCCTGGCGATGTTTATACGCACATTTTTTATTCAGGCATTTAAAATTCCCAGCGGCTCTATGATTCCGACTCTAAAGCCAGGAGACAGGATTCTGGTAAACAAATTATTTTATGGCCCGCAAATCCCCATTATTAATGTTAAATTGCCGATGTTTATAGAGCCGAAGCAAGGAGATGTTATTGTCTTTATTTATCCGGAAAGCGCCAATAACAGAACGTTTGCTAATTTTAAACATTATCTTGACGATGACGATGGACCACTATATTTACGCTTGATAAAATTTTTAAAAGATACCCAGAAAAAAGATTATATCAAGCGCCTCATCGGCTTACCAAATGACCTCCTAGAGATTAAAAACGGCGACATCTATATTAATGGCCAGATATCGCAAAATAGTCAGATTAGAAAAGGCGTTTATTTTAACGAGGGGCCATATGGTGCCGCTGGCCAAAAGATTAAAGTTCCCGCTGATTCTTATTATTGTCTGGGTGATAATAGTTCAGCTTCGCGCGACAGCCGATATTGGGGTTTTGTAAATAAAAAATTTTTGATTGGAAAGGCAGTTCTTATTTATTGGCCGTTAAACCGGATAAGGATTATTAGATAATGAGATATGCCAATAAGATATCGGCATTCCGAGTAATATTAATTCCATTCTTCATCGCCTGCCTAATTTATTATAATCAGCAAAATAATTATTTAAGGCACGTTGCTTTATTGATTTTCTTTTTGGCAGTAGTTTCCGACGCTGTCGACGGAATAGTAGCCCGGCTAAATAAAGAAAAGACAGCAATCGGACCTATTTTAGATCCTCTGGCAGATAAATTACTCTTGATGAGCGCTTATATATTCTTATTTGTCCGTCGCTCAGCTTTTGCCGTACAGTTGCCTATTTGGGTGGTGTTGGTGGTTATTAGCCGAGATGCAATAATCCTTTTGGGTACTTTTTTAATTTTTATTATTCGCCAGGATGTTAAGATTATTCCTTCCAGTTGGGGAAAAATGACAACTTTTTTCCAGATGGCGACTGTGATAGCTTTACTTTTAGAATTTAAGCATTCAAATATTTTCTGGTATTTCGCTGTTTTATTCACATTAATATCTGCAATTGATTATATACGTAGGGGTTTGAGTCTACTTACCTTCAATGACTAAGATAATTGGAAGTCTGATAGTAAGTTATCTAATAGGAGCAATTCCTACAGCTTTTCTTTTAGGCAAGATTTTTAAAAGAATTGATATTCGAAAACTCGGTTCTGGCAATGTTGGCGCGACCAATGCCTTCAGGGTATTAGGTAAGCCGATGGGTATATCAGTTTTAATCTTTGATATTTTCAAAGGTTTTTTTGTAACAACTTACCTTACAAGTTTTGTTAAACCTTTGAATATCTCACAGGGTGCTCTAAGTCTAATCTTAGGATTAACAGCAATTGCCGGGCACAATTGGACAGTATTTTTAAAGTTTAAAGGAGGCAAGGGGATAGCTACAAGTTTGGGTGTTTTGTTCGGCCTTACTATATATTTTTCTAATCTTTGGTGGGTGGTTCTAATTAGTTTCCTTATCTGGCTAATGCTTTTTCTAGGCTTTGGTTATGTGTCCCTGGCTTCCATAATTTGCGCCTTTATTCTACCAATATTAATTTTTAGTTTTATTAACTCAAATTCTCTACTCCTCTTTAGTATTATTGCTTCCATTTTTGCCATTGTGAGACATAAGTCTAATATTATCAGGTTATTACAGCATAAAGAACATAAGGCAAAATTTCCTTGGGTTCGCGGAGAAAGATTTTAATAAATTATGAAAAGAAAAAACATCATTTTGATAATTGTAGCACTGGTTTTGTGTTCTCTCGCCTTATACGGTTTATTTTTAAGAAAAATAACTGAGAAGAGATATGATAAGATTATGTGTTATTTTATTACCAGAAACCTTGTTCGTAACACTAGTGACTTCTCAACAAAAATCGATGTATTAATGAATTTTGTGCACGAAGATATTCATCCCTTTGATAAAAATCACAAAACTTTAGATTCAAGCGCAATAGGGGATTTAATTTACGGTGAAAATCGCTGTGATGGGCAATCCACTGTATTTATGAGATTGGCACGGAGCATAGGCATAACATCACGACTTTTATATCTTAGAGATGATTCCGGGGTTTCACCACATACTGTCGCAGAAGTGGCAACTCCTGATAAAAATTGGGTAATTGTTGACCCTTTATTTAACCTTGAATTTAGGACTAAAGATGGCAGGTTAGCTGGACAGAGCGATATTAGAAATGATTTAAATATTCTTACTGGAAATAAAAGAATTAAATTAGTATCACAGTTTTCCGAGAGATGGTCTGATCCAAACTTTCTAAAAATGTATTATAATACACCGACATACAAAATGACTATAGAAGGTATAGATGTTGATTTTTTAAAAGTTATTCCTGTAGCGGTCTTAAGGCCAATAATAAATATCATCCAAAATAGATATTTTCGACAAATTCAGCAGGAGATTAAAGACCCTTTTGAATTTAAGTTCGTAAAAGCACGTGGATTTCACTTATTGGGATATTTTAAAAAGTCTTTGAAACTCTACGACGAGATAATTAATAAATCAAATAATTTTGGGTTAGTGCAGAAAACAGAATTTTACAAAGCAATATTACTTAAAGATACAGGTCAGCATTCAAAAGCGCTTAATTATATAGATGCTATATTAGAAAAAGGTAAGAATGCTAATTACCCGAGTTATTTATTGGGTTTAAAAGCTCGAATTTATGAAAGGATAGGAAACAGTAAAGAAGCAGAGAAGATTCAACGAGAAGCCTATCGCGATTTAGAGATATAGCTTATTATTGATTGCATACCATGCCCAAGCTGAACGATAGCTTTGCAATATTGAGACATAACCCCAACATTATCAGGCTGTTACAGCATAAAGAACATAAGGCAAAATTTCCTTGGTTGGCAGGTTGATTTTAAATTTTTGATATGCTATACTTAAAATGCAGATATTTTTTTGCCTACTTTTTAAAAATTTTTAAAAAGGCTGCCCATTTTAAGATTAAAGGAAGACTTGCCATGTTGAAAGAAATAGTATTTAAGAATGCATATTCCTGCGATAGAAAGAGGCGAATTTTTTGCACCTCAATTATCAACAAAAAGGATAATTTTATTGCTAAAACAGAAAGAAAATACGTCTATATAATAAAAAAACTTAATCGGCTCGACAGCGCTATAGTCATGCCATCGCAAATTTATATTCGGAATAAACAGGATTCCTTTCTGCCTTGGCGCAAGTATACCTATTTGATTAAAGGTAGCTTTCTGGCAGGCAGCAGGGGAGTCACCTTTCTTATTAAATTTGCTCATTCTTTGCATATTGAAATAAGCCCTGCCTAAAATTTAATTTTTCCCTTGACAAAAAACGTAACCTTCTGTAAAATTAAACATTTACGTAGTGCGCCCCTGTAGCTCAGTAGGTAGAGCACGTCCTTGGTAAGGACGGGGTCACCGGTTCAATTCCGGTCGGGGGCTAGAAAGAAGGAAACTTGACTTTAAAATGAGAGAAATTATTACTCTAGAATGTTCAGATTGTCGACGGAGAAACTACACAACAACCAAAAATAAAAAACTAAATCCTGAAAAATTAGAGATAAAAAAATTCTGTAGATTTTGTCGAAAAGCCACTGTGCATAAGGAACTGAAATAGAGCGACAGCCCCAATTAGGGGGCGTCCGTTAACTGGCTAAACGGCGGGTCTCCAAAACCCGAACTGTAGGTTCGAGTCCTGCCGCCCCCGTAAACCTTTAAAAAATGATAGATTTTTTATTGTCTAATTTTGGAAAGATTTTCTTTGGTATCAGCGGCGGTGTTCTGCTTTTTTTTGTAGTAAAGAATTTTGCCAAGATAAGGCAATTTATATTAGAAGTTAAGATTGAGCTTTCTAAGGTTTCTTGGCCAACAAGAAAAGAAGTGATGGGTTCAACAATTGTAATCTTGGTCCTGACGGTATTTCTGGCCATCTACATCGGATTAATTGATTTAGGTCTATCGAAAATTTTAAGTCTGTTTTTAAAATGAGGCTGTCACATAAAGCGTTCCAGCCTATGATTACAGTGATTTATAATATGATTTCAGAGATTACGTTACTAAGATTTAATCGCTGTAATCTAATTTTTAATCTGTGTAATCAAGGGCTGAACTTTTGTGAAGCCCTATGTTTTTAAAATGAAAAAGTGGTACATAGTCCATACCCAGACTGGTTCTGAGGAAAAGGTTAAGAAAAATTTAGAGCAGATGATAAAAACTGCCGGATTAAGCGAGGATATCGATAAAATCCTAATTCCTACAGAACAGATTTCAGAAATTAGGTCTGGTAAAAAGCGTGTTTCCCAGAGAAAATTTTTTCCTGGTTATCTCTTGGTTCATATGGAGTTAAGCGATAAGACGTGGTTTTTGGTCAAGAATACAGCTGGGATTACCAGTTTTATTGGTATGGGTAGAAAGCCTTCTGCTCTTAAGGATAACGAGGTCGAGTCTATATTGGCGCGTTCCAGAGATTCAGAGGTTAAGCCAACCCTTAAGGTTGTGTTTGAAACTGGAGAATCAATAAGAATAATTGACGGTCCGTTTGTGAATTTTAATGGCACCATCGAAGAGGTCCAGCCGGATAAGGGAAAACTAAAGGCAAGCGTGTCGATATTTGGCAGGGCAACGCCTGTTGAACTTGAATATTGGCAGGTAGAGAAAATATAAAATTTTTTAATTTATGGCTCTTAAAAAGAAAATAAAAAAGAAAATAATTGCTCAGGTAAGACTGCATGTTCCAGGCGGTGCTGCAAATCCTGCTCCGCCAGTTGGCCCGGCTTTAGGCCAGCACGGTATTAATATCATGCAATTTTGCAAGGCGTTCAATGATATGACGAAGGATAGAGAAGGTCTTATCTTGCCTGTCATAATTAATCAGTATGAAGACAGGACATTTGATTTTATTATAAAGACCCCACCTTCTTCGGTTTTACTCAAACGGGCATGTAATTTGGCTAAGGCATCAGGAACTGCCGGAAAAGAGAAAATAGCAACGGTTTCCAAAGAAGCAGTTATTGAGATTGCTAAACAGAAGATGAAAGATTTAAATACCAAAGACCTTCAAACAGCAGTAAAAACCATCGAAGGGACTGCCCGCAGCATGGGCATTGCAATAGAATAAAATGAAAGAGCCAAGTAAAAGGATAAAAGAAGCAGCTAAATTAGTAGAAAAAGGAAAGCTCTATTCTATATCTGAAGCATTTTCTACGATTAAGCAGCTTCCTCTGGCAAAGTTTGACGAAAGCGTTGATTTATCAATTACGTTAAATGTTGACCCCAAAAAAACTGATCAGATGGTAAGAGGCACAGTAGTTTTGCCTCATGGTACTGGAAAGAAAAAGCGCGTGCTTGTATTTGCTAAAGGTGAAGCAGAGGCAGAAGCAAAGCAGGCAGGGGCTGATTTTGTGGGCGCAAACGACCTTATCGATAAAGTTTCTAAGGGTTTTATGGATTTTGATTGCGTTGTAGCAACACCTGATATGATGAAAGATGTCAGCCGATTAGGTAAGATTTTAGGTCCGCGTGGACTTATGCCCAGCCCAAAAACAGATACAGTTACAAATAATGTGGCAAAGGTAGTGAAGGAATTAAAAGCAGGGAAAGTGGAGTTTCGCGCTAACAAACAAGGTCAGATTCATATTAGCATTGGTAAAGCCTCTTTTTCTCAAGAAGCAATTCAGGATAATTTTAATGTGTTTTTTGAAGCCTTAAATCAGACAAAATCAAGTTCTATAAAGGGGTCATTTATAAAGTCCATGTATATTTCCACGACCATGGGCCCGGGCGTGAAGTTAAAGGCTTAAAGATAATATGGCGCAAAAATCTCTAGATAAGACAAAACTGGGAGTTGTGTATCGGCAGGCCATCGTCAAAAAACTCCTGGATAATTATAAAACCCGAAACAGTTTAATTGCTGTAAATTTTAATAAGGTAAACTCTCCGGACTTGACTCAGTTGCGCCATAGTCTGGGAGATGTTGATTCAAAAATATTGATAACTAAATTATCTCTGTTTTCCCGTTTTTTTACTGACATTAATAAAAAGAAATTTTTTGATGCTGGTTCTAGGATGGGTGCGTTAATCTTTGTCGGAAAAGACATAGTAGCCACAACCAAGGTCTTGGCAGATTTTATTCAGGAACACGAAGATTTTAAACTTTTAGGCGGTTTTTTTGATGAAAAAGAACTCTCTGAAACTGATTTAAAACAAATCGCAAAATTACCCAGCCGGCAAGAATTAATCGCCAAGACTATCCTGTCCATAAAGTCGCCATTAATTAAATTCCGCAGCGTTTTAGAGGGGCTTTCTCGAAAGCTTTTACTTTGTTTAATTAGCGCAAAAGATAAAAAAGAAAATTCGCACAATCAAAGAAGTAATTCTTAAGAAGATTAACTTATGTCGTCCCATGGACTCCCTGCCTACCGTCAGGCAGGCATAAGTTAAGTGCTCATTTAAGGAGGCTAATATGGCAAAGATTGAAGAGGTTATTAAAACTATCGAGGGCTTAAGCGTTCTTGAGCTTTCAGAGCTGGTCAAGGCGTTAGAAGACAAGTTTGGCGTTGCAGCAATGCCTGTAATGGCAGCAGGAGCAGCTGGCCCAGCAGCAGGAGCAGCTGGCCAGGAAGAAGAAGAAAAGGCTACTTTTAATGTAGTGTTGGCCGAAGCAGGCGCAAATAAGATCCAGGTTATAAAAGAGGTGCGCGCCATAACTAATTTAGGCCTTAAAGAAGCCAAGGATTTGGTTGATTCTGCGCCTAAACCTGTTAAAGAGAATGTGCCTAAGGCTGAAGCGAACGAAATTAAGAAGAAATTAGAAGCAGCAGGGGCTAAGGTAGAGCTTAAATGAAGACATAACTTAGCGAGCAAGCATCAGAGGCGTCCGCCACAAAGCATTGGCGGATCCGCCAATATTTTTGGCGGAAAGCTAAGTTATTTGTCTGAACTTACCCAGCACTTATTTTACTAAGAAGCTGGGTGCTAAAAATTATGATTTTATTCGAAGGAAATTTATCTTATTTCAACTTAAAGCCTGGCAGGAAAATAAGTGCTGGGTTTAATTCTACCAGCAAACTTACGTTCATTAACATTCCGTAAGTTTGGGTCTCATTAAACATGGAAAAGAGAAAAAGTTTTGCCAAGTTAAAGGAATTCTATCCTATTCCTCACTTATTGCAAGTGCAATTAGATTCCTATAATAGTTTTTTGCAAATGGACATTAATCCAAAGCGTCGGGAAGTTATTGGTTTGCAGGAAGTGTTCGAGGAAGTATTTCCAATAGAAAGTTATGACGCTAAATATAAGTTAGAATTTATTTCCTATTCAATTAATAAGCCAAAATATTCAATCGAAGAATGTAAACGCCGCTCAGTGACTTATTCTGGTGTTTTGAAGGTTAAGCTTAGGCTGGTCTCTCCCAAAGAGACAAAAGAACAGGAAGTTTATTTTGGCGATATCCCCTTAATGACGGAAAATGCCACTTTTATTATAAACGGCGATGAGAGAATAATTGTAAGCCAATTGCAGCGTTCTCCTGGTGTTTCTTTTGAAAGCGAAGAGCATCCTACTGGAAAAAACCTTTATTATGGCAGAATAATACCGTATCGGGGCGCTTGGCTTGAATTTAAAGCTGACCTTTCCGATGTTATTATTGCCTACGTAGACAGAAAACGCAATTTCCCTGCAACCCAAATCTTAAAGATTTTAGGCCTTGAGACAGAAGAAGAAATCAAAAAGGCCTTTGGCAATCCCCTTCCTGATTTAATAACTAATACATTAAAAAAAGATTATTCCAAGACCTGTTCCGAAGCAATTTTGGATTTTTACCGCAAGATGCGTCCGACAGAACCAGTGACTCCTGAGGCAGCAGAAGCTCTATTTAGACGGCTATTTTTAGACAATAAGCGCTATGATTTAGAGCGGGCAGGCAGGTTTATGCTTAATAGAAAATTAGGCTTAAATGTCTCGTTATCGAAACGGGTATTAGATAAAGATACTGTGGTTGAGGTAATTAAATATTTGATTAATTTAAAAATGGGCAAGGGCAATATCGATGATATAGACCATCTTGGCAACCGGCGTGTAAAAACAGTAGGCGAGCTTGTCCAGAATCAGGTTCGTATTGGCCTGGCGCGCTTGGAGCGTCTGGTACGCGAGCGCATCGCAATATTAGGCGATATTGAGAACCTCTCAATACATCATCTGATTAATTCCAAACTTCTTTCGAGCCAGATTCGGGACTTCTTTGGCCGCAGCCAACTTTCTCAATTCATGGACCAGGTTAATCCTTTGGCTGAGCTTACCCATAAGAGAAGGTTAAGTGCTTTAGGCCCTGGAGGCTTATCGCGCGAGCGGGCAGGATTCGAAGTAAGAGATATTCACTCGTCTCATTACGGAAGAGTTTGTCCGATTGAAACACCAGAGGGCCCTAATATCGGTTTAATCTCATCGCTTACTACCTGTGCCAGGATAAATCAGATTGGTTTGATTGAAACTCCATATCGCAAGGTTGAAGAAGGCAAAGCCACAAGAAAAATAGAATATTTAACTGCAGATATCGAAGAAGATAAAATCATTGCCCAGGCAAATGCCGAGCTTGATGACGAGAACAGGTTTACGGAAAAAGCTGTTTCTTGCAGGCATAAAGGAGATTTTCCGAAAATAGAGCCGAAAAAAATCGAATATATGGATGTTTCTCCTAAACAGCTTTTCTCTGTGGCTGCTTCGTTAATTCCTTTTCTCGAGCACGATGATGCTAACCGTGCTTTGATGGGTTCAAACATGCAGCGCCAAGGCGTTCCGCTTATGGTTACTGAACCTCCTTTGGTAGGCACGGAAATGGAAGGCCGGGTTGCTGTTGATTCGGGTTCTGTAGTAGCTGCTAAGACTAGCGGACGGGTGGGAAGCGTTGACTCTGAGCACATAACCATTGGCCGTCAAACTTATCAGTTAAAAAAGTTTGTGCGCTCCAATGCTAATACCTGTTTGCGCCAAAGGCCGATTGTAAAATTAGGCCAACATGTTGAAGCCGGTGAAGTAATAGCAGACAGTATGGCTACTTCAGGAGGAGAACTCGCATTGGGTAAAAACCTGTTTGTAGCTTTTATGCCATGGCGCGGATATAATTTTGAGGATGCTATTCTAATAAGCGAAAATGTTGTCAAGGCAGATGCCTTTACTTCAATACATATTGAACGTTTTGATGTTGAAGCGCGGGAAACTCGCTTGGGAGACGAGGAAATAACTTCTGACATACCTAATGTCAGCGAAGAATCGCGCAGGAATTTGGATGAAAATGGCATAGTAAGGATTGGAGCTGAGGTTAAGCCGGATGATATTTTAGTTGGCAAGGTAACCCCCAAAACAGAATCCGAGCTTTCTCCGGAAGAAAGATTATTGCGCGTAATTTTCGGCGAGAAAGCCGGGGATGTAAGAGATACCTCTTTAACTGTGCCGCCAGGCATTAACGGAGTAATTGTTGATGTCCAGGTTTTTGCCCGCAAGGAACGCGGCCGCAAATCAAAAGAAGGTAAAAAAAAGGAACGCGAAAAAATTAACCAGATAAAAGAATATTACCGCCAAGAGATTTCCTATATTGAAGAAGAGAGGGATAAAAAATTATGTCAGGTCTTAGGCGTGGATAAAAAGAAATTAGCAAAGATGGACTTAAGTCAGCATGACGAGGCGCACCAGATTGAAGAAATTTTTGAAGAGCAGATTAAGTCACTTATTGCCGAAGAAGAACAAGAGATTGATAATGTAAAGCGCGGAGATGAATTACCAGCTGGTGTGCTTAAACGCGTGGTGGTTTATATTGCTATGAAGCGAAGGCTCGCTGAAGGCGATAAAATCGCGGGAAGGCACGGGAACAAAGGTGTAGTAGCAAAGATCTTGCCTCAAGAAGATATGCCTTTTACTGAAGATGGAACGCCTTTGGACGTTGTTTTAAACCCATTAGGTGTGCCTAGCCGTATGAACGTGGGACAAATCTTAGAAACACATTTAGGATGGGCAGCAAAAATTTTAGGCATACAAGTCTCTTCGGCAATTTTCGATGGAGCAAGCGAGATAGAGATTAAAGAAATGTTGCGTAAGGCCAACTTACCTGGAGATGGTAAGATTACTCTGTATGATGGCTTTACTGGCGAACCTTTTCATCAAAAGGTAACAGTTGGTTTTATGTACATATTAAAACTTATCCATTTGGTTGAGGAAAAAATTCATGCTAGATCAATTGGCCCTTATTCTTTAGTTACCCAGCAGCCTTTAGGTGGAAAAGCCCAATTTGGCGGACAACGGTTCGGAGAAATGGAAGTCTGGGCTTTGGAAGCTTACGGGGCAGCATATACATTGCAAGAAATGTTAACTGTAAAAAGCGACGATGTTGCCGGCAGGACCAGGATTTATGAGGCTATTGTTAAAGGCGAACAGCGATTTAAGCCTGGGGTACCGGAATCATTTAATGTTTTAGTTAAAGAATTGCAAGGTTTAGGCTTGGATGTTACGGTTGAGAAATCTAAGGTTTCCAAGGAGGCTAATTAATGCAGGAAAGTTTTCAGTTTGATTCTATATCTATAAAAATTGCCTCTCCCAGTGCAATACGCTCTTGGTCATTGGGCGAAGTTAAGAAGGCCGAGACCATAAATTACAGGACATTAAAACCAGAGAAGGACGGCTTATTCTGCGAGAAGATATTTGGGCCAGTGCGTGATTGGGAGTGTAATTGTGGTAAATACAAAGGCATTAAATTCAAAGGCATAACCTGCGATCGTTGCGGTGTTACCCTGGATCATTCCAGCGTCAGGCGTACGAGAATGGGCCATATTGAACTGGCAACTCCTGTTACGCACATTTGGTTTTTTAAGGCGGTTCCTTCTAGACTTTCTGCTATGTTAGATTTATCTTTAAGGGATTTGGAGAAAATTATTTATTATGAAGAATATATTGTTACTGATCCTAAGGAGACTCCTTTAAAGAAAAAAGAATTACTCTCTGAAGAGAAATACCAGGAGTATTTAGAGAAATATAATAATGGCTTTGAGGCGAAAATTGGAGCAGAGGCTATTCTTGCCTTATTAAAAGAACTTGATTTAGAGGCCTTTTCTCGAAAGTTACGTAAGCAGGCAGAGGATTCCAAAGACGGGACAGGCTCAAGGCGCATAGTAAAGATACTAAAGATTATTGATGATTTTCACAAATCTGGCAATAAGCCGGAATGGATGGTTTTAACTGTTTTGCCGGTTATCCCACCTGACTTAAGGCCATTAGTTCCTCTTGACGGCGGAAGGTTTGCAACATCAGATTTAAACGATTTATATAGAAGGGTCATAAATCGAAATAACCGTCTAAAGAAATTACTTGAGCTTAATGCGCCGGATATCATTGTCCGCAATGAAAAACGCATGCTTCAGGAAGCAGTGGATGCGCTCTTAGATAATGGTAGGCACGGCAGGCCGGTATTGGGCTCTAATAATCGGCCTTTGAAATCTTTATCTGATATGCTTAAAGGTAAACAGGGCAGGTTCCGCCAGAATCTTTTAGGTAAGCGCGTAGATTATTCTGGCCGTTCAGTTATTGTTGTTGGTCCGGAATTAAAACTTAATGAATGTGGTATACCTAAATATATGGCCCTAGAACTGTTTGAACCGTTTATTATCAGAAAATTGCGTGATAAGGACTTTGTCCATACTATTAAAGGCGCGAAAAAAATGGTTGAGCGGGCTAAAATCGAGGTCTGGGATATTTTAGATGAAGTAATCAAAGATCATCCAATATTGTTAAACCGCGCGCCAACCCTGCATCGACTTAGCATCCAGGCGTTTCAGCCGCTTTTGACTGAAGGCAAAGCAATCAGAATTCATCCTTTGGTCTGTACTGCTTTTAACGCTGACTTTGACGGAGACCAAATGGCGGTTCACGTGCCGCTTTCAACTGAATCACAACTGGAAGCAAAGATAATTATGCTTTCAGTTAATAACATATTCTCGCCGGCTGATGGCAGGCCAATAGCTACACCTACCCAGGACATTATCATCGGGTGCCATTTTTTAAGCAAAATAAAACCAAATTCCAAAGGTGAAGGAAAAATATTCTCAAATCCTGATGAGGCGATTATTGCTTTTGATGATAATTGCGTAGAGCTTCATAGTCGTATTAAAGTGAGGCTTGATTTCTCTGAAACAAAAATACTTGAACAATTCAATGACTTTAATAATCTGCAAATCTTTGCTAAAAAATCAGCTATAGTGGAGACAACTGTGGGCCGTATTATTTTTAATCAGGCATTGCCAAAGGGTTTTGGTTTTGTTAATACCACATTAGATAAGGGTAAGATTGGTCAAATCGTCGCAGACTGCTATAAGCGCTTTGGACATACCGAAACCATAAAATTGCTTGATACACTTAAAGATCTCGGTTTTGAGTATGCCACTAAAGCTGGTCTTTCAATAAGTGTAGATGACCTTACTGTGCCTAAGGGTAAGGCAGATCGGATTGAGAAGGCAAAAGAAGAAACCAAAAAAGTTGAGGAGCAGTATCGCAAAGGTATTATTACCAAGGGCGAACGTTACAATAAGATTGTGGACATCTGGACTCATACTACAGACGATATTGCTGATATGCTTTTTGAAGGCTTTGACCAATTTAATCCAATATTTATGATGGCTGATTCTGGGGCAAGGGGTTCAAAATTGCAAATTCGACAGCTCGCCGGCATGCGCGGTCTTATGGCAAAGCCGTCAGGAGAAATCATGGAAAGCCCTATCACAGCAAATTTCCGAGAGGGCTTAACGGTTTTAGAATACTTTATTTCTACTCACGGCGCGCGCAAGGGTTTAGCAGATACAGCATTAAAGACAGCAGATGCCGGATATCTTACACGCCGTTTGGTTGATGTCTGCCAGGAAGTAATTATTGCTGAGCCAGATTGCGGGACATTAAACGGGATTACTGTATCCGCAATTATTGAAGGCAATGAAGTGGTAGTCAGTTTAAAAGAGAGGATTGTGGGCAGGGTGGCTTTAGATAACGTAGTAGATATTATCACAGATGAGGTTGTGGTAGCTGCAGGAGAAGAGATTACTGCTGAGAAAGCTGAGACGATTGAAAAACTAGGGTTGGAAAAGATTAGAATAAGAAGCGTCTTGACTTGCGAATCAGAGCGTGGAGTATGCATCAAATGTTATGGTGCAGACTTGGCTACTGGCCGTCTGGTCGAGCCTGGTGTTGCCGTAGGAGTTATTGCTGCTCAGTCTATCGGAGAGCCGGGAACGCAGCTTACCATGCGTACTTTCCACATCGGTGGTACTGCCTCGCGAGTAGTTGAGCAATCCGCAACAAAAAGTCGCAATAAAGGTATACTTAAGTATCATAATTTGCGCGCTGTTAGCAAGAAAAAAGAATTCGTTGTTTTAAATCGAAATGGTTTTATAAGTGTTAGTGATACTCAGGGCAGAGAATTAGAGCGCTATACCGTAGCCCAGGGCGCATTCATTGCTTTTAAAGATGGCGAGGAAATAGATAAGGGGGTTACCTTTATTCGTTGGGACCCGTATACCTCGCCAATATTAACTGAAGTTGCCGGTACAGTAAAATATGAAGACATTGAAGAAGATGTAACAATCAGGAAAGAACTTAATGTAGTAACCGGCGCAGTTGAATTTATAGTTGTTGAACATAAAGCCGAATATCACCCTCAGATAGTAATCTTAAATAAAAAGAAAGAGGTCTTAGGAATTTATCCTGTTCCCGCAGCAAGCCATATCCTGGTTAAGGACGGCCAGGAAGTAGAAGCAGGAGACTTGTTAGCTAAGATTCCTCGGACTATTATTAAGACAAGAGATATCACCGGCGGCCTGCCTCGAGTTGCAGAATTGTTTGAAGCACGCAAGCCAAAAGACCCTGCAATTATTAGCGAAATTGACGGATTTATCGAATTCGGCGAGACAAAAAAGGGCCAGAGAAAAATAATTGTTCGCTCTCCAACTGGCATGAAGTGCGAATATTCAATTCCTGCAGGAAAGCATCCTAATGTTTATAAAGGCGACCGCGTGGTTGCTGGCCAGCAATTAACTGATGGCCCAGTTGTGCCTCAGGACATATTAAGGGTTTGCGGTGACAAGGTATTGCAGGAGTATCTGGTCAATGAGGTTCAAGAGGTATACCGGTTGCAAGGCGTTAAAATAAATGATAAGCATATAGAGCTTATTATACGTCAGATGCTTAAAAAAGTGCGCATTGAAAATGTAGGCGATACTGCATTTCTTTCAGGCCAATACGTAGATAAATGGGTATTCAAAAAAGAAAATGAAAAGATAATGAGAAAAGGCGGTAGGCCAGCATCAGCAACGCCTCTTTTATTAGGAATTACCAAAGCCTCCTTATCAACCGAGAGTTTTATTTCTGCAGCAAGTTTTCAGGAAACAACAAGGGTTTTGACAGAAGCAGCAGCCTCTGGCAAGGTAGACTTTCTTTACGGTTTAAAAGAAAACGTTATCGTCGGCCATTTGATTCCTGCTGGAACTGCCGCAGTTAAATTAGATGAAGTTGGTTTTGAAAAAGTTGGGGCTAACGAAGAACCTGCAAAAGCAGCAGCTGAATTAGAGGAAACTGCTACAAAGAAAACTTAGTATGCCAACTATATCTCAGTTAATTAGGATAGGTAGAATATCAAAGAGAAAGAAATCGAAATCTCCAGCATTATTGGGTTGCCCGCAAAGGCGCGGCGTATGTTTACAGGTTAGAACAATGACACCCAAAAAACCTAATTCAGCGCTTCGTAAAATTGCCAGAGTCAGATTAACCACCAATATAGAAGTTACTTCTTATATTCCTGGTGAAGGGCACAATCTTCAGGAGCACTCAATAGTCTTAGTGCGCGGAGGAAGGGTTAAGGATTTACCCGGGGTGAGATATCATATTGTTCGAGGTGTATTAGATACAGCCGGAGTTGCCAATAGGAAGAAATCGCGCTCGAAGTATGGAGCCAAAAAACCTAAGTGACACAAATGAGGAGCGAAGCGACGAGTGAGAAGAAGAGCCAAGATTAAAAGAGAATCTGTATCCGACCCAAAATATAAGAGCCGGATTGTTTCTAAATTTATCAATATGGTAATGCATGAAGGTAAAAAAAGCATTGCTGAGAAGATTGTATACGGAGCATTAGAAATTTTACAAGAAAAGACAAACGAAGATGCTATTAAGGCTTTGAACAAGTCGCTTGAAAATGCTCGGCCTCGGCTGGAGGTTAAGCCTCGCCGCGTGGGTGGGGCAACTTACCAGGTTCCAGTTGAAGTAAACCAGGCTCGCGGCACCTCTTTGGCCTTGCGTTGGATACGGGATTTTGCCAGAAGCAAGAAAGGCAAGCCGATGAAATTGCGTCTGGCTGAAGAATTATTATCTGCTTATAAGAATGAAGGCTCAACCATAAAAAAGAGAGATGATACACACAAAATGGCTGAGGCAAACAAGGCCTTTGCCCACTTTAGATGGTAATCTGAATTTTTTAACAGGAGATTGCCTTAAATTTGCTGACATGTCAAGAAAAGTCACATTAGAAAATATAAGAAATATTGGTATAATCGCTCATATTGATGCTGGTAAGACTACAACTACCGAACGTATGCTTTTCTATTCCGGCAAAATATATAAAATTGGCGAAGTAAACGATGGTACTGCTACCATGGATTGGATGCCACAGGAACAGGAGCGAGGCATTACTATTACAGCAGCAGCAACTACTATTACCTGGAAAGACAAGAAAATAAATATCATTGATACTCCTGGACATGTAGATTTTACAGTTGAGGTGGAGCGTTCTTTGAAAGTTCTTGATGGCGCAGTGGTTATTTTCTGTGGCGTAGGCGGGGTTGAACCTCAAAGCGAAACAGTCTGGAGACAGGCAGATAGATATAGCGTCCCCAGAATTGCTTATGTAAATAAATTGGATAGAATTGGCTCTGATTTTTTTGAAGTGGTCAGGCAAATTGAGCATCGGCTTACTAAGCATGCTGCGCTAATTCAGTTACCATTTGGCCAGGAAGAAAATTTTCGAGGCATGATAGATCTTGCCTCAGGCGAACTGATTGTGTATTTAGATGAATTAGGAACGAATTTCGAGAAGCAACCAATACCCCAAGACTTGGAAGCCACATTTAAATTATATCATAATCATTTAATTGAAAAATTAGCAGAAGTTGATGATTTTATTATGGAGAAGTTTGTTCATAGCGAGCCAGTGCCTAACGAGAAGATAAAACAGGCGATTAGGGCGGCGGTGGTGAAGAACAAGTTTGTCCCAATATTATGCGGCTCTTCTTTTAGGAATAAGGGAATTCAGCCTCTTTTAGAGGCTGTTTGTGATTACTTACCTTCGCCTCTTGATTTGCCCGCAATCAAGGGCATCGAGCCAAAAAGTGGCCAGTATGAAGAGCGCTCAGCTAATGACCGGGCACCAATGTGTTCTCTTTGCTTTAAAATAGCCACTGATCCTTATGTAGGAAGATTGAATTACGTTCGGGTCTATTCAGGTGTATTAAAATCCGGCTCATATATTTATAATGCGACTCAACGTTGCAAGGAACGGATTAGCAAAATTGTCGAGATGCATGCTAACAAGCAGGAAATTGTTAGCGAGCTTTATACTGGAGATATCGGTGCAGTAGTTGGATTAAAAGAGACGCGCTCCGGCGATACCTTGGTTGATGAATCTGCTCCAATTCTTTTGGAGTCAATACATTTTCCTGAGCCAGTAATTTCCATGGCAATCGAACCTAAAACTAAAGTCGACCAAGATAAATTAGGATTGTCTTTAAGAAAACTTGAGGATGAAGACCCGTCTTTTCGGGTAACTTATAATTCTGAGACTGGCCAGACTATTATTTCAGGAATGGGCCAGCTCCATTTAGAGATTGCTGTAAATCGCCTATTGCGGGAATTTAATGTTGAGGCAGAAGTAGGCAGGCCTCAAGTTGCCTATAAGGAAACCATTAGTAAAAAAGTAAGCGCAGTGGGTAAATTTATCCAACAGTCCGGCGGCAGGGGACAATATGGACATGTGGTTATTGAAATGGCTCCAGCAGAAAATAGAGGTAGCGGCATTACCTTTACAGATAGGATTAAATCCGGGGCTATCCCTCGGGAATTTATTCCTTCAGTAAAAGAAGGTATTTTTAAGGCGGCAAAAAGCGGCGTTATAGCTGGTTTTCCAGTGACTGATGTGGATGTAGAGCTTCTCGACGGTTCATTTCACGAGGTTGATTCATCAGAGATTGCCTTTGTTATGGCAGCTTCAATTGCTTTTAGTGAGGGGCTTAGAAAAGCAGGGGCAATTTTGCTTGAGCCGATTATGGATGTTGAGGTTATAACTCCGCCTGAATTTATGGGCCAGGTTATTAGTGACCTAAATTCCCGAAGAGGAAAGGTTGTATCTCTGGGCCAGCGCGGCAACGTACGAACAGTGCGTGTTGATGTTCCCTTGGCTGAATTATTTGACTATGCTAATAGTTTACGTTCGCTAACTCAAGGTCGCGCATCCTATACTATGGAGCCCTCTTATTATGCAGAGGTGCCTTCACATATAAAGGAAAAGATAATGAATGTTACTTTGGGGCGCACTTAGTAGGCTGTCACTAAAAAGCGTTCCAGCCTATGATTACAGTGATTTATAATATGATTCCAGAGATTACTTCACTAAGATTTAATCGCTGTAATCTATTCTTTAATCTGTGTAATCAAGGGTGGAGCTTTTGCGACACCCTAAAGCAGGAGGTGCTTAAATGGCTAAAGAAAAATTTGTAAGAACTAAGCCACACGTTAATATTGGAACCATCGGTCATGTTGACCACGGTAAGACTACACTTACAGCGGCTATTACCTTTGCTTTAAGTAAAGCTGGTTTTGCTGAGCCAAAGACATACGACCAGATTGATAATGCACCAGAGGAAAAAGAGAGAGGCCTGACTATAAATATCTCTCACGTCGAATATCAGACGCAGAACCGTCATTACGCACACATTGACTGCCCAGGCCATGCTGACTACATTAAAAACATGATTACTGGAGCAGCGCAGATGGACGGTGCAATATTAGTTGTTTCTGCTGCTGACGGCGCAATGCCTCAGACCAGAGAGCATATTCTTCTTGCTCGTCAGGTAAACGTTCCGGCAATAGTAGTTTTCTTAAACAAGGTAGATATGGTAGAAGATAAGGAGTTACTTGACCTTGTTGAATTAGAAGTGAGAGACTTACTGAATAAGTATAAGTTTCCTGGAGATAAAATTCCTATTATCAAAGGAAGCGGCCTAAAAGCTTTGGAAGCCGCAGGAGACCCTAATAACGAATATGTAAAAGGGGTCTTGGAACTTATGAAGGCAGTTGACGAGTATATACCAACACCAAAAAGAGAAACTGATAAACCATTCCTGATGGCAGTGGAAGACGTATTTTCTATTTCTGGCCGGGGAACTGTAGGAACCGGAAGGATCGAAAGAGGGATTGTGAAGATAAACGACGAGGTGGATATAGTAGGCTTAAGGCCAGAAGTTGGAAAAACAGTTGTAACCGGCGTAGAGATGTTTCGTAAACTTTTAGACGAAGGTCAGGCTGGCGACAACGTTGGTTTACTCCTGCGCGGTATTGAAAAAGATGACCTGGAAAGAGGTATGGTTTTGGCAAAACCAGGTTCAATAACTCCACACACGAAATTTAAATCTCAGGTTTACGTGTTGACTAAGGAAGAAGGTGGTAGGCATACGCCATTTTTCCCTGGCTATCGGCCTCAATTTTATTTTCGCACTACTGACGTTACTGGTTCGGTGAAATTACCTCAAGGCGTAGAAATGGTTATGCCAGGTGATAACGTCGAGCTAGAAGTCGAATTAATTACACCGGTAGCTATTGAGAAAGAAACACGTTTCGCAATTAGAGAAGGCGGCCATACAGTTGGCGCTGGTGTGGTAAGTGAGATTTTAGGATAATCTTGGTGGTTTATGCAAAAAATTCGGATTAAACTTAAGGCATTCGACCATAGGCTGTTGGACCAATCTACCCAGGAGATTGTCGAGGCAGCTAAAAGAACAGGAGCAAAGGTTTCAGGCCCCATTCCTCTGCCTACAAAAAAAGAAATTTACACTGTTTTAAAATCTCCTGTAATTGACAAGAAAGCCAGGGAGCAATTTATTTTAGCGACTCATAAGCGATTAATTGAGCTTATTGAGCCAACTGCCAAGACTATCGATGCTTTAAGAAAGCTTAATTTGCCATCAGGCGTTGACGTGGAGATAAAATAACTATGCAGATACACGGTATCTTAGGCAAAAAAATAGGCATGAGCCAGATTTTTAAGGAAGATGGCAGCTGTCTGCCTGTAACCTTTATCGAGGCCGGACCCTGCGTAGTTTTAAAAAGCTATGCCAAAGGCAAAATCCATAAAATACAATTGGGCTTAGATGTTCTTCCGGCTTCAAAACAGAAGCAGATTAAGAAACCGCAATTAGGCATGTTTGCTAAATTAAATATCTCTCCCCAAAGAATTATAAAGGAAGTTTGTTTTAGTTCGGAAAATGCGCCTGCGGTTGGCTCAAGCGTTAATGTTGGGATTTTCAAAGAAGGCGAGTTTGTTGACATTACTGGAAATTCCATTGGAAAAGGTTTTGCCGGAGGTATGAAGCGCTGGAATTGGACAGGCGGATATAAGACCCATGGTTCAACCAGCCATCGTCGTATTGGTTCAGTTGGCTCAAACACTGATCCAGGTAGAGTTTTTAGGGGCCATCATATGCCTGGGCATTTGGGCAATAGAAAAGTAACTATTCAGGCAGTAGAGGTGGTCAGTGTTAAACCAGAACAGAATTTATTAATCGTAAAAGGCTCTGTTGTTGGCAGCGATAATAATTTTCTGGTTATTCAAAAATCAAAGAGAAAAGAAGCAGCCGCGAAGAAGGTTGTTACTCCTGCAGCACCACCTAAAGAGGCAGCTGGTAAAGTGAAAGAATCTAAAAAACAGAAATAATATGAAAGAAAAAGAGATAAAATCAACTGCAAAAGAAATTCCTGTCTATGATGTTTCTGGTAAACAGATAGATAATTTAAAACTACCCAAGGTATTATGCGAGGCGATAGTTAACCAAGGTGTTTTGCATAGCGCAGTATTAATGTACGAAAATAACCTTAGAACTAAATTAGGTTCGACTAAAACACGAGGGGAGGTTTCTGGCGGTGGCATAAAACCTTGGCGGCAGAAAGGGACTGGTAGAGCCCGAGTAGGTTCTAGCCGTAATCCAATTTGGCGGGGTGGCGGCATTGTATTTGGGCCACATCCACACAACAGCCATTACTCTCTACCAGCAAAAATGAGAGGGCAAGCCTTAAAGAGTTCGATAATTGACAAATTAAACGATGAGAAACTGACTGTGATGGATGATATTAAAATAGAATCCCCCAAGACAAAATTAGTTGCTGCTATTTTAGATAAATTAAAAATTCAAGAGAAGGCATTACTGATTATTTCCGAATTAGACCAAAATATTCTGCGTGCAGCAAGGAATCTGGCACATCTGGAAGTAAAATTAGCCGTTAATGCAAATGCCTTTGATGTTTTAAGGTCGCGGCGGCTTATTGTTACAAAAACTGCCTTAGAGCAGTTAGCTAAAAGAGTAAAATGAATAAAAATTTATTTCTTTTTTTTAGGATGAACACAGATAGTATTGAATTAACACAGATATTTTATAGTAGCTTATCTGTGTTTATCAAAATAAGAGGTTTTAAACAACATCTGTGTTTATCAAATGATATTTTTTAATTAAATGATTACCAACTTTGATATTATAAAAACTATTATTCGCACGGAAAAGGGCACATCTTTTTTAGAGCCAGTAGGTAAATATTTATTTTTGGTAAATAAAAAAGCAAATAAACTGCAGATTAAAAAGGCAATTGAGCAGATCTATAAAGTTAAGATAAAAAAAATTAATGTTCAAATCTGCACAGGTAAGTTAAAACGAGTCCGCTATCAATATGGGATGACTCCCGATTGGAAAAAGGCAATTGTAACTTTGGCAGAAGGCCAAAAAATCGAAGTAACCTAAAATGGGAATAAAAAAATTTAAACCAACAACAGCATCTTTACGCTTTACCATAACCTCTGGTTTTGATGAGATAACCAAGGACTCACCAGAAAAGAGTCTTTGCGCTCCGCTCAAAAAAACAGGGGGCAGGAATGTTTATGGCCGCATCACCACTAGACATCATGGCGGCGGGCATAAACGCATGTATAGGATTATTGATTTTAAGCGCGATAAAAAAGAAATACCAGCTACTGTAGTTGCAATTGAATATGACCCGAATCGCAGTGCCAGGATTGCTTTGCTAAATTACACCGATAGAGAAAAAAGATACATTATTGCACCTGCTGGTTTAACAGTGGGCGCAAAAGTAATTGCCAGCGAAAAACCAGACACGGAAATAAGGGTTGGTAATTGCCTGCCGTTAAGGCTTATTCCGCCTGGCATACAAATTCACAATATAGAATTAAGAAAGGGCTTTGGTGGTGCTATTATCAGGAGTGCTGGCACAAGTGCAGTTATTACTGCAAAGGAAGGCGACTTTGCTCAGATTAAATTGGCCTCAGGCGAAGACAGATTAATTTCCCTTGATTGTGTGGCTACAATTGGCGTAGTTAGTAACCAAGAGCATAGTTCCTTGATTTTTGGCAAAGCAGGCAGAGTGCGCTGGTTAGGCAGGCGGCCTATTGTACGCGGTTTAGCCATGAATCCTATTGACCATCCGCACGGCGGCGGGGAAGGCAAATCCGGACAAGGTAATCCACATCCTGTTTCTCCATGGGGTATGCCTACAAAAGGTTTTAAAACAAGGAAAAAGCAAAAATATTCTGATAGATTCATTGTTAAAAGACGAAAATAAGAGGATTAGATGGCAAGGTCTATTAAAAAAGGTCCGTTTGTTGACGAAAAACTTTTAGCCAAAGTCCAGAAACAGAAAAAAATAGGTTCGCGTCAGCCAATAAAAACCTGGAGCCGGCGTTCTACAATAGTCCCTGATTTTGTCGGGCTTACTTTGGCTGTTCACGACGGCCGTAAACATATTCCGGTTTTTATTACCGAGAATATGGTTGGCCACCGCTTAGGCGAATTTGCGCCTACGCGAATATTCCGCAAACACGGCGGTGTCAGGGCTAAGAAAGCCCCGGAAAAAACTTAAAACACAGATGAACGCAGATTTAAAATATAACAGATTAACACAGATTAGTTATCCGCGGCAATCCGCGTTAATTTTATTAATAAACAATAGTTCTGCGAAAATCCGCGTCTAAGAAAATGATATCAAAAGCTTCTTTAAAATATGTACGGCTTTCAGCGAGAAAAGTAAGAGAAGTAGCAAATCTCTTGCGAGGCAAACCAGTCAGCCAGGCTCTTGCTATTTTAACAAACGTCTCCCGTAGACCAAAAGAGCCGTTAATAAAACTAGTCCATTCTGCCATAGCCAATGCTAAGGTTAAAGGAGCAAACCAAGAGCATCTCTTTATTTCAAAGATTATTGTAGACGAGGCATCAGCCTGGAAGAGATTCCGGGCTGTTTCTTTTGGCAGGGCAGCACCAATTAGAAAAAAAACCAGCCACATTAAAGTAGAGTTAGACATTATCAAATAAAAGTCTAAGTAGTTATAGAACTCGCTCTTTGAAATTCTAAATTACAAGCACCAAATAACAAATAATATCCAATATCAAAATCACAATGACCTAAACTTAATTTTTAAAGTTTGTAATTTTAGTCATTGGAATTTGGAATTTATTTGGGATTTGGAATTTGTGATTTGGGATTTGGTGGTTAGAAAAGTAAATAATATGAGGAGGATACGTTGGGGCAAAAAGTTCATCCGTTACTTTTAAGAATTGGCATTACCAAAGATTGGCATTCAACCTGGTTTGCTAATAAGAAAAATTATTATCAATTTATCCAGGAAGATTTTGCAATCAGGAAATTCATAAAAGAGAGGCTTAATCAGGCAGCTATTGCAAGAGTTATAATCCAAAGAATGGCGGATAAGCTGGTTATTAGAATTAACAGCGCTCGTCCTGGAGTCATCATTGGCCGCCATGGCTCTGAGATAGAACGGCTGCGTAGCGACCTTCAAGATATTATCAAAAAAGATTTTAATTTAGAGATTGAGGAAATTAAAAACCCTGCAATTGAGGCGCAATTAATCGCAGAGAATATTGCATTTCAGTTGATAAAAAGAATAGCTTTCAAACGGGCAATTAAGCGCGCAATGGAACAGGCTATGAATAGCGGGCTTAAAGGTATAAAGGTAACTGTTTCTGGTAGATTAGCTGGCGCAGAGATAGCACGTCGAGAGACATACAAAGAAGGTAAAGTTCCCCTACAGACATTTAGAGCTGATATAGATTATGGCTTTTCTGAGGCACTTACTACATATGGGTTAATTGGCGTAAAGGTTTGGGCTTATAAAGGCGATATAATTCCTGGCGTAAAACAATCTTTAAACCCCGAGGTCTGATATGGCTTTAATGCCAAAAAGAGTCAAATACCGCAAATCGCAAAGAGGCTGCCGTAAGGGCTTAGCTACACGAGGGGCAAACATAGATTTTGGCGAGTTCGGTTTAAAGGCCTTGGAGAATTGTTGGATAAAAAATACCCAGTTAGAAGCTGCCCGGGTAATTTTAACTAAGCAATTAAGGGGCGGCGGCAAATTATGGATTAGGGCATTTCCTGATAAATCTGTTACCAAAAAGCCAGCGGAAACCAGGCAGGGTAAAGGCAAAGGTGAGTTAGATCACTGGGTGGCAGTGGTCAAACGTGGCAAAATTCTTTTTGAGTTAAGCGGCGTACCAGAGGAATTTGCAAAGAATGCTTTTGTCTTGGCAGCACATAAATTGCCTATTAGAACAAAGTTTGTAACCCGTCAACATTGATAATATGAAGCCACAAGAATTGCGAAATTTAACTAAAGACGAATTGCTCAGCAAAGAAGTTCAGTTTAAAGAAGAACTTTTTAAATTGAATTATCAGCGTAAAATCGGCAGGGTGGAAAAACCGCACAAATTTAAAATATTAAAAAAAGATTTAGCAAGAATTCAGACTATATTAAAAGAACAGGAATTATCTGATAATGCCAGAGCAGAGAAATAAAAGAAAAATTCGAACAGGAACAGTAATAAGCGCCAAGATGGCAAAGACAATTATAGTGCGCACTACTATTTCTCAGGTACACCCCCGCTATAATCGAATAATTACCAAGCATAAAAAGTTTAAGGTTCACGATGAGAAAAACGAAGCCAAGGTAGGAGACAAAGTCAGAATTATGGAAACTCGACCGATTTCAAAGGAAAAACGTTTTCGGCTTATTGAAATTATAAAGTAAGAGAATTAACATGATTCAATTAAAGTCAAAACTTGATGTGGCAGATAATACCGGCGCTAAGTTAGCCAGTTGTATCGGGATATTGGGCCGCAGAGGCAAAAGGTTTGCTGAGATTGGTGATATTATTAAAGCTAACATTAAAGAGGCAACCCCGGACTCGACTATAAAAAAGGGCGAAATGGTAACTGCGGTGATTGTGAGAACCAAAAACAAGATTTGCCGCAATGATGGCAGTTATCTATCCTTTGATAATAATGCAATTGTGATAATTGATAATCAGCTTAACCCCAGAGGTACTCGCGTTTTTGGGCCTGTAGCCAGAGAGCTGCGTGATAAAAATTTTATGAAAATTATTTCGCTTGCACCCGAGGTTGTTTAAATATGAGAACAATAAAAAAAGGCGATATTGTTAAGGTGATATGTGGCAAAGACAAAGGCAAAACCGGGAAAGTCCTTAAGGTGCTATGGCCCGAGTCAAGAATGTTGGTTGAAGGGATAAATCTTGTCAAGAAACATACCCGCCGTACTCAGGAAAACCAGAAGGGCGGGGTAATAGAGAGAGAAAATCCTGTTCATATATCTAACATCATGCTTTTTTGCAGGCAGTGTAACAAAGGGGTTCGAACAAAGATTAGCCTCTTAAAAGATAATTCAAAGTCACGACAATGTGTTAAATGCTCAAATACTATTTAATTATATGCATGCAAGATTAAAAGATTTATATATAAAACAAATAGTGGCCCAGATGCAGGCAAAGTTTGGATTTAAAAATCCATTGGCTGTGCCGCGCCTAGAAAAGATTGTTGTTAACATGGGCGTGGGCGAGGCAGTTAGCGATAATAAAATTTTAGAGCGTACTATACTTGAATTGGCAACGATAACGGGCCAGAAACCGATTGTCAGAAGAGCCAAAAAGGCAATTTCTAATTTTAAAATTAAAAGAGGTCAACCCGTAGGATTAAAGGTTACTTTACGTCGTGTGAGAATGTATGAATTCTTAGACCGTTTAGTTAATGTTGCCTTACCGCGTATAAGGGATTTTCGTGGGGTGAAGAAAAACTCTTTTGACCAGGATGGCAATTATTCTCTTGGGCTCCAGGAACAGGTAATTTTTCCTGAAATTGAATATGATAAAACTGAACGCATGCAAGGCATGGATATAACCATTTGTACTACTGCTAAGAAAAAAGAAGAGGCATATGAATTGCTAAAACTTTTTGGAATGCCTTTTGAGGCGTAAGATATAAAAACAAAGCTATGGCAAAAAAATCACAGATTGCACGGTGGAAGAGAGAGCCGAAATTCAGCACCCGCAAATATAATCGTTGTGCTATCTGCGGCAGACGACGTGGCTTTTTAAGAAGATTTCATTTGTGCAGGATTTGTTTCCGAGAGCTTTCTTGGAAAGGCCAAATTCCTGGAGTAAAAAAGGCAAGTTGGTAAATGAAGCCGCAACTTAGCGAGCGAAAGCGCTGCTAAGTTGCTTGGCTGAATTTACCCAGCACTTATTTTACTAAATAGTTTTGATTATAAAATAAAAGTAGTACACAAAATTAAAATTTTTATCTTAATCTCCAGCATGGCAGTAAAATAAGTGCTGG